>NZ_JBQQCH010000009.1:0-193616 GCF_052245515.1 Pseudarthrobacter sp. 1C304 | reverse complement strand
GAAGCTAAGACCCACAGCGCCGATGGTACTGCACCCGGGAGGGTGTGGGAGAGTAGGTCACCGCCGGAACATCATTAGGTCGAGGACCCCAACCACCAGGTTGGGGTCCTCCCGCATTTAACCACCCACCACGCCGCACCAGCGGAAGCGCCCCGGACGGGCCCGCACGACCCGCGGGAGCGTCCACGGTACGCACACCGTAAGTGAGGGAGTATCGGCGGGAAGCCCGCAGGATGTGAGGGAGCGTAGGGGCGGAGGGCGCCGCAACGGAGTGAGCGTCCGCTGACGGCGAAAAACGGGTCCGAAAGGCACCGAATCGCGGGTTTTTCCCCGAAAAAGGCCGAAAACACGCGGAATTTGCCACCTCGGCGGCGCCAAGCTGGTAAGTTTTCGAACAGTGGTTTGTACGCATGCCGTGTGCAGGCTCCAGGAATCATGACCGTCCAGGAGGACATAAATGGCTAAGAACCGTAGTGAACTTGTTGCAGAGGTAGCTGGCAAGGCCGGCACCAGCCAGGCCGCCGTCAACTCCGTGCTGGATGCAATGTTCGAGGTCTTCGAGACCTCCGTCGCCGCTGGCGAAAAGATCACCATCCCGGGCTGGCTCGCAGTCGAGCGCACCGACCGTGCAGCTCGCACCGGCCGCAACCCGCAGACCGGCGAGACCATTCAGATCGCGGCAGGCCACAGCGTCAAGCTGACCGCCGGCTCCAAGCTGAAGGCTGCGGTCTCCAAGAAGAAGTAGTCTTCTCTGAACGCTTGAAAGGAGCGGCGGCCCCCTGGGCCGCCGCTCCTTCTTCGTTAACCGCCCTCGTGGCCGCCGAAGGACCTGCTGCCGGCTGCATCCCGATTCGGCGCCCGGGCCGGGCGTAGCGGACAATGGAACTGTGCCTTCCGCAGCAAATCCCCGTGCCACAGCAGCCGCTCCCGCCCCGGGCGGAGTCCCGCGCGGCCCCGTAGCGCGTTCCGGCGGAATCTCCCGGCCGTGGCTGTTCGCGGGCCTTGCCGCCCTGTTCCTCGGGCTTGTGGCCGCCCTGCTGTTCTCCGGCGCCGCAGCGGCCCGTGAGGTGTCCGACCCGGGCGCCCTGGTCCGGTGGGGTCTTCCGGTCAGCAAGGCCGTCCACAACATTGCGCTGGCCACAGTGATCGGGGGGCTGCTCTTCGCCGTCGGCATCCTGCCCCGCTCCCTCACAGGTTCGCGGTCCAAAGCCGGCGACGAGCCGGAACATCCAGCCTTTACCCGGACACTGGCCATTGCCGCCGCCGCAGGCGTCGCCTGGACCCTGTCCGCGATCGCCGTCCTGGTGCTGAGCTATTCAGACATCGCCGGCCAGGGGATCTCGGGGGACCCGGAGTTCACCCGGTCGCTGGTCTTCTTTATGACCGACATTGAGACCGGCCGCGCCTGGCTGGCCGTCGTTATTATTGCCGCCGTCGTCACCACGGCGCTCTTTGGCGTCCGGTCCCAGGGCGCGCTGGCGGCAACCCTGATCCTGTCCCTCATCGGGCTCGTGCCCGCGGCGCTGATCGGACACTCCGCAAGCTCCGCCGACCACGAAGGCGCCATCAACTCGCTGGGCCTGCATCTGGTGGGCGTTTCCGCGTGGGTAGGCGGCATCATCGCGCTGGCGCTGCTCTCCGGCGTGCTCGCAGCAGCGTCCGGCGCGAAGGGCGGCGGACGCTCCGACGTTGTCGAGCCCACGCTCCGGCGCTTTTCCGCGCTGGCCGGTTTCGCCTTCATCCTCGTCTTCGCTTCCGGCGTCATCAATTCCAGCATCCGCCTGACGTCGTGGAACGACCTCCTGGGCTCGGCATACGGGCAGCTGGTCCTGGCCAAAGCCGCGGCCACCCTGGTCCTCGGCGTAATCGGCCTGATGCACCGGCGCTGGGTCATCCCGCAGCTGGGCAGCCAGGGCGGGGGACTGTCCGCCCGCCGCGTGCTCTGGCAGCTGGTGCTGGCCGAACTGCTGATCATGGGCGCCACGTCCGGGATCGCCGTCGCACTCGGCCGCTCGGCGCCCCCGCTGGGCGAGGCCCTGGTCACGAACGCCTCCCCGGCCTTCATCATTTCCGGCTACGATCTCCCGCCGGAACTCACCCCGGAACGCTGGCTGACCGAATGGCGTCCCGACTGGCTCTGGGTCGCCGTCGCGGCCTTCGGCCTGGTGGCGTACATCCTGGGCCTGCGGAAGGTACGCCGGCGCGGGGACTCATGGTCCTGGTTCCGGACCATCAACTGGGTGATCGGGCTCGGCGTCCTGACCTATGTGACCTCCGGCCCCCCGGCAGTCTATGGCCGCGTTCTCTTCTCCGCGCACATGGTGGACCATATGGCGCTGACCATGGTGGCCCCCATCTTCCTGGTCCTGGGCGCCCCCATGACGCTGGCCCTCCGGGCGCTCACGCCGCGGCGGGACAGCTCGCGCGGCCCCCGGGAATGGCTGCTGATCATGATCCACTCGAAGTTCTCCCAGCTGGTCACGCATCCGCTGTTCGCAGCCGCTAACTTCGCTGGCTCGATCGTGCTGTTCTACTACTCGGATGCGTTCGGCTACGCGATGCGGGACCACATCGGCCACGAGCTGATGAACCTGCACTTCGCCCTGACCGGCTACATCTTCGTCCTCACGATGATCGGCACCGACCCGCTGCCCCGGCGCGCACCGTATCCCATGCGGTTGCTGCTACTGCTGGCCACCATGGGGTTCCACGCCTTTTTCGGCGTCGCGATTATGGGCGGTACCGGGCTGCTGGCGGCGGACTACTTCGGAAACCTCGGCCGGACGTGGGGCCCGTCGGCCCTGCTGGACCAGCAGATGGGCGGAGCGGTGGCCTGGGGCATCGGCGAAGTGCCCACGCTGCTGGTGGCGATCGGCGTCGCCGTCCAGTGGTCCCGGTCCGATGCGCGCGAGTCCAAGCGCACCGACCGGGCAGCGGACAGGAATAACGACGCCGATCTGACTGCTTACAACGATATGTTTGCCAAGCTGGCCGAACGCGATGCCCGGCTGGCCGAACGCAACTCAAAGCTGGAAGGACGCTCATGACCGAAACCGTACGCACCCACCTCCGGGTCCGGGCCTCCGAGCTGGTGGGCCGCAACTGGCTCAACACCGGCGGCAAGTCCCTGGACCTGGAATCACTGCGCGGCAAGATCGTGCTCCTCGACTTCTGGACCTTCTGCTGCATCAACTGCCTGCACGTCCTGGACGAGCTACGCCCGCTGGAACAGCAGTACTCCGACGTCCTCGTGACCGTGGGCGTGCACTCGCCCAAGTTCGAGCACGAGGCCGACCCTGTGGCGCTGGCCGCCGCCGTCGAACGCTACGAGATCCGCCACCCGGTCCTGGACGATCCCGAACTGGACACCTGGAAGGCCTACACGGCACGTGCGTGGCCCACGCTGGTGGTCATCGACCCCGAGGGCTACATCGTGGCGCACCTCTCCGGCGAGGGCCACGCCGACGGCCTCTCCGTGCTCATCCCCGAACTGATCGCCGAGCATGAGGCCAAGGGGACCCTGCACCGCGGCGACGGCCCCTATGTGGCGCCGGAGCCGACGTCGGGCACCCTGCGGTTCCCCGGGAAGGCCCTGTTCCTTCCCGCCGGACGCGGCGGCAGTGACTCCTCAGAGGCTGAAACCGGCGCTGGCTCGTGGCTGGTTACCGACACCGGGCACCACCGGCTGGTGGAACTCTCCACCGACTTCCAGACCGTCCTGGCCACCTACGGCTCCGGTGAGAAGGGCCACGCCGACGGCGGTGCCGCCGTCGCCCGCTTCAACGAGCCCCAGGGCCTGGTGCTGCTCCCGGAGGACGTCGCGGCGAAGGCCGGCTACGACGTGGTGATTGCCGATTCCGTGAACCACCGCCTGCGCGGGCTGACGCTCGCTGACAGGACCGTGCGGACGCTGGCCGGCAACGGCGTGCAGCGGCTGCTCGAGACCGGCCCGGCCCGGGTGGACGAGGAAGGCGCCGCCTACGGCACCCGGCTGGAGGAGGACCCGTTGCGGGTGTCCCTCAGCTCCCCCTGGGACGTTGTCTGGTCCACCAAGCTGAACGCCGTCGTCGTGGCGATGGCCGGCGTGCACCAGATCTTCAGCTTCGCCCCGGAGACGGGCGCCGTGTCCATCATCGCGGGCAACGGTCTGGAGGGCCTGCTGGACGGCCCGGCCGAGGAAGCCTGGTTCGCCCAGTCCTCCGGCCTCGCCGAGGACGCCGACGGCAACATCTGGGTGGCGGACTCCGAAACTTCGGCGCTGCGCAAGCTTGTGATTTCCGACGGCGGCACGGTCACCGTGGAATCCGCCGTCGGCAAGGGCCTGTTTGACTTCGGTTTCCGTGACGGGCCGGCGTCGGAGGCCCGGCTGCAGCACCCGCTGGGCGTGACGGTCCTGCCGGACGGCTCCGTGGCGATCGCCGACACCTACAACGGCGCGGTCCGGCGCTACGACCCTGCCACGGGCACGGTGTCCACGCTGGCGCGCGGCCTGTCCGAACCCTCCGACGTGATCGTCGACCACACGCAGGTGGCCGGTGCGGAGCCGCTGCTGGTGGTGGTTGAGGCGAACAAGCACCAGCTGGTCTACGTGCCGATTCCCAAGGAAGCGCAGCAGGTGGATGAGGGCGCCTCGCAGACCCACCGGCCCAAGAGCCCGGTCGCGCCGGGGCTGCTGGAGCTGACCGTCCGCTTCACCGCGCCGACGGGCCAGAAGCTGGACGACCGCTGGGGCGACCCCACCCAGCTGAAGATCTCCTCCACCCCGCCGGAGCTCCTGGTCTCCGGCGGCGGCACGTCCGTGGGACTGCTCCGCACCCTGGAGCTGTCGTCCGAGGTCCCCGAGGGTGTCCTGCACATCACCGCACGCGCCGCTGCCTGCGACGGCCCCGAAGACGCCGACGGCGAGATCCCGGACCACGCCGCCTGCCACCTGTACCAGCAGGACTGGGGCATCCCGGTGCTGCTGCAGGCCGACGGCGACACCGAGCTGGTGCTGGACCTGCGCGGAATGGACTGACGCCTGATTCCTTACGCTCCGAAAGGCTGCTGTCCGTGACCCGGCGTCACTGACGGCAGCCTTTTGGCATCTGCGGGGGAGCGGCCCGACGGCCCGGGGTCAGTAGTTCAGGAGCGGGGTGACCTTGACGGTGTCGGCGTCGACGTCCAGCCGGGTGGTGAAGCTGAAATCGTGCACGGCGTTCAGCTCCGTTACGGCTCCCGTGAACAGGTCCACCTGGCGGGCCTTGATCTGCGCCTTACCGTTCAGTGGCGCCACCACCCAGCGCCCGCCGAAGGGCTCAATGCTGACGGTGGGGTACTCCGTGATGCTCCAGTCGATGGTGCCGTCGATCACGCGGTTGTTGGTGGTGTGATAAAACGGGCAGTCCGGCTGGAGCTTCTGCTGCTTGTCGGCCGTGTCCGCGCACGTATCCAGGAACTCTTTCAGCTTGCTGCCCACGGCATCTTTCAGCCCGTCGGTGGCTTCCGTCAAGAGGTTCAGCGGGGCGGCCGGGAGGTCCCGGGCAGACAGGGTGGCTTTGGTGGCCGGGGCGGAGAAGTAGCTGCCGGTCAGGGAGGCCTCATATTCGCCAGGGTAGAAGACGGCGAAGGAGTTGCGGCCGTTGGGCATGTTCACCGGCACCCCGTTGAGGGTGGCCTCATTGGCGTTGACCACCGTGACATCCAGGACGGGCAGGGTTGCGGGAACAAAGGCCCACTTGGAGAAGAACAGCCACTCGGTGCCCGTCTTTTCCAGCAGGAACTCGGTGCGCAGATCGCTGCCGTCAATCGTGTAGTCCACCGGGACCATGACCTGGTTTCCGCCGCGGTCCTCGGCCTCGCCGTACTTCAGGCCGCTGATGCGGGAGGCGGCCGTCTGCAGCGCGGTCCCGTCCAGCATGGCGGCGCTGCTTTGGGGCACAGAGGCGCGCAGCAGGCCCAGGGCTTTCTCACCCTCGCCCTTCTGCAGGGCGTCGATATACTCACGGACAGGCTGCTGCGGGCTGGCGATGGTGTTGTTCACAATGTTGATCGCGACGATGCCCGCGGCCACGGCGAGCATCAGGACCAGCAGCCACCCGGCTGCAGTCCTGACCAACGCCTGACTCATTTGCACGTACCTTACGTTACCTGCACCCCTCAGGAATCCCCTTGTCACAGCGGCCCCATGTGTCAGGGACCGCACGGACGGCGGGGACGTCCGGGCTGGTTCTAGCGGCGGCGCTTGGGGGCGTTGCCGAAGACGCCGCGGAGAAGCTCGCGGCCCAGCTGGGTCCCCAGCGAGCGGGCCATGCTCTTGAGCCCGCCGCCGAGTGCCCCGCTCAGGACGCCGGCCAGATCCCCGGCCGTGCCGCCGTCGCCCGCGGACTGGCGCTGGGGCTGCCGGGGTGCCTGGCGCTGCGGTGCTCGGCGGGATCCGTCAGATGCGGGAGCCGGCGCGGGCCGGGTGCTGGGCCGGCCCAGGATTTCCTCCTCGATCCGCCGCGCCTCGGCGTCGACGTCCACCGGGGAGGCGCCGGCCGGGCCGCCGCCGGGGGACGGTGCCGCCGGCGTTTCCGCTGCGCCCGTGGAGGCGGCGGCCGCCCCGGTGATCTTCTCGTAGGCGGAATGGTTGTCGACGGCGGCGCCGTACCGGGGCAGGAGCGCGGAGCCGGCCACGGTGCTGAGGATGAGGGCGTCGGCGCTGGGGCCCATAAGGGACTCCGGCGCGCGCAGGCGGGTCAGTGCCACGGGGGTGGGGGCGCCCTTTTCGTTCATGACAGTGACCACCGCCTCGCCGATCCCGGCGGACGTGAGCGTTTCCTCAAGGTCATAGTCGCTCATGGGGAAGGTGGACACGGTGGCCTTCAGCGCCTTGGCATCCTCCGGCGTGTAGGCGCGCAGGGCGTGCTGCACCCGGTTCGCGAGCTGGCCCAGGACTTCGGCCGGGACGTCCTTGGGGGTCTGGGTGACAAAGAAGATGCCCACGCCCTTGGACCGGATCAGCCGCACGGTGGTGGTGATGGCGTCCAGGAAGGCCTTCGAGGCGCCGTTGAACAGCAGGTGCGCCTCGTCCAGGAAAAACACGAGCTTGGGCTTGTCGAGGTCGCCGGCCTCGGGCAGGTCCTCGAACAGGTCGGCCAGGAGCCACATCAGGAAGGTGGAGAACAGCATCGGCTTGGTCTGCAGCGTGGGCAGCTCCAGGCAGGTGACTACACCGCGGCCGTCCGGGGCGTTGCGCATCAGCTCGGCGGTATCGAACTCCGGTTCGCCAAAGAACTTCTCCATCCCTTGCGCCTCAAGGGTGATGAGTTCGCGGAGGATGACCCCGGCCGTCGCCTTCGACAGGCCGCCGAGTGCCTCGAGTTCGTCCTTGCCTTCCGCCGACGTGAGGAACTGGATGACCGCGCGCAGGTCCTTCAGGTCGATCAGTTCAAGGTTGTTCTTGTCCGCGAAGTGGAAGACCAGCTGCAGGCTGGATTCCTGCGTGTTGTTCAGCTCCATGATGCGGGACAGCAGGATGGGGCCGAAGGAGGTGATGGTGGCGCGCACCGGGATGCCGTTTCCGTCCCCGCCGAGGGCCAGGAATTCCACCGGGAACGTCTTGCCGGACCAGTCCTGCCCGATCCCGGACGTGCGGGCCAGCAGCTTTTCGCTGCCGGTGGCGGCAGTGGCCAGGCCGGACAGGTCGCCCTTGATGTCCGCCAGGAAGACCGGTACCCCGGCGGCGGAGAGCTGCTCGGCCATCATGTGCAGGGTGACGGTCTTGCCGGTGCCGGTGGCCCCGGCCACCAGCCCGTGGCGGTTCATCATGGACAGCGGCAGCCGGACCGGGGCGTCTTTGTGGACGTCGCCGTCGACGATCGCGGCACCCAACTCGATCGTGGGGCCCTCGAAGGTGTACCCCTTCTGGAGGGTGGCGACTTTGTCAGCTGTGGATTTGATGGCCATGCCGACAGCTTAGCCGGGCCGGGCACCCCGGACCCGGCTAAGCTGTCGGTTTTCTGCGCTCTGGTCCTGGGGGTTAGCCGGCGAGGGCGTTGAGGACTTCCTTCGCCACGGCCTCGCTGGACTGCGGGTTCTGGCCACTGATCAGGTTGCCGTCGCGCACCACGTGGGAGGTCCAGGCAGCGGCGTTCTCCACCACTGCGCCCTTCTCCTTCAGGAGGTCCTCCACGAACCACGGCGTGTTGGGGCCGGTGCCGCCGCCCAGTTCCTCCTCGTTGGTGAAAACGGTGAGGCGGCGTCCCGCAAACGCGAACGTTCCGGCGTCGTCCGTGGCGCTCAGCAGCCCGGCCGGGCCGTGGCAGAACGGGGCAATGACCTTGCCGTCGGCGTTCGCTGCGGTCAGCAGCCTGCCAAGGTCGGCATCGCGGTAGAGATCTGCCATGGGGCCGTGCCCGCCCGGCATAACGATCGCGTCGTAGCCGGAGAGCTCGACGTCGGCCAGCGCCAGCGGCGCGGACAGCTCGGCGTCGATCTCGGAGATGTAGGTGCGGAAGCTGTCGGCGCGGTCCTCACCCCCGGCGGACTCGGCCGCCAGGCTGACCTGGTCCACCGTGGGCTTCGCGCCGCCGGGCGTCGCGATGTGGACGGTGTGGCCGGCGTTCCGGAGGGTCTGGTGTGAAACCACCAGCTCCTCGGCCCAGTAGCCGGTGGGGTGTTCGCTGCCGTCCCTCATGGTGAGGGAATCAGCGGCGGATACGACCATCAGGATGTTAGCCATGTCAGTCTCCTGTTCTGCCGGCCAGGCGGCCGGCGGTGAATGGAAAAGCGGTCCATGGGCGGCAACCCCCCGCAGCCGCCAGGTATTCCGGCGACGCGCGCGCCGGGCTTCAAGGTGCCTCAAGGGTCCCGCAGTAAGCTGGGGTATGGCTACCCGGGTATTGACGAAGCTGGTTTCCGCCGCCATCACGCTTGGCCTTGTCCTGCTGGGCGGAGGGCCGGCGTCAGCTGCGCCGCCCCGGACGTCAGAACCGGTCGGCATCGACGTTTCGTGGCCGCAGTGCGGCAAGACCCTTCCCAAGCGGCCGGCGTTCGCGATTGTCGGGGTGAACAACGGGCTCGCCAACACCACCAACCCGTGCCTGGCTGAGCAGCTTGAGTGGGCGGAGACCGCGCCGACGCCGGCGCTCACCGACCAGCCGCGGGTGGCGCTCTACGTCAACACTGCCAACCCGGGCCTGCAGGGCTCGTGGTGGCCCACGTCGAACCACTACGGCGGTGCCGACGTCGACAACCCGTACGGTGTCTGCGGCAGCGGGGCCGGCGACTTCAAAGCCTGCTCGTACATGTACGGCTACGCGAAGGCCTATGACGACGCCACGATCCGCGGGATCGACAATCCGCAGGACTACCTGTGGTGGCTGGACGTGGAGACGGAAAACAGCTGGCAGGCGGACAAGGCCGCGAACGTTGCCGACCTTGAAGGCATGGCCGACTACTTCGAGAGCATCGGTGCGAAAGTCGGGATCTATTCCACGGGCTACCAGTGGGGCCAGATCGCCGGCACGGTTCCTGCCGACAGCCCCCTCGCCGGCCTGCCAAGCTGGCTCGCCGGGGCGCGGTCCCTGAACGGCGCCAAGTCGAACTGCTCCCTGCCGGCGCTTACCCCCGGCAGCCGCGTGGCCCTGACGCAGTACGTTTCCGGTGGCCTGGACTACAACTATTCGTGCCCCTGACCCGCTGGCCCCCTGACATGCCGCCCGGTGCATGGGGAACGCCACAGCGGGCGCAGAAATAAGCCGGGACCCGGCGTCGTTGTCACCAGTGTGCGTCCGCCAGAGGCCGGCGCCCGTCAGTGACTTCCGCTACGAAAGGCCGGCTTTTTCCGTGACTGTTCCGCTTTCCATCCTTGACCTGGCAACCATCGGCAAGGGCCAGACGGCGGCAGAGAGCCTGGCGGGCAGCGTGGCCATGGCGCAGCTCGCCGAGACCCTGGGCTACCGGCGGGTCTGGTACGCCGAGCACCACAACATGTCCGCGATCGCCTCCTCGGCCACCAGCGTGCTGATCGCCCACGTCGCCGCGCAGACCGAGAGCATCCGCCTCGGCGCCGGCGGTGTGATGCTGCCCAACCACTCCCCGCTCACCATCGCCGAGCAGTTCGGCACCCTGGAAACCCTGCACCCCGGGCGGATCGACCTGGGCCTCGGCCGCGCGCCGGGCAGTGACCAGAACACGCTGCGCGCCCTGCGCCGCGACCCGATGTCCGCCGACAGTTTCCCGCAGGACGTCCTCGAACTTCAGGGCTACCTGACCGGCCCCACCCGCATTCCGGGCGTGGAGGCCACCCCCGGCAAGGGCACCAACGTGCCGTTGTACATCCTGGGATCCTCGCTGTTCGGCGCCCGGCTCGCCGCGCAGCTGGGCCTGCCGTACGCCTTCGCCTCGCACTTCGCGCCCAACGCCCTCCAGGACGCCGTCGCCCTCTACCGCCGCGATTTCCGGCCCTCCGCGCAGCTGGACGCCCCGCACGTGATCGCCGGCGCCAACGTGATCGCTGCGGATTCCGCGGCGGAGGCGCAGGAGATGTTCCATGCCACTAAACGCGCCCGCGTCTCGCTGTTCTTCGGCAACGGCCGCGAGTTCAGCGACGATGAGGCGGATATGATCCTGGACTCGCCGCAGGGCCAGCACGTGGGGCAGATGATGAAGTACTCTGCCGTGGGCACCCCGGACGCCGTGCTGGACTACCTTGACGAATTCGCCGCGCACGCCGACGCCGACGAGCTGATCGTCGCGCACCAGAGCAACGGAACCGAGGCGCGGCTGCGGTCGGTGCAGCTGCTTGCCGAGGCCGCCGGGCTGGTCCGCGTCTAAGGCGCCGGGGGAGGCGGGCCGGCGGATGTTACACAGACGCAACCGCCGGGACACCCATGGGAAACCGGGCCGGGAAACACTGGGAGTACGTCCCGCAGGGGCGGCCACACGCAGGCATTGGGGACGACCCGAAGGACTCCGCGCATGCCCACTCCGCTCAACCAGACCCTGGCTGACTCTGCCCTCCTGACGAAATCTCTGCCGCTGGGCCTGCTCCGCGCCTTTGTGCAGACCGACGCGGCCGACGACGGGCTGACGCCGCAGCTGCTGGCCGAACTCAAGCTCCTGGCCCGCACGCCGGGACTGCTGGTGGCCTGCAACTACGGCGGGACCCTGTGCGCCGCGGAAGGCATCTCCACCGAGACGCTGCCGCTGGGCAGTGCCGCGATTGCGCTGCGCGCCCTGGCTGCCCTGCCGAACACCCACGCGGCCGTGATCTCGGGGCGTTCCCTGCGCGACCTGGCGGCCGTCTCGCGGCTGCCCGCAGAGGTGCACCTTGTTGGCTCGCACGGCGCCGAGTTCGACATGGGTTTTGCCCACGGCCTGTCCCTGGCCACCGAATCCGTGCTGCAGCAGGCCAGCCAGGCGCTCGCCGAAACCGTGGGCGCCTACCGTGGCATCACGATCGAGCGGAAGCCCGTCGCCGTGTCCGTGCACACCCGCCCGGCCGCCCCCGACGTCGTCGAGCTGGCCACCCGGCAGGCGGAGGACATCGCCCGGGCGCACGGGCTGAACTTCATCATCGACGGCTCCGTCCTGGACCTGTCCGTGGTGGAACCGTCGAAGGGCGCCGCCCTGGAGCACCTGCGCTCCATGCTGGGGGCCAGCGCCGCCCTCTACGCCGGGGACGCCTCCAGCGATGAGGCCGCCATGGCCACCCTGCGCGGGCCGGACCTGGGCCTGCGCGTCGGGCCGGGACCCACCGTCGCACCGCACCGGCTGCGGGACCCGGAGTCCTTTGCCCGCGTCCTGGCGGTCCTCTTTGAGCTCCGGCGGGCCTGGCTTTTCGGCGAGGACGCCGTCGGCCTGGAACGGCATTCCCTGATAGGCAACGGCTCCTCCACAGCCCTCGTTACGCCGGACGCCCGGATCTGCTGGATGAGCCACCCGCTGCCGGACTCGGGATCCCTCTTCGCCCATCTTCTCGGCGGGGATGCGGCGGGGCACTTCTCGGTGGAACCTGCGAAGGCGTCCCAGGTCCTGGGCCAGCGCTACGTGGACAGCACTATGATCGTGGAAACCCGCTGGGCCGACGTCACCGTCACGGACTACCTGGAACCCGCCCCGGAAGGCATCACCAGCCTGGTCCGGGTCCTGTCCGGCACGGGAACGGCGCGGATTGTGTTCGCGCCCCGCCCGGACTACGCCAACGCGCCCTTCAGCATGGAGGACCGCGGCGGGGAACTGCACGTGGTGGGCACCGCGGACCCGATCATCCTGCTCGCACCCGGCGTCGGCTTCACCATCACCTCGGACGGCCGCCACGCCACCGCCACGGCCGACGTCGAACTCCGGCACGGCCCGGTGGTGCTCAACCTGCGCTGCGGCGACACGGAACCGCAGCGCTCCGACCCGCCGGAGGAGAACTCGCGCCGCGCCGCCGTCGCGCACCATTCGCGGCGCTGGGTGCAGGGACTGCAGCTGCCCGCGGTCAAACCGTCCCTGGTCCGCCGCTCCGCCCTGGTGCTCCGCGCCCTGGTCCACGAGCCCACCGGAGCCGTGCTGGCCGCGCCCACCACTTCGCTGCCGGAAGGGATCGGCGGCACCCGGAACTGGGACTACCGGTACTGCTGGCTGCGGGACGCCTCCATGACGGTCAATGCGCTGGTGGACCTGGGCTCCACCGCGGAGGCGGACGGGTTCCTGGCCTGGCTGGGACGGATCCTGGCCCATGCCCCCGGCCCGGAGTGGCTGCACCCGCTGTATTCGGTCACCGGGGCGCCGCTGTCCACCGAGGCCATCATTGAGAGCCTCCCCGGCTACGCGGGCTCCCGGCCGGTGCGAATCGGCAACGCCGCGGACCACCAGGTGCAGCTGGACGTCTTCGGGCCCGTGGCCGAACTGATTGATGCCCTGAGCGCGCGGCAGGGGGCGCTCGCCGATGACCACTGGGAGCTAATCGTCCAGATGGCCGCGGCCGTGCTGGCCCGCTGGCACGAGGCGGACCACGGGATCTGGGAGGCGCGGCGGGCGCCCCGGCACCACGTCTACACCAAGGTGATGTGCTGGGTGGCGCTGGACCGCGCGCTGCGCACCGCGGCCCGGCACGGCCGGGAGCCGCGGCCGGAGTGGGAGCCCACCGCAGCGGCCATCCGGGAGGAAGTCCTGCGCGAGGGCTGGGACGAGAGCTCGCAGTCCTACACGGTGGCCTACGACAGCCCGGACCTGGATGCCGCGGTGCTGCACATCGGCCTGTCCGGTCTGCTGGACGTCGCGGACCAGCGTTTCCTGGACACCGTCACGGCGGTGGAGCGGGAGCTGCGGGTGGGGCCCACCGTGTTCCGGTACCGGTACGACGACGGGCTGCCGGGCCTGGAGGGCGGCTTTCACATCTGCACGACCTGGCTGATCGAGGCGTACGTCGCGGTGGGCCGGATCGAGGAGGCCTGGGACCTCTTCGACCAGCTGGTCAACCTGTTCGGCCCCACCGGGCTGCTGCCGGAGGAGTACGACCCGGGCACCGAGACGCACCTGGGGAACCACCCGCAGGCGTACTCGCACCTGGGTTTCATCCGCTGCGCCAGGCTGCTGGACGCGCTGCCGAAGAACTAGATTCTTCGGACTGATCCGCGACGTCCGCTATTCGCAGGCGATGCCGTCGCGGTCGCCGTCCATCTGCTCGCGGTAACCCGGCTGGCCGGCCCGGAGCGGCGCGGCTCCCGCGGCACGGGCGGCGGCGCAGTTCGCGTAGTATACGGCGGCCGGGGCCGCATCCTTCGGGGCAGGGGCAGGGGCAGGGGCAGGCGGAGGCGCGGGGGCCGGCTGCGGTTCGGCCCTGGCTGGCGGCGCTGCCACGGCAGTGGAAGCGGTGGGGGCGGCCGTGTCGGGGCAGTCCCCCAGCACCCGGGCCATCGCGTCGTGTTCGGCCTGGGTCACCCAGAGCCCGTACCCGGCCTTGACCGAGATCTGGCGGGCCACGTACTCGCAGCGGAAGGACTTGTTCGGCGGCAGCCAGGTGGCGGCGTCGCCGTCGCTCTTGCGCTGGTTTGTGGGCCCGTCCACCGCCAGCAGGTTCAGCGGATCGTTGGCGAAGGAGAGCCGCTGGTCCTCGGAAAGCTGCTGGGCGCCCTTCTGCCACGCGTCGCTGAGCGCCACCACGTGGTCGATCTGCACGGCGTCACTGGTGCTGCTGCCGCGGAGGAAGTTGATCAGCGTTGAGGTGTAGGGATCGTTCAGGATGCCGGAGAGGACAACGCAGTCCCCGGTCCCGGGCTTGAGGGCGAGGCTGCTCAGGTCCCGGCGGAGCATGTCGTTGCGGGTGTCGCAGCCGTTACGGTCGACGTCGGCCCAGGCCTGGCCGAACTGGTCGCGCGAGTAGCCTGTCTTGGGTGCCCGGCCCTTGACCGGAATGGTGGCCAGCACCTCCAATGCCGTGCCGGCAGATGACGGCTGCGGGGGCTGCGCCTGGTCCGCGGCCGGCACACCGGCGCTCTGGGTGGCCCCAGCGGCAGTCGGCGGGGCGGCGCTTTCACTGGAGCTTTCGACGGCGGTCGGGCCGGCGGCCGGGGCGGTGCCGGGGCTGGCGCAGGCCGTGGCGGACACCAGGATCAGCCCGGCCAGCCCGGCGGAAATCCAGTCGACGCCGCCCCTGAGCCTGCCGGACCTGCTGCTGCCGGACCTAGGCCTGCCGGCTCCGGCCGTGCCGCGCGTTCCCACCCTCTGCAAGTCTTCTCCACCTCGTGCTGATGCCCCGGTATCCCGGGGGCGTCCTGCGTCCGGTCCAGCCTACCGGCGCCCACCGCAACGCGGGGTCACATCCGGCCCATGCCGCGGCCCGGGACCGGCGCGGTCTGACCCCGCGTTGCTTCTGACCGTCAGCGGACCCTGCGGCGGGTCGCCGAGAAGATGTCCGGCGCGGTGCCCTCGCCCGTGGCGAGGTCGGCAAGGATCCTCCCCACGACGGGCGTGAATTTGAACCCGTGGCCGGAGAACCCCGCGCCGATCACCAGGGGGCCGATCCGGTCGAGGATGAAGTTTTCGTCCACGGTGGTGGTGTAGGTGCAGCTGACGGGGGTGAGGGAGTCGGCGTCCACGCCCGGCAGCCAGGTCCGGGCGTACCGCTGCAGTGCGGCCATCTGGGTGGGCTCCGGCGTAAACGATCTCCGGTCCGGGTCCACCACCGGGCCCACGCCGTGCCAGCCGGCCTTGATTCCCTCGCCGGGCGTCTGCATCCCGTAAACCGGGGAGTACCAGTCAGCGAACTCCGGGCCCGGGCCGGGGACGTGGTTAAAGCCGGGCCAGAGCGCCCCTTCATCCGCAACGGCGAAGTGCGCCGGTTGCTCCTGCGTGACGGTAAGCCGGGGGAGGGCCACCAGAGCCCCGAGCAGTTTCCCGGTCCAGGCACCGGCGGTGACCACGGCCTGCCGGGCGGCCAGCACCTCGATCCGTCCGCCGTCATCCACGGTGAGCCGGACGCCGCTGTCTTCCACGGCGACGTCAAGCACCGTAACCCCGTGCCGGATGTTGGCCCCGCGGCCGGCGGCGAGGCGCTGCATCACCGGGAGGGCGGCGTCGGGGTTCAGCTGCCCGCCGTCGGGCATGTGCAGCACCTGCTGGTCGAACCGGATGCCGCGCCAGCGATCGGCCGCTTCCGCGGCGTCCAGGAATTCAGCCCGCAGCCCGGCGCCGTGCAGGGCGCGCTGCACGTCACTGAGGCGAGGATCGGTCCCGTGGTTCACGACGCCGGTGCGCGCCAGGAGCTGCTCGCCGCCGTCGGTCTCCAGCTCACCCCACCAGCGGACAGCCTCCGCCAGCATCGCAACGTAGTCCGGGTCGGCGTAGCCGGGGTTGAAATTACGCGTGGCGCCGTGGGAGGCGCCGTTGAGGTGCCCGGGGCTGAACTGCTCCAGCAGGGTCACGTCCCGGCCGCGGCTGGCCAGCGCCCAGGCAGCTGCGGAGCCCATGGCCCCGCCCCCGACGACGACGGTGTCAAGGTGAGTTGTCAAAGGATCCTCCGGAGGGTGTTGGTACGGGAATGCGGCACGCCGGGCGGTCTCAGGCGAGGAGTAGGGCCACCACTGTCAGTGCAGGCACAGCGACCACGGTGGTAATGAGGACGGTGTCCTTGGCGACCACCAGGCCGGTCCGGTAGCGGCTGGCGATCACAAAGACATTTTGCGCGGTGGGCAGGGCAGACGTCACCACGGCGGCAAACAGCGCTTGATCCTCCAGCCCCAGGGCGAAGCGGGCGAAAAGGTAGGCCAGCAGCGGGTGCACAATGAGCTTGAAGAAGCAGGCCAGCAGGGTGTCGGTCCGGCGCCCGGCGGAGGCCTGCAGCGGGCGGGAGCCGTTGAGGCTCATGCCGAACGCCAGCAGCATGGCCGGAATGGCGGCCCCGCCGATCAGCCGGATGGGTTCCATCACCAGTTGGGGCACCTGCCACCCGGTGGCGGCCACGGCGAGGCCCAGGCCGGATCCCACGATCATCGGGTTGCGCAGGATCATCAGCACGAAGCTCAGCGGGGTGGTCCGGTGCGTGCTGGTGGTGGCGTCGAGAATCATCAGGAACAGGGGAGTGAAGAAGGCCAGCTGGAAGATCAGCAGCGGCGCCACATAGCTGGCATCTCCAAGGACGTAGACGGCGATGGGAATGCCCAGGTTGGCTGAATTGGCCAACGAGGCGCTCATGGAGGATGTCAGGGATTCCGGCAGCGGGCGCTTGAGCAGGAAGCGGACGATGACGAAGAAAATCGCCGCTGTGGCGACGGCGCCTACCGCGGCCACCAGCAGCGGGGCGGCGAAGACGTCGTGGACGTTGGCCTTGCTGAGGGTCTCGAAGAGGAGGGCCGGGCTGGCCACGAAGAACGTCAGTGCGCTCAGCACGGAGCGGGCGTTCTCGCCCAGGATGCCGCGCCGGCCCACGAACATGCCCACCAGGATGATGCACCAGACCACGAAGAATCCGGCGAGCACGCCTAGCACGCGGCGGTCCGCGGCAAGCTGCGCAGGTGAAGGGAGGGCGTCACCCTCCCAGAGTAATCAGGTTTATTACTCGGGGGCGCCTGTTACGGCGTTCCGCGGACGCTGAGGGAGCCTGCGGTGCAGGGCCAGTGACAAGCCGGGCGGCGCCGTCAGTTCAGCGTGGCGTTGTTCAGGGCGTACGGCGGGCGCATGATCCCCGGGGTGTGGCCTTCCGCGGGGTCGTTGCCGATCTGGACAATCCGGTTGTCCTTGTCCACATGGACCACTTTGGGGCTGTAGGCCTTCGCTTCATCCGTGGTCATCTGGGCGTAGGTGATCAGGATGATGATGTCGTTCTCGTGCATGAGGTGCGCGGCGGCGCCGTTGATGCCGATGACCCCGGAACCGCGCTCGCCGGCGATAGTGTAGGTCTCCAGCCGGGCGCCGTTGGTGACGTCCACAATGGAGACGAGCTCGCCGGGAAGGATGTCGGCCGCTTCCAGCAGATCCAGGTCCACGGTGACCGAACCGACATAGTGGAGGTCCGCGTGCGTGACCGTGGCGCGGTGGATCTTGGACTTGAATATTGTGCGATTCATAACGGGACCAGTCTAGCCCCGGCCCGCCGGAAGCGCTGTGAGCCAGCGAACACCCGCCGGTTCAGGGGCCTGCCGGCGGGATGGACGCTGCCGTCTCGGCCAGGACCTCCCGGGCCGCCATGATCGCCGGGCGTTTGGTGCTGGAGCGGCGCACCGAGGTGAAGATGGTCCGGTGCGGGTCGCCCGGCAGGGTGATCAGCTGCGACGTGGTTCCCCGCCCGGTCCACACGAGGTCCGGCATGAGGGCAACCGCGTTCCCGGATTCGATGAGCCGGATCTGGGCCTGCAGGTCGGCCGTCTCAAACCGGACGTCGGGTTCGAACCCTGCGCTGCGGCAGGCCTGCTCGGCCCAGTGCCGCGACGCCGCCCCGCGCGGCTCCATCACCCAGGCCAGCCCGGCGGTGTCGGGAAGGGAGCCGACTGCCGGCCGGCCGGGGGCCGGGGGCGGAACGGCGAGGCGGATCGCGTCGCTGGTGAGCCGGACCCGGTCCAGTTCGGCGTACCGGGGGGCCGCGTGCCCCGGGTACTGCTCGGCGATGACCAGGTCGAAGTCCCGCGCCCACGTCTCGTGGAGGGCTGTCTCGGGCTCGCGCTGGGTCATCTCGATCCGCACTTCTGGATAGCGGGATGTCATCCGGGTGAGGGCGTCGGGCATGAGGGCCAGCGCCGCGGACTGAAAGACGGCAATGCGGACCGTGCCCGTCACCGTGGTCAGCGAGGCTGCCAGATCCGCCTCGGCCTGTTCCAGCGTTTCCAGGAGCTGGGCCGTGTGGGCCACCAGAACCTCGGCCTGCGGGGTGAGCTGGACGCGCCGTCCGGTCTTGCGCAGAAGTTCGACGCCGGCCTCCTTTTCCAGGAGGGCCAGCTGCTGGGACACCGAGGAGGGGCTGTACTGGAGCGCCTCGGCAACCTCGGCCAGGGTGCCGCGGATTTTCAGTTCGCGCAGAAGGCGCAACCGCCGGACATCCAGCATTGCTATTCCTTTGTGAATTCTAATGGTTATTGATTAGGAGAATTCACTTTATCTAATGCAATCGCAGTTGCATACTGTTGTCGTTATGTAACCCCCATCACAGGGTGGATTGATGGGCGCCACACCTAAACGCGGGAGACCCTGATGGCTACACAAGACATAGACAGGTCGATCATGCGGCGCAAGCCGATCGACGACATCGAGGAAGAAAGCCTTCACAGCGGCTTGATGAAGAGCCTTGGCTTCTGGCAGCTGACGGCCATCGGCGTCGGCGGCATCATCGGCGTCGGCATCTTTTCTTTGGCAGGCCTTGTTGCGCACGGCAGCGAGTCTGAACCCGGCGTCGGCCCGGCAGTGCTGTTCTCCTTCCTGATCGCGGGGCTGGCCTCCGCGGCGGCCGCACTGTCCTACGCGGAATTTGCCGGCATGATCCCGCGGGCGGGGTCGGCCTATACCTACGGATATGTTGCCCTCGGCGAAATCATCGGCTGGTTCATCGGGTGGGACCTGCTGCTGGAATACATCGCGATCGTGGCCGTCGTGGCCATCGGTATCTCAGGCTACTTCGACGCTTTCCTCACCGGCATCGGAATTAACATGCCCGACTGGATGACCTCGACGCCGGATGAAGGCACCGGCGGCATCGTCAACATCCCGGCGATCGCCGTCTGCCTGCTGGTGACCTGGATCCTGTCCCGCGGCACCAAGACCTTCGGGCGGTTCGAGCTGATCGCCGTCGCCATCAAGGTCATCCTCATCCTGTTCATCATCGGCCTGGGCGTCTTCTACATCGATACCGGCAACTACAACCCGTTTATGCCCAGCGGCTTCGGCCCGGTGGTCGCGGGGGCCGCCACGGTGTTCTTCGCCGTCTTCGGGTATGACGCGATGAGCACGGCCGCGGAAGAGGCGAAGGACGGCAAGAAGCACATGCCGAAGGCCATCATCATGTCCCTCATCATCGCGATGCTCCTGTATGTCGCTGCCACGCTGGTGCTCACCGGCATGCAGAACTACCAGGAAATCGACCCCAAGGCCGGCTTCGCCTCGGCATTCAACAGCGTGGGCCTGCCGGTCATCGCCACGATCATCTCGGTCTTCGCGGTGCTGTCCATCCTGACCGTGATGCTCACCTTCCTGCTTGGCGTCACCCGCGTCTGGTTCTCCATGAGCCGTGACGGGCTGCTCCCCGGGTGGTTCGCCAAGACGGACAGCCACGGCACCCCGCAGCGTGTCACCTGGATCGCGGGCATCGGCTCCGCGCTGCTGGCCGGCGTGTTCCCGATCAAGGCCGTCGCCGACCTCACCAACATCGGAATCCTGGCCGCGTTCGTGGTGGTCTGCACCGCAGTCATCGTGTTCCGCTACAAGAAGCCCGATGCACCGCGCACCTTCCGGCTTCCCCTGATGCCCTTGGTTCCCGCCTTCGGCGTGCTTGCTTCGGCGTTCCTGATGCTTCAGCTGCACTGGGAGACCTGGGCCCGCTTCGGCGTCTGGCTCCTCATCGGCCTGGTCATCTACTTCGGCTATGGCCGCAAGCACTCGCTGATGAACCCGGACAGCCCCCGGCACCAGGAACTGGTGGAAATGCACCGCCCGCTCAAGTAGCCGCGTACCACCCGAGTTGCGCTATCACTTCTGGGTCCCATTCCGGCCTTTTGGGACCCAAAAGTGATAGCGCATCCGTGTGTCTGGGGCGGTTGAGCGCACCTCCCGAACGATCGATTTTCCTAACCAGTATTGCTCGGAAAACATCGCTTTATCTTATGAAAATCCGGTCGCATACTGAATCTGGAACGGTCCACATCTTGAGAAAGTACGAGCACCAGCCATGACCAACATTTCAACGGAGTCCGGCGTGAACACCGGCAACGCGGCCGGGCACGCGCCCGTGTCCGAAGGCTCGCCGGTCCTTGAGGCCGCAGCCCTCGCCGAGGAAACCATCGCGCTGGTGCGCCACTGGCTCACCGAGGCCGGCAAGGTGCCGGTCGACGCCTCGGCCCAGCAGCTGGCAGGCGTCCTCAAGGACCCCAACGGCCTCGACTTCACCGTGGGCTTCGTCGACGGCGTCGTCCGCCCCGAGGACCTGCAGGTCGCCGCCCGGAACCTCGCCGCGCTGGCCCCGAAGGTTCCGGCCTTCCTGCCCTGGTACATGCGCGGCGCCGTCCGCCTCGGCGGAACCATGGCCCCGGCGCTGCCGCAAGTGGTCATCCCGGTCGCCCGGCGTGTCCTCCGCGAGATGGTGGGACACCTGATCGTCGACGCCACCGACGCCAAGCTTGGCCCTGCGATCGCCAAGATCCGCAAGGACGGCATCAAGCTCAACGTCAACCTTCTCGGTGAGGCTGTCCTCGGCGAGCACGAGGCCTCCCGCCGCCTCGCCGGAACCCACAAGCTCCTGGCCCGCCCCGACGTCGACTACGTCTCCATCAAGGTCTCCTCCACCGTTGCCCCGCACTCGGCGTGGGCCTTCGATGAGGCAGTGGAGCACGTCGTCGAGAAGCTCACCCCGCTCTTCACCCGCGCAGCGTCGTTTGCGGACGGCGCGTCAGGCACTGGCGCGGGTAAGGCAGCCAAGTTCATCAACCTGGACATGGAGGAGTACAAGGACCTGGACATGACCATTGCGGTCTTCACCCGGATCCTGGACAAGCCCGAGTTCAAGAACCTTGAGGCCGGCATCGTGCTGCAGGCCTACCTTCCGGACGCCCTGGACGCCATGATCCGCCTGCAGGAGTGGGCCGCGGCCCGCCGTGCCGCCGGCGGCGCCGCCATCAAGGTCCGCGTGGTCAAGGGCGCCAACCTGCCGATGGAACAGGTCGAAGCCTCCCTGCACGACTGGCCGCTCGCCACCTGGAACACCAAGCAGGACTCGGACACCAACTACAAGCGCGTCATCAACTACTCGCTGCACCCGGACCGGACCCGCAACATCCGGATCGGCGTCGCGGGCCACAACCTCTTCGACATCGCGTTCGCGTGGCTGCTCGCCAAGCAGCGCGGGGTGGAATCCGCCATCGAGTTCGAGATGCTGCTCGGCATGGCGCAGGGCCAGGCCGAAGCCGTGAAGAAGGATGTCGGCTCGCTCCTGCTCTACACGCCCGTGGTGCACCCCGCCGAGTTCGACGTCGCCATCGCCTACCTGATCCGCCGGCTCGAGGAAGGCGCCAGCCAAGACAACTTCATGTCGGCGGTGTTTGAGCTCAGCGAGAACGAAACGCTGTTCGAGCGTGAGAAGCAGCGCTTCCTCGCCTCGCTGGCCAAGCTCGACGACGAGGTCCCGCCGCCGAACCGCCGGCAGAACCGTGCCCTCCCGGCAGAGCCGATGCCCCATGATTCCTTCCGGAACACCCCGGACACCGACCCCGCGCTGCCGGCCAACCGCGACTGGGGCCGCGCCATCCTCGGCCGCGTCGCCACCTCCACGCTGGGCAACGCCGCCGTCGAGGCCGCCACAATCAACGACGAGGCGTCCCTGAACGCCGTCATCGACACCGCCGTCGAAAAGGGCAAGGCCTGGGGCGCGCTCTCCGGCGCCGAGCGCGCCGCGATCCTGCACCGCGCCGGCGACGTCCTCGAGGCCCGCCGCGCCGACCTGCTCGAGGTCATGGCCAGCGAGACCGGCAAGACCATCGACCAGGGCGACCCCGAGGTCAGCGAGGCCGTCGACTTCGCGCACTACTACGCCGAGTCGGCCCGCCGGCTCGACGACGTCGACGGCGCCACGTTCGTCCCCGCCAAGCTCACCGTGGTGACGCCGCCGTGGAACTTCCCGGTCGCCATCCCGGCCGGATCCACCCTGGCCGCCCTCGCCGCCGGCTCCGCCGTCGTCATCAAGCCCGCCAAGCAGGCGCGGCGCAGCGGTGCCGTGATGATCGAGGCGCTCTGGGAGGCCGGCGTCCCGCGCGACGTGCTGACCATGGTCCAGCTGGGCGAACGCGAGCTCGGCCGGCAGCTGATCTCCCACCCGGCCGTGGACCGTGTAATCCTCACCGGCGGCTACGAAACGGCCGAACTGTTCCGCGGTTTCCGGCCGGACCTGCCGCTCCTGGCCGAAACCAGCGGCAAGAACGCCATCATCGTCACCCCGAGCGCCGACCTGGACCTCGCCGCCAAGGACGTGGCGTACTCCGCGTTCGGCCATGCCGGGCAGAAGTGCTCGGCCGCCTCGCTGGTGATCCTGGTCGGCTCCGTGGCGAAATCCAAACGCTTCCACAACCAGCTGATTGACGCCGTCACCTCGCTGAAGGTCGGCTACCCGGAAGACCCGACGAGCCAGATGGGCCCCATCATCGAGCCCGCCAACGGCAAGCTCCTCAACGCGCTCACCACGCTCGGCGAGGGCGAAAGCTGGGCAGTGGAGCCGCAGAAGCTCGACGACACCGGCAAGCTCTGGAGCCCCGGCGTCCGCTCGGGCGTCCGGCGCGGATCCTACTTCCACCTCACCGAATTCTTCGGACCGGTCCTCGGCGTGATGACGGCGGAGACCCTCGAGGAAGCCATCGCGATCCAGAATCAGATCGACTACGGGCTCACGTCCGGGCTGCACTCGCTGAACCCGGAGGAACTGGGCCTTTGGCTCGACACCGTCCAGGCCGGAAACCTCTACGTCAACCGCGGCATCACCGGCGCCATCGTGCAGCGCCAGCCCTTCGGCGGCTGGAAGAAATCCGCCGTCGGCGCCGGTACCAAAGCCGGCGGCCCCAACTACCTCGTGGGGCTCGGCGACTGGGTCAGCAAGCCCAGCACCGCCGGGGCCGCGGCGGCCGCCGGGTCCGCCCACGCGGGCGTCCGCCGGATCGAGCAGGCGGCCCAGAGCTTCCTGTCCGCCGAGGAGATGGAGGCACTGCAGCGCGCCCTGGCTTCCGATGCCAAGGCCTGGGCCGAGGAATTCGGCACCGCCAAGGACGTCTCGGGGCTGAGCGCCGAGCGGAACATCTTCCGCTACCGTGCACTCCCGGTCGCGGTGCGGCTCTCCGGCGGCGAACCGCTGGCGCACCTGGTCCGGACCGTGGCGGCGGGCGTCCTGGCGGGCTCCGCGCTGACCGTTTCCACCGCCGTCGAGCTTCCCGCCCGGCTGCACACCGTCCTCACCGGACTCGGTATTGACGTCACCGTGGAGGACGACGCCGGCTGGCTGGCCTCCGCAGCCCGGTTCGCCGGCACGGCCCGGCTTTCCACCTCACGGATCCGGCTCATCGGCGGGGATGCCAAGGCGCTGGCCGAGGCCACCGGCGGACGCCCCGACCTGGCGGTTTACTTCCACCCCGTCACGGAGGCCGGGCGCGTGGAGCTGCTGCCGTTCCTGCACGAGCAGGCCGTCAGCATCACGGCGCACCGATTTGGCACGCCGAACTTCATCTCGGACGGCCTGATCTAGGCGGACCTGCCCCCGGCACCTGACCGGAAACACAAACGAGCCGGGCGGCCACCCTCCAATGGTGGCCGCCCGGCTCGTTTGTTAGGGGCGCGTTGCCCGCAGCAATCAGCCGAAGTACCAGCCGGGCGGAACCCACGCGGCGGGCACAGCGTGTGCGGAGAAGTCGTCGCAGCCAGAGCAGAAGTACGTCACTTCGCCGAGCTTGTTGATGGTGCCGTCCCGGTGGTGGGTGGCGGGAACAAAAGTCTCGAGGTAGATGAACTCGTCCGTGCCGCAACGTTCGCAGTAGGGGCTGCCCACGTATTCGGCCTCGACCAGCGTGGTGGCGTGCGGATCCAGGCGCCCGCGGCTCGGGTGATTGGCCGCGGCACCGCGGTGCACGGCCTGGGAGAAGGGCCCCGCGGACAACAGGTTGCGGGACGTGGATGCTGAGGACGTGTGTGATCGGTTTATGGCTGGCGTCATTGTCGGCCTATCCCGAACGGGTCCGGTGGGTCGCCGATGGGCAGACACACAGGGCGTCGTTCGTATTCGAATCGTTGTCAGAGGCCTCTGCTTGACCTGCAACACACTCAGGATAAGCCAGGAATTCGAGTGGATCAATGGTATGCGTAAGTACGCAATCCGAGTAGGTACAGCCGCGGGTACGCAGGAGCGGCTGTCAGGCGGGACGTTTGAGGGTCCGGCCCGCGATGGTCTGGGTCAGGGCCTCGATCACTTCGGTGTTGGCCAGTGGGTTGCGGATCAGGGTGAAATCGACGTCGCCCACCGGTGGCAGGTCGAAGCGCCGGGTGATGATCTTCAGGTCCTCCGGCACCAGCGAGGACGGCATGACGGCCACCCCGATGCCCGCCCGGACCGCGGCCAGGACGCCGCTGATCTGCCGCGTGGTGCAGGTGATGCGCCAGGTCCGCCCGGCGGATTCGAGTGCGTCGATGGCCAGCTTCCGGCTCAGGCTGGGGGAGGGGTAGGCAATCAGCGGCACGGACTCGGCGGGGTCCAGCGACGTCTGCTCCAGCCCCACCCAGGCAAAGGAATCCTGCTGCACCACCGTGCCGTCCTTGGCCCCGGCCACCCACTTGACGAACACCAGGTCCAGCTGTCCGGCGTTGAGTTTTTTGTAGAGCTGGTCGCTCTGGCCCACGGTCAGTTCCAGGTTGATCTGCGGGTAGACCTGCCGGAACTCCCGCAGGATCCGGGGCAGGCCGGTGATGGCGAGGTCGTCCGCCGTGCCGAAGCGCAGCCGGCCGCGCATGGCGGAGCCGGAAAAGTACCGGGAGGCGGCGTCGTGGGCGGAGAGGATGCTGCGGGCGAACCCGGCCATGGCGTCCCCGTTGTCGGTCAGGCGGACGTCCCTGGTGTCCCGCGCCACCAGCACACGCTTGGCCGCGGCCTCAAGCTTGCGCACGTGCTGGCTGACCGTGGGCTGCGCCAGTCCCAGCCGTTCGGCGGCCTTGGTGAAGCTCAGCGTCTCGGCGACGGCCAGGAAGGACCGCAGTTGGGCGGGTTCGAACATGCTGGCTCCTGACCTGCGGCGGACTTGGGGTGCATTGCGTTTCGTGATGCTAGTTATGCGGTGAATAAGCTTCCACAATCCAATGTGGCCAGCTTAGCGTTAAGGCATCCCCGCTCACCCGCTCCTTTGAGGACTTCACGTGGCACCCCCTCCGCCGTTAGAGGCCAACGTAACTGCACTGCCGGACACCATTACCCAGCCCCTCGCCGTCGTCAGTGAACGGCTGCCGTGGCGCCACACCTTCATCTCGCTGAAGGTCCGCAACTTCCGCATCTTCGTGATCGGCCACTTCATCGCCGTGATCGCCCTGTGGATGCAGCGGATCGCGCAGGACTGGCTGGTGCTCCAGCTCTCCGGGTCTGTCACCGCCGTCGGGATCACGGTGGCGCTGCAGTTCCTGCCCTCGCTGTTCCTCGGACCGTGGGCCGGCATGATGGCGGACCGCTTCGCCAAGCGCCGGATCCTCATGCTGTGCCAGTCGGTGGCCGCGGTGCTGGCCGCCATCCTCGCGGTGCTGGCGCTGAGCCAGCGGATCGAGGTCTGGCATGTCTACGTGATCGCCCTCGCCCTGGGCCTGGTGACCGTGCTGGACCAGCCGGCACGCCAGGTGTTCGTCAACGAGCTGGTGGGGCCGGCCTATTTGCGGAACGCCATCAGCGTGAACTCCACGACGTTCCAGCTGGGCGGCCTGATCGGGCCCGCGCTCGCCGGGCTGCTGCTGACGGCGGTAGGCGCCGGCTGGGCGTTTGCCGCGAACGCCATGGCGTGCTGCTTCACGGTTGCGATGCTGCTGACCCTGCGGAAGGACCAGTTGCACATCAGCGCGCCCGTGCCGAAGCGCAAGGGCATGCTGCGCGAAGGGCTGGATTATGCGCTCAGCAAGCCCACCATCTACTGGCCGTGGCTGATGGCCGGTTTCATCGCTGTCTTTGCGATGAGCCTGCCGGTGCTGCTGGCGGCCTTCGCGGACCACGTGTACGACGTCGGCGCCGGCGGCTACGGCCTGCTGAACGCGCTGGTGGCCCTGGGGGCGCTGGCCGGGGCCGTCACCTCTGCCCGGCGCCGGGAGCTCCGGCTGCGCTCGGTGATGCTGGGGGCCGGCATGTACGGGCTGATGCTCTGCCTGGCCTCGCTGGCCCCCTCCATGGTGTGGTTCGGGGCGGCGATGGTGCTGGCAGGGTTCTGGTGCCTGATGTTCCTGACCGCGGCCAACCAGTTGGTCCAGGTCAGTTCCAACATGGCCATCCGCGGACGTGTTATGAGCCTGTACATCATGGTGCTGATCGGCGGGCAGGCGATTGGCGGCCCGATGATTGGCTGGCTGGCCGAGCACGTGGACCCGCATACGGCCATCCTGGTTTCGGGCGGGGTGCCGGCAATGGCTGCGGCGACGGCCGCCGTCGTGCTGGCGCGGCGCGGGGAACTGATGCTCAAGGTGGATCTCAAAGACCGGCGCAGGCTGCTGAAGATCGTCCGGAACCAGGGCCGGCGCCACGCCTCCGTCTGACTTTACGCGCCGGTTTCACCACCGAAAACGGACGGCCGCTGTGTGGATCCGCGCAGCGGCCGTCTTAACTCGTCGCCGAAACCCAAACTAGGGCGTCAGCGGCAGGTGCGGGTACTCCGGCCCGCGCTGCTGGAACTGCAGCACATCCGGGTTGAGGACCACGCCGTCGCGGATTTCGATCGCGCGGCGGATGGTCTCGTTTCCGATCCAGGCCTCGGGGCCGGTGATCACGGTTTCCAGGAACGGCAGCAGAGCCTCGCTGATTTCCCAGCTGGCCGAGTTCCACAAGTAGGACGGGCTGTGGTCCACCGCGTAGTAGTCGATATGGTCGCCGACCTTGAACATCGGCTCCGCGAATGTTGTGGTTTTCGCCCAGCTGAAGCCCATGCCCTCGTCGCAGGAGACGTCCACAATCAGGCTGCCGGGCCGGAACGCGTGCAGGTCCTCGGTGCGCAGGTACGTCAGCGGCGCGTTCGGGTCCTGCAGTGTGCAGTTGACCACGATGTCGCTCTCGGCGAGGAACGGCGCCAGCGGCACGCGGCCGCGCTCGGTGATGACCTCGCTGAGAAACGGCGCCTTATCGTCGTGGTCGAACTGCGCGATCCGCACCGAATGGATGGGGGAACCCACCGCGGCAACCCCTCGGTTGGTCAGCACCTGGACGTCATGGATGCCGTGGGCGTTGAGGGCCGTCACCGCACCGCGGGCTGTGGCCCCGAAGCCGATGACGACGGCGCGCAGGCGCCGGCCGTAGTCACCGGTGGAGCCCGTCAGCGCCAGGGCGTGCAGGACGGAGCAGTAGCCGGCCAGCTCATTGTTCTTGTGGAACACGTGGAGCCCGAAGCCGCCGTCGCTGGCCCAGTGGTTCATCGCTTCGAAGGCGATGAGCGTGAGCTTTTTGTCGATTGCGAGCTGCGTGACAGCCCGGTCCTGGACGCAGTGCGGCCAGCCCCAGAGGACCTGCCCGTCGCGCAGTTCGGCGAGGTCTGCGGGCTGGGGCTTGGGCAGGAGGACGATATCGGCCTCGGCCAGTACTTGCGCGCGGGGGGCGATGCGCCCCACGAGCGGCGCCAGGTGGGCGTCTGAGACGCCGAAACGTTCGCCGTAGCCTTCCTCCAGGATCAGCTGCTGCCGGAGTTCCGGGGCGATGCGGCCCAGGTGAAGGGGATGGATCGGGAGGCGGCGCTCGTCAGGCTTCCGTGTCGTGGCAAGGACTCCGAGGGTGAGGTGGCTCATGGTGCCGCTCACTTCTTTTTGGCGCCCGCCGGCTTGGAGCTGGTCGTTTTGTCCAGGGAGCTGGGCGGCGCCGCGGCGTCCCTCTTCTCGGCGCGCTTTTCCTTGATGGATTTTGCGGATTTCTTGGATGCTGTTTGACGGGGGGACTTGTCAGCCATGATCGCTCCTGTAGCGGAACCGAAGAGGTTCCTGACTTCGAACGATACAGGTACCGACCTAACGGCCCCGGAGCTGTGCGCCAGCCGGGGTTCCGGGCTGGGGATTCCGGCCGAGGCCGCATGGTGGGTTGGAGCGGCTGACGGGAATCGAACCCGCGTATCAAGCTTGGGAAGCTAGCGCTCTACCATTGAGCTACAGCCGCAGTGGGACCGTCCGGCAAGCTGGACGTGGTCCCGGGGAACAACGAGATTTACCTTACCCCAGCCGGGGGCGTTCTCCGAACACCTCGCACCGGCGAGAGACACGGTCCGCGCCGTCCCATAACTCTTCGATAAAGGCCCGCCCCCGCAACCGCGCGGGGCGGGCCCTGCTGTCTATCCTGAAGGGGTTAGCTGCAGTTCAGGGGAAGCGGGCTACGCCCATCAGCTGTCCGCCGAGCAAGGATTTCCGTGGCAATCGCAGAGTACGACGTCATCATCAAACGAGATGCCATGAGCGTGTATGACTTCCTGCTGGACGTCCGTAACCTGCCGAGCTGGCGCGCCGGCATCCGCAGCATCGAACTGGAATCCGGGGCGGCCGGAACCAAAGGCGCCCTCTACCGCCAGATTATTGCGGGCCCCGGCGGGCGCACGGTCTGCGGGAACTTCGAGATCACCGAGGCCCGTCCCGGTGCGGAGATCCAGTACAAGGCCCTTGCCGGCGCGGAGCGTATGCACGGCGGCTACTACCTGAGCACGGAGGGCGGCAGCACCCGCGTCCGGTTCGCCCTGGAACGCGAGCCCCGGGGCATCCTGGCCCGGCTGAGCTCCCCCTTCCGGCGGCGGATGAAGGCTGAAGTCTGCCAGCTTGAACAGCTCAAATCGGTACTGGAACGGGCCGAGTCCTGACAGCGGGGCTGTAACACTGGCGCCGCGGACGACTGTTCCGGGGGAGTACGGTAATTTTGAGTCTGTGCTGATCTCAGACCGCGACATTCGTGCCGAAATTGACTCCCAACGGATCGTTCTGGAGCCGTTCGACCCGGCCATGGTCCAGCCCTCGTCGGTGGACGTCCGGATCGACAAATTCTTCCGGCTCTTCGACAACCACAAGTACGCCCACATCGACCCCGCCGAGGACCAGCCCGAGCTGACCCGCCTGGTGGAGGTCGAAACCGGCGAACCCTTCATCCTCCACCCCGGGGAGTTCGTGCTGGGCTCCACCTACGAGACCGTGACGCTCCCCGATGACATCGCCGCCCGGCTGGAGGGCAAGTCCTCGCTGGGCCGTCTGGGCCTGCTGACGCACTCGACCGCAGGGTTCATCGATCCCGGTTTCTCCGGCCACGTGACCCTGGAACTGTCCAACATGGCGACGCTGCCCATCAAGCTGTGGCCCGGCATGAAGATCGGCCAGCTGTGCTTCTTCCGGCTCACCTCGGCCGCCGAACACCCTTACGGTTCCGGCGAATACGGCAACCGCTACCAGGGCCAGCGCGGCCCGACGGCGAGCCGCAGCCACCTGAACTTCCACCGCACGGACATCTGAGTCCCCCCTAGACCCCGTCGGCGGTCCGCACGGCGGACGGTTTGGCCGGCTTGCGCAGCATTGCCACCACCGGCTCCACGAACCGGGCGGCCAGCGGGCCCGTCACGGCCATGATCAGCACATAGGCTGTGGCCAGGGCCGCCAGGTCCGCGGGCACCACCCCGGATGCCACGGCCAGCCCGGCAATAACGATCGAAAATTCCCCGCGCGCGATCAGCGCCGCTCCGGCGCGGAAGCGTCCCGGCACACCGATTCCCGCCCGCTTCGCCGCCCAGATCCCGGTGAGCATTTTGGTGGCCGCCGTGACGATGGCCAGCAGCAGCGCCCAGCCGAGCACGGGCGGGATGGTGGAAGGGTCCGTGTTGAGGCCGAACACGACGAAGAAAATGGCCGCGAAGAGGTCCCGCAGCGGCTCCAGGATCCGGGTGGCGCTGTGCGCGGTGGCTCCGGAGATCGCGATGCCGAGCATAAAGGCGCCCACCGCGGCGGACACCTGCATGGCGGCGGCCAGGCCGGCCACCAGCAGCGCGGCCCCCAGCAGGTTGAGCAGGAACACCTCGGAGTTTTCACTGTGGACGGCCTTGGAGACGTGGTGCCCGTGCCGCAGCGCCACAAGCAGGACCACCGTGACGACGGCAAGGGAGATCCCCACGGTCTGCAGGCCCACAGCGAAGCTCACCCCGGCCAGGGTGGCCGTCAGGATCGGCAGGTAGATGGCCATGGCGAGGTCCTCGAACACCAGGATCGAGAGCACCACCGGGGTTTCGCGGTTGCCGATCCGTCCCAGGTCCGTGATCACCTTGGCCGCGATCCCCGAGGACGAAATGTACGTGACCCCGCCCATCACCATGGCCCCTACCGGGCCCCAGCCCAGCAGGATGGCGAGGATGGCGCCCGGCAGGAAGTTCAGCACCAGGTCCAGGACGCCCGCCTGCCAGGACCGGCGGAGGCCGGTTACGAGCTCGGCGGCCGTATATTCCAATCCGAGCATAAGCAGCAGCAGGATGACGCCGATCTCACTGGAAAGGTGTGCAAACTCGTGCATACCTTCGAGCTTGACCAGCCCGCCGGCCCCGAAGAACAGGCCGCCGATGAGATAGAGCGGGATGGGGGACATGCCGATCCGCCCGGCCAGCCTCGCCAGCATGCCGAGGCAAAAGACGACGGCCCCGAGTTCGATGAGGGTCAGTGCGAGCGGATCCATGCCGTCAGCCGTTGCGCAGGATGCGGGCCGCCGTGTCAAGGCCTTCCTGGGTTCCCACCGCCACGAGGAGGTCGCCCGGGTGGAGGACGACGTCGGGTCCCGGGGAAGGGACCACCTCGCCCTCGCGCATGATCGCGACGATCGAGACGCCGCTCCGGGTCCGGATGGCGGCCTTGCCCATCGGCTGGTTGTGGAACGGGGAATCGGCGGCGATGGAGAACTGCCGGGTCACGATCCCCGGAACCTCGCGGTGGGCTTCGGAAAGCTGCATGGCAAGGCGCTGGCCGCCCAGGAGGTTTCCCAGCGCCGCGGCCTCGTCGGCCGTCAGGGGAATGGACGCCTGGCAGGTGTCCGGGTCATCCCACGTTGAGACGATCAGTTCGGTTTGACCTTCGCGGTACTCCACGACGCCGATCCGCCGTCCGGAGGCGGTCATGAAGTCCTTGCGCCGGCCCAGTCCCGGGAGGTCTGTTTCATCCACGTTCATGCCTCCAGCCTAGTGCGCGGCACGGCCTTTCGGGCAGCGTCAGGCGGCGGGAACGACGGCGATGTCCGCTTTGTCCGGAGCCTTGACCGGCAGCAGGAGCAGCAGCCCGGCGAGCAGCACCACCATGATGCCGAGGATGCCCCAGCGCTGGGCCTCCCCGGGTGCCACCAGCGGGGCGGCGACCGTGATGCACAGCGTGAAGAGGGCGGGTGCGAGGAAGCTTACGGCCCGGCCTGTGGTGGCATAGAGGCCAAAGAGCTCGCCGGATTCGCCGGGCGGCGCCAGCCGGCCCAGGTACGCCCGCGAGGAGGACTGTGCCGGCCCGACAAAGAGGCACAGGAACAGTCCGAAGACCCAGAAAGTGGTGCTCCCGGCCCAGCTTATGCCGAAGACGGCATGGTCGTCGTTGCCGAGGACCAGGATCGCCGTCCCGGCGAGCAGCAGACCGGCCAGGGAGCCAGTGATGACCGCTTTCGGCCCGATCCGGTCGTCAAGGAGACCGCCCAGGACGGCGCCGACGGCCGCCACGACGTTGCCGAAGATCGCGAAGAAGATGACGTCCTTGAGCTCGAAGCCGAAGGTGCCCGCGGCGATGATCCCGCCGAACGTGAACACCGCAGCCAGCCCGTCCCTGAAGACGGCGCTGGCGAGCAGGAAGTAGATGGTGTGCGGGCTGGTCCGGTAGATCGCCTTGATCCGGCGCACCAGCAGTCCGTAGGAGGCCAGGAACCCGAGGCCGGGGCCCTGCCGGGTCCGGGGCACCTCCGGGACGGCGAACAGCACGGGCAGCGCGAAGATGAAGAACCAGAGGGCCGAGAAGACCGCCACCAGGCGGATGTTCAGGCCCTCCGCCGTCGACGCGCCGAACCACTCGAAGCTGGGCTGGACAAACAGTTGGAGGACCACCAGGAGGGCGACGATGCCGCCGAGGTATCCCATGCCCCAGCCGAACCCGCTGACCTTGCCGATGTTCTGCGGCGTGGAGATCTGGGTGAGCATGGCGTTGTAGTTCACGCCGGCGAACTCGAAGAACACGTTTGCCAGGGCAATCAGCGTCACGCCGAGCAGCAGGAACTCCGGCCGGGGGAAAACGAAGAAGCACAGGGCGGTCAGGAGCGCGACGGCGGCGGTGTTGACCCCCAGCCAGAGCTTGCGGCGCCCGCCGGCATCGGAACGCTGCCCGGTGACAGGGGCCAGCAGGGCGATCGCCGCGCCGGCGATCGCCAGCGCGCCGCCCAGGACCGCGGAGGCCTGGTCCTCGCCGCCGAAGGCGTTGGAGGTCAGGTACACGGTGAAAACGAAGGTGGTCATGACCGCGTTGAAGGCGGCGGAACCCCAGTCCCAGGCCGCCCAGGCGAGGATGCGGCCCTTCCGGGAGACCTGGCTTCCGGATGCCAGATCCGATGCGGGTCGCATGGCCTCAGGGGCGGCGGCGGAGTTCATAGCTCGAATACTAATCGCAGGACACCCGCGGCCCGGCGCAGGTGGGGGACCCCTGCGAAAAGAATTTGTGCACGCTTGGTAAACTGACCGGACTGAACCTAACGAATGCGCCGCCTGCTCCAACTTTTTGACAACCGAATTCCTGACGTTGCGGAGATACCAGTGATCACAGTTCTTGCCGTGCACTTTGCGGTGGCCGCTGTGGCGCCTTTTCTCTTCCGGAAGTTCGGCCGGAATTCGTTCTACGTCCTCGCCGCCGTTCCCGCCGTCTCCTTCGTCTGGCTGGCCCTGCAGCACGGCGCCGTCTATGCCGGCTCAGACGCACCCCTGACCGGCGGCGACCCCGGCACCGCCCTCACCGAAGTCGTGCCGTGGATTCCCGAGCTGCGCATTGAACTCGCCTTCCGCATGGATGCCCTGGCCTGGGTCATGTCCCTGCTGGTCCTCGGCGTGGGCGCCCTGGTCCTGGTCTACTGCGCCCGGTATTTCAAGAACAAAGATGACTACCTCGGCGGATTCGGGGCCCAGCTGCTGGCCTTTGCCGGGGCCATGTTCGGCTTGGTGACCGCCGACGACCTGCTCCTGATGTTCATCTTCTGGGAACTGACCACCGTCCTGTCCTACCTGCTGATCGGCTACGCCCGGACCCGGCTGTCGGCGCGCCGCTCCGCGTTGCAGGCCCTTGTGGTGACCACCGCCGGCGGCCTGGCCATGCTGGTGGGCCTGATCATCCTGGGGTTCAACGCCGGCACGTACCGGATCTCCGCCATCCTGGAGCAGGCCCCAGCCCTCGTCACCGGCCCGGCCGCCGGGGCCGTGGCCGGCGCCGTGGTCCTCATCCTGGTCGGCGCGATCACCAAGTCCGCGCTGGTGCCCTTTCACTTCTGGCTCCCCGGCGCCATGGCAGCTCCCACACCGGTGAGCGCGTACCTGCACGCCGCGGCCATGGTGAAGGCCGGCATCTACCTTGTGGCGCGGCTGGCGCCCGGCTTCGCGGACACCTCGTACTGGCTCCCGGTGGTGCTGGGCCTGGGGCTGGCCACCATGCTGGTCGGCGGCTACCGGGCGCTGCGGCAGACCGACATCAAGCTCATCCTGGCCTACGGTACGGTCAGCCAGCTGGGCTTCCTGACCATGGTGGTGGGCCTCGGCACACCGGATGCGGCCCTCGCCGGACTCGCCCTGCTCCTTGCGCACGGCCTCTTCAAGGCCACCCTGTTCCTCACCGTGGGCATCATCGACCACCAGGCCGGGACCCGCGACATCCGCAAGCTCTCCGGCGTCTACCGCTCGTCCCGGGCCCTCGCCGTTGTGGCCGCGATCGGCGCCGCCTCGATGGCCGGCATCCCGCCCCTGGCCGGCTTCGTCGCGAAGGAATCGGTTTTCGAGGCCTTCGTCCACTACGCCTCGGAGCCCGCCGCCGGGCCCTGGGGAACGGTCCTCCTGGCCGGCCTGGTGGTGGGATCCGTCCTGACCTTCGCCTACAGCGCGCGGTTCATGTGGGGCGCCTTCGCCGTCAAGCCCGGCGTCGAGGCCACCCCGTTTAAACCGATCAAGCCGGCGTTCCTGGCGGCCCCCGCCGTCCTGAGCCTGCTGACCATCGTCTACGGCCTGTGGCCGGTGCCGGTGGACGCGTGGATCCAGCCGTACGCGGCGCTGTTCGTGCCCGACGGCGAGGACGTGGCCGCCGCGGCCGGCCACCTGGCGCTGTGGCACGGGCTGACACCCGCCCTGGGCCTGACCGCCGTCACCTTTGCCCTCGGCCTGGCCATGTTCTACGGCCGGAACGCCGTGGCGCGTGCCCAGAGCCTGGTCCCGGGCTGGATCGACGGCGACCGCACCTACCAGCTGACCATCGGTGCCCTCGACGACGTCGCGGTCTGGGTCACTGGACGGACCCAGCGCGGTTCGCTCTACTTCTACCTCTCCGTCATCCTGTCCGTGGCCTTCGTCCTGCCGCTCACGGCGCTGGTGCTCGCCGACAAACCGCTTCCCACCGACCTCTACTTCATCGACCCCAACTCACCGCTGCAGATTGTGGTGGGCGCCGGAATCGTGGTCGGCGCGCTGGCCGCGGTGCGGGCCAACCGGCGCTTCCTGGCGGTCCTGATGGTGTCCGTCGCCGGTTACGGCATCGCCCTGATGTTCGCGCTGCAGGGGGCGCCGGACCTGGCCCTGACCCAGATGCTGGTGGAAACCATTATTCTGGTGGCTTTCGTTCTCGCCATGCGCAGCCTCCCCGCTGAGCTGCGGGACCGCACCGGCGGCAGGTACCGGGTTGTCCGTGTGATCATTGGCTTGGGATTCGGCCTCACCATGGTGTTCGCCGCCATCTACGCCCTGGGCGCCCGCGTATCCATGCCCGTCTCGCTGGAATTCCCGAAGCTGGCCTACGAGGGCGGCGGCGGGCTGAACATCGTCAACGTGACGCTCGTTGATATCCGGGCCTGGGACACATTCGGTGAGATCACGGTGCTGGCCCTGGCCGCCACCGGCGTGGCCAGCCTCATTTTCGTCCGCGGCCGCGGCGACGGGGCGCGGACAGCGTCCTCGGTCGCCGAAGGCACCGTGGGCCGCCGGAAGCCCAGCAGCGCGGGCGGCGGCAACACCCGTGACGCCGCTGCGCTGGCCATGAGCCGCCGCTTCGCCGAGTCCAGCCGCGATGCCTGGCTGGTGGCAGGGCGGACCCTGGCGCCGGAGCGCCGCTCCATCATCTTCGAAGTGGTGACGCGGCTGATCTTCCACTCCCTGATCGTCTTCTCGATCTACCTGCTGCTGGCCGGCCACAACCTCCCCGGCGGCGGCTTCGCCGGCGGCCTCACCGCCGGCCTGGCCCTCACCATCCGCTACCTGGCCGGCGGTCGCTTCGAACTGCACGAGGCCACCCCGGTCAGCGCAGGCACGCTGCTGGGCATCGGCCTGGCCACCGCGGCGGCCTCCGGCGTGGCCCCGCTGCTGCTGGGCGGGCAGGTTTTCCAGACGGCCATCATCGAGTTCTGGCTGCCCGTGTTTGGTGACGTCAAGTTCGTCACCTCCACCATCTTCGACATCGGGGTGTACATCGTGGTCCTCGGCCTGGCGCTGGACGTGCTGCGCAGCCTGGGTGCGGAGATCGACGAGCATTTCGAGGAGCACCCGGCCGAGCCGTCCGAGGAGCAGGAAACCGGAGACATCCCGGCCGAAACCACAGCCAAGGGGAAAGCATGAGCGTCAACCTGACCCTGCTGACGGTCATGGGGGCACTGTATGCCTGCGGCATCTACCTGATCCTTGAACGCAGCCTGACCCGGGTCCTGCTGGGGCTGATGCTGCTGGCCAACGCCACCAACCTGCTGCTCCTCGCCACCGGCGGCTACGCCGGCCTGGCGCCGCTCTACAACAAGGACACCGCACCCGGTGACTACAACGATCCGCTGCCGCAGGCTCTCATTCTCACCTCGATCGTGATCTCCTTCGCGGTCACGGCGTTTATGCTCGGCATCATCTACCGCACCTGGGTCCTGGCCCGCCAGGACGAGATCCAGGACGACGCCGAGGACCGCCGCGTCGCCAAGACCCCCAGCTTCGACGCCGAGGACGACTCCGTCATCCCGGTCGAAACATCCGAATTCCCGCTGACCATGCTCGGCACGGACGGCGAGGGGATCTCCGATTCCCGGGACGGGGCCGGCCATGCCTCCGGCGCCACCGTCAAGGTGGGCGACCGCAAACTGGAAGCCGATGAGACCGCCTCGGAAGAGCAGCCAGGTTCCCTCAACGTTCCACCGCCCCCCAGCCAGGAAGGAGGCGGACGATGAACATTGCCAGTTTCGCCCCGCTCGCCGTCGTCCTTCCCATCCTCGGCGCCGCGCTGACGTTCCTCCTGGTCCGGCAGTCGCGGGCCCAGCGGACCGTGAGCATCGCGGTCCTGTCCCTGACCCTGCTGCTTGAGTGCTGGCTGCTGGCCTCCGTCTGGGACGGCGGCACCTCGGCGGTCAACATCGGCGGCTGGCTCCCGCCCTGGGGCATCGTGATGGTGGTGGACCAGTTCTCCTCGCTGATGCTGGTGGTCTCCTCCTCCGTCAGCCTCGCAGTGCTGATCTACGCCACCGGGCAGGGCATGGCCGACGGCGACCAGGACGCCCCCGTCTCGATCTTCCACCCCACCTACCTGATTCTGGTGGCCGGGGTGTCCAACGCCTTCCTCTCCGGGGACCTGTTCAACCTCTACGTGGGCTTCGAGATCCTCCTGACCGCAAGCTACGTGCTGATGACCCTGGGCGGGACGGGCCCGCGGATCCGGGCCGGGGTGACCTACGTGGTGGTCTCCGTGGTCTCCTCCGTGCTGTTCCTGATCGCGATCGCCATGGTCTACGGGGCCACCGGAACCATCAACATGGCCGACCTCGCCCTCAAGCTCGCCGAGCTGGACCCGGGCACCCGGAACCTGCTGCACGTCTTGCTGCTGGTGGCGTTTGCGATCAAAGCCGCCGTGTTCCCGCTGTCCTTCTGGCTGCCGGACTCCTACCCGACGGCGCCCGCCCCGGTGACCGCCGTGTTCGCCGGCCTGCTGACCAAGGTGGGCGTGTACGCCATGGTGCGGACCGAAACACTGCTCTTCCCGGGGGACACCTTCAACACGCCGCTGATGGTCGCGGCGCTGCTGACCATGGTGGTGGGGATCCTCGGCGCGCTGGCGCAAAGCGACATCAAGCGACTCCTGTCCTTCACGCTGGTCAGCCACATCGGCTACATGGTGTTCGGCCTTGCGATGTCCTCCGTGGCCGGGCTGGGCGCCGCCGTGTTCTACGTCGCCCACCACATCACTATCCAGACCAGCCTGTTCCTTGTGACGGGCCTGATCGAACGCCGCGGCGGCAGCTCCTCGATGGACCGCGTGGCCGGCCTCGCCAAGCTGTCCCCGCTGCTGGCAGTACTGTTCTTCGTCCCCGCCATGAACCTGGCCGGGATCCCGCCGTTCTCCGGTTTCCTGGGCAAGCTGGGCCTGCTGCAGGCCGGCGTCCAGCTCGGCACCCCGCTGGCCTACGCCCTGGTGATCGGCGGCGTGCTGACCAGCCTGCTGACGCTGCTGGCCATCGCGAGAGTCTGGAACCGCGCCTTCTGGCGCAAGCCCGAGGACGCCGAGCACCCCGACCCGGTGCTGCTGGCGGATCCTGCGGATTCCGCCACGGGTGAGCGGGCCGGGAAGTCCGTCACCCTGCTCCCGCGGACCATGGTGGGTTCCACGCTGGGACTGGTCATTTTCGGCGTCGCGCTGACCGTCTTCGCCGGGCCGTTGTTCCGGGTGGCGGACCGGTCCGCCGTCGAGATGCTGGACCGGGCACCCTACATCCAGGCCGTCCTGGGCGAGGAAGTGCCCGTCCCGGTGCTGTCCCAGCCCGGGCCGGGCCCTGACCAGCCGGCCAGCGGGCAGGAACGCCGATGAACCGGAAAAGGATCTCCCTGCGCCAGGAACTCCCGCTCCTGGTCTGGCTCGTTGTGGTCTGGGGCGCGCTGTGGCAGGACTTCAGCCCCGGCAATCTGCTCTTCGGCGCCCTGATCGCAGTGCTGGTGGCCCGGCTGTTCTACCTGCCCCCGGTGGAACTCGGCGGCCGCTTCAACGTGCTGCACGCCGCCACCTTCGCCGCGCACTTCCTGGGCAAGGTGGTGGTGGCGAGTTTCCAGGTCCTGTACCTGGCCGCGGCCAAAGGGCCCAAGGTCATCAGCGCCGTCGTCGCGGTCCCGCTGCGGAGCCACTCCGACCTGCTGGTGACCGCCACGGGGCACGTGACCGCACTGATCCCGGGGTCGCTGGTGGTGGAGGTGGACCGCTCCACGTCCACGCTGTACGTCCACGGCATCAACGTCCGCAACGCAGAGGACGCCGCGCAGCTGCGCCGGGACGTCCGCGCCACGGAGGCCGGGCTGATCCGGATCATGGGCACCAAAGCCGAACTTTCCGCGCTCAACCAGGAGCTGGTGCCATGATGGAGCTTGTCCTGACCGTAACCGCCGTCGTACTGTCCCTGGCCGCCGGAGGGGCGATCATCCGGATCGCGCGGGGACCTTCGCTGCTGGACCGGGTGCTCGCCGCGGACGTGCTGCTGGCGATCGTGGGAGCCGCGCTGTGCATCGACATGGCCGTCAACCGGCACCTGAACAACCTCATGCTCCTGGTGGCGGTGTCCCTCATCGGCTTTGTCGGCTCCGTAACGGTGGCGCGGTTCGTCGCCGACCGAAGGGAGCAGCCCCGTGAATCCTGAGACCTTCACCGTTGACACCGTGATCGACGCCGTCTCGGCCGTCTTCCTCGTCGTGGGCTCGCTGATGTCCCTCGCCGCCGCGCTGGGGCTGCTGCGTTTTCCCGACCTGATGACCCGGATGCATGCGGCCACCAAGCCCCAGGTGCTGGGGCTGTTCCTGCTGCTGGCCGCGCTGGGACTCCAGATGCGGACCTGGTGGGTGTGGCCGGTGCTGGTGGTGGCCTGGATCTTCCAGCTGCTGACGGTACCCGTGTCGGCGCACATGGTGGGCCGCGCCGGCTACCGCACCAAGCACCTGCACCCGGAGCTGCTCAGCACCGACGAACTGGAGGCCGTGGTGCAGCAGGCGGCCGGCACGCGGGGCTTCACCGACGACGACGGCCCGGCGGCACGCGCAAAGGACTAGGCGTGCGAAGGACTAGACGGGGTGCGCCGGAGGTGCCTTGGACGGTGCCTTAGACCAGGCGCTTTAAACCAGGTCCTGGGTTTTGGCGAACCGGGTGATCGCGCGCTGGGTGCCGCGGTTGGCGAGCACCTGGATGACGGCGCTGACCGAGGCGGAGATCAGGGCGAAGGTCAGTGCGTGGCGCAGCGTGGTGGGGACGTCGTCGTCGGTGCCCTTGGGCGGCTTGCTGCCCGTGGTCTTCTCCCAGACGGTGTCAACCAGTTTGGTGCCGGCGAAGCCGGCGAGCAGGCTGACGCCGGTGCCGAGCAGCTTGATGAAAATGTTCATTCTTCGGACTCCTTGGGGAGGGGACAGGGCTTCCCCTAGCCTAGCGGTCCCCGCCCGCCGGTCCAGCAACACCGAGGAGTTCGGACAAGGCCTCGACCACCAGGTCGTGGTCGGCTTTCTGCGGCAGGCCCGATACCGTCACGGTGGCCACCATCCCGGTGCCGCGGACGTAGATGGGGAACGCGCCGCCGTGCGCGGCGAACTCCGTCTCGTCGAACCAGCCGTTGTCCTCGATCCTGCGACCGGCGGCCCGGGCGCGGAGCCCCACCAGCAGGGACGGGACCTCATACCGGACGGCGGTGCGCTGCTTGGCCTTGATCCAGCGCTCATTGTCCGGGGTGGCGCCGGCCAGCGCCGCGTGGAACAGCACCTGCTCTCCCTTGGTGATGTCGATCGCAATCGGGTGGGAGCGCTGCCTGCCGAGTTCAACCAGGCGGAGCCCCAGGTCCAGGGCGTCGTCCTTGCTGAACGAGCCGAACTGCAGTTGGTCCATTTCCGCCAGGATGCGGCCGATCAGCGCCGCCAGGGATCCGTGCGGCTGGGGTTCGGCGGAGTCCGGGTCGAAGCCGGGGAAAGGCTCTGGAGGAATGGTCAAGGCGTCCAGCTTCCGTTTGGGGCACCGGGCGGAGGACAGTCCGCCCGGGGCGGCATCCGTTGGTCCCGTGCCCTGCCGACTCTACCAAGCAGCCTGCCCCGGGTCACCGGAGGAGAAGATACGCGCATTGTGACAGGCGGCCCCGGATATCTGCGCGCCCCGGGTGTAAACTGGCCACGCCCACAAGGGCAATTTTCAATACGACAGGGGAGCGCCGCCGTCGGGCATCACCGGAGCAATCCGGGGTCACCACAGGTGGGCGCTGAGAGTGCGGACAGCCGCAGACCCTCGAACCTGATCCGGTTAGTACCGGCGCAAGGGAGTCGAGTTCTCAGAGTGCCCGGAGCAGCGGCGGAAGCCGCGGACCCGGGACACTCTCCCCTCCTGTTCCTCAGGAGGACGAAATGACTGAAACATCTGCTGCAGCCGCGCAACAGGCGCGCTCCCGGCGCAGCTACAACTGGCGCGTAGTGGACATTGTGGTGGCCGCGTTGATCGCGGTGGCCGGCGGCGTGATCTTCTGGGCCTGGTCCCAGGGCGCCAACCTGGTGTCCGCCCCCGTCAACGCGTTCTATCCGCCGCTCACCGGGCTGTACGCCGGCGGCTGGATGATCCCGGCGGTGCTGGGCATGCTCATCATCCGCAAGCCGGGCGCCGCCCTGTTCTGCGAAGCCGTCGCCGCCACCGGCGAGCTGATCATGGGCTCGCAGTACGGCACCACGGTGCTTATATCCGGCATCCTGCAGGGTCTCGGCGCCGAACTGGTGTTTGCCGCGTTCGCCTACCGGAAGTTCAACCTGCCGGTGTCCCTGCTGGCCGGCGCCGGCGCCGGGCTGTTCTGCGGCCTCAACGATTCGTTCATGCCGTGGGGCTGGAACATTGCGTACGCCGGCGGCGACAAGCTGGCCTACATCATTTTCACCGCAATCTCCGGGGCCGTGATCGCCGGCGGGCTGTCCTGGCTGGCCACCCGCGGCCTGGCACGCACCGGGGTGCTGAGTTCCTTCGCCTCCCGCAAGGCGGCCACGGAGCCCGTCTTCTCCTGATGACAGCACACAGCACGTCCGCCGGCAGCGGGGTCCGCCCGGCCTCGATCACCGCGCGGGGCTGGGGCTGGCGGCATGCCGGCAGGACCCGCCCCGCCATCAGCGGACTCGACCTGGACATCCGGGCCGGGGAGCGTGTGCTGCTCCTGGGGCCTTCGGGCGCCGGCAAGTCCACGCTGTTGCACGCCCTGGCCGGGGTTCTGGGCGACAGCTCCTCAGGTGATGGCGGCGGTGACCCGGCTGCCGGGAGCACTGCCGAGGACGCGGACGAGACCGGCAGCCTGCTGATCGACGGTGCCGCGCCGCGGGCCCGGCGCGGCAGGGCCGGCCTGATGCAGCAGGATCCGGAAACCCAGGTGGTGCTCTCACGCCTGGGTGACGACGTGGCCTTCGGCGCGGAGAACCTGTCCGTGCCCCCGGCTGAGATCTGGCCCCGCGTGGCGGAAGCGCTCGACGACGTCGGGCTGGGCCGGCTGCCGCTGGACCACCCGACGTCGGCCCTCTCCGGGGGCCAGAAGCAGCGGCTGGCGCTGGCGGGCATCCTCGCGATGCGCCCCGGGCTCATCCTGCTCGACGAGCCCACCGCGAACCTGGACCCCGCCGGGGTCCTGGACGTGCGGGACGCTGTGGGCCGGACCCTGGACAAGACCGGGGCCACCCTGGTGGTGGTGGAGCACCGGGTCTCGGTCTGGAAGGACCTCGTGGACCGGATCGTGGTGCTGCGGCCGGGATCGGCCACGGATTCCGCGGTGCTGATCGACGGCCCGCCCGACCAGGTGCTGGCACAGGCACGGGACATGCTCACTGCCGCCGGCGTCTGGGTGCCCGGCTACGTGCCGCCCACCCGGGCGCGCACTGTGCTGTCCGCGGGCCCGGACAGCGCCGGCCCGGCCGGGCAGCTGCTGCTCGCCGCGGAGGACCTTGCCGTCTCGCGGGAGAGGCCGCGGCGCGCGGGGCTCCGCGGGGGATTCCGCCCCGTTCCGCCGGAACCCGTGCAGTCCGGCATCGCGGCCCAGGTCCGCGCCGGCGAGGCGCTGACCATCACGGGCCCCAACGGGTCGGGGAAATCCACGTTCGCCCTGACCCTCGCCGGCCTGCTGGCACCGGTCTCCGGCACGGTGTCCGCCACCTATGACCTCAGCGCCGGCGCCGGAATCGACCCGTACCGGTGGAAGGCCCAGCAGCTGATCTCCCGGATCGGCACCGTCTTCCAGGAACCCGAGCACCAGTTCGTCACCGGACGGGTGCTTGATGAGCTGATGTTCGGCCCCAAGCACCTAGGCCGCGGCGGGGACCGCGTGGACGAGCTCCTGGAGCGGCTCCGGCTGACGGAGCTGGTGGACGCCAACCCCTACACACTCTCCGGCGGCGAAAAGCGGAGGCTGTCCGTGGCCACCGTCCTCGCCGCCCACCCCCAGGTGCTGGTCCTCGACGAGCCCACCTTCGGCCAGGACGCCAACACCTGGGCCGAGCTGGCCTCCTTCCTTTCCGAACTCCTCGACAGCGGCACCGCCGTCGTCTCGGTGACCCACGACGCGGAATTCAGCGAAGTCCTCGGCGGCACGCGGCTGAGCCTCCGCGCCCCGGAACAACGGACGCCCGACGGCGTGGACACGGGACGCCGCGAACCGGGGAAGGTTGCGCCATGAGGCAGGAACTGACCCTGCGCGGCAACCACGCCGTGCTGGCCCGCGCCAACCCGCTGGCCAAATTCGGCGCCGTCACGCTCATCACCATGGTGCTGGCCCTGTCCATCGACTGGGTGTCCGCCTCGGTGGCGCTCGCCTTCGAACTGGCGCTCCTTCCCCTGGCCGGGCTGACCCTCGGGCTGCTCTGGCAGCGCGGCTGGCCGCTGATCCTGGCCGCGGCACTGGGTGGCTGGAGCACCACGATCCTGGCGCCGGACAGCGGGCAGATCCTCCTCGACGCCAGGATCTGGTCGATCAGCGAAGGGTCCCTTGAACTGGGACTCGGGTTTATGCTGCGCGGGCTGGCCATTGCGCTGCCGGCTGTGCTGCTGATGAGCTGCACGGATCCCACGGACCTGGCCGACGCGCTCGCGCAGAAAGCCAGGCTGCCGCACCGCTTCGTCCTCGGCACGCTCGCCGCCCTCCGGCTGGTGGGACTGATGGCCGAGGAGTGGCAGACCATCGGCATGGCCCGACGTGCCCGTGGCGTGGGGTCCCACGGGAACCCGCTGCAGCGGCTGCGGGCCACCCTGGGGCAGAGCTTCGGGCTGCTGGTGCAGGCCGTCCGGCGCGCTTCCCGGCTCGCGGTCACCATGGAGGCCCGCGGCTTCGGCAACTCGCGCCGGACCTGGGCCCGGGCCTCGGTCTTCACGGGACTGGACGCCTGGGTAGTCCTGGGCGGGCTGCTGATCGCCGGCGCCGCCGTCGCCTCGGCCCTGGCGGCAGGAACGTGGAATATGGTGTTCCTGTCCCAGCAGTAACCGGCCCAGCCGCAGCAGCCCATCGAATCCTGCGTTATCGCACGGGGCGGGTAGCCGTGTGACATTGGCGGCATTCCGGCCACAATGCCCGGGGTTAATAAATCATGCGTGATATTTTCGGGTCATGACACAAGAGACCGCTGAACACGTCGGCGCCCTGCTCCGCGACGCCCGGGGCCAGAAGGGCTGGACCCAGGGGCAGCTCGCTGCCGAGCTGGGCACCAGCCAGAGCGCCATCGCCCGGATGGAACAGGGCAAGCAGAACCTGAGCCTGAAAATGATCCAGCGGCTTGAATCCATCCTCGGCCGGAGCATCGTCAAGGTGGGGCGGCCGGCCATGACCCACCTCAGGGTCGAAGGCGGACGCACCCTGTCCGGCTCAGTGGACGTCAACAGCAGCAAGAACGCCGGTGTGGCACTGCTGTGCGCCAGCCTCATCAACCGCGGCACCACCACCCTGCGGCGGCTGGCCCGCATCGAGGAGGTCAACCGGATCGTTGAGGTGCTGACCAGCATCGGCGTCGAATGCACCTGGCTCAACGCGAACGACCTCCAGATCCGCCGCCCCGCCGTGCTGGACCTCGACTCCATGGACATCGAGGCGGCCCGCCGCACCCGCAGCGTCATCATGCTGCTGGGCCCGCTCCTGGACGAATCCAGCGGGTACCGGCTGCCCTATGCGGGCGGCTGCGACCTCGGCACCCGCACGGTGCAGCCGCACATGCAGGCGTTGCGCCAGTTCGGCCTCAGCGTCGACGCGAAAGCCGGCTTCTACGCCGTGCAGGCGCCGCCGTCGGACGGGCACGACCGCTCCTTCGTGCTCAGCGAACGCGGCGACACCGTCACGGAGAACGCCATCATGGCCGCCGCCCACCGCAGCGGGACCACGGTCATCCGCAACGCCAGCCCCAACTACATGGTGCAGGACCTGTGCTTCTACCTGCAGATGCTGGGCGTTGAGATCCAGGGCGTGGGAACCACCACGCTGAAGATCACCGGACGCCCCGCCGTCGACGTCGACATTGAGTACTTCCCCTCCGAGGACCCGATCGAGGCGATGAGCCTGATCACCGCCGGCATTGTCACGGACTCGGAAGTCACCATCCGCCGCGTCCCGATCGAATTCATGGAGATCGAACTGGCGACGCTGGAGCAGATGGGACAGCGGCTCGAAGTGTCCGGCGAATACCTGGCCCGCAACGGGCGCACCCGGCTGGTGGACGTCACCACCAAACCCTCGGAGCTGCGCGCCCCGGAGGACAAGATCCACCCCATGCCGTTCCCCGGGCTGAACATCGACAACCTGCCCTTCTTCGCCGTCATTGCCGCGAACGCCCAGGGCCAGACCATGATCCACGACTGGGTGTACGACAACCGTGCGATCTACCTGACCGAGCTGAACAAGCTGGGGGCCCAGGTGCAGCTGCTCGACCCGCACCGGATCTACGTCAACGGACCCACCAAGTGGCGGGCGGCAGAGGTGGGCTGCCCGCCGGCGCTCCGTCCCGCAGCATGCCTGCTGCTGGCGATGCTGGCGGCGCGCGGGGTGTCGGAACTGCGGAACATCTACGTGATCGAACGCGGCTACGAGGACCTGGCCGAACGGCTCAACACCATCGGCGCGAAGGTCGAGTACTTCCAGGACTAAAATCCGTTGGACCCGTTTTGGGGCTTCCTGACGCACAATAGAATCATGCGGACCTTCGGTGTGGAGGAAGAACTGCTCATAGTGGATCCCGAGACGGGGATGCTGCTTGCGCTCGCCGACGTCATGCTGCCCGCCCTGGTGCCCCCGAAACACGGCCCCGCGCAGGTTCTCCCGGGCCAGCAGCCGGTCCACGAACCCGGTGCCGATTTCAGTTATGAGCTCAAACTCGAGCAGATTGAAACCCAGACCCGTCCCTGTCTGGACTACCCGGAGCTGCTCCGGCAGCTCAGGCAGGGCCGGGCGCTGGCGGACCGTGCCGCCCGGTTGCACGGTGGCAGGGTTGCGGCCCTGGCCACCTCGCCCCTGGGTGCCGCCACCCACCTGACCCCCAACCCGCGCTACCTGACCATGCAGCAGCGCTTCGGGCTCACCGTCCGGAACCAGCTGACCTGCGGCCTCCACGTCCACACCTTTGTGGAGTCCCCGGAGGAAGGCGTGGCCGTGATGGACCGGATCCGGGACAAGCTGGCCGTCCTGATCGCCCTGAGCGCCAACTCCCCCTACTGGAACGGTGCCGAGACGGGGTTCGAAAGCTACCGCACGCAGGCCTGGAACCGCTGGCCCGGCTCGGGGCCCACCATGATCTTCGGCAGCCTGCCCATTTACCAGCGGCTGATCACCCGGCTGGTGGACAGCGGCGTCCTGATGGACGAGGGGATGGTCTACTTTGATGTCCGGCTGGCCCGGCATCATCCCACCGTCGAGGTGCGGGTCGCCGACGTCTGCCTCAGGGCGGAGGACGCGGCGCTGATCGCCGTGCTGGTCCGCGCGCTGGTCGAGTCGGCATCGCGGGAATGGAACGACGGCGTCGATCCGGCCCCCGTGCCGACCTTGCTGCTGCGGATGGCCTCCTGGCAGGCCAGCAACTGCGGATTGCGCGGGGAACTGCTGGACTTCGGCACGTTCACCCCGGCCCCCGCCGCGGACGTGGTCCATGCCCTGGTGGACTATGTGGCGCCGGTGCTCGAAGAGCAGGGCGAGCTGGACCTGGCCCGCGAGGGTGTTGCCCGGATCCTCGCCGAGGGCTCCGGGTCCCAGCTGCAGCGGGAGCCGTTCCACCCCGGCGGGCTCGCCGCCGTCGTCGAACGGGCCGTCGAGGTGACCACGGAGGGGACCGCGGCCGCGGAACCGGCTGAGCCCGGATCGGCCGTGGGCGCGCCCTAGACCTGCTTGAGCGCCTGGCCCAGATCGCGGATCAGGTCCTCGGCGTCCTCGAGGCCCACGGAGAGGCGCACCACGCCGTCGCTGAGCCCGATCGCCGCCCGGCCCTCCGGCCCCATGGCGCGGTGCGTTGTGGTGGCGGGATGGGTGATGAGGGACTTCGAATCCCCCAGGTTGTTGGAGATGTCGATGATCCGCAGCGCGTCCAGGAGCGCGAAGGCCGCCTCTTTCGCCGACCGCCCGCCCGAGGGGGAGAGCTCGAAGGTCAGCACCGTGCCGCCGGCCTTCATCTGCCGTGCGGCCAGCTCGTATTGCGGGTGGGACGGTAGCAGCGGGTATCTGACCCACCCGACCGCGGGCTGCGCCTCCAGCCATTCGGCCAGCCGCAACGCGGAAGCGGAGGAGTGGTTGACCCGCAGGGCCATGGTCTCCAGCCCCTTGGCCAGCACCCACGCGTTGAACGCCGAGAGCGCCGGGCCGGTGTGGCGCATCAGTTGCTTGACCGGGCCCTCGATGAACTCCTTGGTGCCCAGAATCGCTCCGCCGAGGACCCGTCCCTGGCCGTCGATGTGCTTGGTGCCGGAGTAGACCACCACGTCCGCGCCGAGCTCCCCGCAGCGCTGCAGCAGGGGAGTGGCAAAGACGTTGTCCACCACCACGGTGGCGCCGGCCGCGTGCGCCAGTTCGCTCACGGCGGCGATGTCCACGATCTCCTGCATGGGGTTCGACGGCGACTCGAAGAAGACCGCCGTCGTGGGTTCCGCCAGCGCCGCACGCCACTGCTCCAGGTCCGGGCCGTCCACAAAGACCGTCTCCACGCCCCAGCGCGGAAGGATCTCGTTGAGGATCACAAAGCACGAGCCGAACAGCGAGCGGGCCGCGACCACCCGGTCGCCGGCGGCCAGGAGGGCGCCGAGGGCGGTGAACACCGCGGACATGCCGGAGGCGGTGGCGAAGCAGGCTTCGGTGCCCTCGAGCAGCCGGAGCCGTTCCTGGAAGGTGGCCACCGACGGGTTGCCGTAGCGGGAGTAGACGAAGCGTTCGTCCTCGCCGGTGAAGGCGCGTTCCGCGGCGGCCGCGGACTCGTAGACGAAGCCTGAGTTGAGGAAGATCGGCTCGGCCGTCTCCTGAAAGCTGGTGCGGTCGAGCCCGCCGCGGACCGCCTGGGTGTCGGCGCTCCAGCCGGCGGCGTCAGGGTTGAAGCTCACTTAGTGCTTTCCGAGGTTGGTGGGCAGGCCGCGGTTCTTCCAGCCGTTGACCGTGCGGTCGCCGTGCCGGTCCGGTTCGCCTTCGAAGCCTTCAAGGACGTTGTAGGAGGTGAAGCCGGCCTCCGTCGCGGCGATGGCGGCGGCCACGGACCGGGCGCCCGAACGGCACAGGAAGACCAGTTCCGTGCCCTGGTCCTCGGGGGCCTGCTGCTTCAACTGCCGCTTCAGCTGTTCTGCGAACTGGGTGTTGGGGATGCCGCCGGCCAGGTTCCACTGGATAAAAAGGGGGTCGTTGCGCGTCGCTTTTGTGTCAGGCATGCCGATGTGCGCCCATTCACCCTCGGTGCGCACGTCCACCAAGATGGCGCCGTCCTCCAGCTTGGCCCACGCCTCCTGCGGGGTGAGGTCCCCGGCGTAGCTCACGCGTGGCCCTCGCCGTCGAACTCAAGATCGTCCACGGCATTGGCGACGGCGGCGTCGGCACTCGCGATCGCCGCCGGCAGCACCACGGCCTGGGCCACGATGACGCTGAGGCCGTTGTACGTGGCGGACGGGCTGCCGTGCAGCACGTAGCCCTCGGCCAGGGCGGCCGAGACGCGCTCGCAGAACGCCCGGTCATCGGGGCCGGTAAACAGGCGGTACGCCAGCTTCTCCTCGGCGGGTCCTGCGGGGGACGGGGCTGGTGCCACGCCGTTTCTATTACTGGAACCAGCGGGTGCGTCAGGCATGACGGATCTCCTTTTCTCTCACGCTTGCAGCTCGAATGGTCGATATGCCGAGTATTCACCTGAGGCACCCCGCCGCGAAAGGGAGGGTTGCCGACCGGCCAGTCAGGGCTTGGCGCCGGTTCTCATTACTCTCCACGAACGTAACACCTGCGACGCGGGCCGGCACCGCCGCAGCCGTCATCTTAAGTAACGGTCCCCGGCCTAACAGCAACGCGGGGTCACCTACGGCCCATCAGGAGGCCCCGGATGGGCGCCAAGTGACCCCGCGTTGCTTTGGAAGGCGGGGAGGGCTACTCGATGGTGGCGTAGAGCGCGTTGAGCTCCTCTGTGAGCTGCCGGCGGAGTTCCGGCGTGCCGATCTCCTTGCCGTCGATGTGGTTCACCGGTGCCAGCAGCCGGATGCTCGAGATCAGCCAGACGGCGTCGGCGTCGAACAGGTCGCGGGGTTCCAGCGGGCCGTAGCCCAGTTCCCAGCCGGCTGCTTTGGCCGCGGTGAACAGCGCCCCTTGCGACGTGCCGGGCAGAATGCCGCTGTCCAGCTGCGGGGTGATGAGGCGCCGGATGGTGCGGACCCCGCCGGCTCCGTCGTCAGAGGTCTCCAGGTGCGCCAGCAGCACGGTCGACGTCGGGCCCTCCAGAACCCGCCCGTCCGCCGAGGTGAAAATGACGTCGTCCGCGCCGTGGGCATGCGCGTACCGGAGCGCGGCCATGTTGACGGCGTAGGACAGGGTCTTGGCGCCCAGGAGCAGCCAGGGGGCGCGCTCGCCGACCTCGCTGTCGTACCCGCGGTCCAGCAGGATGACGTCGACGCCGGTTTCACGCTGCCGTCTGCCTGCCGGGCTGGTGGCGGAAGCCTGGACCCAGCACGTGGGTGAGCCGCCTTCGACGCCGCGGGTCACCAGCAGCTTGACCACCAGCTCGTCGTCGGCCGCCGCACCGGCCGCGGGTGCGGATTGGCTGCGGTACTCGCTGATGGCCGTGGCAATGGCGCGGCGCCAGGCGTCCTGCGCCGGGATGTCGAGCTCCAGCACCCGCGCGGATCCGGCCAGCCGGTCCAGGTGTGCCTGGAGTTTGCGGGGCTGCCCGCCGACGGCCAGCAGCGACTCGAAAACACCGTCGCCGCGGGTGGCGCCCTGGTCCGTCGCCATCAGCTGCGGCTTGGAGGAATCGGCCAGCCGGCCGTCCTGGAACGCGGGGTCGAGGAAGACCAGGACCGTGGCGGGGGCAGGGGCGGCAGCAGCAGGCGTCATGGCTTCAGCTTAGTGCGGCGGCGACGGGTTAGGATTTGAAAGTTGCCCGTTCCGGAACTGTTCCGCGGGTCTGGAACTTGAGGGGTTCGCCTGTGCTGTGGCCGTTTTCGCTGGCGGGGTCGCTCCCGTCCTGGGTGATCCTGATCCTCGCCGTTATCGACCTGGCCATCCGGGTGCTGGCGCTGGGCATTATTCCGGGAAACCGCCGCCCCACCACGGCCATGGCGTGGCTGCTGATCATTTTCTTCGTTCCGGCCGTGGGCCTGGTCCTGTTCCTGCTGTTCGGCAACTTCCGGCTCTCCCGCAAGCGCCGGGCGCAGCAGGAAGCCGTGAACACCCGCGTCCGCGCCGGCACCTCCCAGCTGGCAGCGCCGGAAAGCCAATACGATGGCCCCGAATGGGTGGCGTCCGCGGCCGAACTGAACAAGACTCTGGGCTCGCTGCCCATGGTGGACGGCAACGAAGTGGAGCTCCTGCCGGGCTACCCGGACTCGATCAAGGCGATGGCGGCGGCCGTCCGGGAGGCCGAATCCTTCGTCAACGCCGAGTTCTACATCCTCAGCTCGGACCATGTCACGGACGATCTGCTGACCGCGATGGAAGAGGCCGCGGAGCGCGGCGTCGAGGTCCGGCTCCTGTTCGACCACCTGGGGACCCTGCGTATCAAGGGCTACAGCAAGCTGATCGCCCGGCTCAAGGCCAGCAAGATCCGCTGGCGGCCCATGCTGCCGCTGCGGCCCGTGCACGGCCAGTGGCGCCGCCCGGACCTGCGCAACCACCGCAAGATCATGGTGATCGACGGCGAAATCGCCTTCACCGGCTCGCAGAACCTGATCGAGCCGTCCTACAACAACCCGCGGCACCGCAAGGTGGGCCGCGAATGGGTCGAACTGATGGCCTGCATGCGCGGACCGATCGTCAACACGCTTAACGTCGTCTTCGCCACCGACTGGCTGGGCGAGACCGACGAATCACTGGAGGACCAGCTGGCGCACCGGCCCCAGCTGCACGCCGGCAACATCACGGCCCAGGTGGTGCCCAGCGGCCCCGGGTTCATCACCGAAAACAACCTGCGGCTTTTCAACACGCTGATCTATTCGGCGCAGCACAAAATCTCCATCTGCAGCCCCTACTTCGTTCCGGATGACTCACTGCTCTACGCGGTGACGACGGCGGCGCAGCGCGGCGTCGACGTCGAGCTCTTCGTCTCGGAAAAAGGCGACCAGTTCCTGGTGCACCACGCCCAGCAGTCCTACTACGAGGCGCTCCTGGAAGCCGGGGTGCGGATCTACCTGTACAAGGCGCCGTTCGTGCTGCACGCCAAGCACTTCACCATCGACAACGAAGTGGCTGTGCTGGGCTCCAGCAACATGGACATGCGGTCCTTCTCGCTGAACCTGGAGGTCTCGGTGATGCTTCTGGGCGAGGACATCGTGCGCCGGATCAGCGCCGTCGAGGACACCTACCGGGACATTTCCCGCGAACTGACGCTCGAGGACTGGATGCAGCGGCCCATGGGCGTCAAGTACGTGGACAACGTCGCCCGGTTGACCGCCACCCTGCAGTAGCAACGAGCAACTGCGTTCCGCGGGCCAGCAGGACCAGGTAATCGCAGACGCGAAGAAGGTTGGCGAGAACGTCAAGGACGCTTTCAATCAGAACTAATCCCGACGAAAGACGGCGTCGTTGGGTATTCCTCTGGAGGATATCCGGCGCCGTTTTCGTATGCCCGGAGGGTCGGGACGCCGCGGCCCGGGTGCCGCCCATTCACCACAGATGGCCGCGAAACCACCCCGGATAGCGGCCATTCTCGGCAAATCGATGCATCACCGGAGTCACCCGGGCGGGAACTCGGTGCCCAGCGCCGACAGGACCCCGAAGGCCTTCGTCTGGATCTCGGCGTACTCCTCCTCCGGCGAGGAGTCCGCAGTGATTGCACCCCCGACGCCGAGGCTAAGCCCCGCGCCGCCGTCCGGACCGTCCGTGAGCACCAAGGTCCGGATCGCGACGGCGAGGTCCGTGGCGCCGCTGAGGGAGAAATAGCCGATCGCGCCGGAGTACACCCCGCGGGGCGCGTCCTCGAGCCGGTCCAGGATGGCCATGGTGCTGACCTTCGGGGCCCCCGTCATGGAACCGGCGGGGAAGCAGGCCGCGACGGCCTCGGCCCGCGGCATCCCGGGCCGGAGCCGGGCGTCGACGGTGCTCACCATCTGATGGACCGTGGCGTAGCTTTCGATCGCGCAGAGGCGGCTGACCGATACTGAGCCGGGCAGCGCGAAGTGGCTGAGGTCGTTGCGGAGCAGGTCCACGATCATGATGTTCTCGGCGCGGTCCTTGGGAGAGGACTCGAGGTCCTGCCGGAGCTGCGCGTCCCGGGCGGGGTCGGCGTCGCGGTGCCGCGTGCCCTTGATCGGCTCGGCGCGCATCCCGCCGTCGGCCGCGATCCGCAGGAAGCGCTCGGGCGAGGTGCTCGCCACCGTAAGGTCACCGAAGCGCAGGTAGCTGGCAAACGGGGCAGGGTTCCTCCGGCGCAGCGCCAGGTAGGCCTGGTGCGGGTCCACGGCGCCGGCCGGCAGGTCTGCGGTGAGGGCGGTGGTGAGGCACACCTCGTAGGTGTTGCCCTCGGCAATCTGGTGCTGGGCCTCTTTGATTTTGGCCTTGTAGGCGGCTTCGGAGTCGCGCGCGGTGAAGTCCAGGGAACCGGACCCGGGGACGGAAGGCGCGGGGGCGGAATCCGCGACGGCGGCGCTCGCTGCCTCGGTGACGGCGGTGCGTGCCGTCTCTAGCCAGTCCCCGGCGTCGGGGCCGTCCAGGGCCAGCAGCCAGGCGGTCCGTTCCACGTGGTCCAGCACCACGGCGCGGCCGGCGAACAGCAGGCAGGCGTCAGGCGAGTCGGCCGTGACGTCGCTGCCGCCGGTCTCGCGTTTGAGCTCGTACCCAAGGTAGCCGAGCCAGCCCAGGGTGAACTCGCAGGGGTAGTCCTCGGGACTGCGGACGGCGCGGCGGCCCCAGACGCCGTCCAGCCAGCGGAAGAACGGGCCTTCGGTCCGGACGATGGCGTTGCCGACGCTGACCTCGGTCCGGCCCGAACTGTGGCTGGCCGACTGGCCGGACGGGCCGCCGTCATCCGCCATGATGCTGAAGCGGCTCCGCTCCGCGGCGGCGCCGTCCGGGGCAAGGGAGGAATCGAGCCAGACGGCGTTGGCCGAGCGGCCGAAGAGGGACGCGAAAAGCCGGGCAGGGTCCGGGGCGGAGTCGATCCGTTCGGCGCGGAGTTCCAGGCCGCGGCGTGCGGCCAGTTCGGGGAGCAGGGCGGGGGCAACGGCCGGCAGGTACTGGAGGGCCTGCAGCACTTCCGCCGGCGCGGCGCCGTCGGCAAGGTTGAGTACCCGGACGTCGGCATGGGCCGGGACGTCGTCTGCAGCCAGCCACTCCTGCTCCTGGGCGGCCCACTCATCCCAATAGGGTTCGTAGCTCTCGCCGTCCCGGGCCAGGGCACGGCTGCGCCGGTCCTGTTCGGGCGCGTCGGCCCAGACCACCGCGGACAGGAAGTGCCGGGCGTCGGCCGCGGCGGCGCCCACGCCCTCCACCAGGACAATTTCGGCGGGCTGGGTGGTGCGCGGTTCGCCGTCGTAGTGGGCCTTCCAGTCCCAGCTGACCCAGTGGGCCGGCTCGCCGCGGTGCAGCGGGGCCAGGACCGTGGAGGTGTAGCGTTCGATGCCGGCCGTGAGGCCGTTCCAGCCGGGGTAGATGTCCTCCAGGTGGAAAAGGGACACCTTGTGGTGCTCGCGGAGCCGTGCCGCCAGTTCAATCGCCAGGGTGGTCTTGCCTGCGCCGGAGAGTCCGTCGATGGCGATGATGACGGGTGCGGGACTCATGAAATAGAGCGTACCCGGTGCTGTGCATGGGGTTGATTACTGCCGGGATGCAGCCCGCCCGGCCGGCGCAGAGCGAGCTCGGCCCGGACATGCGCGACGATCCCGGGGACCGCGGCATGGATCAGGTTCCAGGTGACGTCAAAATCCGCGTGACCGCCGTACCAGGGGTCCTCGATGCCCTGGTCCAGCGGGTCCCTGTCTTCAACGGCCGGGTCGAAGCTGCGCAGCATCCGGATTTTGGCCAGGGATGAACTGTCCGGCGCCGCCTGCTGCAGCCAGCCGAAGTGGTCCACGTCCAGGGCCAGGATGAGGTCCCGGTCCTGGAACCATTCCGGCCGCCATTCGCGCGCCACGTGGAGGTCCGAGGGAATGCTGTTCGCGGTGAGCCTGCGGGCGGCGCGGGGGTCGATCGGCCGCCCCGCCTCGTAGGCTGTGGTACCCGCCGAATCAACAACGACGCCGGTCAGGCCCGCTGCGTCGATGGCCTCCGCCAGCATCAGCTCGGCCATCGGGGACCGGCAGATGTTTCCGGTGCAGACCGCGATGATCCGGTACTGGCTCGACAGTGAGGTCATAGTGCAAGCATGAGTCATGCGGTTCCCCCTTGGCTAGTTTCCGGACGGCAACTATTACAGAGTTTGTCACATTTGTTTTCGCTGCTGTCACGCACCTTCTAGCTTCTGGTCTCGTACCTGGTCAGGACCACGCCGCCGGGGAAGGTCCGGGTTTCCACCAGACGCAGATCAATCCAGCGGTCCAGGGCTGGAAAGACCGGCGTGCCGCCGCCCACCAGGACCGGGTGCGTGACCATCAAGTACTCGTCGATCAGCCCGGCCCGCATGGCTGCCGCGGCGAGTGTGGCACCGCCGATGTCCAGGGGGCCGCCGTCGCCGGCCTTGAGCCGGGTGATCTCGGCGACCGCGTCGCCGGTGACCAGGCGGGTATTCCAGTCGACGGTGTTGGTGGTCGAGGAGAACACCACCTTCGGCATGTCCCGCCAGCGGCGGGCGAACTCGATCTGTGCCGGTGTGGCGCCAGGCTGCTGGTCGGCGGTTGGCCAGTGCGGGCTCATCGACTCCCACAATCTGCGCCCGTACAGCGCCAGGCCCGTCGCCCCCACCCGGTCGGACCACCACTGGAACAGTTCGTCGCTCGGCACGCCCCAGCCGAGGTCGCCACCCGGAGCGGCGATGTAGCCGTCCACGCTTACGTTCATGCCGAAGGTCAGTTTGCGCATGGCGCCAGTCTTCCGTGAGGCGGTATTCGCTGTACAGACTGGCGCCGCGCGGGAATCGCCGGGGCAGGAGAAGGGCTATATGGTGACGGGGCCTTCGCCCCTAGCCGGTGGCGGGCGGGGGAGGGAACATGGTGTCCATGGCGCTGGAAACGAACACGCCGCCGCCGGTTTCCGCGGCCGCTGTGGCGGCGCAACGTCCGGTGGAAACGCCGGAAACGCGCCGGTGGATCCGCCGCTACGTGCCCGGCATTTTTCCGCTGCTGGCCATGCTGCTTGCCGCCGCGCTCGCGGGCGCCGGAGCTGCGCTGCTGGTGGCCCGCGCCACCGGCTGGGGGACCGAGACCGTGGTCCGGCAGTACGTGACCGACGGCGGGTCGGTCTCTGACCGTCCCGCCAACGTCAAGGCTCTGCTGGCCGCTGCCCTGCCCGCCGTCGTCTCCGTGAAGGCCACCACCACGCAGTCCAACCCCTTCCTGGCGCCGAGCGGCGGCGGCCGGGTAACGGCCCAGGGGACCGGGGTGGTGATCGGCAGCTCGGGTGAGGTCATCACCAACGCGCATTTGGTCACGGGGGTGATCAGCGGGGCCTCGGCGGTGACCGTGACATTCCCCGAGTCGGGCGAGCATCCCGCCAGGATTGTCGGCTCCGACTGCGAGAACGACCTGGCGCTGCTGCAGGTCGAGGGCGTGAAGAACGTGCCCGTCCTGGAGCTGGGCGATTCAGAGTCCGTGGAAACCGGTGATGCGGTGGTGGCTGTCGGCTACGCGCTGGGCCTGGACGGCGATCCCAGCGTCACCACCGGCATCATCTCCGCCACGGGCCGGACCTCCGTGATGGAGACCGGCCTGGGTTCGAGCTGCACGCTCACGGGGCTGCTCCAGACCGACGCGTCCATCAGCTCGGGCGACTCCGGCGGGGCCTTGCTGAATGACCGCGGGCAGGTGATCGGCATTAACACCATGGTGGCCGCGTCCACCCCGCAGGCCGAGGCGAACGGGATCAGCTTCGCCATCGCCTCGAACACGGTGGAGTCGCTGCTCCCGCGCCTCCGGGCGGGCGGCTGACGCCGTCAGTGAATCAGGGCCAGCCCGACGCCGACGGCCATAAACAGCACTCCGAACGTCCGGTTGAGGATCCTCTGGCCGCGGGCATCGTGCGTAAAGCGCTGGAAGGACTTGGCAGCGGCTGCGAAGAAGAACCACATGACCAGGATGTCGATCACCACCACAGTGGCAGCCAGGATGAGGTACTGCGGCAGGAGCGGGTCCTCCGGGCGGATGAACTGCGGCATAAAGGCCAGGAAGAACACGATGGCTTTGGGATTGAGCAGGTTGACCCACAGGCCGCGGCGGAACATGGAGCCTGCCGGTTCGTTACGCAGCGCGGCAGCCTTCTCATGGTCCAGGTCCGGTTTGTGCCGGAACTGCTGGATGCCCAGGTACACCAGGTACGCCGCGCCGGCGTAGCGGATCACGTTGAACGCCACCGGCGAACTGGCCACCAGGACGCCCACACCGAGGGCCACGATCACCACGTGCACAATCAGTGCGGCCTGCTGCCCCAGGATGCCCCAGATGGAGCGGCGGAAGCCCGAGTTCAGCGAGTTGCTCATCGTGTTGATGGCGCCAGCGCCGGGCGTGAAGCTGATCAGGACGCCGGCGCCCGCCAGGGCCAGCCACAGGGAGGGTTGCACGAACCCAGTTTACGGTCCCGGCAGCGGCGTTCCGCCTGATGACAAGTTCGCCTGATGACAAGACCGATGGCGGCCGGGGCCGGCTCTGCCGCCCGCAGTCAGTCCCCGCGCAGGCCGTAGCTGAGAATCAGGTTGCCCTTGCTGGTCTGCTCGAACGCCTGCAGCTCAAGCCGGGTGAGCGGATCGCCGTCGTTGAAGAGCCGCCGGCCGCTGCCCGCGATCACCGGATGAACGATCAGCATCAGCGTGTCCAGCAGTCCGGCGAACAGCAGTTGACGGACCAGCGAGATGCTGCTGAAGACCCCGATCTCGCCGCCGTTGCCCTTTTTCAGGTCCGCGACGAAGTCCTCCAGCGGCCCGTCGATCAGCCGGGCATTCTGCCATCCCAGGTCGCCGGACAGGGTCCGGGACGCCACATACTTGGGCAGCGGGTTGATAAACCCCGCGAAGTCCGTATCCGTATCGGCCTTCGGCCAGTAGTCCGCCCATTGCTGGTAGCCCACCCTGCCCAGGAGCCCGGCGTCGATCCGGGCCATCATCTGGCCCATCCCCGCCCCGAGTTCCTCGTCGAAGCTGTCGAATTGCCAGCGGAACGGGTCTTCAACCACACCATCCACGGAACTGAACAGGCCAGCCGTCACTTTGCGCATGGTTACTCCTCGCCGCAGGGTCTTTGGTGCATCTTTTAGTGCACCCTAGCGGCATACCGGAGTGCGGGGAATGCCTGCCCGGCATCCCAGCCTGCCGGCGTCGGAACCGGCGGCCAGGACCGGACTGGCTACTATTGCGACTGTGAACCTGCGCCGCGTGCTTGCCCTCTTGCCGTTCCTGCTTCTGGTCCCCACGCTCACGGCCGTTTCCGGCGCATCGGCGCAGGCCAGCGGCCCGGGCCCTGCTTCTGCCGCGGCTGAGGCAGCGGCCCTCGAGCCTCTGGCCGGGCCGGACAGCGGGCCGGCGTGGGGGGTCCAGCTGGACTGGGCGACGGACTCGGCTGCCCGCTACGCGCAGCGGCTGGGAAAACCGGCGGCCGTGTACGCCCATGAACTTTCGCTGCCTGTCCGGGAGCAGGAAAAGACCTTCATCCCGCAGTTCCTGGACCAGACGGGGTCCGCACAAGCTGATGCGTTGATCACGGTCAATCCGAGGATTCCGCTGGCGCAGGTTGACAGGGAGGCCGCGGCCGAGCTGGCGCAGGAAATCAAGGCCATGGCGGAGGGGTTCAAGGGCCGGCTGTTCATCCGGTTCGCCCCCGACATGAACGCGGGCTGGACGGCATGGGGCCAGAAGCCGGTTGAGTACGTTGGGGCATTCCGCGCCGTGGCCACCGCCATGCGCGGAGAGCTGGACAGGCCGATCATGGTCTGGTCGCCGTTCCAGGGAAGGGGCTACCCCTTTGGCCCGGCTCCGGACGAGGCGCAGCCCGGCAGCCCGGACTTCGAGGCCCTGGACACGAACTCCGACGGCGTCTGGAACCCTGAGGACGCGGCCTACGCGCCGTACTACCCCGGGGACGACGCGGTGGACTGGGTGGGGTTGGCAGCGTTCCATGACGACTCGGCCGGCGGGCCTCCGGTGAACACCCTTCCTGCCGCGGATGGGCTGGGCCGCATGCTGGGGCCCGCAGTACCTGTGCAGGCCCTGGCGGATGCGGACTTTTATGCCAGCTACGCCGTGGCCAGGGCTAAGCCCCTGCTGCTGGAAACGGGCGCCCTGTACAGCCCGGCCAGCGGCGGACCCGCTGAAGCGGACACCAAGAGTGCGTGGCTGAGGCAGGTGCTCGCGGCCCCGGACGCCGGATATAACAACATCCGCGCCGTGCTGTGGAACGAACGGGTGGAACAGCGTGCCTCCGGCGAGGTGGCCATCGACTGGCGGCTCACCGCGGACCCGGGCACCGCCGGGGTGCTGGCCGCCGCGCTGGACGAGTCCCGCTTCCTGACCGGCACCGTGCCGTCGGGGGAGGCCGGGAACGCTGCCGGCAGCGCACCGGGCGGCAGAACGATCTCCGGTGGCTGGGCGTGGCTGGCCGCTGCGGCGGGTCTGGCGCTGGCCGCCGTGGTGTGGGTGCTTCCCTTCCGCTGGGCGGCGGCACAGAAGTGGGCCTACACGGACGGGAGCGCCAGGGACCGGCGGGTGGACATGCTGCGCGGCATGGCGATCCTCTTTGTGGTGGTCAACCACGTCGGCCTCACCTCGTTGTTCCAGTTGCTGACCCAGGAAACGATTGGCGCGGTGTCCGGTGCGGAATTCTTTGTCCTGCTTTCCGGGGCGGTGCTGGGCATGGTCTACGGGCCGCGGGTGGCAGACAACATCGGGGACGTGGTGGACAAAACAACCGCCCGGTCCTGGAAGCTTTACGTCACCGCCCTGGCCGTGGTCATGGCCGTCTTCGTCATCAGCCTCATCCCGCGGATCCAGAGCTCGGTGCTGACGGCCTTCACCGACCAGGGGACCGGCGGCGCAGGCAGTGTGGCGGCCGGCCGCAGCTACGACATGTACTCGGAGGTGGAGGGATTGCTGCAGTTCCCGGTCCCGGCCTGGCTGATCCCGAAAATCCTGCTGCTGGAGTTCGGCCCGTGGCAGTTCAACATCATGGGCCTGTACGTGGTGCTCCTACTTCTCAGCCCCCTGATCCTGTGGGCGTTGTCCCGCCGGCTGGTGTGGCCCGTGCTGCTGGTCAGCGCCGCCCTGTACACAGTGGGGGCGTTGTTCCGCATCCGCCTCCTGCCCTCCCAGTTCGAAGATTCTTTTCCGTTGCTGGTCTGGCAGGTCCTCTTTGTCCTTGGCCTGACCGCCGGCTACCACCGCCGGCCCCTCGTGGCCTGGTTTTCCCGCCACAAGGGCGTGCTGGCCCTGTGTGCCGCGCTGACAGTGGTGTTCGCCCTGTTCGCCAGTTCGAACCCCTACCTGTCCAACGCCTACGATTTCCGCCTCGCCCTGCTGCCGGATACCCTGCACCAGACGCTCTACAGCGGCTATTTCGGCCGGACCTACCTCGGGGCGGGCCGCCTGCTCAACGTGGTGCTGGTGGTCATCACCGCCTACACGCTCCTCACCGCGTACTGGAAGCTGCTGGAGCGGTCGCTGGGCTGGTTCCTCATCCCGCTGGGGCAGGCCACGTTGTACGTCTTCATCATCCACGTGTTCCTGATCCTGGCACTGGCCAATATCCCCGCGCTGAGGCTGGGCAACATCTGGCTGAACACCGGTGCCTATGTGCTGGTACTGGCCCTCGTGTGGACGATGGTCAAGACCAAATTCCTGTTCCGGATCATCCCCCGCTGACTCCGCGCTCTCAGGCCCGGGCGATCACCTCGCCGTTGGGGATCAGGAACCAGCCGTCGTCCGTGGATCCCCAGCGGTGCCAGCCGGCCGAGAGCCGGGCGAGGTCGGCGGGGTTGGCGAACCCGTACTCGAGCGCCTGGTCCGCGAAGGCCGAATGCAGCACCCGCTCGCCCCAGACCCGGGCCTGCCAGCGGCGCTGCTGCGCGGTGGCGTAGAGCCAGTTGCTGCTGGTCGGGGCGACGTCGGTGAACCCCGCGGCCTGGGCCCATGAGACCAGGCGGCGGCCGGCGTCGGGCTCCGCCCCGTTGCGGCGCGCAATCCGCTGGTACAGCTCCATCCATTCGTCCAGTTCGGGAAGGGACGGGTACCAGCTCATGCCGTGGAAATCGGCGTCGCGCACCGCCACGATCCCGCCGGGCTTGGCGACCCGGCGCATTTCCCGCAGCGCGGCGACCGGGTCCGTGAGGTGCTGCAGCAGCTGGTGGGCGTGGACGACGTCGAACGTTTCGTCCTCGAAGTCGAGGTCGTAGATGTTGCCGGCGACAAACTCGACGTTCGGCACGCCGCGTTCGGACGCGAGGTCCCGCGCGTGGCTGATCACCTCGGGCGAGCGGTCCAGGCCGGTGACCTTTCCGGGGGAGACGAGTACGGCGAAATCGCACGTGATGCTGCCCGGCCCGCAGCCGACGTCGAGCACCGAGACGCCGGGCGTGAGATGCGGGAGGACAAACGCCGCGGAGTTCTCCGCCGTCCGGGAAGCGTGGGCGCGGACCACGGACTCGTGGTGGCCGTGGCTGTACACATCGTCAGGCTGCTGCGCACTCATGGGGAAACGCTACCGCCTCCAGTGCCACTTGTGGCAGAAAAACAGTGGCATAAAAAACGGCAGAACCAGTGGCATGACCACCGGCATAAGAACCGACAGAAATGCGGCGGCACAACGGCAGGATATTGTGCGCCGGCGTCCGTTTTGCCGCTTCCGGCCGGGCCCGTCCCGCGGATGATTGGAGGAGTGAACAGCAAAACCAGCAAACAGGCGGGACTCGGCCTTTTCCGGGCCACCGGCATCTACGTCGGAGCCATCCTCGGCTCCGGCATCCTGGTCCTCCCGGCCATCGCCGCCAGGGAAGCCGGCCCGGCGTCGCTCCTGGCCTGGGCGCTGCTGCTGGTGTTCTGCACGCCCGTGGCGTTCAGCTTCGCCGAAATGAGCCGGCAGCAGCCCGACGCCGGCGGGATAGCCCACTTCGTGACGCGCGCCTACGGGCGCCGCGCCTCGGCCGTGGCCGGCTACCTCTTCTACTTTGCCATCCCCTTCGGCGCTCCCGCGACGGCAATCATCGGCGGCAACTACATCGCCCACGCCCTGGGCGGCGGGCGCGGAACGGCGCTGCTGGCCGCCGCACTGCTGCTCGCCGCCGCGTTCGCGGCCAACGCCGTCGGAATCCGGATGTCCAGCGGCATCCAGCTGGTGCTGATGGTGCTCCTGGTGGGGCTGCTGGCGCTGGCCGTTGCCCTGGCCGCTCCGTTCGCCAGCGCCGCGAACTTCGCGCCCTTCGCACCGCACGGCTACTGGGCCGTGGGCGGCGTGGCCAGCCTCCTTTTCTTCTGTTTCGCCGGATGGGAGGCGGTCACGCATATCGCCGGCGAATTCCGGCACCCCGAGCGGGACCTCAAGCGGGCCACCTGGCTGACCCTAGTGGTGGTGGGCGTGGTCTACCTCGGCGTGGTGGCGGCGTGCGTGGCCGTGCTGGGCCCGGCCCTCCCCGGCAGCGACGTGCCCATCGCGCGCCTGCTCGAAAAGGGGCTGGGCGGGCTCGCGGCCCCGCTGACCGCCGTTGCCGCCGCCGTCCTCACATTCGGTCCGATCAACACCTTCGTCGCCGGCGCCAGCCGTCTCGGGGCGAGTCTGGCGTCCGATGGTGTGCTGCCGCGCCGCCTGGAGCGCGGCGCCGGCGCGGGACAGGTGCCAGCGGCCAGCCTGGGCCTGCTGGCCGCGATGACCTTCGTGTCCTTCGGCGCGGCCGCGGCCGGGCTGGCGGACATGCAGCTCCAGATCGGCGCAGCATCGGCGTGCTTCACTGCCGTGACGGCGTTTGGGCTGGCGGCCGGCATCCGGCTGCTCCCTGCACAGACGCCCGCTTGGTACGGGGTGGTGCTGGCAGCCGCGGTGATGCTGGCCGTGCTGCTGTTCAGCGGCTGGGCGCTGGTGGTTCCGGCGGCCCTGGCCGCGGGAGCTCTGTGGGCAGCCCGCCGGGCCGGGGCTGGCCACCCGGCGGACTGGAAAGTCCGCCCGTCCGCGCGCCCGGCGGTGCTGGCTACTGCGTCGCCGGGGGAGCCGGGGCCGTCTGCTGCGCGGCCTCCTGCCCTGCCCTGACCGTTGCGTCGATCATCGAGGTCATGAACCGAGTGGCAATCACCAGTTCCTCCGGGGTGAACTGGGCCATCGCAGCGTCCATGTGGCGGGCCAGCGGCAGGAACATGGCCCCGCCGTCGCGGTAGGCCTTGGGGGTCATGCGGAGCTGCACCTGGCGGCGGTCGGTGCCGAGGCGCTCGCGGACCACATGGCCGGAGTGGTGCAGCCGGTCAATCAGTGCCGTCGTGGCGGGGGAACTGAGGTGGAGTTCCTTGCGGAGCACGCCGGGCGTGACGATCTGGTTCCTCGCGGTGTGCTGCATGATCACCGCCAGGGCATTGAGGTCTGTCCGGTGCATGTCGTTGCGGCCGCCGGCGGAGTCCACGTAGCGGTTGGCTTCGAGGCTGAATTCCTGCAGCAGCCGGACCAGCGGCGGCTGCCCTGCAGTGTCGGGGGGGCCCGGCATCTCGGCTGACATTGCACCTCCTCCTCCGCCGTGCCCAGAGGGCCGGCGCGCTTGCGCCCTCCGGAGTTTACTTCACCCCGGGACACCTCCATTTCCGGAAGTGTCTAGATTGGCACTTATATCCATGATGGAGATACTCTATGATTTACTCATTCTACTCCGCGCCGCCCCACCACGAAGGACGCCATGAAACCCCACCGGCAACACTCCCCCCGCGTCCCCTTCTGGCTCCGTTGGCTGGTCCCCGTCCTGCTCGTTGTCACCTGGCTGGCCATCGCCGGAATCGGCGGGCCCACCTTCGGCCGGCTGGAAGAGGTCTCCTCCAACGACCAGGCTTCCTTCCTCCCCGCAGGGGCCGAGGCCACCGCGGCCCAGGACTGGCAGGCCAAGTTCCGCGACTCCAACGAGATCCCCGCTGTGATTGTCCTTGAGAGCGACGCGGCCTTCACCCCGGCCCAGCTCGGCGAGGCGGCCGCCCTGAAGACCGAGCTGGAGGCCGTGCCATCCGTCAGCACGGTCATCGGCCCCATCCCGTCCGAGGACGGCAACGCCGTCCAGTTCGTTGTTCCCATCGATTCGTCCGGCGAGGTGAAGGAAACCGTCACGGAACTCCGTACGGTGGTCCAGGAATCCGCCCCGGAGGGAATGCAGACCTTCGTGACCGGCCCGGCAGGGCTCACGGCGGACCTGGTCAGCGCCTTTGCGGGCATTGACGGCATCCTTCTGCTCGTGGCGCTCAGCGCCGTGTTCGTGATCCTCCTGATTGTCTACCGCTCGCTGCTGCTGCCCATTGCCGTGCTCTTCACCTCGGTGTTCGCCCTCTGCGCGGCCATCCTGCTGGTCTTCGGCATGGCAAAGCTCGGCTGGATCCAGCTCAACGGGCAGAGCCAGGGCATACTCTCCATCCTGGTCATTGGCGCCGCCACGGACTACGCGCTGCTGTACGTGGCACGGTTCCGCGAAGCCCTGACGCACACCACCAACCGCACCGGCGCCGCGATCACCGCCTGGAAGAACTCCTGGGAACCCATCGTCGCCTCCGGTGCCACGGTGATCATCGCCCTGCTCTGCCTGCTCTTCTCCGACCTCAACTCCAACAAGGCCCTCGGGCCGGTGGCCGCCGCGGGCATCCTCTGCTCGCTGCTGGCCGCGCTGACCCTGCTGCCGGCCATGATGGCGCTGCTGGGCCGGACCGCTTTCTGGCCCTTCCGCCCCAAGCTGCTTCCGGAGACGGAGCGCGAACCTGAGCTTGTCACCGGCCTTGAAGGCCAGAAGGGCCTGTGGCGCGCCACCGGCTCCCTCGTCTCGCGCCGGCCCCGCACCGTCTGGATCGCCTCCGTGCTGCTCCTGCTGGTGGCCTCCGCCGGCGTCCTGCAGCTCAAGGCCAACGGCGTCCCGCAGACCGATGTCATCCTCACCGCCTCCAACGCCGTCGACGGCCAGGACGCCCTGGCCCGGCACTTCGACGCCGGTTCCGGCAGCCCCGCGGTGATCGTCACCGACGAGGCGAAGGCCCAGGAAGTGCTGGCACAGGTCAAGGCGACCGACGGCGTCGGCGATGCTTACCTGCTGGCCGAAGGGGGCATGCCCATTGTTCCGGGCGCCCCGGCTGCCCCCGGTGCGCCTCCGGCCCCCACGGCTCCCGCGGTGCGGGACGGCAAAGTCCTGATCAATGCGACCCTGAACTTCGCCGCCGACTCCAACGAGGCTGAGCAGGTTGTCGTGGTACTCCGCGAGGACCTGAAGAAGATCGACGACGGCGCACTGGTGGGCGGAGTGACGGCGACCGCCCTGGACACCAACACCACCGCCCAGCGCGACCTGGTCACCATCATCCCGGTGGTCCTGGCGGTCATCCTCGTGATCCTGATGCTGCTGCTTCGCTCCGTGCTGGCCCCTGTACTGCTGGTTGCCTCGGTGGTCCTGTCCTACGCTGCCGCGCTGGGCGTTTCCGCTTACGTGTTCAACAACGTCTTCGGGTTCCCGGGCGCCGACGCCACGGTTCCGCTCTTCGGCTTTGTCTTCCTGGTGGCCCTCGGGGTGGACTACAACATCTTCCTGATGAGCAGGGTCCGGGAGGAGTCGCTGAAGCACGGCACGCGTCCCGGCATCCTGCGCGGCCTGGGCGTCACGGGCGGGGTGATCACCTCCGCCGGTGTGGTCCTCGCGGCCACCTTTGCCGCCCTGGGCGTCATCCCCATCATGTTCCTAGTCCAGCTGGCCTTCATCGTGGCCTTCGGCGTGCTGCTGGACACTGTCCTGGTCCGCTCGCTGCTGGTCCCGGCGCTGGCCTACGACATCGGGCCCCGGATCTGGTGGCCCAGCAAGCTCGGCCGTCCCGAGGCGGATGCCGCACGCTCCCTGCCCGCAACGGAACCGGACGCCGAGGAGGTGGGGGTCCGCTAGCCGGACCCAACGGACGGAACACTTTGCCCGGCACCCCGCTGGCCGGAAACCCGCTGGCCGGAAACCCGCTGGCCGGAAAACTCCGTCGCAGCCGCCGTCACTGTCCCTGGGCACCCCACCAGGCGACGGTGGCGGCGGCTGCTTCGCTGAGCGGGGTGGGTGCCAGGCCCAGGGCCGCCCCGCTGGCGCTCGAATCCATCACGAAGGGGCGCTCGAACTGGTACAGCGTCTCGGCCAGTTCCCGCGTTCCGGGGGAGAACACGCCCATCGCGCGCAGCACCCAGCCGGGAACGGCCACCACGCGCGGTACCGGAACGCCGGCCGCTGCGGCGAACGCTGCGGCCATCTCCCGCTGGCTCAGCGCCGGGCCGGTGGGCGCGTGCCACACCCGGTTCCACCGGGCCCTGTCTAGGGCGGCCGCAATCATGGCACGGGCCAGGTCGGGCACGTAGGTGAAGGAATGCGGCAGACCGGCGTCGCCGATCACCATCAGGGTCTTGCCGGCGAGGACCGGCTTCACCATGCGCTCGCCGGCATGTGCCGTACGGACCCTGGGGCCAAAGAAATCTGATGCCACCACGCTCACGGTATCCGTCGCGGACGCCGCGCGGGCCTTGAGCAGCGCCGTCCGGATGCCCCGCTTGCCGCCCTGCGCCTCGCGCGGACCCTCCTCTGTCATGGGCCGGCCGGGTTCGCTGTAGGAGTACAGGCTCTCCGGAAAGACGACGGCGGCGCCCGCCTCGCCCGCCGCCGCCAGGACAGCCAGCTCGGCGACGGGCAGTTCGGCAGCCCAGGCCTTGGCGCTGTATTCCGAGCCGTGGATGCAGTGGAACACGGCTTTGGCGCCGCGGAACAGCTCCCCGAGGCGGGCAGGATCCGAGACGTCCACGGCCGTTTTCTCCACGCGCGGGTGGTTCGGGCCGCTGCCGGACCGGGTGAGGACCCGGACGCGGTGGCCGGCCGCAGCGAGCTGTTCGGCGACACTCCAGCCCACCGGCCCGGCGCCGGTGACCACAAACAAGGCCGGGGCCTCGGGGGATTCAAACTCTGGCACGGCGGTTCTTCCTTTCGCGGGCGGGCCGGCATCGGAGGGCCGGGCAGTGAGTCACGAGAGCACTGCTCTCGAAAACAAGAATGGGGCCGTTGGCGCCGGATGTCAAGAGCAGTGCTCACATTTGTTGACACTGCTCTGTTTTGTGGGAAGCTGGAGCCGTGCCACAGCCACCCGCTTCCCCGTCCACAAAGCCGCCCACGCCCCGTGAGCGGGCGCGGGCCCGGACCATCGAGGACATTGTGCGCCTCGGCCGGGAGCACCTGGCGCTCCACGGTGCCGCCGCCCTGTCTCTCCGTGCCGTTGCCCGGGACCTCGGCGTGGTCTCCTCGGCGGTATACCGCTATGTGGGGAACCGGGAGGAGCTGCTAACCCTGCTGCTGATTGACGCCTACAACGAGCTCGGGGACGAGGTGGACGCTGCGGTGGCCGCCCTGCCCGAGGGGGATTTTGCCGAACGGTTCCGCGCTCTGGGCGGGGCGGTGCGGCGGTGGGCCCTGCGGGAGCCGGCCCGCTACGGCCTCCTCTTCGGCAGTCCCGTGCCCGGCTACCGGGCGCCGGCCGAGCGAACCACCGGGCCGGGCACGCGCGTGATCCGCGCCCTGATGGACATCCTTGACGGCGCCTACCGCGCCGGCCGCCTGGCCGCGCCCGGTGACCGGGCCGCCGTCGCCGCGCCCCTGGCCGCCGACCTGGCGGCCATCCGGACCGGCATGGGGCTCGCCGTGCCGGATGCGCTGCTGGCCCGCGGCGCACTCGTCTGGACGTCCCTGTTCGGTGCCATCAGTTTCGAGGTCTTTGGCCAGTATGGCGCGGCCACGTTCGCGGCCCCGGATGATCTGTTCGCCCACCAGCTGGCTTTGCTGGCGGGCCTCGCGGGACTCGACCCCGCGGCATAGCTCCCCCGGCCTACCCCCTGTTGCCGTCCGGCGCTGCTAGATAGACTGCCCCTGCGCCTGCCTGGGCGCGCCGAGGCTTCCAGGAAGGATCCAACCATGTCCGAAAACAGCGAGTTTGACCGCAAGGCAGCGGAACCCGAGGCCGAGGTTGCCGAGGGCCAGTATGTCGAAGGTGACTACGGCACTGCAGGTGTTGCCGGGGAGAATCCGCCGGAGGCCGAAGAGGGGGAATACCCCACCGGCGACTATGGCGAAGCGGGTGTCAGTGGCACCGCCGCCGTCGGCGTCGAAGAAGGGGACTACCCCGAGGGTGACTACGGCGCGGCGGGCGGGACCGCAGCGACGCCGTCGGCCGCCGAAGAGGGCGAGTACGAGGAAGGCGACTACGGCGCCGCCGGCACCCAGGGCCCCGGCGCCCGGCACCCCGGGCGCCGGGAGGGCACCCCGGGCGAGGCAGACCGCGACCGCCGCTGAGCTTTCTTCGCGTTCAGCGAACAGACCGGCTGTCCGGAGGCCGGGCCCCGAGAGTGCGGCGGCCCGGAGTCGCCCGTAATGACGGGCAACCTGGTGCTTTCCTTGACGGCGCCCAGCCGTCGTCAATCCAGACTTGAGCGTACGTCACTCAAGTCTGGATTGACTTTGAAACGGGCCTGAGTAAAGTTGAGTGCAGATCGCTCAATAACGTTCGGATCCAGCTGATCAACACGCTGCGGTCCGCAGCTATCTCAGCAAGTTTCCACGGAAAGAAGGAAGCACCACATGTCACGTGCAGTAGGTATTGACCTCGGAACCACCAACTCTGTCGTCTCCGTTCTCGAAGGCGGCGAGCCCACCGTTATTGCCAACGCCGAGGGCGGCCGCACCACGCCGTCGGTCGTTGCTTTCTCCAAGTCCGGTGAAGTGCTGGTCGGCGAGATCGCCAAGCGCCAGGCCGTCAACAACATTGACCGCACCATCGCGTCCGTCAAGCGCCACATGGGCACCGACTGGACCGTCGGCATCGACGACAAGAAGTACACGGCGCAGGAAATCTCCGCCCGCATCCTCATGAAGCTGAAGAACGACGCCGAGTCCTACCTCGGCGAAAAGGTCACCGACGCCGTCGTCACCGTCCCGGCCTACTTCAACGACGCCCAGCGCCAGGCCACCAAGGAAGCCGGCGAGATCGCCGGCCTGAACGTCCTGCGCATCGTCAACGAGCCCACCGCGGCCGCACTCGCCTACGGCCTGGACAAGGGCAAGGAAGACGAACTCATCCTCGTCTTCGACCTCGGCGGCGGAACCTTCGACGTCTCCCTCCTCGAGGTGGGCAAGGACGAAGACAACTTCTCCACCATCCAGGTCCGCGCCACCGCCGGTGACAACCACCTCGGCGGCGACGACTGGGACCAGCGCGTTGTGGACTACCTGCTGAACCAGCTGAAGGTCAAGGGCATCGACCTCTCCAAGGACAAGATCGCCCTGCAGCGCCTCCGCGAAGCAGCGGAGCAGGCCAAGAAGGAACTGTCCTCCTCCTCCAGCACCAACGTCTCCCTCCAGTACCTCTCCGTCACCCCCGACGGCCCGGTCCACCTGGACGAGCAGCTGACCCGCGCCAAGTTCCAGGACCTCACCAAGGACCTGCTGGACCGCACCAAGAAGCCGTTCCAGGACGTCATCAAGGAAGCCGGCATCAAGCTCTCCGAGATCGACCACATCGTGCTCGTCGGCGGTTCCACCCGCATGCCGGCCGTCTACGACCTCGTCAAGGAACTGGCCGGAGGCAAGGAACCGAACAAGGGCGTAAACCCGGATGAGGTCGTCGCCGTCGGCGCCGCCCTGCAGGCCGGCGTGCTGAAGGGTGAGCGCAAGGACGTGCTCCTGATCGACGTCACCCCGCTGTCCCTGGGCATCGAGACCAAGGGCGGCATCATGACGCACCTGATCGAGCGCAATACGGCCATCCCCACCAAGCGGAGCGAGACCTTCACCACCGCGGATGACAACCAGCCGTCCGTGGCCATCCAGGTCTTCCAGGGCGAGCGTGAGTTCACCCGCGACAACAAGCCGCTGGGCACCTTCGAACTGACCGGCATCGCTCCGGCTCCCCGCGGCGTCCCGCAGGTCGAGGTCACCTTCGACATCGACGCCAACGGCATTGTCCACGTGTCCGCCAAGGACAAGGGCACCGGCAAGGAACAATCCATGACCATCACGGGCGGTTCCAGCCTCTCCAAGGAAGACATCGACCGCATGGTCAGGGACGCCGAGGAACACGCAGCCGAGGACAAGGCCCGCCGCGAGGCAGCCGACACCCGCAACACGGCCGAGCAGCTCGCCTACTCCGTGGACAAGCTGATCGCCGACAACGCTGACAAGCTGCCGGAAGAGGTCAAGACCGAGGTCAAGGCCGACGTCGACGCCCTCAAGGCCGCGCTCGAAGGCACCGATGACGCCGCTGTGAAGACGGCGTTCGAGAAGCTCCAGGCTTCCCAGACGAAGCTCGGCGAAGCCATCTACGCCCAGGCAGGGTCCCCGGACGGCGCCGACGGCTCCACCGGCGCCCCCGCCGGTGACAAGGCGGCCGGCTCCGACGAGGACATCGTCGACGCCGAGATCGTTGACGAAGACGAGAAGAAGTAACCATGCCGCATCACGGTAACGAAGAAGAGCACGGTTCTTCCGAGAGCCGCCGCGACGCCAATTCGGAAAACGAGCCGCAGAAGCCGATCATCCACGACAACCGCAAGGTTGACCCGAAGACCGGCCAGGCACGCCACCCCGACCAGGAGCACGCCGATGCTGTGGACTCCCCTTCCGGGGACGTACTGTCCCAGGCGGAGGACATCCTCAACAGCGTTGAGGTGCCCGCCGCGGACTCCGTGGCCCAGGGTGCCGACGGGGCCGAAGCGGAGGAGCTCAGGAATGATCTCCGCCGCCTGCAGGCCGAGTACGTCAACTACCGAAAGCGCGTGGAACGCGACCGCGCCGTGGCAGGGGAGATGGCCGTCATCGGCGTCCTGAACTCCCTGCTCCCGGTTCTGGACGACGTCGACGCCGCCCGCCAGCACGGTGACCTCGCGGACGGACCGTTCGCCGCGATCGCCGCCAAGCTGGAGACGGCGCTGAAGACGTACGGCCTGGTGCGCATCGATGAGACCGGCGTGGAGTTCGACCCCACGATCCACGAGGCGCTCATCCAGCAGCCCGGCCCGGACGTCGAGATCGACACCGTCAGCCAGGTCCTGCGCTCCGGCTACCGGGCCGGCGAGCGGGTCCTCCGCGCGGCACAGGTGATTGTGGCCGTCCCGGCTTAATCACCCCTCGCGGTAATCTCGCCTTTACGCTTTGTACTTTGAAAGGAAACGCCATTGGCTAGCCAGGATTGGGTGGACAAGGACTTTTACAAGATCCTTGGTGTCGCCAAGGACGCTTCCGACGCTGATATTAAGAAGGCTTACCGGAAGCTCGCCCGGCAGCATCATCCGGATACCAATGCGGGGAATGTTGCGTCGGAGAAGAAGTTCAAGGACATCTCCGAGGCGTACTCTGTGCTCTCCGATCCGGATGAGCGCCAGCAGTATGACGCCATCCGTGCCATGGGCGGGGGAGCGCGGTTTGCCCCCGGCGGCGGCGGGGCGGCCGGCGGGGCCGGGTTCGAGGACCTCTTCGGCGGCCTGTTCACCGGCGGCGGAGGACGCCACTCCGGCGGTTACAGCACCTCCGGCGGCATTCCGCCGGAATTCGCCGACCTGTTCGGCGGGGCAGGCGGCTTCGGCGGTGGCCAGTCCTTCCAGCGCGGCCCGCAGAAAGGCGCCGACCGGACGGCGTCCACCTCCATTTCTTTTGCCGGGTCCATCCGCGGCACCACCATCGGCCTGCGCGAGCCGGACGGCGAGGTCATCGACGTCCGCATCCCGGCCGGCATCAAGGACGGGCAGAAAGTCCGTGTCCGCGGCAAGGGCCAGTACGGTCCGGCCGGAAACGGCGACCTCATGGTCACCGTCTCGGTGAAGCCGCACGATTTCTACGTCCGCGACGGCGACAACCTGCGCATCCACGTCCCGGTCACCTTCCCGGAGGCAGCCCTAGGCGCCGACATCGAGGTTCCCACCATCGACGGCGACAAGGTCAAAGTGCGGGTCCCGGCCGGAACGCCGTCGGGCCGCACGCTCCGCGTCAAGGGCCGCGGCGTCAAGCACGCCAAGGCCACCGGCGACCTGCTGGTGACCATCGACGTCGCCGTCCCGCGGAAGCTGAACAAGGATGCGGAGGAAGCCGTCAAGGCCTTCGCCACGGCCACGGCCGGGGAAGATGTCCGCGCCGAACTCGCAGCCAAGGCCCGGCTCTAGGAACGGGTGCCCGGAATGGCCATCGATTACGAGCAGCCGATCTTTGTCATTTCCGTCGCCGCGGAGCTGGCGGACATGCACCCGCAGACCCTGAGGCAGTACGACCGGCTGGGCATCGTCTCGCCCAGCCGTGCCCCCGGCAAGTCCCGGCGCTACTCGCAGCGGGACGTCAACATGCTCCGCGAGGTGCAGCGGCTGTCGCAGGAGGGTGTTTCCCTCGAAGGCATCAAGCGGATCCTGCAGCTGGAGAACCAGGTGGCTGCGTTGCAGCGGCGCGTCACCGAGCTGAGTGAGGAACTCAGCCGCCGCCCCCGCGCGATTGACTCGCGCATCTTTGCCGCCGGAGCCGCCGGCGACGTCGTCAGCCTGGCCCGCGGCCAGCGCCCCAGGGCCCGGTCCCAGGCCGTTGTGGTGTGGAGGCCGCGGAACGGCGACTGAGCCGCGGCGCGGCGAATGTGTCGCTGTAAAGGCCAACATGACGACCGCAAAGTTTCCTGCAGGTTAACTTTGCGGCCCGCATTTTCCGCGGTTTTGTCCAATGAATTTACTGTGCCCGGTCGCCGCGCCGGATAAACAGCCCCGCTCCGAAATGGCGCGGAAACGAAGCGGCACGCCTGTGGAAACAATTCGCTCCTAGATTGAGGCCCGACGGGTCCCGTGAGGGCCCTGGAGACCAACCGCTGCCCCCGGGGCAGCGCGGAGCGAGAAGCAGGTAATCATGAGGGTTCCAGTAACTAAGCGCGCTTTTATCCCCTTGGCCGCGGCAGTGGTGGCGACTGCGTTGGCGGGCTGCGGCAGTCAGATCGCAGATCCGGCCTCGGCCAACTCCACGGCCAGCGTCGGCAGTTCCTGCGTGGACACGTCCGGCAGCAGCGTCAAGGTCGGTTTCATCAACTCGCTCTCCGGCACCATGGCCATCAGCGAAAACACCGTTTTTGATTCCCTGAGCCTGGCTGCGGAGGAGATCAACGCCGCCGGCGGGGTAATGGGCAAGCAGCTTCAGGTGATCAGTGAGGACGGTGCCAGCGAACCCACCAAATTCGCCGAACGCGCCGGGAAGCTGATCCAGCAGGACTGCACCGCCGCTGTCTTCGGTGGCTGGACGTCCTCCAGCCGCAAAGCAATGCTTCCTGTCTTTGAAGCCAACGACGCCCTGCTGTTCTACCCGGTCCAGTACGAGGGCCTGGAAGCGTCCAAGAACATCTTCTACACCGGCGCCACCACGAATCAGCAGATCATCCCGGCGCTGGACTACCTGGCCGAGCAGGGCACCAAATCCATCTTCCTGGTAGGCAGCGACTACGTGTTCCCCCGGACCGCCAACAAGATCATCCAGGCCTACGCCGCCGAGCACGGCATGGAAGTCCTGGGCGAGGAATACGCACCGCTGGGATCCACGGAGTTCTCCACGATCGTGAACAAGGTCCGCGATTCCAAGGCTGATGCCGTCTTCAACACCCTCAACGGCGACAGCAACGTGGCCTTTTTCCGGCAGTACAAGAGCGTCGGCCTGACCGCAGACTCCATGCCGGTTGTCTCGGTCTCCATCGCGGAAGAGGAAGTGCCCGGCGTCGGCCTGGAGAACGTGGAAGGCCAGCTCACGGCCTGGGACTATTATCAGACCCTCGATACGCCGGCCAACACAAAGTTCGTGGCCGCGTTCAAGGCGAAGTTCGGCGCGGACCGTGTGACCAGCGACCCTATGGAAGCGGCCTACACCTCGCTGTACCTGTGGAAAGCCATGGTGGAAAAGGCCGGATCCTTCGACGTCGACAAGGTCCAGGCGGCAGCAGGCGGAGTGACGTTCGAGGCGCCGGAGGGCACCGTCACGGTCAACGGCGAGAACAACCACATCACCAAGACCCCCCGCATCGGAAAGATCAACTCCGAGGGCCTGATCGACACGGTGTGGTCCTCCCCCGAAGCGGTGGAACCCGACCCCTTCCTGGCCACCTACGACTGGGCCAAAGACCTGGCCAAGTAGCACCTTCCACCACACCCGCAGATACCTGAGGAAAGGCCCGCTGGAATGGAACTGCTGATTGGACAGATGTTTGCCGGACTCAGCCTCGGCTCCGTGCTGTTGCTCGCCGCGCTGGGGCTGTCGCTGACCTTCGGCCAGATGGGGGTCATCAACATGGCCCACGGCGAGTTCATGATGGCCGGCGCGTACACGGCCTTCGTAGTGCAGCAAAGCATCTCCGATGCCGGCGTCTCGCTGCTGGTTTCCATTCCGGTGGGCTTCCTCGTGGGCGGCCTGCTGGGGCTGGTGCTTGAGGCCCTACTGCTGAGACGGATGTACCACCGGCCCCTGGACACGCTACTGGTGACGTTCGGGGTGGCGCTGATCCTGCAGCAGGCGGCGCGGGACATCTTCGGTGCCCCCAGCGTGGACGTCCGGGCGCCGGCCTGGCTGCAGGGCAACATCGAACTGCTGGGGGCCCCGATTCCGCTGACCCGGCTCTTCATCCTGCTGCTGTCGCTGGCCTGCCTGGCGGGACTGGCGATGGTTCTCAGGGCCACCCCGCTCGGCCGCCGGATCAGGGCGGTCGTCCTGAGCCGGGACCTTGCCGAAACCAGCGGCATCTCCTCCCGGCGCACGGACCAGCTGACGTTCTTCATCGGATCGGGCCTCGCCGGAGTAGCGGGCGTGGCTGTCACCCTGATCGGCTCCACCGGACCCTACCTGGGCACCAACTACATCGTGGATGCCTTCCTGGTGGTGGTGGCCGGCGGCGTCGGCCAGATCAAGGGGGCGGCGATCGCCGCCTTCGCCCTGGGAGTGCTGCAGTCCGTCTTTGAATTTTCCACCACGGCCAGCATCGGCAAGGTGCTGGTCCTGGTAGTGATCGTGGCCTTCCTGCAGCTGCGGCCGCAGGGCATCTTCAGCCTCAAGACAAGGAGCCTGGCATGAGCACTTTCCTACAATCCCGATGGGGCGTCCTGTCCGGGTTAGCCGCGGGCGCGGTGCTGCTGCTGGTGGCGGCGCCCGCCACGCTTTCGGTGTTCAACCTCGCCCTGCTGGGCAAGTTCCTGTGCTTTGCGATTGTGGCCGTGGGAATCGGACTGGCCTGGGGGCGCGGGGGCATGCTGACCCTGGGCCAGGGGGTGTTCTTCGGGCTCGGCGCCTACATCATGGCCATGCACCTCAAACTGGCGGACGCGTCACTCTTTGGCGGTTCCGGCGTGCCCGATTTCATGTCGCTCTACGGCGCCGGCGAGGTCCCCGCATGGTGGGAGCCGTTCCGAAGCCCCATCGTGACCCTCGCCGCAATCGTCCTGGTCCCCGGGCTGGTGGCGCTCCTGCTCGGACTCGCCGTCTTCAAGCGCCGCGTCAAAGGAGCCTATTTCGCCATTCTCAGCCAGGCGCTGGCCGCCGCCTTCGCTGTCTTCCTGGTCGGCCAGCAGGCCACCACCGGCGGCTCCAACGGCCTCAGCGGCTTCCGGTCCTTCTTCGGCTTCGACCTCAAGGACCCCTCCAACAAACTCATGCTGTACTCGATCGCCGCCGTGGTGCTGCTGCTGGCACTGGCGGCGGCCCGGCAACTTATGCACTCACGCTTCGGCGAACTCCTTGAAGCGGTCCGTGACCAGGAAGAGCGGGTCCGCTTCCTGGGGTATGACCCGGCCACCATCAAGACCGTGACGTACGTGATTGCCGCAGTTATGGCAGGGATCGCCGGCGCCCTGTTCGTGCCCATCGTGGGCATCATCTCGCCGGCCGATGTAGGCGTGATCCCGTCCATTGCCTTCCTGATCGGCGTGGCAATCGGCGGCCGGGCCACCCTGCTGGGCCCCGTGCTGGGAGCCCTGAGCGTGGCCATCGCCCAGACCAGCCTGTCGTCCACGTTCCCGTCCTTCTGGGTCTACTTCCAGGGACTGCTTTTCGTACTGGTGATCGGGTTCATGCCCGGAGGCCTCGCGTCCCTGCCCCGGCTCGTGTCCCGGCTGAAGAAACGCCCCGACGACGAGCCAAGCGCTGTACCGCTGCCAGCCGCCGCACCACCAGCCACCATCCCGGAAGGGGCAACCCGATGACAACCCCCACCCTGCTTCCCGAGGGCGAACCCCAGGCAGGCGGGCTCCGCCACGGCAGGCCCAAATATCTCGAGGTCCGGGACCTCACGGTCACGTTCGACGGTTTTGTTGCCGTCGACAAGGTCGATCTCAACGTCACGCAGGGTGACCTGCGGTTCCTGATCGGACCCAATGGCGCCGGCAAGACCACCATCATCGACGCCATCACAGGACTCGTGCCGGCCACCGGGTCCGTGAACCACACCGGAACGGAAATCCTGGGGCGGAAAGTGCACAAGATTGCCCGGCTGGGAGTGGGCCGGACCTTTCAGACGGCGAGCGTCTTTGAGAACCTCTCCGTGCTCCAGAATCTGGACATCGCCGCCGGGTCCGGCCGGAAAGCAGGCGAGCTGTTGCGCCGCCGGAAGGGCGTGGCCCCGGCCGTTTTGGAAGCGCTGGAGATCATCGGACTGGACAAGGCAGCGGAGAAACAGGCCGGGACGCTGGCGCACGGCCAAAAGCAGTGGCTGGAGATCGGCATGCTGCTGGTCCAGAATTCGGACGTGCTGCTCCTGGACGAACCCATCGCCGGAATGAGCCAGGACGAACGCAATGAAACCGGGCTGCTCCTGCGCCGGATCGCAGCAAGCCGTATCACCCTGGTGGTGGAACACGACATGGATTTCGTCCGCGAGTTCGCCACCTCGGTGACCGTCCTGGCAGCCGGCAAGGTGCTGAGTGAAGGCAGTGTGGCGCAGGTGCAGGCCGACAAAAAGGTGCAAGAGGTTTATCTGGGCACAGCCGGAATGGAAGGGCACTGATGCTGGAGATCAAGGACCTGCACACCGGGTACGGGCGCACCCAGGTCATTTCCGGAGTGGACCTCACGGTCGCCGACGGCACGCTGGTTTCCGTCCTGGGCCACAACGGTGCCGGGAAAACCACGCTGCTGCGCGCCGTCGTCGGGCACTTGAGGCCCACCCGCGGCACCATCACGCTGGACGGGGAGGACATTTCTTCCCTCCGTCCGCACCAGCGGGTGGCACGCGGCATGGCGTACGTTCCGCAGGGACAGCAGTCGTTCGGGCAGCTGACAGCCCTGGAGAACCTCCAGCTCGTGGCCGACGGCCGCCGCGACGGAAAGGAACGCGTGACCGAGGCGCTGGACATGTTCCCGGCACTCACTCCGCTGCTGGCGCGCAGGGCCGGCCTTTTGTCCGGCGGGCAGAGGCAGCAGCTGGCCATCGCCCGGGCGCTGATCACGGACCCCACGCTGCTCATCCTGGATGAGCCGACGGAGGGGATACAGCCCAACGTGGTGGCCGAAATCCAGGACACCATCATCACGTTGTCCCAGCGCAGCGGCATGCGTGTCCTGCTGGTGGAGCAGCACATCGGCTTCGCACTAGGTGCCGCCGACAGCTATTACGTGCTGGCCGCGGGACAGGTCGCGTCCCGGGGTGCCGGTGGAGCCGGCGCTGCCGGGCAGGTGCGAGAGGCCATGCTGATCTGAGCAGCGCAGCCACGTCCCCGCCGGCCAAGTAGTCGGCGCGTCCGGGGTGAGTACCCGCCCCCGGATCCGCGTAGCGGCGGCCCGGAAAGACGGGTACAGCGTTTGCGTGACTTCGGGCCCGCCCAGCCGTTTGAATTGATCCGGCAGGAAATGCTGGCTCGCAGCCAGTGCAGCGACGGCAGCCGGGGGGCACCGCATGATTGTTCAATTTTCGCCGGGGGGAACGGAACCTGGACCCGCACTGATCGCGGGCAGGCCATGAATTCCGGACTGCAGCAATTGGCCATGTTCGCGGGCTCCCTGACGGGATCCCTCCTGCTGACCCTGGGCCAGACCATTGTGGTCATCTGTGTCTGCTTTGACATGGTCCGGGCCCTGTCCGTGCCCAGGTCCCACCGCCGCTACGTGGCGAACACCGTTTTCACCACCCTGGCCTGGCCCTCAATCCTCATCAGCGCGGTCAGCGTGCTAATCGACGCTGCCAGCGGAACCTGGCAGGACGTCGCGGCCGGGGTCTTCGTGATGGTGATGGTGATCTTCCGGTGGCGCACCGGCGGCGACGAGGACAGCTGGTGGAAGGGCAAAGGCAAGAAGCTGGCCGGCTGGTTCCGGCGCCAGACGGCCTTCCGGCCCGCGCTGGCGCCGGCCGCCGCCTGAGCCTCAGTAGCTGGCGGGGGAACCGCCGCACGGCCCCACCGCCGGGTCCGGCCGGACGTACTCGGCGGCAAGCGCCTCGGAGCCCCGCGCCAGCAGCGCCACATCGGCGCCCACCAGGACAAACGCTGCCCCGGCGGCCAGGTACGCGCGGGCCGTTGCCGGGTTGAACGCGTTGACGCCGGCCGGTTTTCTGGCCGCCGTGGCGGCGGCCAGGCACTGTTCGACGGCGGCACGCACCCGGGGGTGTTCCTGCTGCCCCAGCACACCCATGGACGCGGCGAGGTCGGAGGGCCCCAGGAAGATGGCGTCCACGCCGTCGACCGCCAGGATGTCCTCCACAGCGTCCACGGCCGCGGCGGATTCGATCTGGACCGTGACGCTGACGGTCTCTGACGCGCGGGTGAGGTAGTCCGGGACCCGGTTCCAGCGCGCGGCGCGGGCCAGGGCGGAGCCCACACCCCGGACGCCGTGCGGCGGGTACCTGGTGGCGGCGACCGCGGCTTCCGCCTCGGCCGCCGAATTCACCATCGGGACCAGCAGATTCTGCACTCCGAGGTCCAGATACTGCTTGATCAGGACGGTGTCGTTCACCGGGGGCCGCACCATCACATGCACCGGGTAGCCGTGGACCGCCTGCAGCTGCGCCAGGATGGACTCGAGCCCGTTCGGGCTGTGCTCGGCATCGATCAGGAGCCAGTCCAGGCCGGCTCCGGCGCAGAGTTCCGCCACCAGAGGGCTGCCCGAACACACCCACATGCCGGCCAGGGGCCGGCCGGACGGGCCGGCCTGGCCGCGCAGGGCGTCCCGGAATGTGGGGTTGGGCTCTACTCGAAGCGGCATGTGATGCTCCCCAAGGGTCCGTAGTCGGCGTGGACGGTATCGCCTTTGTACACCCAGAGCGGCCGCGTGAACGAGCCGGCCAGGATGATGTCGCCGGCCTTCATCCCGTCCCCGTGGGCGGCGATCTTGTTGGCCAGCCAGTGCACCCCGTTGGCCGGGTGGTCCAGGACGCCGGCGGCCACACCGGTTTCCTCGACGGTCTGGTTCTTGTAAAGGATGGCAGAGACCCAGCGCAGGTCCACGGCGTCGGGCTTCACCGGGTTGCCGCCCACCACCATGGCGCCCATCGCAGCGTTGTCCGCGATGGTGTCCACGATGGTCCGGCCCTCCATCTCGATCCGGGAGTCCAGGATCTCGAGGGCCGGCACCACGTAGTCAGTGGCGTTCAGGACGTCGAAGATGGTGCAGCCGGGCCCGGCCAGGTCCTTCTTCAGCACAAACGCCAGCTCCACCTCCACCCGCGGGTGGGTGTACCGGTCCCACTCCACGGAGCACCCGGTCTCGAGCACCATGTCATCGAAGATGGCGCCGTAGTCGGGTTCGGTGATGCCCGTGGCGGCCTGCATGGCCTTGGAGGTGAGCCCGATCTTGCGGCCCACCAGCTTCCGGCCCGCGTCCTCGTTGCGCCGCCGCCAGAGCTGCTGCACGGCGTAGGAGTCCTCCACTGTCATGTCCGCGTAGCGGGCCGTCAGGCGGGGAACCGGGGTCCGGCTGCGGCCGGCCTCCAGGAGCTCGTCGGCGATGGCCTCGATCGTTGTGACATCCAGCATGGCTACAGCTGCGCGCCGAGCTTGAAGCCGGTCTTTTCCCCGGCGTGGCCGTCCTCGTCCTTGCGGGTGTAGGAGAACCCGTCGGCACCCACGGTCACAGCCATCTCGGAGGCGTCGGTCCGTTCGATGACGGGCTGCGGGTTGCCGTCGAGGTCCAGGACCAGGGAGGCCTCGGTGTACCAGGACGGGACCACGGGGTTGCCCCACCAGTCGCGGCGCTGGTTGTCGTGCACGTCCCAGGTGATGGTGGGGTTGTCCGGGTCGCCGGTGTAGTAGTCCTGCGTGTAGATCTCCACGCGGTGGCCGTCCGGGTCCAGGATGTAGAGGTAGAAGGCGTTGGAGACGCCGTGCCGGCCCGGGCCGCGTTCAATCCGGTCGCTGATGCGCAGGGCGCCCATCTTGTCGCAGATCTGGATGATGTTGTGCTTTTCGTGCGTGGCGAACGCGACGTGGTGCATGCGCGGGCCGTTGCCGCCGGTCAGGGCGGTGTCGTGCACGGTCTGCTTGCGGTGCATCCACGCGGCGTACGTGACGCCGTCGGAGTCCTGGATGTCCTCGGAGACGCGGAAGCCCAGGTCCTCCAGGTACTTGCGCCCGCGCGGGACGTCCGGGGTGACCTGGTTGAAGTGGTCCAGGCGGACCAGCTCGCCGGCGGAGTACAGGTCGTAGCGCTGGGTGAGGCGCTCCACGTGCTCCACCTCGTAGAAGAACTCATAGGGGAAGCCCAGCGGGTCCTCCACCCGGACGGCGTCGCCGATGCCCTTGGTGAAGCCGTCCTTGCGGCGCTCCACCCGGCAGCCCAGTTCCTTGTAGTACGCCTCGGCGGCGTCCACCTCGGCGGGGGACTTCACCCGGTACGCGAAGGCGGCGACGGCGGCGATGGGCCCCTTGCGGAGCACCAGGTTGTGGTGGATGAATTCCTCGAGGGAACGCAGGTAGATGGCGTTCTCGTCCTCCTCGGTGACGTGCAGGCCCAGCAGGTCCACGTAGAACTCACGGGACTTGGCGAGGTCGGTGACCACAATCTCCATGTAGGCGCAGCGGACGATGTCCGGTGCCGGGACGGTGGGGGTGGGGACGAAGTTGGTCATGGGATTCTCTCTTCTTTGAAAGGGTCTGGGGACAGTCCGGCGGCGGGCTGCGGGGCCTAGGCGCCGAACTTGGGGGTATGTACGGTGCCGAGGGTGATGTGGACGGCCTGCTGGTCGGTGTAGAAGTCGATGGAGCGGTAACCGCCCTCGTGGCCCAGGCCGGAGGCCTTAACGCCGCCGAACGGGGTGCGCAGGTCGCGGACATTGTGGCTGTTGAGCCACACCATGCCGGCCTCCACGTTCTGCGAGAAGTTGTGCGCCCGGGTCAGGTTCTGGGTCCAGATGTAGGCGGCCAGACCGTATTTGGTGTTGTTTGCCAAGGCGAGGGCCTCGTCGTCGGAGTCGAACGGGGTGATGGCGACCACCGGGCCGAAGATCTCCTCCTGGAAGATCCGGGCGTCCGGGGCGACGTCGGCAAACACCGTCGGGGCGATGTAGTTGCCCTCCGGAAGGTGGTCCGGGCGGCCGCCGCCGGCCAGCAGTTTACCCTCGGACTTGCCGATCTCCACGTAGGAGGCCACCTTGGCGTAGTGCTCCGGGTGGACCAGGGCGCCCACCTCGGTCTTGGGGTCGTGCGGGTCGCCGACCACGATGTTCTTGGCGCGGGCGGCGTACTTCTCGCAGAATTCCTCGTACACGGCCCGTTCCACCAGAATCCGGGAGCCGGCGGTGCAGCGCTCGCCGTTGAGCGAGAAGACCCCGAACAGGGCGGAGTCGATCGCGGCGTCGAGGTCGGCGTCGGCGAACACAACGCAGGGGGACTTGCCGCCGAGCTCCATGGACAGGCCCTTGAGGTTGGCGGCGGCGTTGCGGAAGATCGTCTGGCCGGTGGTGGTCTCGCCGGTGAAGGAGATCAGCGGGACGTCCGGGTGCTTCACCAGCGCGTCGCCGGCTTCCTCGCCCAGGCCGTTGACCAGGTTGAACACGCCGTCGGGCAGGCCCGCATCCTTGAAGATCTGCGCCCACAGCGAGGCGGAGAGCGGGGTGAATTCCGCCGGCTTGAGGACCACGGTGTTGCCGGTGGCCAGGGCCGGGGCGAGCTTCCAGGACTCGAGCATGAAGGGCGTGTTCCACGGCGTGATGAGGCCCGCGACGCCGATCGGCTTGCGGTTGACGTAGTTGATCTGGGAGCCGGGGACCTTCATGGCGTCGTCGAACTGGGCCACGATCAGGTCCGCGAAGAAGCGGAAGTTCTCGGCCGCGCGCAGGGCCTGGCCCTTGGCCTGGGTGATGGGCAGCCCGGTGTCGAAGGTTTCCAGTTCGGCGAGGCGGGCCTCTTGGGCTTCGACGGCGTCGGCGATCCGGTTCAGGACGCGGGCACGCTCGCGGGGCTTCATCTTCGGCCAGGGGCCGTTGGTGAACGCTTCACGGGCTGCGGCGACGGCGAGGTCGATGTCTTCCTTCTGGCCGGCGGCCGCCGTGGCGTAGTTGGTGTTGGACACCGGATCGAGGACGTCGAAGGTTTTGCCGCCCACGGAGTCAACGAACTCGCCGTTGATGTAGTGCTGGATGTGGGTGGGCAGCTCCTGCGGAACGTAGTGGGTGGCGGTTTCTGAGGCAGGGAACGTCATTGTTGTGTCTTCCTAACTGTTGCTTTGGGCGAGGTACGCGTCCAGGGTGGCGGACCGGTGCAGGCGGGCGGTTTTTTCGATGGCGTCCGCGTCCGCGCCGGTTTCGATCAGGCGCAGCAGCGCCTCGTGTTCGTCGACGGACTGGTGGGCGCGGCCCGGGACGAAGCGGAACGTGGAGGACCGCAGCGCGGCGAGCCGGTTCCAGCCCCGGTGGACGAGGTCCAGGATGTGCGGGTTGGGGCAGTGTTCAAAGAGGATGCTGTGGAAGTCCTGGTTCAGGGCGGTGAAGCGGACCGGATCGAAGTGCTCCAGGCAGCCGCGCATCTCGGCGTTGACGGCGCGGGCGCGGGCGATGTCCGCCGGACCGATCAGCGGGGCCGACAGGGCCGTCGCGGCGCCCTCGATAATGCTCAGCGTCTGCATGGTGTACAGGTATTCGGTGGGGTCGATGCCGGCCACGGTGGCGCCGATGTTCCGCTCGAACTTCACCAGGCCTTCCGCCTCGAGCCGGCGGATGGCCTCGCGGACGGGCACCACGCTGACGCCCAGGTCCTCGGCGATTTTCGCCAGCACCAGCCGGTAGCCGGGGGAGTAGGTGCCGTCCACGATGCGGGCCTTGACGGCGGCATAGGCCTGCTCGGACTTGCTGGCCGGGCGCGCGGCGGCTGCTGTCACTGCGTCAGCCATTGGTTTCCCCGCTTCCCATCGCTTCCCATTCGTCGTACCTGGCGCGCCATTCAGCGTTCAGCGGGTAGAGGCCGTCCACGCTGTGGCCCTGCTGCACCATCTCGGCGATGAAGGTTTCCTCGCGCTCCTGCGCGATGGAATCGTCCGCGAGCTCTTCCGCGAGGGCCGGCGGGATGACCAGGATGCCGTCGGAATCCGCCACGATGATGTCCCCCGGCTGCACGGTGGTGCCGCCGCAGGCGATTGTGATGTCCGTGTCCCACGGGATGTGCCGGCGGCCCAGCACCGCCGGGTGCGGGTTGGCGTAGTAGGTGGGCATGTCCATGGCGGCCACGGCGGCGAAGTCACGCACGCCGCCGTCGGTGATGATCGCGGCGGCGCCGCGGACCTGCGCGCGGAGGGCCAGGATATCGCCGATGGTGCCGGTGCCCTTTTCGCCGCGGGCCTCCATGACAAGGATCTCGCCCTCGTTGACGGAGTCGATCGCCTTCTTCTGCGCGTTGAAGCCGCCGCCGTGGGTCTTGAAGAGGTCTTCGCGGTTGGGCACGTAACGCAGCGTCCGGGCCAGGCCCACGATGCGTTGGTCCGGGCGGGTGGAGCTGAGGCCGTCAATGCTGACGTTGTTCAGACCCCGCTTGCGGAGCTGGGAGGAGAGGGTGGCGGTGCAGACGCTTTCCAGCTTCGCCTTCAGCGCCGGGGAAAGGGCATGCCCGACGGCGGCGCTTGTGTCCGCCGGAAGGCCCGCCGCTTCCCGGGAACCGTAGGCCTCTTCCCGCTGCAGGTCGTCGGTCTTGGGTCCGGCGCCAAAGTCCGCGAACGCCGTCGTGCCTTCCGTGACGGTGGTGACCAGCCGGCCGGTGGTGAGCGGCGCGCCGGCCGCGGCGTCCGGCGTCGTGCTGACTTCAACCTCGACGACGTCGCCCGGCTTGGCCACGGAGGCCCCGGCGGGCGTGCCGGTAAGGATGATGTCGCCCTCCTCGAGGGTGAGCAGCTGCGAGAGGTCCGCGATGAGCCGGGCGAACGGGAAGAGCAGGTCCTCCGTGGTGTCGTCCTGGACCAGTTCCTGGTTGTGCCAGGTGCGGATCTGGAGCCTGGCGGGGTCCACGGTGTCCGCGGCGATGAGTCCCGGGCCCACCGGGGTGAAGCCGTCGCCGCCCTTGGAGCGCAGGTTGGAGCCCTTGTCCGCGTAGCGGAGGTCATAAACGCCGAGGTCGTTGCTGGCGGTGACCCATTCGACGTGGCTCCAGGCATCGTCGATGCCCACCCGGCGGGCGGGCTTGCCGATGATCAGGGCGATCTCGCCCTCGTAGCCGAGGAGTTCGCAGCCGGCCGGGCGTTCCACGGTGGTCGGGGCTGCGGCCGATCCGGCGGCCAGGGAGGAGGACGGCTTCAGGAAGTATGAGGGCTGCTCCGGGGTGCGCCCTCGCTGCGCCGCACGGCTGGGGTAGTTGATGTGCACCGCGATGACTTTGCGGGCCGCGGCCAGAGTGCGGTCGGTGACCTGTTCCAAGAGCTACTCCTCATCGAGTACGAAATCGTATACGAAGACTATGACCCGGGGGAGCGGGGCGCGTCAAGCCCCGCTCCAGGCGGCGGGACCGGGTGTGCGCCGGCACCGCTTGTAACCTGCGTCATATCTGCCGTACAGTTTGGGACAGCGCAATATTTCTATTATCGAACGTGCAGTTCAAATAGCGAACACAGTTGCAGTTGCGAACACAGTTCGCCCAACACAGCTCCGGCGTCAGGCCGCCCACAACGAAGTGAGGAAAGCCCGTGCATTTCCACCACCACGGTTACGTCTCCGGTGACCCCCGAATCCAGCCGGCCGCCGGCGTCGGCATCAACAGGCCCGCGCAGCTTCCCGACGAAGTGGACGTGCTCATTGTGGGCACCGGGCCGGCGGGCATGCTCACGGCCGCGCAGCTGTCCCAGTTCCCGGGCGTTACCACCCGGATCGTGGAGCGCCGCGGCGGCAGGCTGGCCGTCGGCCAGGCCGACGGCATCCAGGCCCGGAGCGTTGAGACCTTCCAGGCCTTCGGCTTCGCCGAGCGGATCATTGCCGAGGCCTACCGCATCACCGAGATGGCCTTCTGGAAGCCGGACCCCGCAGACCACTCCCGCATTGTCCGCGCCGCCCGCGCCGTGGACGACCCCGCCGGCATCAGCGAGTTCCCGCACCTGATCGTCAACCAGGCCCGGGTCCTGGACTATTTCGGCGAGTTCATGGCGAACTCACCGGCCCGGATGGCGCCGGACTACGGCTATGAGTTCCGCGGCCTGGAGGTCACCGGGCAGGGGGACTACCCCGTCACCGTGACCCTGCTGCGCACGTCCGGCCCCGACGAAGGCCGTGAGGTCACCGTCCGGGCGAAGTACGTGGTGGGCGCGGACGGCGCCCGCAGCAAGGTGCGGGAGTCGATCGGCTGCACGCTCGCCGGCGACAAAGCCAACCACGCCTGGGGTGTCATGGACGTCCTGGCGAACACCGACTTCCCCGACATCCGCACCAAGTGCGCCATCCAGTCCGGTGCCGGCGGCAGCATCCTGCTGATCCCCAGGGAGGGCGGCCACCTCTTCCGGATGTACGTGGACCTCGGCGAGGTGGCGCCGGACGATGCCGGCGCCGTGCGCAGCACCACCATCGAGCAGATCATCGCCAAGGCGAACGCCATCATGCACCCCTATACGCTCGACGTGCGCAACGTCGCCTGGCACAGCGTGTACGAGGTGGGCCACCGGCTCACGGACCGGTTCGATGACGTCCTGCCGGAGGAGCGCGGCACCCGGACGCCGCGGGTGTTCATCACCGGCGACGCCTGCCACACGCACAGCGCCAAGGCCGGCCAGGGTATGAACGTCTCCATGCAGGACGGCTTCAACCTGGGCTGGAAGCTGGGCCACGTGCTGGAGGGCCGCAGCCCGGAAAGCCTGCTGGCCACCTACTCGGCCGAACGCCAGGTCATCGCGAAGAACCTCATCGACTTCGACAAGGAATGGTCGACGTTGATGGCGAAGAAGCCCGAGGAGTTCAACAGCCCCTCGGAGCTCGAGGACTTCTACACCAGCACCGCGGAGTTCCCTGCGGGCTTCATGACCCAGTACGCTCCCTCCATGCTGGTCGCCGAGGCGGCGCACCAGGACCTGGCCACCGGATTCCCCATCGGCAAGCGCTTCAAGTCCGCGCCGGTGGTGCGGGTCTGCGACACCAACCCGGTGCAGCTGGGCCACCAGGCCATGGCGGACGGCCGGTGGCGGATCTACGTCTTCGCCGACGAAGCCGCGGCCGGTGCGCCGTCGCCGGCCGCTGACCTCGCCGCGTGGCTGGCCGGCGCACCGCACTCGCCGCTGGCCGCCACCCCCGAGGGCGCCGACGCCGACGCCTGGTTCGACGTGAAGGTCATCTACCAGCAGGACCACGCCTCCCTCGACATCGGCGCCGTGCCGGACGTCTTCAAACCGCAGGTGGGGCCGTTCCAGCTCACCTACCTCGAGAAGGTCTACGCCACGGATCCGGCGGCGGACATCTTCGACCTGCGCGGCGTCGACCGCGGCGGCGCCGTGGTGGTGGTGCGCCCGGACCAGTACGTGGCCAACGTCCTGCCCTTGACGGCCACGGACGAGCTCGCCGCGTTCTTCGCACCCCTGCTCCGCACCGGCCACCGCGCCGCCGAGAACCGTGCCCCTGAACTCCAGGACCACGCGGGCTGACGGCACCTCCCGCAACGCGGGGTCAGTTGCGGCCCATCCCTGGGGGATTTATCGGCGCTAAGTGACCCCGCGTTGCTTTGGCGGAGGCGGGTCGCGGTCGCGCACCAGCGACGCGGCAACGGCCCAGCGACTGGGCCGTTTGCGTGTCGCGAGACCTGACCCGCCGCGCACCAGGTCCAGTCAGCCGTTGATCACCTGCGGAATCCCCAGGGCCTTCAGGCCTTCGACGCCGAACTCCAGTCCGTAGCCCGACTGCTTGGCGCCGCCGAAGGGGATGCGCGGGTCCACGGCGCCGTGCTTGTTGATCCAGACAGTGCCGGCCTCGAGCCGGGAAGCGACTTTGCGGGCTTCCGCCGCGTCGGCGGACCAGACGGAGGCGCCCAGTCCGACGTCGAGCGCGTTCGCCATGGTGACCGCCTCGTCCACTGAGCTGTAACGGATGATCGGGAGAGCGGGGCCGAACTGTTCCTCCGCGACCAGCGGGTTGGTGTTGTCGATGTCGGCCACCAGGGTGGCGGGATAGAAGTGGCCGGGCTGGCCGGCGTCCGGGTTGCCGCCCAGGAGAATCCTGGCCCCGGAATCCCGGGCCGCTTCCACCAGCCGGGACACGACGTCGTACTGCTGCCTGTTCTGCAGCGGGCCGAGGACATTGTTCTCGTCCAGCCCGTTGCCCATCGGCATGGTGGCGGCGACCTTGGTGAGTGCGGCGCAGACCGCATCGTAGATGTCCTCGTGCACGTAGAGGCGTTTGAGCGCGGCGCAGGTCTGGCCGGTGTTGATGAACGCGCCCCAAAACAGGTCTTCGGCGATGGCCGCGGGATCGGCGTCGGGCAGGACGATGCCGGCGTCGTTGCCGCCGAGTTCCAGGGTGAGGCGCTTGACGGTGTCGGCGGAGGACTTAATGATGGCCTTGCCGGTGGCGGTGGAGCCGGTGAACATGACCTTGCCGATGCCGGGGTGTCCGGCCAGAGCTTCACCGACGTCACGGCCGCCCGAGACCACCGACAGGATGTCTTCGGGGAGTTCCTGGTTCAGGACATGGACGAGGGCCAGGACGGACAGGGGCGTGTATTCCGAAGGTTTCACCACCACGGAGTTGCCCATCCGCAGGGCGGGGGCGAGCTGCCAGACGGTGATCATCATGGGCCAGTTCCAGGGGCCGATTGCGCCGACGACGCCGATGGGCCGGTAGTGCAGTTCGGCGCGGGTCTCGCCGTCGTCCACCACGGTTTCCGGGTCCAGTGCGGTGGCCGCGGCGACGCGGAGCCACGCGGCACAGGCGCCGACCTCGAAGCGGGCGTTGGGACCGTTGAGCGGCTTGCCCTGCTCGCGGGAGAGCAGGCGGGCCAGTTCCTCGGCGGAGCGTTCGACGGCGTCGGCGGCCCGCAGGAGGGCGGCGGACCGGGCGTCGTGACCCAGTGCGGCCCAGGCCGGCTGCGCGGCTGAGGCCGCGGCGACGGCCCGTTCAAGATCTTGGGCGGTGTGGACCGGCGCTTCGCCGATGGCGGTACCGGTCGCAGGGTCGAGGATGGTCCGCGTTTCGCCGGACGCCGGGGCGATCGCGGCCAGGAGGGCATCGTAGGTTTCCATGGGTACTCCACATCGAGTAGTTGAGGCGCTTGGGACATCTCCGAGTTTCCCCCGATCCCGGACCTGCAGTCTTGTCTTTGCGCGAAGTGCCGTTGACCCACTGCGAAGGATTGCCCCTGCGCCGGATCCGTTGCGCTGGGGAACAACAACCGGTCGCTGATCGACAAAAAAGTGATGGGTGTCACCTGCAAGGCTGAATGCCACGGTGCCAGACGCCGCCATATCCCAGACTCATGACCGTTAAGTAAGAAGGATCCGATGAGTATTTCAAATTCCACGTCCCGGACGGCAGCGTCCAGTCCCCGCCCGGAGCACTCCACTGCGCTGCGCGCCGGCAGCGTTGGCGTTATGGGCATTCTTTTCTTTGTCCTGTCAGCCCAGGCGCCGCTGACCGGAATGGTCGGCGCAACGCCGCTGGCCACGGCCCTCGGCAACGGCGCCGGCGCCCCCGGCGCCTACTTGGTGGTGGGCATTGTCATTGTGGTCTTTGCCGTCGGGTTCGTCGCGATGAGCCGGAAGATCCAGGCCAACGGCGCCTTCTACGCGTATGTGACGGCCGCCTTCGGGCGGAAGACCGGAGCGGGAGCCGCGTGGCTCGCGCTCCTCGCGTACAGCACGGTCCAGGCCGCCATGTACGGGCTGTACGGCGCGGCGTTCGCGGGGCTCCTCGGGTCCGCCGGGATCATGGTTCCGTGGTGGCTGCTGGCTGTGGTCACCATGGCGGGCGTGCAGGTATTGGGATCCCTCAACATCGAGCTCGGGGCAAGGGTCCTCGCGGTGCTCGTGGGGCTGGAGGTCGCCATCCTGCTGATGTTCGGGTTCACCGTGCTGTTGCGGGGCGGCGGGCCGGAGGGCATCAGCCTGGCGGCGTCCTTCTCTCCCGCGGCTATCGGGGCAGGGGCGCCCGGCGTGGCCATCATGTTCGCCGTCGCCTCCATGTTCGGCTTCGAATCCACGGCGATCTATTCCGCCGAAGCGAAGGACGCCCACCGCACGGTTGCCCGCGCCACGTACGTGTCCGTGGGTGTGATCGCTGTGTTCTTCTCCTTCATTTCGTGGATGCTGGTCAGCTACTACGGCCCGTCCCAGGTCGTTGACGCCGCCGGCGCGGCCCTCGAATCGGGCGATTCCACCTCGTTCGTGCTGACGCCGATGGTGGAGCTGTTCGGGCCGTGGGCTGGAACAGTCACCGGGGTCCTGCTGGTGACTTCCCTGCTGGCAGGCATCATCGCCTTCCACAATGGAATCAACCGCTACCTCCATTCGCTGGCACTGCGCGGTTCGATGCCCCGAATCGTTTCCCGGACCAACCGGCACAAAGCCCCGGAAGTAGCCGCGCGGATCCAGACCGGCATTGCGCTCCTACTGGTGGCGCCCTTCGCTGTGCTGTCCCTGGACCCTGTCCTGACACTCTTTTCCTGGTTCAGTGGGCTGGCCGTCGCGGCGCTCCTGGTGCTGTACATGCTCTGCTCCCTGGCCGTCGTCGCATATTTCCGGCGTGAGAGGGTGCCGGGCCAGCTCTGGCAGACGGCGGTGGCGCCGGCGCTCGCCGCGGTGCTGCTGGGCTGGGTCCTGTCCCTGGTGGTCAGCAACTTCACCGCACTGATTGGCGGCAGCGCCGAAACGGCGGGTGCCCTCCTGCTGGCAGTCCCGGTGGTGTTTGTTGCCGGTGTGCTCGTGGAAGCTGCTCTGGAGCGCAAGGCCGTGCGCGTAGGCGCCGCCGCCGTGTAGTCTCCGGCCGCGGACGCAGGAGGGGCGGTGCCGGATCAGCCCGGCGCCGCCCCTCCTGCCATTTTGCCGACGGCGGCAGAGGGCCCCGGGGCCGGTTCAGGCGCCGCGCCGCCAGTCGCTCGGGGAGACGCCGAAGGCATCACGAAAGGAACGGCTGAAGTGTGCCGCGTCCAGGAAGCCCCACCGGGCGGCGACAGCACCTACGGACTTTCCGGCGTGAAGCGGATCCCGCAGTTCGCGGCGCGCACCTTCCAGTCGCTGGGTCCTGATCCAACTCGCGACGGTGGAGCCGGATTCATGGAAGACGTTGTGCAGGTGACGAGTGGAGATGAAGTGGGCGGCCGCGATCGAAGCGGGCGAGAGCAGCGGATCGGCCAGATGGGCGTCGATATATTCGCGGGCAGAGGCCGCCAGCAGGGATTGCGGCCGCATGCGGTCGGCGGAGATGTCCAGCTCCGAATGGAGCATGGTGGACACGAGATCGAGGGCATTGGCGGCCAGACGGGACCCGCTGGGGCCGCTGAGCGCATCCAGGTTCTCCGCGAGGTGGGCAATGAACGGACCCACGATCGCGGCGAGGCCGCCGTCGGACGCCATCCGTACGGCCGAAAGCTGCGCGACGCAGTCGGGCGGGAGGGACAACGCGTCCCAGGGAAACATGACCACCATGAGCCGGGCGTCGCCCTCAAAGGCGAGCGTGTAGGGGCGGCTGGTGTCGTAGATGGAGAGATCTCCCGGCTGCAGGACCGCCTCGCGGTTGTCCTGGATGAGGAGCCCGGTGCCCTGCAGCTGCAGATTAAGCTTGAAATAGCGCTGGTTGGACTGCGCAATCAGCGCCGGCGTGCGGTGGACCTCATGGCTGGTGGAGGAGACCTCGACGACGGCCATACGGTCCAGCCGCCGGGCCCGCATGCGGCCGCGGAAGTTGTCCGCGTCGTCGCTCGAGGTTGCCAGCGGAACGAACGACTCCGCAACGAGGTGCTTCCAGTGGTCGAAAGATGCTGCCGTGCTGCTGCGGACGTCCTGCCCGGCCGGACGGAGCGAGGGGCGGGCTGCAACTGCGGTCATAAAGAATCCTGACGCCGTCGTAATTCGAAAGGACTGTGTCGTGGGACACAGTCCTTTCAGGGTAGCGCCGCGCCCGGCCCGTGTCATCTTTTTTCGACACCCGGCGAATAAAAACGGGAGGGCGGGCTCAGCGGGCCAGCAGGGTGAGGAATCCCTCCAGCTGGTCGGCCAGCCCCAGCTCCACCTGGCCGTCCGGGGCGAGTGCCGCCGCGACCTGCGCGCCGAGGAGCAGGTTGAGCAGCTGCCCGGCCAGGGCTGTGTCGCCGACCGTGGTGGTGACGGCGCCGGCCTGGCGGGCCTCGGCAAGGAACTGCCGCATCGCCGCCAGCCACTGTTCCATCGAGTCGCGGTGGATCCGGGCCTTGTGGGGGTCGTTGATGGCCTTCTGCCAGAACGGGATGACAATCCGGGCCTCGTTGATCCGCTCCTCGTCGAGCGGCAGCACCTCGAGGCAAAAAAACCGGAGCGCTGCGAGTCCGGTCTGCCCGGCGGTAACCTCCCGGATGCGCTCGTTGGTGCGGTTGAAGACGTGCCCGAATGCGAAGGTGAGCAGGTCGTCCTTGGTGGGGAAGTACGGCTTGAGGGCGCCGTTTGCAAAACCGGCTTCGAGGGCGATTTCCCGCATGGTGGCGCTTTCGATCCCCAGTCTGGCGATGGTCCGCCATGTGGCGTCGACGAGCTCGAGCCGCCGCTGGTCGTGATTGACGATCTTTGGCACCGTACTGCTCCCCGAATCATTTGCATCAAACTCTTGTGGCACAGCTTACATTTCCGTATTCTCTACAACTATAGAAAATAAAGTTCCGACCCGCCGGGGTCCCCGAACGAAGGCCGTCATCATGACCGCACCAGCCGACATCCGCACCGCGTCTATTCCTTCCAACGCTTACAGCCTCGCCACGGGCGCCGAAATCTCCGCCGTCCAGGCCATTCTGCGTACAGCGGGATTCCTCGGAGAGGCCAAGCGAATCGCATACCTGGGCCTGGTGGACCCCGCCAGGAATGCGCCGGCAGGCACCGACGAACGCCGGTTCCGGGTCTTCGTCCATGACATCGCGGGAGGGCGGCCGGCTGACATAACCGTCTCGGTGTCCAGCGGCACGGTGATTTCCGCCGTCGAACTCGACACAACGGCGACCGGCGAGCTCCCCGTTCTGGAGGAGGAGTTCGAGGTGGTCGAGGCACTCCTGGCCGCGGACGGGCGGTGGCTCAAGGCCCTGGCCAGCCGCGGCCTGGACGTCCGCAAGGTCCGGGTTGCCCCGCTGTCCGCCGGTGTCTTCGAATACCCGGAGGAGAGGGGGCGCCGGATCCTCCGCGGACTGGCCTTCGTGCAGGACTTCCCCGAGGACAGCGCCTGGGCGCACCCCGTGGACGGTCTTGTGGCGTACGTCGACGTCGTCAGCAAGGAAGTCACACAAGTACTGGACGCCGGCGTCTTCCCGATTCCGGCCGAGCACGGTAACTACACGGATCCGGAACTGACCGGCCCGCTGCGCACCACGCAGAAGCCCATCAATATCACCCAGCCCGAGGGGCCCAGCTTCACAGTCACCGGCGGCAACCACGTTGAATGGGAGAAGTGGAGCGTGGACGTCGGCTTCGATGTCCGGGAAGGCGTGGTGCTGCACAACCTGGCCTTCCGGGACGGCGACCGCGTGCGTCCCATCATCAACCGCGCATCCATCGCCGAGATGGTGGTCCCCTATGGGGACCCGTCGCCGGTCCGGTCATGGCAGAACTACTTCGACACCGGCGAATACCTCGTGGGCCAGTACGCGAACTCCCTGGAGCTGGGCTGCGACTGCCTCGGCGAGATCACCTACCTCAGCCCCATCATCAGCGACGCCTTCGGCAATGCCCGGGAAATCCGCAACGGCATCTGCATGCACGAGGAGGACTGGGGCATCTTGGCGAAGCACAGCGACCTGTGGAGCGGCATCAACTACACCCGCCGCAACCGCCGCCTGGTGATCTCCTTCTTCACCACCGTCGGCAACTACGACTACGGCTTCTACTGGTACCTCTACCTCGACGGCACCATCGAGTTCGAGGCCAAAGCCACCGGCGTGGTCTTCACCTCCGCTTTCCCAGAGGGGGGCTCGGACAACATCTCCCAGATGGCCCCCGGCCTGGGGGCACCCTTCCACCAGCACCTCTTCAGTGCCCGACTGGACATGGCGATCGACGGTTTCACCAACCGCGTCGAGGAGGAGGACGTGGTCCGCCAGGCCATGGGCGCGGGCAACGAGCGCGGCAACGCGTTCTCCCGGAAGCGGACAGTCCTGGCGCGGGAATCGGAAGCCGTCCGGGAAGCCGACGCGCGCAGCGGCAGGACATGGATCATCTCCAACCCGGAATCACGCAACCGCCTGGGTGAACCAGTGGGCTACAAGCTGCACGCACAGGGCCAGCCCACCCTGCTCGCCGACCCGGAGTCCTCCATCGCCCGGCGCGCCGCTTTTGCCACCAAGGACCTGTGGGTCACACGGTTCGCGGAGGAGGAGCGGTACCCCACCGGGGACTTCGTCAACCAGCACACCGGCGGGGCGGGCCTGCCGGCCTACATCGCCCAGGACCGGGACATCGACGGCCAGGACATCGTGGTGTGGCACACCTTCGGGCTGACGCACTTCCCCCGGGTCGAGGACTGGCCCATCATGCCCGTGGACACGGTGGGCTTCAAGCTCCGGCCCGAGGGGTTCTTCGACCGCAGTCCCGTGCTGGATGTGCCCGCGAGTGCACAGCCGGCCGGCGGCGGACACTGCCACAGCTAGGCTGACGCCGTGAGTGCCGCCATCAGTCTGGGCGGCGGGGCCGCACCCGCCGTCCATTCCCGGATCTGCGCAGCCGCCACGGCGGCGTCGTGTCTGGCGCACCTGTGGCTGGTCACCGGGAGCCAGCACGGGATCTGGCTGAACCTGCTGATGCTCGCAATGGTGGCGGTGTGCCTCCCGTGCGCCGTGCATATCTGGCGCCACGGACGCGCCGGCGCGCTGCGCCGGGTAATGGCCTCGGCGCTGGCGATGACCGGCGTGCACGCGGTTCTGCTGCTCGGCGCCGGGCAGCAGGGCCACATCAGCCATGCTGCCGCGCCGGCACCTGGGGCGGCGACCTCGGGTGCCGGAGCGATGCTGGCAATCATCGCGGTCGAAGTGGCAACGGCGATGCTCGCCGCGACGCTGCTGGCCCGGCTCCGGTCAGCGGCCGGCGGTGTCCACGCGGACTGACCGCAGCTCCCGCAACGCGGGGTCAGATGCGGCCCATCCTTGAGGGATTCATCGGCGCCTAGTGACCCCGCGTTGCTGCTAACGGAGGCGGGTCAGTCGGTGAACAGACCGGCCAGGTCCTCCGCGGTGAGCGCTCCGCCGGTGAGCGCGTCGCCGGACATGACGTCGGCGAAGAGCTGGGACTTCCGGGCCTTGAGCGCCATCACCTTCTCCTCGATGGTGTCCTTCGCAACCAGCCGGTAGACCATCACGTTCCGGGCCTGCCCGATCCGGTGCGTGCGGTCCACGGCCTGCGCCTCCGAAGCCGGGTTCCACCACGGGTCCAGCAGGAACACGTAGTCCGCCTCGGTCAGGTTCAGGCCGAACCCGCCGGCCTTGAGGCTGATCAGGAACACCGGGGCGGCGCCGTTCTTGAACTCATTGACGACGTCGGAGCGGTTCCGGGTTCCGCCGTCGAGGTAGCAGAACTCGATGTTCTCCTCGACCAGCCGCTCGCGGACCTTGCCCAGGAAACCGGTGAACTGGCTGAAGATCAGGGCGCGGTGGCCTTCCGCCACGAGGTCCTCCAGCTGCTCGAAGAGGACATCGAGCTTGCTGGACCGGACGCCGGACAGCGAGGGGTCGATCAGCGACGGGTCCAGGCTGAGCTGCCGCAGCAGGGTGAGGGACTGGAAGATGGTGAAACGGTTCTTGTTGACATCATCGATCAGGCCCAGGATCTTCTGGCGCTCCCGCTGCAGGTGCGTCTGGTAGACCTTCTGGTGCCGCGGGTTCAGCACCACTTCGAGGATCTGTTCCTGCTTCGGCGGCAGGTCGTGGATGACCTGCTCCTTGGTGCGACGCATCATCAGCGGACGGACCCGGCGCCGGAGCTTGTCCAGCTGTGCTTTGTCACCGTTCTTCTCCACCGGCTTCTGGTAGTACTCGGCGAACCGCTTGGGGCTGGAGAATAGCCCGGGCGCCACAATCGAGGTCAGCGCCCAGAACTCCATGAGGTTGTTCTCCAGCGGGGTGCCGGTGATGGCGAGCTTGAACGCCGCCGGAAGCTTCCGCGCGCACTGGTAGGCCTTGGACTGGTGGTTTTTGACGAACTGGGCCTCGTCGAGGACCAGCCCGGCCCATTCCTTGGACGCGTAGGCCTCGTAGTCGATCCGGAACAGGGCGTAGGAGGTGATGACGATGTCCGCGCCGGCCATCGCCTCCGCCGGGTCCGAGCCGCTCTTGGCAAAAGTCTCGCCGATGGCCCGCACCGTGAGGCCGGGGGCGAACCGGGCCGTCTCGGCATCCCAGTTGCCCACCACGCTCGTGGGGGCCACCACCAGGAACGGCGCATGGGGGGCAGCGGCCGGCGGCGCACCCTCCGGGACAGTGCCGGCGGCAGCACCGCCGTCGGGCGCTGCGTCCGGATTCCTGGCTGCTTCCTTGGCGGCGCAAATCAGTGCCAGGGCCTGCACCGTTTTGCCCAGGCCCATGTCGTCGGCCAGCACCCCGCCCAGCCCGTGGCGGTAGAGGAAACTGAGCCAGTTGAAGCCTTCCAGCTGGTACGGGCGGAGCTCGGCGTTGAGCGTTGTCGGCAGTGGCAGGCCCTTCACGCCGCCCTCCAGCAGCCCGCCGACAGCCTCACGCCACGCCGCGGCCTGCTGGTCCACGATGCCGAGCTGGGCCAGTTCGTCCCAGAGGCCGGCCTGGAAGCGGCTGATCTGCAGGGGCGCGTCCTTGTTGTCCTGCAGCTCCCGGGCCTCCTCAATCAGGGCGCGGAGCTGGTGCAGTTCGGGCAGGTCAAGGGAGAAGTAGGCGCCGCTGGGGAGCAGCATCTTGGTCTGGCCGGCTGCCAGCGCCGAGAATACGGCCGCGAAGGACACCGGCTGGCCCTCCAGGGAGATCTGGATGCCGAGGTCGAACCAGTCCCGCTGCTCGGTGGCCTTGGTGGAGATGGACACCACCGGGGCCTCCTCGGCCTCCCGGTAGTCGGCAATCTCGCCGGAGGTGTCCACCGAAACGCCGGGAACCTCGCGGAGCGCAGGGAGCAGCTCCTCGGTAAAGGCCAGCGTGTCGAGGCCGCTGAGTTCGGCTGTCGCTGCCAGCCGCGGGGTTCCCCAGCCGCCCGTGGCGGATTCGCCCAGCGCCGGCACCACGTCCCAGGGCTGCCCCACGGCGTCCAGGATGCGGGCCTCGGCGGGGTCGTCCCGGTAGCCGTGGTCGCCGGGGTGGCGCCACAGCGGCTGGGCCGTGACGTGTGTGCCGGAGGTGTAGTGCCATTCCCAGTGCAGCCGGACCCGGTGGCCCGCGCCGTAGTTCGCCAGCAGGGACAGGGTGGGGACGGCCAGCTGGGGCAGTTCCACGGATTCGTCGGAGGCCGTGACGCGGGCGCTCTGCTTGAGCTTCGGGTAGAAGCCGGTAAGGAAGCGGCTCTCGTCGCGGGCCGGAATGTGCAGCGTGGTTCCCGCCGTCACGAAACTCAGTAGCTCTTCGCTGAGGCCGCCTTCCAGCGGAGCGAGCGTGATGACGGCGTCTCCCGGTGCCACGCCGGGCAGGGTATCCGCCCCGGACGTCAGGAAGATCCCGTGGGCCGGGCGGCCGATGGTCCCGACGGAGGCTGGGTCCACCACTTCCCCCTCGACCGTGATGGTGGGGGCGAGCGACAGCCCGCCGTCGTCTCCGGCCTCGGCCGCGGCCGGTGCGGTCCCGTACCGGGTGAGGTTGAGCCCGACGGCGGCTGGCTGCTCCACGAGCCGCACAGGTTCGGAGCCCCGGCTGTGGACCAGGGCGACGCCGACCTTGCGCGCCTCAGCCAGAAGGCTCCACAGGTTCTTGCCGGCGTAGGTGTTCAGGCCCAGCCACAGGCCGGTCCCGGCGTGCTGGCGGTTGGCCTGGGCGGTGTGCGAGGCGAGGAACTCCTGCATCCACTCGACATGTGCCTGGTTGCACTCGCGGCGGTAGCTGAGGTAGCTCAGGGTGGTCCACGAGACGTCGCCGCGGATCCATTTGCCCTTGGCCCCCATGATGACGGGCCGGGCCTTCAGCTGGCGGACGCTGCGCAGCGGATCCCGGCGGCCGGTGTAGGAGAAGTGCGGGGCGGGTTCTTCAATCTCGAACTGGAGAGCCAGCGGCGTGCCGTTGGTGGAGGGGGTGATGCCCGGCTGGGCGATGAGCGGGCTGAGCGCCTGTTCCCAGTCCGGGACCTCCGGCGCCGCGGCCTGCCGGGACAGCCTGCTGACGTCGGCCGGGGCCAGCAGCTGGACCCGGGTCGCCGGGTTGTCCTCGGCGGCGAACAGCAGTGCGGCCACATGCTTGCAGTCTTTCCGGACCGGGCAGCTGCAGACGCCGACAGTGCAGCTCCAGCCGCCCGCTTTCCGGACCAGCTTCGCCGTGGTGGAGTACGGCGCGGGCGCACCGCCGCGCACCTTGCCGAGCATGAGCCCGGTGGCGGCGTCAAAGGAAATCCCGGAAACGCGGCTCCCCATGGCGTACGCCAGCCCGGCCGCGAGGGAGCGGTCGTTGATCGCGGGGGTCTGTATTGCCAGTGCCGCACTCTCGTCCGGATGGGATGGCATGTGCGCACTACTTTCAGCAGTTGGTCATCTGATCCATCTTAGCGAGCCGGGGCGGCGGCCCCGAACCTGGGAAGGCGGGACCAGGCGCCGCGGCGCGTTCTGCGCCTGCAGAACCTGCGCGGGAAAGGAACCCCGGTCCTGCCGGCCTCAGCCCTTTAACCGCTGAAAGGGCCTCGCTTCGCTCGCGCTATAGAAGCGCTCTTCGTGTTTTCCAACCGCTAGACAGACATAGAAGCGTCGGGGGAGAGGGGAAGCTGGCCGGTCACCTGAGCCGGCCCACCCACCCAAGCCCTCTGCAAAGGGAGCACCACCATGAAAACCAACACCACCCTCGAAATGCTCGACCCGGCCACCCTGACCGTCGACGTCAATGTCCGCATAGACGCGGCCCTGACCCCTGACTTCATCGCCAGCATCAAAGAACACGGCGTGATGGAGCCGGTGATCGTCCACAGCACGGACGACGGCACCGTGCACGTCCTGATGGGACAGCGCCGCACCCGCGCCGCCGTCGAAGCCGCCCGGCCCCAGATCCCGGTGATGGGAAAAGACGCAGCGGATCCGGGAGTGGGCTGCGGCAAACGGGTACAACCCCAGCGCCCGCGGCCGCATTAGCCAGGACATCATGAAAGCTTACGAAGAGGCCCACTAAAGGCCTGCCTAATTGGGGAACCGGAATAGCCCCAGCAGACACTACTTCATCAGGGTAGCTTCTGATCCTCCTGGTAAGCCGAAAATGATCTGTCTCAATGAGAGGATTGTGGGGTGGGGTTCCCCGCGGCAACCCGATCCTTTTGACACCGTCGATAAGAGGTCAATTCGGACCCCACCACGCTTCCGTTCCATGCCGCACAAAGGATGCTGAGGTACCGGGTAGGGAGAGGGCGGCGACATGGAACAGTACGACAGTGCAGGCGTGGGCGGGTCGGGGAAAACAGTTGATCGGATCAACGAATATGCTCGGGGCATCTTTGAGGCAACGTCGTCGGCGTACTCGCTGATGGATCTCGAGTACGTGATCCTCGCCGTGAATCCCGCGTTCGTCGACCTCGTGGGAATCCCCTCCGTTGATCTTGTTGGGCACCGGGCTTTCGAGGTGTTCGGCGAGAACCCGTTCCAGGCAGAGCAGGAACCGGCCAGGGTGATGCGCGAGTCGCTTGAGCGTGTGAAGAGAACCGGGCAGAGAGACAGCATGTTCCTTCATCGGTTCGACATCCCTGATCCTGGGCGCCCCGGCGCGTTCCTGGAGCGGTACTGGAGCCCGGTCAATAATCCGGTTTTGGATGAGGAGGGTCATGTGGTCGCTTTGCTGCAAGAGGTACGCGACGTGACCGAGCACCGCGAGGATCTCGTCCGCCTCCTGGCTTACCTCAGTGCTGATCCGGATGTGTCTGACGCCGACCGGAAACAGCGCTTCACCGAGTACTCGGCAGCGACCATGGTGACATCGAGCCTTTATCACTCCGCGCGCAAAGAGGTGGAGCAACTGCAGGAAGCCATGAGGTCCCGGGCCGGCATCGAGCAGGCCAAGGGCATTCTCATGGCTCAGCACCGTTGCACCAGCGAAGAGGCCTTTGACCGACTGCAGACGATGTCCAGCAACAGCAACGTCAAGCTGAGGGACGTTGCCGCCGCCGTCGTCTACCAGGCGGCAGCACCGCGCAGAGGCAGATAGCCACCACGCATTTGTCGCGGCGCTGGTCTAGCCGAGTCCTTGCTGAGCAAGAGTGTGAGCGAGTCGGTGACATAACCAGAGCTGCGGCCAACGGGGCTAAGGCCCCAGAATCGCATCGAGTCGCTTGAGGCAATGGAGCGGCAGCTGTGACCTCTAGGGCACGAGGGCTTGGGAGCGTCTATAGAACGTCGCGCGGGACATCCCGAGGTCGCGGGCAACCTGCGCAGCAGGAGCGCCCCCTTCGACCAGGCGCACCGCGCTGCGGACCTGACTGTCCGTGATCCGCCGGGGCCGGCCCCCGAGGTCCAGCCCGGCTTGCCGCCGTTTGCTGATTGAGTCAGTGAGGCGTTCGCGTTTGATCTCGTTTTCCATCTGGGCGAGTGCGGCCATGACGGTAAACAGCATCGACCCCATCGGTGTCGAGGTATCAACGTCGCCCCCGCCCAGGTTCAGGACCCGGAGGCCGGCGCCGCGGGTCCGGAGTGCGTCGGCGAAGGCGAGCATGTTCTGTGTGGATCGTCCTAGCCGGTCCAGGGTGGTGATGACGAGTGTCGCCCACGACCAGCTCGTCCAGTGCCCGGTCGAACTGCGGCCGCGAGGACCGGGCGCCGGATACGCCGTGGTCCATGTAGAGGTCATCCCGCCGGGCGCCGGCAGCCAGAAGGTCTGCCTCCTGCCGGTCAGTGGACTGCTGCCGCGTCGAAACGCGCGCCTAGCCGATCAGTTTCGCCATGCCTGCTCTCAGGGTGTCTCATAACTAACAGCGAATACACCGATTCAACCAGATGGTTTCGAGACGTAGTTATGAGAATCGCGGGCGCCGCGAACTTTCCCGAGAATTAGAGGAATTCTGGCGCCGACATCGCGGCCCCGGCGAGGCCTGGCGAGACGTCTCGTATCCCAAGGGTTGCGAGACGCCCGTACGTTCCAGTTGAGGCGATGCAGGTGGCTGTCGGATGTAGCTGCAGGCTGGCCACGGCGAGTGAGGCGGTAGCCTTCTGAACGAACGCAGCGAGCGAATGTAAACGAGCAAGGTGCGAGGTGAAGGGGAACATGGAACCGACCAAGGAGGACATCTTGGCTGAATACAGCCGAGTACGAGCTGACCTCCGTAAGTGGTTGGCGGGCGCCAGCACCGCCGAGCTTCGCCGCAAGAGCAACGGCACGAAGTGGAGCAATGAGGAGCTGCTCTTTCACATGGTTTTCGGCTACATGGTGGTCCGCGCGCTGCTTCCGTTGGTCCATCTCATCAGCCGGCTCCCCGCACCTGCCGGGAGGGCCTTCGCCGCAATCCTGAACGCGGGCACGCGCCCCTTCGACGTTATTAATTACTGGGGCTCCAAGAGTGCAGCGCTGTACTTCAACGAGCGACGGATGGCCCGGAAACTCGACAAGACCATCAACGCCATTACCCGCAGCCTGAAGCGCGAGAGTCGCGATTCGCTGTCCAGGTCAATGCCGTTCCCGGACCGGTGGGATCCCTTCTTCGCTCCCGCGATGACGCTCCGGGATGTCTACGCGTATCCCACAAAACACTTTGACTTTCATGCAAGGCAACTCAGTCTTTAGGCACTGAGCAGACGCCAGCATCGTTTGTCTCCTTAGTGGATCGGCCGGGTGCAGTGTCTCAGTAATCGATGCCTTGTGAATCGCTGGGTTTCCGGACGCGGATATGGCGCAGAGTCGCTGGCCTAACAGGGTAGGTTATTGCGCTACTTCACGGCGTCGTCGAGTAGCTGCCGGAACTGCTCTTCTGTGTTGAGGGTGAGCTTGTCTCCGTCGAGGAAGAAGGTCGGCGTGCCGGTTACGCCGAGTGCTTTACCGTCAGCGATGTCTCGACGAATCCGTTCCTTGGTTTCTTCCGCGGCCACGGCTGCGTCGTACGTTTCCATGTCCAGGCTGAGTTCTTCAGCATAGGTCCGGAACAGTGGGGCTTGGGAGTCCTGCTTTTCGCCCCATTGTGACTGGGTCTCGAATAGTTTGGCGGCCATTTGCTCGTACTTGCCTTGCTGGGCGGCGGCTTCGACGGCGAGGGCCGCGGTGCCGGAGTTGGCGTGCCCGGGCAGGGGGAAGTAGCGGTGAACAAACGTGATCCTGTCCCCGTACTCCTGCTTCAACTCCTGCACCAAGGGCTCGGCGGCACGGCAAGACTCACATTCGAAGTCCAGAAACTCCACAAGTTGGGCCTTCTCCGTGGCGGGGTTCGTGACGCGGTGGCTGTCCTCCCTGACCAGCTGCGCATCCACGACCGGCTGCAGGGCGGCCGGTTGCGGCTTGGTCGCGGTAAACACCGCGTACCAGACGAGGCCGGCGGCGACGACCGCTCCCAGGATGATCCAGACGACCCTGCGTATTTTCCGTGCGGCGTCAGTGGGGGTGGTGGTTGGCGGAGCTTGTGTCATTAGCGGGATGCTTTCCTGGTCGCGCTGGGCGGGGCTGGTTCTATCTGAAACTTAAATGTCTTAACGCGGACTTTGATTTGTTCTGTTGACGTCGGCGCTGCAGGTCACCAAAACCGTGGCGGCTTGGCCGTTCGTGAAGCACCGGTTGCCTTAGTGGTCGTTGCGCGTGCGCCGGGGGAAGATGGTGCCGAGAACGAGGAGGGCTACTCCGGTGGTGACGAACACATCCGCGAGGTTGAAGGTGGGGAACCATCCGCTATGCAGGTAGTCCACGACCCCCTGACCGTCGAGCCTGTCGATGAAGTTCCCGACCGCTCCGCCCAGCAGCATGGCCGCCCCTGCCCTGGAGAGGCCGGTCATGGATGGGGCGGAGGAGACGGTGTACCAGGTCAGGGCCGCGATAATCAGGCCGGTGGCGGTGATGACGATCCACGGGGAAAGATCCGCGCCGAGGCTGAAGGCGACGCCGCGGTTATAGAGCAGCCGGATATTGATCGGGCCCAGATCGGTCGTCGCTCCGGTGGAGAGCAGCGCTTCGGCGACGGCTTTGAGGATCAGGTCGGCCGCGGCCAGGACTGCTGCCACCAGAAGCAGCACGGCCCTGGACCGTCTGGCCTGCCGGGTGGGCGAGTCCAACTCCGTGGTTTCGGCGCTCACGCTGCCGGTTCCAGCGCCGGGGCCGGTGTGCTGGCGGTGGACATGGTCTTGCGGCTGATCCGGCCTGCCCTGACGCCGTTGGCGATAACCACGATTTCGGCGAGTTCGTGAATGAGGACGACAGCGGCCAGGCCCAGTGCACCGAACAGTGCCAGCGGGATCAGCACCGCGATCAGCAGCAGGGACAATCCCACGTTCTGGAGCATGATGGACCGGGTCCTGCGGGCGTGATCGAGGACCTGGGGAAGGTGGTTCAGGTCCTCGCCCATCAGGGCGATGTCGGCGGTTTCGATTGCGACGTCGGTGCCCATCGCGCCCATGGCGATACCGCTGTCGGCGGTCGCAAGGGCCGGGGCGTCATTGACTCCGTCCCCGACCATGGCGGTGGGCTGCCGGGTTTGGAGGGTGCGGATGATGTCGGCCTTGTCCTCGGGCCGGAGGTCAGCGTGGACTTCGGTGATCCCGGCATCCTTGCCCAGTGCGGTGGCGGTGATGAGGTTGTCACCGGTGAGCATGGCTGTGGTGTAGCCGGAGGCGGTGAGCCGGGCGATGACTTCCCGGGCTTCGGGGCGCAGCTCGTCGCGGACCGCGACCGCACCGATGACTTGGCCGTCTTCTTCGATTAGGACTGCGGTCGCGCCGGCGTGCTGCATCCGTTCGACCTCGGCGGTAAGGGGCCCGGCGTTGATCCAGCCCGGCCGGCCAAGACGGACGGTCCTGCCTTCGAACCGTCCTTCCAGCCCTGCTCCGGGAACGGTGTCGACATCGGTGACAGCTGCCCGCTCGTCGGCAGCGGCCAGGATGGCACGGGCCAGCGGGTGTTCGCTGCGGGCCTCCAGGCCGGCCGCGAGGGCCAGGACGTGTTCCTTGGTGGCGGTCCCGGCCGCGGCGACATCGATCACGGCGGGCTTGTTCCGGGTCAGGGTGCCGGTTTTGTCCAGGGCGATGGTGCGGATCTTGCCGAGGGTCTCCAGGGCGCCGCCGCCCTTGATGAGCACGCCGATGCGGCTGGCGGCACCGACGGAGGCGACGACCGTGACGGGAACGGAGATGGCAAGGGCGCAGGGTGAGGCCGCGACCAGGACGACGAGGGCGCGTTCGAACCACAGCAGGGGTTCGCCGACGATGAAGCCGAAGCCGATGATCAGGGCCGCGGCGATCAGGATGCCCGGGACGAGCTTCTTGGCGATGGAGTCAGCCAGTCGCTGGCCGGGGCCCTTGCGGGACTGCTCGGCCTCCACAATATGCACGATTCTGGCCAGTGAGTTGTTTTCCGCGGTACTGGTTACTTCGACTTCAAGCGGGCCGGTGCCGTTGATCGACCCGGCGTAAACCTCGCTGCCCGGCCCAACCTCGACCGGGACGGACTCACCGGTCAGCGCCGAGGTGTCCAGGGACGTGCGGCCTGTGACGATCCTGCCGTCGGTAGCCAGACGTTCCCCGGGCCGGACAACCATGCGGTCCCCGAGGACGAGTTCTGCCGGGTCCACAGTGACCTCGGTTCCGCCGCGCAGGACTGTGGCCTCGGCCGGGACAAGGTCCAGCAGGGCGCGCAGGCCCCGGCGGGTTTTCGCCAGGGAGTACTCCTCCAGTCCTTCCGAGATCGCGTAGAGGAAGGCCAGCATGGCCGCTTCCTCGAATTCCACCAGGGCGACGGCACCGACGGCGGCGATCGTCATCAGGGTCCCGACCCCGATCTTGCCCTTGAACAGGCGGCGGAGCGTGGAAGGAACGAACGTCCAGGCCGCTACCAGCAGCGCGACGATCTCCAGGGGAAGCGTCAACCACTGGGGGCCGCCGGCCAGCGACGCGATCCACGCCGCGAGGAGCAGGACACCGGACACCGCTGCCGCCCGGACCTCAGTGACCTGCCAGAAGCCGACGGCTTCCTCGGCCTCTTCGACCGCTTCGGTCCCGGTCTTTTCGTCGCTGCAGCCGCAGGCGTCACTCATCGTTCGTTCTCCTTGGTCAGGGCGGCGGCCCCGGTGCTGCCGGTGCCGTAGTTCGGACAGAGGCTCACTGCGTTGCCCGTAGCGGCAAGCAGGATCTCGGCCTGTGCGAGCATGTCCATCAGTTCCGGGCGGGACAGCGAGTAATAGACGCTGCGGCCCTGCACCCGGCCTTCAACCAGGCCGCAATCACGCAGGCACGCCACGTGCGCAGATACCGTGGACTGGGCCAGGCCCAACTCCCCGGTCAGGTCACCGACCCGGACCTCACCGCCGGCCATGCGCTGCACGATGCTCAAGCGCGTCGGGTCACTGAGGGAATGGAACAGCGCCGCCGCTGGGCTAAGTTGCCCGCACGGATCCGCGGAAGCCACAGATTCAATCGTCATGAGACGATGATAGCGCAGTTTTAGGATGTCATCGTCGAGATACTGTAACGTCGAAACGGACGATACGGCCCCTGTACCTCAGCCGTGAGCGAGCTGACGGGGCTGATCGGATTGCTGCCGGAGCGGCGAAGCTATACATACTGACCGGAGAAAAACTGATGAGCATTGGCGGATTTTTCGCCGAAATGGTGCAGTCCGGGGCGCTGCTGGTGGCGATGCCACTGGCCATGACCGCCGGGACTGTGTCGTTTATCTCCCCGTGCATCCTTCCGCTGGTGCCGGGATACTTGGGCTACGTCTCCGGGCTTACCGACCCGTCACAGCCGGATAACCGGCGTCGGGTCCTAACCGGTGTCGGTCTTTTCATTCTGGGCTTTGCCGCCGTGTTCACGCTGTACGGGGCCGCTTTTGGTGTCATCGGCGGCTGGCTGGTGCAGTGGCAGGACACCCTCATCCGCGCCCTGGGCGTGTTCGTGGTCCTGATGGGCATGGTCCTGGCCGGGAGTTTCTCCTTCCTCCAAACCACCCGGAAACTGTCTTTCCGGCCCAGGACCGGCGTCGCCGGGGCACCGCTGCTGGGTATCGTCTTCGGCCTCGGATGGACCCCATGCATGGGGCCGACGCTCAGCGCCGTCCTCGCCCTGAGCACCACCACCGGGGATCCCTGGCGAGGGGCGCTGCTGGGATTCGTCTACTGCCTAGGGCTGGGAATCCCCTTTGTTCTGGTCGCGCTGGGCCTGAACTGGGTCACCAGAAGCCTGGGCTTCATCCGCCGGCACATCCGCACGTTCAACATCATCGGCGGCTCGCTGCTCATCCTCGTCGGAATCCTGATGCTCTCCGGGGTCTGGATGCTCTGGATCTACCAGCTGCAAAACCTCGCCGGGACCATCACCACCCCCGTATGAAACGAAAGGACCGCACCCCGTGAACGTCCCCTCAAACCCATCATCAGCCGTCGAATCAAAGCCCGGCCGTCGCAGCCTCCTGCTCGGCATGGCATCAGGGGCCTTGCTTCTGGCCGGCTGCGCCGCCCCCGCTGACTCCCTCGCGGCCCAGGCGCGGGCCGGGGACAACAAAAACTACATCGCCGGCGACGGGTCAGTCTCCGAGTTCGCTCCCGAAGACAGGAGCGCTCCCGTGGAGCTGGAAGGCCCGCTTTACGACGGAACGATCGTCAACGCCAAAGACTGGCGCGGATCGGTGGCGGTCCTGAACGTCTGGTACGCCGCTTGCGCCCCCTGCCGGACGGAAGCCCCAGATCTGGAGGCCCTTAATCAGGAGTTCAAAGCTGACGGCGTGCTGTTCTACGGCATCAACCTGCGCGACACCGCAGCCACGGCCGCCGCCTTTGAACGAACCTTCGGCACAACGTATCCCAGCTTCGATGACGCCGACGGCAGCATCCTCCTTGCCCTGGCCGACTACGTCCCGCCACGGGCGGTACCCACCACCCTCGTGCTGGACAAACAGGGCAGGGTCAGCGCCCGCGTGCTCGGCCTCGCCGAAAAGGGCACGCTTAAAGCCCTCATCACCACCGCACTGAAGGAAACCTTCTAAGAGGCCTACGCCTATCAATCGTCTTTAAGCGATATTATCGGTTTGATGCGACCTTCGCGGTGGGACAGCTGTAGCGGCCTCACTCTGAGGCAGCAAAGAGGACCGACCCAAAGCGCATCCGGACCGGTAACCCTTTTCGATTCTGCAAGCACGAAACAGGGAGCGAACAATGGAAACCGCCGGCACACTCACTCCGGAACAAACCGAACAGCTCACCCGCAAAGGCCTTCGCCTGGCCCAGTTCACCGTCGGTTATAACGTCATAGAGGGCGCCATCGCAGTGACCGCAGGCCTCATCGCCGGACTGGTCTCCGTGGTCGGGTTCGGCATCGACTCCGGCATCGAATCAATCGCAGCCGTCCTCGTGGGAATCCGGCTCGCGGCCCGGCTCCGGCACGGTCACGCCGATGAACGAAAAGAACGGATCGCGCTCAAGCTGGTTGCCGTCACCTTCTTCATCCTCGCCGCCTACGTCACCTACGAAGGCACCATGAGTCTGATCGAGGGCGAAGCTCCCGAAAGCTCCCCGGTGAGCATTGCCATTCTCGTGCTTTCGATTATCGTGATGCCCTTCCTCGCGGCCATGAAAAAACGCGTCGGAAACCAACTGCAGGACAACCTGATCCTGGCCGACGCAGCAGAAACCAAAATATGCGTCCTGCTCAGCATCTCCACGCTCCTCGGTGTCGGCCTTTACGAGCTCACCGGCGCCGCCTGGTTGGACCCCGTCGCCGGCTTCATCATCGCCGCCTTCGCCATCTGGGAAGGCAAAGAAGCCTGGGAAGGTGAACTCGTAGAAGACGAGGATGAGGACTGACCGCCACTGACGGGAGGAGTGCAAAGCTCTCTCGGCTGAAATACTGGAGAGACTATGGACTACGAACTGCGGATCATTGCCGGCTGCCCAAACAGTGCTCCGGCTCTGGATCTGTTCCGTCAGGCATTGGCAGCCGAAAACGCCGCTGGAGACGTGCGTGTGGTGCAGCTGGACACTGAGGAACAAGCCACAGCACTGCACTTCCACGGCTCGCCGTCCTTCATTGCAGACGGCCTGGACCTGTTCCCATCACCAGCATCGCCGGCCCTGACATGCAGGGTCTACAAAAGCCCTGCCGGGTTGGCGGGGCTGCCCTCACTAGCGGATCTTTTGACCGCGCTGCGCTCTAGGTCCTAAATCGTTAGGGCTTTCTCCCAGCCGAAGGACACGAAGAAATGCCGTGGCAGGAAAGCAGGATCGCGGCATGAAGCTACTACCGATTGAAGCCGCTCGTGTCCGGTCTGCGGAGTCTGCTTCCTATTCCGGCCTGTGTCTCGAAACCTCCGCGCCTCGAAACCCTAGGGTTTCAAGACGCCCGGAGGGTAGCGGTTAAGGCATCCTCATCGGGCATTCCATCGTGCGGGATAAACGCTCCTTTGGAGGCTTGCAGCGGAGCCGAAGGAGGAACCGGGCCTCGCTGCGCTTTCGACGACTGGTTTAAGGGAAACCCGGCGATCAGGCGATGCCTACGAACAGGGCCTCCGTCCCGACCGGGTGGAGTGATGTTCGCTCCTTGGCCCCGCCGGGGCCGGGACCTTCAACCCGGGGATCCTGTCCCACCAGCCCGTCCATCGATTCGCGCATGCGGTCGGCATGGCCGACGGTGCCGGGTGCCGTTGGTGAGGCGCGAGGGTGGTGGGTTGCCTGGCGGTCGTCACGGCTCCGCTCCGGCGCTAAGCCGCAGCCCAGCCGGTGCTATCGAGGATCAGGCCTGCCGCTTCCGTTGGTTGGTCCCAGTACGGGAAGTGACCGCAGCTTTCGAACCAGCGGAGTGTTGCATCCGGGAACAGCTCCGTGGCCTGGTCAGGCGGCCAGTGCTGTGTTGAAGAGGCGCTCGGCCAGCCGCAGCAGGGGTGCCGGTATGTCCGTGTCGCCGCCATCGTGCGCGTTGCCGAGGAACACCACCGTCCCGCTGACGGTCTCCTCAAGCGGGACCCCTGCTTCGCGGATCAGCACCTCGGCCCGCGCGTTCGGGGGCAGGGGAATGAAGTCCGCCTCGTCGTTCAGGAAGGCGTGCCAACCCGGGCCGGTGATGGCCCCGACGCTTCCCTCCACCAGGGTCTGCCGTGCGGCCAGGGAGGTGTCGATTTCCTCCACCCGAATGGGGTGGTTAAGGCGGGGCGGAATAATCAGTGCATTACGTGTCTGGCGCATGACTGGGTCTTTCTGTGTCCAAACAACCAGCAATTTCTGCAGGCTGAGAAACGGGCCGGACAGGAATCACCCGGCATCCGGGCAGGGAGTTCTGTGGCGGCTTGCGGCGTTCGCCGGCGCGCATTCCGCCATTTAGCGGAAATCTACTCGGAAGCCTGAATGGCCCGGGTGTCCAAGCGGCGGTGCGTCCGGCGGCGGGTCACCCTGCTGTCGGGTGGCGCGGGCGGCCGGCCGCGGCTAGGAGTAACACGTCCGGCCGCCCGCGGATCTTTCCCGACAGGGGCTAGGCGTCACCGCTGGTTTTTGCGCGGCTTGACGAACAGAATGTCGCTGGATTCGCTTTTTGCCTTTTTGTCGGCTCTTTTTTCAAGAATCGACTTTCCCGTTTTCTTGGCATTGATATTTCGGGGAGACTTTCCGGACAATGGAATCACGCCTTTCTAAACGCTATCTACCCATCACCATACTCACTTATATTTTTAAAGCCAGTCCATGGATTTTATTGCCGGTCTCGTGGGCCGGGCAGGGGCCGCGGGACACCCAAACTTCGCCGGACGTTCAGCTCGGGCTCAGCCGCACCCTGCGCGGTGCAACGTACGTTGAAAGGGTTCGGAGCGGCACCCGCCTTCTGCAGTGAGGATCTTCCATGAGCAACGGTCTTTCCACGAGCCTTCCCGCCAACGACTACGCGGCGGTCCTGCCGCGGGAGTGCATTAACGGCAGCGACGCCGACGTCGTGGACGCGAACGTGGATGTGGTCAACACGATGTACGCGGAACTGCTGGATGTAGGGGAGATCGCCCCGAACGCACTGCGCAGCTATTACGTCGATTTTTACCTGACGCAGGCACTGGGCGGCGGGTTCGCCCAGTACGTGTTCAGCGCGCCCGAGCGCGAGGAGATCGACGCGTACGTCCGGGCCGGGCTGGAAGGTATGGGCGCCGCCGCGCACCTGGATCTCTTCAACCGCTCCGCGGCGGCCTTCGACTCGCTCTCCGAGGAAGAGGCGGACGCGTACCTTGACGGGGACGCGGAGCTGGACGGCGCCCCCAATGACGGCGGTGCCGGCAGCACCGCCGCGGACGCCGTCCGGCTCCTGGACGAGCTCGACGGCGAGTTCGAGGCCCTGCTGGGGACCGAAGACATCGTCGCGCTCAACGCCGCCTGGCTCCGGAGCCAGGGCGACCTCCTCGTCCTGGACGAGGAGGAACTGGACCGCCACATCGCCGAGCGCGTGGCCCGGATCCCCAACCTGGCCGAACGCCAGGCCGAGGCCGACAAGGAGATTCTGGCGGCCGTCGAATTGGAGGACGAGGCCGACTGAGCCGGGGGCCCGGCGTCGCCGGTGTCCTCTGCTAGCCGGCGGCGGTGATCATCTCGCCGGACGGTGCCACGAGATACCAGACGCCGCCGACGCCCTGGCCCGTGATGTCCCCGGCCGCGAGGTCCTTGGCGTAGTAGTACACCGGCATGCCGTTGATGGTCAGCTGTTGCTTGCCGTCGGGGGTGGCGATGGTGCCCACGGTGCCGGTGACGCCGTCGACCGTTGGGGTGTCAGCTGCGGCGAGGACCGGTGGCCAGGCGTCGAGGCAGCCGCCGGTGCAGGCGCTGGTCCCGGAATCCTTGACGTCCTTCGTGTAGTAGTAGACGCTCATGCCCTTGCCGTCCACCACGATCTGGCCGGCGGAGGAATCGGCGACCTTGACGTCGGCGGTAGCCGCTGCCGGAGCCGACGTCGAAGCCGCGGCCGACGTCGGCGGGGAAGCCGCTGCGCTGGTTGGCGCCGCCGCCGTGGTCGGGGAAGTGGTGGTTCCGCCCGTGCCGGCACAGCCGGAGAGTAGGGCGGCGAGGGCCACAGCGGACAGGCCGACGCGGAGGTGCTTTTTCATCTGCTGCTCCTTGACTCGGATCCTTGCGCGAACCGGCCAATCGGCTCCGGCCGGCGCTAACCGTTACGACGCCTCCGGGGCCAGAATGGTTCACAGCAGGCCCGGGACGCGCCCCGGCGCCGGCCCTGGTGAACTGTTCCGGTGATTTGCACGTCGTAGGGGCAGAAACGCCGGCGCCGAAGGGCGCGGAAACCGCAGGGCCAGGGAGGACGGCAATGCCGTTGGACGAAGACGTGGTGGCCGCGATGTACCGCGACCACGGGGCAGCGCTCAGGCGCTTCGTCCTGAGCGCCTGCCGGGATCCGCAACTGGCGGAGGACATTGTGCAGGAGACAGTGCTGAAGGTCTGGCAGCAGGCGCCGCACATCACCGGAAGCCTGCGGAGCTACCTGTTCCGGACCGCACGCAACATCATGATCGACAACTACCGCAAGGCCCAGCGCCGGCCCCAGGAAACAACGGACCGGGAACTGGCCGATCCGGCCGGCGGTGCGGAACGCGTGGACGAACTCCTCAACCGCGTCCTGATGGAAGAAGCGCTGCTGCGGCTCAGCGCCGAGCACCGGGATGTCCTGGTGGCGCTCCACTACCGCCGCTACACCGTGCAGGAGGCATCGGTCAGCTTGAACATCCCGAACGGAACAGTGAAGTCCCGGGCGTTCTACGCCGTAAGGGCCCTGCGGACCATCCTCGACGAGATGGGGGTGCAGCGGTGAGCGCCGCCGACCCGCACCAGCTCCTCGGCGCCTACCTGCTGGGCGGTCTGGAACCGGCCGAGGCCGCCGCCTTTGAGGATCACCTGGGCCGTTGCGCGGACTGCCGGAAGGAACTGGACGAGCTTGCCAGCCTGCCGGCGCTGCTGGACGCGCTCCCGGTGCCCGACGCCGTCGCCCTCGGCATGGCGGCCGGGCGGGAACCGGCGGCGTCGGTTCCCGCGCCGGCTGCCGTGCCGCGGCGGCTGCTCGATGAGCTGTCCGCGCGGCGAAGGAGCATCCGGCTCCGGTGGACCGCAGCGCTGGCCGCGGCAGCCGCTGCGTGCCTGGTCCTGGGGTTCCTGGCCGCGCCGCTGGCCAACCAGCCGCCCAAACCGGATGCCAGCTACTCCGTCCAGGCCGGCAACGGGCTGCAGTTCACAGTAGGCATGGTGAAGAAGACCTGGGGCACCGAGCTCGCCGTCGACGGGCGGAGCCTCCCGGCGGACGGCACCCTCTCCCTCTGGGTGAAGGACAGCGGCGGCGGCGAGGAGCGCGCCTGCGCGTGGACGGCCACCCCCAGCGGCAGGGTCCGGATCACCGGGGCCACGCCCGTGCAGCTCACCAACATCGCCAGCATCGAGATGCGGGACGGGCAGCAGCAGGCCGTGGCCGTCATCACAGTCCCCCGCGGCTGACGGCGGGGAACGGCTGACGGCGCGGGCGCGCCTGATGTGCGGACTCTACATTTTGGCGAGTTTCGCCCGCACCATCATGAAAATGCCGTAGCAGATCAGGCCGATGCCGACGGCGGCCAGCATGTAGACGCCGAAAGGCTGGTCGCGCAGGGCCTTCAGGCCGCCGTCGATCCCCGTCGATTCCTCGGGGTTCGCCTTGACGGTGGCTATGATGACCAGCAACCCCACCAGCAGCAGGGCAACGCCCTTGGCCGCGTAGCCGACCACGCCCAGAACCGTCACCGCCGTCCGCGCCCTGGGCGAAGCCGGGAGGCGAAGGTATTTGGCGAACGACTGGCGGAAGCCCCGGATGGCATACACGACCCCGGTGATCGCGATGGCCGCGCCGACGGCAATCAGGAGGGCTACGCCACCGGGGGTTTTCATCATCGACGCCGTGAGGTTGCTCGTGGCGCTGCCCTGATCCGAGCCGGCGCCGCTGGCGAAACTGAACAAGGTGATGGCGAGCCCGGCATAGACGACGGCCTGGAGTGCTGCCTTGAGCTTCTTGCCCAGCTTCTTTTTGGTCGGCAGGTGCTCGAAATCGAAAATGGCATCGCTGGTCTGCCAGATGGCGAGGGCCACGCACGCCGCGAACGAGGTCCACAGCAGCAGCGGACCGGCTGGCTGGCTGGCGAGCTGCTCCACCGCCCCGCTGAAGTCGGCCTTCCCTTCCCCGCCCATGGCGAGCCGGATGGCGACGACGCCGATGAGGAGGTGCAGGATGCCGCTCACGGCGAAACCGGCGCGGGCCACGATCTCCAGGGTGCGGGAGTTGGTGATGTTTTCCGCGGCGTCCGTGGCGGATCTCAGTTCTTCTTTGATGGCGGATTCCTCAGCTGGTTCGGTGGTTCGCCCGGGCTTCCGTTCCGCCCGGTTGGTGCATCTTCGGTAATCGTGCCACGCGGAGCCGTGCGGGAACAGTACCCGCGGCACCGGACCCGGAAAGGCGGCCGGACAGGGGCCCGACGGAGCCGGGACCGGGCTACCGGCGGCGGTAGGCCAGGTCGAAGATGAGCCGTCCCGCCTCGTGCGCTTTACCCTCGAAACTCGTCAGGATCCGGCCGTCGAACCGCGGGGCCCAGCCCCCGGTCTGGTCGATGCCCTCATTCGGGCCGGTATGTTCCGTGCTCACCGGCGCGCGGCCCTCCTTGACCGGGGCGCCGCCCACCAGGGATTCGACGCCGGATTCCCACACCTGGGTGAGGGGGCTGTCGGGGCCGCTGCGCTCGCCGTCGTGCAGGTTCTCGAAGTCGGGGGACCCGGCCAGGACCTCCCGGACGTGGACGGCGTAGTTGGACCAGTCCGTGGCGATGCGCCAGATGCCGCCCGGCTTCAGGGCCCGTGACGCCAGGTCGGCGAACGCCGGCTGGATGAGGCGGCGCTTGTGGTGCCGCGACTTGTGCCAGGGGTCGGGAAAGAAGACCCAGAGCTCCGTTACGGAACCGGCCGGCAGCATGGTGGCTAGCACCTCGGGGGCATTCGCCTCCACCACCCGGACGTTGCTCAGGCCGCGGCTGTTGATCTTGATCAGGGTGTTGGCCAGGCCCGGGGTGTAGACCTCCACGGCGAGGAAGTCCGTGTCCGGGTTCTCCTCGGCGGCGTGGCAGACTGCGTCGCCGAGACCGGAACCGATTTCCACGATCAGGGGCGCCTTGCGGCCGAACTCGGCTTCGGCGTCGAAGACGTAGTCCGGGTGCACGGACGTGTTGGCGACGTGCCGGGGGACCTCGACAGCCCAGCGGTCGGAGTGCTCCTCCCACGCAGCCTGCCGGCGGCCCTGCAGGCGGGTGCCGCGGCGGACAAAGCTGACCGGGCGGCCGCCGTAGGTGCCGAAGGAGGCCTGGCTGCCGGGGGTCACCGGGCGCGGCGGCTGTGGCGTTTCGGGGGATTCTGGGGTTTCGCTCATCCTTTCCAGAATAGTGGAGTTCCGCCGTCCGGCCGGGCGGGACCAAGGCGCCGGTCCGGCAGCCGTTCCTGTCCGGGGGCCGTGGCAGACTGTGCGCATGACCGACGCAATACGCGAATACTGGGACGCCCAGGCGAAGGATTTTGACCGGGAAGCCGACCACGGCCTGCGCGATCCGGCCGTCCGGCAGGCCTGGGCGGACCTGATCCTGCCGCTCATTCCCGGGCCCGTCAGCGACGTCGCGGATCTGGGCTGCGGGACCGGCAGCCTGTCCCTCCTGCTGGCGGAGGCCGGCCACCGCGTCCGGGGTCTGGACCTCTCCGCCCGGATGGTGGAAACCGCGCAGGCCAAAGCGGCCCGGGCTGCCGCCGCCGGCAGGTTGCCGCTCCCGACGGCGGTTGAGTTCCGGCAGGGTGACGCCTCGGAACCGCCGTTTCCACCGGGATGCTGCGACGTGGTGCTGGCCCGGCACGTGGTGTGGGCGCTTCCGGATCCTGACGCGGCGCTGGGACGCTGGACACAGCTCCTGCGCGGGACCGGGACCATTGTCCTGGTCGAAGGGCTGTGGGGTACCGGCGCCGGGATACCCGCAAAGGAGTGCCGGGACCTGGTGCTCCGGCACCGCCGGCACGCCGACGTCGTGCCGTTGACGGACCCGGCGCTGTGGGGAAAGGCGGTCAGTGACGAACGGTACCTGATCCTTAGCCGGAGCTGAGCGGACCGCCCGGGGTGGCGCCGGCGGGGGCTGTTGACAACGTCCGCGGCGCGCGGCCTGCCAGAATGGGTCCGTGACTGTACCGAAGAGCTCCCAGGACTCCACCGTCGGCGGCCTCAAGATCGAGGATGGCCGGGGCCTGCTGGTGGACGCCGAAATCGACGACGTCCCCGCGGCGGAACCCACCCGCGTCGCCGGCCGCCGCGCCCTGGCCTACCTGGGTGTCTGCCTGGTCCTGATCGGGCTGAACCTCCGCACCGTATTCTCCAGTTTCTCCGCGGTGCTTCCCGAGGTGACGGCCGACGCCGGACTGCCGGGCTGGGCGGTGGTGGTCCTCACCACCGTGCCGGTGACCCTGCTGGGGGTCTTCGCGCCGCTGGCACCCGTGCTGGCCCGCCGGTTCGGCGCCGAGCGCGTCCTGCTGGGCGCCATGGCCGTCCTGACCGCGGGGCTGCTGCTGCGCCCCCTGGAAGCGGGGGACGCGGGGCATCTCCCCGCCCTGCTGGCCGGGACGGCGGCGTGCGGCGCCGCGATCTCGCTCTGCAACGTGCTGCTGCCCGGTTTGGTGAAACGCGACTTTCCGCACCGGCTGGGACTCATGGGCGGCCTCTACACCACGGCGATCTGCGCCTCCGCGGCCCTCGGAGCCGGATTCACGTATCCCGTCTTTGCCGCGACGGGGGACTGGACCGCGGCGCTGCGGTTCTGGGCGCTGCCCGCCGGCGTCGTCCTCCTGCTGTTCCTGCCGGTGGCCATCCGGCAGCGCCACGGCCGCCAGCACGTGCTGCACGGCGGCGTGAACGTGTGGCGCTCGGCCATCGCCTGGCAGGTGACCATCTTTATGGTGCTGCAGGCCATGATGTCCTTCAGCGTCTTCGCCTGGCTGGTGCCGATCCTGCGCGAACGCGGCGTGGACGGCGGCACGGCCGGACTGATCGTCTCCGTCTCGATCGTGCTGCAGATGCTGGGGTCCCTTTTTGCCCCGGCGCTCGCCACCCGGTTCCGGGACCAGCGCGGCATCAATACCGTGGTGGCGCTGATGACCGGCGCCGGCTTCGCGCTGAGCATCTTCGGTCCGCTGCAACTCATCTGGCTGTGGACCGGACTGCTGGGCCTGGGCCAGGGCAGCCTGACCGCCGTCGCGCTGACCATGATCATGGTCCGCACCCGGGACGGGCACACCGCCGCGCACCTGTCCGGCATGATGCAGGGCGTGGGCTACGGGGTGGGCTCCACCGGAACCCTGATGGTGGGGCAGCTGCACCAGGCCACGGGGTCCTTCGCGGCGGCCGGGGTGCTCTTCCTCGCCGTCGGATCCCTGGCCGCGGTGTTCGGCTACCGCGCCGGGCGTGACCGCTACGTCGGCGGCTGACCCCGGAAACGCTGCACTCCGGGTGCCCTACGGCCGCCGGACGTTCAGGTACCGGTACACCAAGTGGTCGGCGATGGCCAGGCACGACGTCGCCGCCGGTGAGGGCGCATTGCGCAGCAGCGTCACGGGTCCCACCTGGTCCACGGCGAAGTCGTCCAGCAGCGACCCGTCGCGGCCCCAGGCCTGCGCCCGGACGCCCGCCGCCGTCTTCGCCGTGAGGTCCGCCATGGCGAGTTCCGGGATGAAGCGCCTGGCCTTGCGGTAATAGAGGGTCTTGACCAGTGAGGCGCTGATCTCCTCCACCCCCATCCGCCAGTGCCTCTTCGCCAGCGGCCAGGCCCCGGGCCACCGCAGCGACTCCCAGGTGTCCTTCGCCGACACCGCACGCCACCCGTAGCCCTCGCGGGCGAGCGCCGGAACGGCGTTGGGGCCCACGTGCACGTCGCCGTACACGCCGCGGGTGAAATGCACGCCCAGGAACGGGAACCGCGGGTCCGGGACCGGATAGATCATGCCCCGCACCAGGTCCGTCCGCTCCGGGCTGAGCGACCAGTATTCGCCCCGGAACGGAAGGATCTTCGGTGCGGGATCGGCGCCCACCAGGCGCGCAACGACGTCGGACTGCAGGCCGGCGCAGGCGATCACCCGGTCGAAGACGTGCTCCGACCCCACCGCCACCACCCGCACGGTGCTCCCCGCCACGGCCATCGACACCACCTCCTGCCCCAGCAGGATGGTCCCGCCGGCGGCCCGGACGTCCTGGGCCAGGGCTTCGGTGATCGCCGCGAAATCGACGACGGCGGTGTGCGGCGAATGGACCGCGGCCACACCGGCCACGTGCGGTTCAATCTCCCGGAGCCGCGCGGCGCCGTCGAGCCGGGCCAGGCCGGGAACCCCGTTCGCCCGGGACCGCCGTTCGATCTCCGCCAGGGCAGGGAGCTCGGACTCGTCGACGGCGACCACCAGCTTGCCGGCCTCCCGGTAGGGCAGGTTCTTTTGCTGGCAGAAGTCCCGGAGGGCAACACGTCCGGCAACGCACAGGCGCGCCTTCAGGGACCCTTCCGCGTAGTAGAGACCCGCGTGGACGACGCCGGAGTTGTGGCCGGTCTGGTGGGCGGCCAGCCGGTGCTCCTTCTCGAAAACGGTGACCTCGCCGATCCCGGCCTGGGCCAGCGCACGCGCCAGCGCGATCCCCACAATCCCGCCACCAATGATGCCGATCCGTTCAGTCACGTCTTTGTGTCCTCTCGCAGTCTTTGCCGCCGCGGTCTTCCCGGAAGTATAGAACCGCACGGCGTGGGTGCGCCCGGCCGCCGCCTGTGGCATGCTTCCCCTACAGCCACCACCCCTCCAAGAACTATCGATCAGGCCATTCCCTTGCCCCGTACCGCCCCCGCCGCGACCCTCGAATCCGCCGGCATCTTCCACCGCAACTACGTCCTGGTGACACTCGGCGCCTGCGCCCTGGTGTTCCTGGCCGCGTTCGAATCGCTGGCCGTCACCACCATCATGCCGGTGGTCAGCCGTGAGCTGGATGGCGCCGCCCTGTACGCCCTGGCGTTCGCCGGCCCGCTGGCCACCGGTGTCATCGGGATGGTGGCCGCGGGCAGCTGGTCCGACCGGCGCGGCCCGGTGGGGCCGCTGTACGCGTCCGTGGCCATGTTTGTGCTGGGCCTGCTGGTCGCGGGGACGGCCGAGACCATGCCGGCCCTCGTGGCGGGACGGCTGGTACAGGGCCTGGGCGGCGGGGCCATGACGGTGGCGCTGTATGTGGTGATCGCCCGGGTCTATCCGGCCGTGCTGCATCCGAAGATCTTTGCCGCGTTTTCCGCGGCCTGGGTGATTCCCTCGCTGGTGGGCCCCTTTGCCGCAGGAGTCGTGGCTCAGCTGCTCAGCTGGCACTGGGTGTTTCTGGGGGTGGTGGGCCTGGTGGTGCCGGCCCTGCTGATGATCGTCCCGGCCCTGCGCGGGCTGCACGGAACCCCCGACGGCGGAAACGGCGCCAGCGGGAAAAGTGCTGGTGGGAACGGCGACGGCGGGACTCGCGACAACGGGAACGGTGCCGACGGAGCCAGCGACGAAAGAAACACTGCCGCGCCGGGGGACATGTCCACCCCTGCGCCGCGGAAAACCTCGGCCGCCGGCCGGCTGGTCTGGGCTGCGCTCGCGGCGCTCGCGGTGCTTGGCCTGAACCTTTCCGCCCGGCTTCCGGTGGCTGGCGGGCTCGTGGCGGTGGCCGCCGTCGTGGTGGCCCTCCTTGCCGTGCGCCCGCTGGTGCCGAGGGGGACCCTGACGGCCCGCCGGGGCCTTCCCAGCGTCATTCTGACGCGCGGGCTGGCCGCTGCAGCGTTCTTCGGCGCCGAGGTGTATCTGCCGTACCTCCTGGTGGAGCGGTATTCCTTCTCGCCCACCTTCGCCGGGCTGGCACTCACGGGCGGTGCGGTCGCCTGGGCCGCCGGCTCCGCGGTGCAGGGCCGGCTGGGGCCGCGGCTGGATCACCGCCGCGCGGTCCGGACCGGGGCGGCCCTGGTCCTGGCCGCCGTCGTCCTGGTGCTCGTGACCACGCTGCTGAGCTGGCCGGCCGCCGTCGCGATTGCCGCGTGGGTCCTCGCCGGGGCCGGCATGGGACTGATGTATGCGCGCCTGAGCGTCATGACCCTGGCCCTGTCCACCAGGGACAACGAGGGGTTCAACAGCTCGGCGATGTCCATCTCCGATTCCCTGGGCGGGGCGCTGTCGCTCGCCACCACGGGAATCATCTTTGCGGCGTTCGCGACGGCGGCGGCGTCCTTCGCCGGTGTCTTCGCCCTGACGGTGCTGATCGGCGTCGCGGCGGTGGCGGTGGCTCCGCGGGTGGCCGGGCGCCGGTGAGGACCGGCGCCCGGCGTCATGGTCAGCGCGCTGCGGTGACCGTCCCGGCGTCGCGCACTGCCTTCCACTCCGCAATCCGCGCCTGCTGCAGCGGCGTCTGGCGGTTGAAGTACCAGGCCCCGCCGAGGAGCAGGAACCAGAGCGGCGCCACCAGCAGCGCCAGCCGGGTGTCGTCGGCCTGGCCCAGCGCCACCAGCATAAAACCGAAGAACCCGAGCACCACGTAGGGCATAAAGCCCGAACCCGGCATCTTGAACTTCGACGCCGCGTGCAGCTCGGGCCGGCGGCGGCGGAACACGATGTAGCTGACCAGGATCATGGACCACACGAACATGGTCAGCACCGAGGCCACCGACGTGACGATGGTGAAGGCGCCGATCACCGAGTCGCCGGAGTAGAGCAGCACCAGCCCGGCCAGCAGGAAGATGCAGGAGAACAGCAGGGCGTTCTGCGGGACCTTGCGGATGCTCAGCTTGCCGAAGGCCTTCGGGGCGTTGCCGTCCTGGGCCAGGCCGTAGACCATGCGCGAGGTGGAGTAGATGCCGGAGTTGGCGCTGGAGGCCGCGGACGTCAGCACCACCAGGTTGATGACCACCGCGGCGATGCCGAGCCCGGCGAGGGTGAACATGCCGATGAACGGGCTGCTGCCGGGATCGATGCTGCGCCACGGGTTGACCGCCATGATGACCACCAGGGCGCCCACGTAGAACAGCAGCACCCGGATGGGGATGGAGTTGATGGCCCGGGGCAGGTTCTTTTCCGGGTTCTTGGTTTCAGCTGCTGCCGTGCCCACCAGCTCGATGCCGGCGAACGCGAAGATGGCGATCTGGAAGCCGAGAATGAAGCCGAACATGCCGTGCGGGAACATGCCGCCGTCGTTCCAGATGTTGGACAGGCTGGCCACCGCGCCGCTGGGGGAGGTGAAGTGTGTGGCGATCATGACGATGCCCGTGGCGATGAGGGCGAGGATGGCCACCACCTTGATGATGGCGAACCAGAATTCCGCCTCGCCAAAGGCCTTGACCGTGGGGAGGTTCAGCAGGATCAGCACCACCGGGGTGATGAGGGCCGGGATCCACAGCGGTGTGCCGGGGGCCAGCTTGTCCACGTACCCGGCGATCGCGACGATGTCGGCCACGCCGGTGACCACCCAGAAGAACCAGTAGGACCAGCCCGTGAAAAAGCCCGCCCAGGGGCCCAGCAGATCGCCAGCGAAGTCGCTGAAGGACTTGTAGCTGAGGTTCGAAAGCAGGAGTTCGCCCATGGCCCGCATGACGAAGAACAGCATGAAGCCGATGATCATGTAGACGAAGATGACGGACGGACCGGCCAGGGAGATGGTTTTGCCGGAGCCCATGAACAGGCCGGTGCCGATGGCGCCGCCGATGGCCAGCAGCTGGATGTGGCGGTTGCCCAGGGCCCGGGCGAGGTGCGGTTCCTGGCCGTGGCTGCTGGCGGTGGACTCTGGTGCAGTGTTCGGGACAGCCGTGGTGGAGCGTTCAGACATGAGGCTTCTTCCTTGTTTCGGGCGGCCCGCCGGAGGAGATTTCAGCGGCCCGCACGGTTCCGTCGCAGGTGTGACGGAGCTAACACTTGGTGGGTGGTTTAAGCGTAGGGGCGGGATCCGGGCGGATTCGCGGCGGCGGATCCGGGCGGGCGGGTGGCACGCGGCGCCCCTGGGGCGGGCGCGGCCCCGCCGCTGCGCGGGCAGCCGCCCTTGTCGGGCCCGCCCGGCGCGCCTTCCGAAGTTCGACACTTGTCGAGCATCCGCGGCCCAGTTGTCGCCCTGTGTCCCATGTCATACATCAAAGCCTGCGGGGGCGTTCCGCAAAGTCGACGGAGGCGTGCGGGGTCGCCGGAACGTTCCGGCGATCCCGCACACTTCCGGCGCGTTCGACGGCGGACGGGATGCTGCAGGTGCCGGGCTCAGTGGGCGGCGAGGCGGGTGGCGCGCAGTACGGCGTCCGTCAGGGCGGCAGCCTCGCCGTCGGGCCCGGTGGCGCTGCGGTGCCGGGTGTCGACGACGTCGAGCCGCCATTCGGGTGCTTCGATCCCGAGCCCGGCGGCCAGCTGTTCCGCCGTGTAGAACCGCTCAGTCCCGTGGTCGTGATGCTTCCCCCACGGCGGCAGCCCCTCGGGGTGGTGGCCCACGATCAGCAGCGTTCCGCCGGTCCGCACCGCGGCGGCGGCCACCTGCAGCGCCTGCTGCCAGGGCATCACGGTGGAATGCAGGAACTGGGCCGTGACCAGATCGAAGAGCTCGCCGGGCACCCACGTGGCCAGATCCTGCTGTACCCACGTGACGTTCCCGCCCTGGCCCCGTTCCTCCGCATGCGCCTTGGCCCGTTCCAGGGCGACGGCGGAGACGTCGACGGCGGTGACCGTCCAGCCGCGGCTGGCGAGCCAGATGGCGTCGGCGCCCTCGCCGCAGCCCAGGTCAAGGGCTGTCCCGGGCGGCAGCGGCGCGGCCTCGGCGATCAGTTGCGGATTCGGCTGGCCGCTCCAGACCCGGTCCCGGCTTCGGTACATGTCGTCCCACATCTGGGCTGCGCCGTCGTCGCTGCCGGGCTCGGGGTGTGTCTGCTCAGTCATGGATGTCCTCGCCGGTGGTGGGGGTTGGGTTCCCTCATCATTGCAGGGCCCGGCGGTCGGCGACAGGCGCACGGCGTCAGGCGCCCGGCGGCTTCCAAAATTGACACACGACGATCACTCCGCCGAAACGCCCTTGAAACCTCGGTAGGGGAGGCTGGGGCCGGAGGCCGGAATGACGCTGGGGTGGATCCGGGTCCACGGAAGGAGCAGGCCATGACGGTAGACGTTGGGCAGCAGGTGCAATCGTGTGAGGAGCTGTTGGTGGGGGACCCGATCGAGGCGTGGCACAACGGGAAACTCTTCCACCGGGGCAAAGTCATCCGCACGGTGGCGGACACTGACCTGTTCTGGATCCTGGACGAGCGGACCGGCACCAGGCGGCTGATCGACGCCGAGGTCCTGGTGGTCCGGCGGGTCCCGGTCGCGGCGGCAGCGGCCGGCGCGGGGGCCGCCGGCCAGGCCGGGGCGCTGCCCGCTAATCAGCCCGCGCCGGCGGCGCTGCGGCCCGGTTCCCCGGCGTCGCACGTACCGCTGTTCCAGGCACCCGCGCTGCTGCCCTGAGCCTGCGGAATCGGCCCTGGCCTCGCCGGATGATAGACTGGAGGAACTTGATGTGCAGTGATGCCCACTTTTCGGTTCAAATTGGCCGGTCTTGAATGACCGGTCCGGTTCATCAACCGGTTCCCCTGCTGGATTCCTTCGGGAATGTCCTTAGGGAGTGGGATTTTTTCATGTGAGAGGCACATCCTGCGTCGATGAACGCGTTCTATTTGGTCCCGGCCGCCACTGCCGCAAGGTTGGTAACGGCCCGGTTGATCACCTGACTTTTCTTCGGCGAACCCCTGGACCAACCGGCTCGGGGGCCGATGTCTGCACGGACACCGCCTGAAAGACCTTTGAAACTTATGACTACTTTTGCTGCCCTCGGCACGCCCAAGGCCCTCGCCGACACCCTCACCGCCCAGGGAATCGTTGAACCGTTCCCCATCCAGGTCAAGACCCTCCCGGACACCCTGGCCGGACGCGACGTCCTGGGCCGCGGCCGCACCGGCTCCGGCAAGACCATCGCGTTCGCCATCCCGCTCGTGGCACGGCTCGCTGAGCGCGAAGCCGCGCATTTCCGCAAGCCCGGCCGGCCCATGGGCCTGGTCCTCGCTCCGACCCGCGAGCTCGCCACCCAGATCAACGCCACCATCGAGCCGCTGGCCAAGGCCGCAGGCCTGACCACCACCGTGATTTACGGCGGCATCTCCCAGGCGCGCCAGGAGAAGGCCCTGCGCGCCGGCGTCGACATCGTCATCGCCTGCCCCGGCCGCCTGGAGGACCTGATCCGCCAGCGCATCCTGACCCTTGAGGCCGTCGAGATCACCGTCCTGGACGAGGCCGACCACATGGCTGACCTCGGCTTCCTGCCGGTGGTCAAGAAGCTCATGGACATGACCCCCAGCCGGGGCCAGCGCCTGCTGTTCTCCGCCACCCTGGACAACGGCGTGGACAAGATCGTCCAGCGCTACCTGTCCAACCCGCTGACCCACTCCGTGGACGATCCGCAGGCCGCGGTGACCACCATGGAGCACCACGTCCTGGTGGTCAACGACCAGACCGTCAAGAAGCAGCTGATCGTCGAGCTCGCCTCGGGCGCCGGCCGCCGCGTGCTCTTCATGCGCACCAAGCACCACGCCCGCAAGCTGGCCAAGACCCTCACCGACGCCGGTATCCCCGCCGTCGACCTGCACGGCAACCTGTCGCAGAACGCCCGTGACCGGAACCTCGCCGAGTTCTCCTCCGGCGACGTCCGCGTCCTGGTCGCCACCGACGTGGCCGCCCGCGGCGTCCACGTGGACGACGTCGAGCTGGTCATCCACGTTGATCCCCCCACGGAGCACAAGGCTTACCTGCACCGCTCCGGCCGTACGGCCCGCGCCGGTTCCGACGGCACCGTGGTGACGCTGACCCTTCCGGAGCAGCAGTCAGACGTCAAGAAGCTGATGAAGGCTGCCGGCGTCGAGGTCAACTTCGAGCGCGTCACCGCCAACTCGCCGCTGGTCGCCGAACTGGTGGGCGAAATGGCCGACAAGATCGATCCGCGCACCCGCGCCGCACTGCTGGCCGCCAAGTTCAACCAGGGCGGCGGCACCTCCACCGGTGCCAACGCCGAACGCAAGCGCGCCCGCCGCCAGGCTGCGCCCACCGCGGGCGGCCGGGGCGGACGCGGCGGACGCGGACGGGTTTCCACCGAGGCTCCCCGCACCGACCTTCCGCGTGCCGAGCGCCGCGCCGCCGCCTACGAAGGCCAGGCTGCAGCCCGCAGCGCAGCCGACCGCCTCGCGGAGCAGAACCAGGACAAGGCCGACGCCGAGCGCGCCGAGCGGCGCAACGCCCGGGGCCGCGGCCGCTCTACCGCCTACGCGCACCACAACGATGTTCCGTCCGCCGGCGGCCGCGCCGCGGCCGGCCGTGGCTCCGACGGCCGCGCAGCAGAAGGACGCAGCGACGCCCGGGGCGCCTCGGCTCCCCGCAGCGGCGCACCCCGGTCCGGTGGACCCCGCAGCGGTGCACCCCGCACGGGCGGAGCCACCGGCGGCCAGCGCGGCGGACGTCCGGCGACGGGCCAGCGTGCCGCAGCCGGCGCCAAGAGCGGCGGCAGCGCACCGGTCTGGTCCTCGAACACCGGGGGCACCTCGGGCGGATCCTACGCAGGCGGCGGCAACGGCCGTTCCGGCGAAGGCCGTCCGGCCCGCGGCAGCGGACCCCGCCGTGCGTCGGCTCCGGCGTCGAACGAACGCCGCGGCTGCTAAGTCCCCGGTTTTCCGCTACGCAAACGGACGGCCGCTACGGGAATCCCCGCAGCGGCCGTCTGAAAACGCAGCGCCCGTCCGACAGCGCGCGGCCTACCAGCCGCGGGCGCGCCACTCCTCCAGGTGCGGCCGCTCCGCGCCCAGGGTGGTGGGCTTGCCGTGGCCCGGGTGCACCACGGTGTCATCCGGATAGACATCGAACAGCCGCTCGGTCACGTCGCTGAGCAGCTGGGCGAACCGGTCCGGGTCCTTCTGCGTGTTGCCCACCCCGCCCGGGAACAGCGAGTCGCCGGAGAAGATGTGCGCCGGGCCCTCCGGGTCCTGGTACACCAGCGCGATCGAACCCGGGGTGTGGCCGCGCAGGTGCACTGCCGTCACGTCGAAGCCGTCGAAGTTGCCGACGTCCCCGTGATCCAGCAGCACATCCACCGGCACCGGCAGTTCCGGGGCGTCGTCCGTCCCGGCCGCTGTCTTCACGCCGGTGGCTTCCACCAGGGCCGGCAGCGCGCGGACGTGGTCCCAGTGCTGGTGGGTGGTGGCAATCAGCGCCAGCTTCAGCGTCGCGGACGTATCCGCGGCGGCGTCGGCCAGCAGCTCCTGGATGGCGGCTAGATCATCGGCCGCATCGATCAAGAGCTGCGCACCGGAGGCTTTGGCGGTGAGCAGATAAACGTTGTTGTCCATCTCGCTGACCGAAATCCGGCGGATGGTGATGTTCCGTAACGAGTGAATAAGCGAGTCCATGGGCTTCAGTCTACGGACGGGCTATTCACGGCCCTGGGACACCCACCGCGGGTCCGCGGACCGGGAGCCGACGACGGCGTCCGCCGCGGCGTCGAGCTTCTCCAGCTGCGCCGTGGTGAAGCCGAGGGCCAAAGCGCCAAGGTTTTCGTCGATCCGGGCCGCCTTGCGGGTGCCGGGGATGGGGACCACGGGCAGTCCAAGCTTCCGGCCCTGCGCCAGCAGCCAGGCCAGGGCCACCTGGGCGGGAGTTGCAGCCTGCCCGGACCCGGAAAGTTCAGCCGCGACGGACTGCACGGCCGCCACCACTGCCTGGTTGGCGTCCAGCGCCGCCTCGGCGAAACGCGGGATGTTGCGGCGGAAGTCGTTGCTTCCCAGCTTCGACGCGTCCACGGTGCCGGTGAGGAATCCCCGGCCCAGCGGCGAGTAGGGCACGAATCCCACCCCCAGCTCGGCCGCGGCAGGAACCACGTTGCGTTCCACATCGCGGCTCCAGATGGACCATTCGCTCTGGACTGCGGCGATCGGGTGGACACTGCTGGCTTCGCGCAGCTCCTCGGCCGTCACTTCAGACAGGCCAAGGTGCCGCACCTTGCCGGCCTGCACCAGCCCCGCCATGGCCTCCACGGTTTCCACTATCGGAACGCGGAGGTCACGGCGGTGCATGTAGTACAGGTCAATGGTGTCGGTGCCCAGCCGCTGCAGGCTCCGGTCCGCGGCCTGCCGCACATAGTCCGCGTCGCCGCGGATGTCTGAGTAACCGGTGGCCGGGGTGCCCACCAGGCCGAACTTGGTGGCCAGCTGTACCTCGCCGCGGCGATCCGCCAGGAGCTTGGCGATCAGCTCCTCGTTGCTGCCCCCGCCGTAGATGTCCGCTGTGTCGATGAAGCTGACGCCGGCATCCACCGCGTGGTGCAGGGTCCGCAGGGCCTCGGCCGGGTCCACTTCGCCGTACACCGGGGTCAGGGCCATGCCGCCAAAACCGAGGGGACTGACTTCCAGACCGTCGCCGAGCCGGACTGTCGCTGCATTCATGGGGTCTCCATTCGCCGTTTTTAGCCCCAACCCCGGTCCGCTCCGGGGTATTCCAACGCTCCTGCCCAGTTGCTTCCCGCGAGCGGGCCGCCGCCACGGCGTGTCGCCCCGGATCACCCGTCCGGGCGCGGACTAACTGGGCGGGAGCGCCGGGGACGCCTCGGATTTCCCGGCCGGCAGCAGTTTCAGCCCGGCCGCGCAGCCCACAATCCCGGCGATGAACAGCAGTTTGAGTGGGCTGGCAGGTTCGACGCCGGTCGCCATCGCCCAGCCCACCGTCAGCGCCGCGCCGATCCCCACCCAGACGGCGTAGGCCGTGCCGAGCGGGATGGTTTTGACGGCAAGTCCCAGCCCCACCATGCTCAGGGTGGCGGTGACCGCAAAGACCAGGGTGGGGAGGGGGCGGCTGAAGCCGTCGGAGAGGCCCAGGGCCGTGGCCCAGACCGCTTCCAGCACGGCGGACGCGAGCAGGATGATCCACGCCAGGGTGGCGGCCGGTGCCTTGGGGGTGCGGTTCGGAGCCATGGCTATGCCACCAGCTTCAGGCCGGCCACGCACACCACGATGCCGCCGAGCAGCAGGATCCGCGCCGCCGTCGGAGGCTCGACTTTGGTGGCCATGGCATAGGCGGAGGTCAGCACCACGCCGACGCCCACCCAGACGGCATAGGCGGTGCCCGTGGGGATGGACTGCATGGCGATCGCGAGCCCGCCGGTGCTGGCCAGCACGGAGACAAGGAAAACGGCGGCCGGGGCGATCCGGCGGCGGCCGGTGGCCTGCGCGGTCCGGTGCAGGGCTGCGGCCCAGACGGCTTCCAACGAGCCGGAAAGAATAAGAATTAACCACGACATGACTGCTCCTGTGGCCAGTCTTGTCGCGTGCCGGGTACTGAACCGTCGTCCGGAGGCCCGCCAGAAGGGGCCTTCATTCCAGCTTAGCAACGCCCCGGCGGAGGGTCGAACCCGCGGGCCGGAGGGCGCGCGCCAGCGCAATCATTATCCCGCGGCCGGTGAGGGGGCGGCGCTGCTCCAGATGCGGAGCGGGCGGCCCACCGGGTAGGAGCTCCCGCTGCTGCTCCCGATCGTGATCAGTCCCCGACGGGGTCGATCGACACGACGGCCAGGAATCCGCGTCCCAGGATCTCCGGGGTGCCGGCATCCGAACCCACCACGGCGTCATAGCGCTCCAGCGCCGTCGGCTGGTCGTCGCCGCCGGTGCCCACGGTGGCCTGGCCCTGCAGCAGGATCCCCAGCTGTCCCTCGAATACCGGGTGCGCCCGCTTCTTGGAGAGTTCGACGATGGAGGTGTATCCCTTGAACACGCCGGTGCGGGTGATGACGTTGAGGTCCCGGATGTTGCCGGTGGGCAGCGCGCCGGCGGCAGCGGCGTCGCCGGAGAACCGGTAGGGGCGGTACTTTTCGAGCGGGTGCTCGGCGCCGTCGACGGTCAGCAGCAGCAGCTCACCCTCCACCACGGTGAGGACGCGGTCCATGCCGGGGTACGCCGAGAAGTCGCCCGCTTTGGACACCTCGGCGATGCTCACCCGCCAGTCCCAGCCGCCGTCCGTCCCGGCCTGCGGGGAGGCGGAGCCGGGGTGGACGGCCACTTCGCGGGTCACCCCGCCGCCGTTACGCCAGGGTTGGGCTTTCAGCGCGGCGTACCGGATGATTTCCATCCCTCCACCCTATCCGCCCGCGTCATGCGGGGGACCGTGATGGGCCAGCATGCCGCCGTCCTTGCTACGGTCGGAGGTAACAACATGGACTTTGCGGAAGGAGCCGGATGTTCGTCAAGGTGTGCGGACTCAGCACCCCGGAGTCGGTCCGGACCGCCGCGGAAGCCGGGGCGGACGCCGTCGGGTTCGTCCTGACCAGCAGCCCGCGCGAAGTGACGGCGGCGCAGGCACGGGAACTCCTGGCCCACGTCCCGGCCGGGCTTCCCGCCGTCGGCGTCTTCCGGCACGAGGCCGCGGCGGACGCCGTCGAGCTGGCCCGCGAGGCCGGGCTGGGCTGGGTGCAGCTCCACGGCGACCGTACGCCGGCGGACGTGCGCACCGTGCACGACGCCGGCCTGCGGCTGATCCGGGCCGTCACCATGTCCGCCGCGCCAGACGCGTTCGCGGACTGGGGTGAGGACCTGCTCCTGATCGACGCGGCCGTTCCCGGCTCCGGCGAGGCCTGGGACTACGCCTCGGTCCGCGCCAAGGGCCTGGCCGGGCGCACCTGGCTCCTGGCCGGCGGCCTCGATCCGGCCAACGTGGCCGGCGCCGCCGCGCAGGCCGGCGCCTGGGGCGTGGACGTCTCCTCCGGTGTCGAGTCCTCCCGCGGGGTCAAGGACCTGGCCAGGATCCGGGACTTCGTGGCGGCGGCCAAGTCCCCGGCGGGGCAGCTCTGAACCGAAGGCTGATCCGGCGGCCTGAGCCCAGCCTGCGGCGCTGCACTGGTGCCGAAAGACCGTAGACGTCCCGCGCCTGGCTGCTCGAGAATCAGAAATGTGACTCCGCCCGGGCAGCATGGCCTGTTCTTCGAAGGTGAGCTGCCGCCGCTGCGCTCCCTGCGCACGGCGTGGCTGCTGGCATTGTTCCTGGGCTTCACCGGCGCGGACCGGTTCTACCTCCGCCAGCCCGTCTCCGGCACCCTGAAGCTGCTGACGCTCGGCGGACTGGGGATCTGGTGGCTCCTGGACCTGTTCCGGATCACCAAAGAATACGCCGCCGACGGTGCATCCATGCCGTTGGCCGGGACGAACGCCCTGCGCCGAGGCCTGCGCGTCGCCTCGGCCGTCCTGGCCGCCGCCCTCGGGGGAGCCCTGACCGGCGTCAGTGCGGTCCCCGTCACCGGGGCTGTCGCCGCCGTGATGGCATTGCTGGATCCGGTCCCGCCGCTGGCGAAAGAGTGGGTCACCGTCGCGGAATCCTCCGGCACGAAGACCCAGGCTTCGCTCGTGACCCTCACCGGCCGGGTCCACCTCGAGTACACGTTCCCCGGGCCGGCCATCGCTTACCTCCAGCCCGCAGAAGGACCAGCCATCACTGCGCTGTCCGTGGGCCAGACCGGCGGCACCGGGGCAGTCGGCGTCACCTTGGACCCCGGGACGTACACGCTGATAGTGAGCGCCACCGGAACCGCGTGGACGCTGACGGCCCAGGAATTCCGGATCCCCGGATAGTGCCGGCCGGCGAGCTGCCCAGCTGCCCGGGGCCGTTGACCGACAGTGGGTTCCCCTGGGCCACGCACTGGTGGATCGCCGTGTTGTCGGCGGGAATCATCTTGCCCGGATGAGGTCCGCGCCCCGGTGCGGCCCGAGAATGATCGTAGTCACCAGTGGCAGATCCACCTCTCGCACCCTCTTTCGGAAGGAAGCCTCCTAATGTCGAGACGTTGCGCGATCCGGAGCCAAGGCCCTTCCGGGCTCTGGAACCACCAGTCCCGATGAGTCCGACAGGAACGAAGGCAAAGTTCTGGCCCGGCAGGGGCATAAAATCCTATGAGTCCAGGGCCCTGATCGATGCCCGAAAAAGCACGGTATGGGACGTCATCACTGACGGCGGCAACTTCACCGTCTGGAACTCCGGGATTACTCACATTGACGGCGAACTGCGCCACGGCAGCACGATCAGAGTCCGTACCCGCACCGGCGGGAAGCGCACCTTCCGCTTACGGGTCAGGCAGGTACCGGGCGAAGTGATGACCTGGACCGGAGGCGTGCCCCTTGCTCTGGCCAGGAGCGTGCGCACCTTCACACTCACGCCCCACGGTGGGCAGACGCTCCTGCGCGTCAGGCAGGACTTTGCCGGCCCGCTGCCCGTCCTGCTTTGGAACGCCGTCCCCGATGTCGAGGCGGTCTTCGCCGAGTACCTCAGCGCCGTCAAGAAACGCGCCGAACTCCTCAGCCGGCACGAAGCCAGGATCCACGCGTCACCGCGCCTGCCCTGGGGGCCGGGCGAACGCGCGGCGTAGCGGAGAGCCCGCGACGGAGTGCCCGCGACAGCCCGCCTTGGCTCCGCAAGCGGGGGCCTGAGTCCGGGCCTGAGCGCCTCAGCCGGCCAGAAGCCCTGCGAACGCGTCTACGTTGGTTCCGGAAGTTTCGTGCGGATGTACGCGACGGCGCCTGCCGGGTCAGCGCACGAGACAAGCAGCCAGGCGCCGGCGGTCTGAATCCGGATCGTCGGGCCGCCTACCAGATAGCCGGTTCCTCCGCCGGGGAGTATCCGCAAGCCCATGCCCTCACGAAGGCCGGTGCTCGGACCGGTGGCGACGGTTGTGATCTCACGATAGGCGATTGTCGTGGAGAACAGCCCCGCAACCCGGACGGACAGGCCGGCATCCTCAAAGCGAATCCGCGCGCTCATGCGCAGCGCCGACACGAAGACCAGGGCCATCACCGGCCCCAGCCACACCTGGCCTGCCAGCGACAGCACCATGACAGCCACAAAACCCACGGCTGCCAGCAGTCCCTGGTACTTTGCTGGCATGCCGGTCCGCAGCTCCGGGCGCACGCTTTCTCCCCGCTTCATTCGGGCAGTCTTCCGGGTCTGCCTCCAGCGGGCAACATCGCGCGCCGCGTTGCTACCGGGCAATTCCGCACCCCGGGTAGCGCCTGAGCGCCGGAATGCTGCTGCTGCCTCGGGTGTTGGGCATGACATGAAGCGCATCGGATTCTTGTCCTTCGGGCACTGGGGACCCGGGGAGGGTTCCCGCACCCGGACCGCCCGCGACGCCCTGCTGCAGGGCATCGAACTGGCCGTCGCCGCCGAGGAACTGGGGGTGGACGGCGCGTTCTTCCGCGTGCATCACTTCGCCCGGCAACAGGCCTCTCCGTTCCCGCTCCTGTCCGCTGTTGCCGCCCGGACCAGCCGGATCGAAATGGGAACCGGCGTGATCGACATGCGCTACGAAAACCCGCTTTACATGGCCGAGGAAGCCGCCGCGACGGACCTGATCAGCGGCGGGCGGTTGCAGCTCGGGATCAGCCGGGGTTCACCCGAACCGGCCCGCGACGGCGCCGCCGTGTTCGGCCATGTGCCGGCCGACGGGGAAACCGCGGCGGACATGGCCCGGCGGCACACCTCCGTGTTCCGCCGCGCCATTTCGGGGGCCGGGATGGCGGAGGCGGAGCCGCGCTACGCGGGCGGCGGTTCCGGGCTGCTGCCTGTCCAGCCGCATTCACCGGGCCTCGGCGAACGGGTCTGGTGGGGCGCCGGGTCCCGTGCCACGGCCGTCTGGACCGCGGAACAGGGCATGAACCTGATGAGCTCCACGCTGCTCACCGAAGACACCGGCGTGCCCTTCGACCAGCTCCAAGCCGAGCAGATCAGCATGTTCCGGCAGGCGTGGGCCGACGCCGGCCACCAGCACCAGCCGCGCGTCTCGGTCAGCCGCAGCGTCCTGCCGATCGTCGACGACGAGGACCGGCGGTTCTTCGGACTGAGTGCCCTGCGGGAGAAACGCGACCAGGTGGGGGTGATCGACGGGCTGATGGCGCGCTTTGGCCGCAGCTACGTGGGCGCACCCGACGCCATTGCCAAGGACCTCGCCGCCGACGCCGCCGTCCGCGCCGCCGACACCCTGCTGCTCACCGTCCCCAACCAGCTGGGGGTCGACTTTAACGCCAAGCTGCTGGGCACCGTGGTCCGGCACATCGCCCCGGCCATCGGCTGGGCGCCGGCGGCGCGGGCGTAACCCGGCAGTTCCTCCCGACGGCGGGGTGCTCCCCACGGCGGGGTGCTGCCGCCGTCGGACGCGGGGAACCCTAGCCGGGCCGGGCGGGCGTGGCTAGCATGGCTCCTTGGGGGAGTGCCCCGAAAGACCCGGCGGGCCCGGTCCGCCATCCACGCGAAGGAGACCGTTGTGACCCTGCCCGAAGGTTTGACCCCAGGCATCTGGACGCTGGACATGTCCCACAGCGAGATCGGCTTCAGCGTCCGCCATGCAGGCATCAGCAAGGTCCGCGGCCGCTTCAACGAGGCCACGGCGGAGGCCCACGTCGGCAATTCCCTGGCCGAGTCCAGCCTGCATGCCAGCGTCAAGACCGCCAGCTTTGACTCCGGCGACGCCAACCGCGATGCCCACGTCCGCGGCGCGGACTTCTTCGACGTCGAGAAGTTCCCGGAGATGACCTTCCGCGCCACGGGCATCCGGGGCGACGGCGAGGACTACGTGCTGGCCGGCGACCTCACCATCCGCGGCGTCACCAAGCCGGTGGACCTCGAGGTCGAGTTCACCGGCGTCGCGGTGGACCCCTTCGGCGCCACCCGCGCCGGGTTCAGCGCGGAAGCCGAGATCAGCCGCAAGGAATTCGGCCTGACATGGAACGCCGCCCTCGAAGCCGGCGGGCTGCTGGTCAGCGACAAGGTCAAGATCAATGTTGACGCCGCCATGGTTAAGCAGGCGTAGTTACAGGAGCAGGCATCGGCCCGTCCAGCCCAAGGCTGGACGGGCCGCTGCCTGCGGTGACAGGTTGGCCTACCTGTTTCTTGCCATGGGCACCCCGATGCCTGGATCTATCTGATGGGGGCCCGCCGCGGATGGCCGGACGTCGAAGTCGAAGACAGCCGTCGGAATGTAGACCGTGGAACAGGAATTCGGGATGTCCACCACGCCGGACAGGCGTCCTTCGATGGGGACTGCACCCAGGATGATGTAGGCCTGCTCCCTGCTGTAGCCGAACTTGCTGAGGTAATCGATGGCGTGGAGGCAGGCCCGCTGGTAGGAAAGATGCGAGTCGAGGTAGCGCTGCTCGCCGTCAAGGGTTACGGACGTGCCGGAAAATGCCAGCCACTCACTGAACTGAGGGTCGACGTTACCGGGCATGAAAATGGCGTTCTCACTGACCCCGTAGGTTTCCATGCCGCCCTTGATGATCTCCACCCTGAGGTCGATGAATCCGCCCATCTCGATGGCACCGCAGAACGTGATCTCTCCATCGCCCTGCGAGAAGTGGAGGTCTCCCATGGAGAGGTTCGCTCCGTCCACGAACACGGGATAGAAAATGCGGGTGCCCTTGGACATGTTCTTGATGTCCTGGTTACCGCCGTTCTCACGCGGAGGTGCGGTCCTGGCCGCTTCCGCCGCCACCCGGTCAAAGTCCGAGGAGGGAAGGTGGCCGAGGACTGCATGCGCGGCCTCGGGAGGCAGCGCCAGCGGGGGTACCCTGTTCGGATTCGTCGCGATCAGGTCTCCTTCGCGTTTGTTCCATTTGGCGAGGAGCTGGGCGGAGGGGGCCGTGCCCATCAGCCCGGGGTGGATCAGGCCTGTGAAAGAGACACCGGGCACGTGACGGGATGTTGCGGTCTGCCCCGTGAAATCCCAGATGGCTTTGTAGGCGTCCGGGAACTGCTCGGTGAGGAAGCCTCCACCGTTGTTCGTGGCGAAAATGCCGGTGTATCCCCAGCCTTGCCCAGCGAGAGGACCGGAGTCTTCCTGGGGAATCGGGCCGACGTCCAGAATGTCGACTACCAGCAGGTCCCCGGGTTTGGCTCCTTCGACGGCGAAGGGCCCGCTCAGTTTGTGCACGGTCAACAGCGGCGCGTTGAGGATGTCCTCGGCGGAATCGTCGTTAACGATCGCCCCGTCGAACCATTCCCGGCAATCCACCCGGAAGGTATCTCCGGGTTTAATTGTCGCGACGGGCGGAATCTCAGGATGCCACCGGTTGTGCCCGATCTTTTCCTGGTCCTCAAATTTCTTGCTCGAGTCAAGGCTGAATATCTTCGCTGGCATTTCATCTCCTTGTTACTGGCGCCGTTTCCTGGTCGGTTAAGGACGCGGCAGCTTCTGGTGTAGCGGGTTGGATGAATACTGTTGGACGCGCCTGGGGGTGCCTGGGATCTGCGAGGTCACCACCTCAGGCTGATCGGCACTGCGATGGGTGGAGTCAATAAGCCGGAAGGCTGACGATCCGGTCTTGGACAGGTGCGGTGCGGTGAACAGTCGGCGCGACGGTTCACCGCAGGAGGGGCAGGGCATGGTGGCCGGGGCGTCCCCGATCGGGTGCGATGCTTCGAAGCGTGAATTTTCGGGGCATCGGTACTCGTAGATGGCCATGAAGCTCCTGACTTTGTTCGGAAGGCGAGATTAAGCGGCCGGTGCGACGCTCGCCGCCTGCCCGGGCTCTGCGCTGCTCCGCATCGACTTGCGGCCCAGGAAGTAGGCGCCCACCAGGGACGCGACGGCAAGGGCCGCGACCCAAACCGCGAGCGTGTTGTTGGTTTCGTAGCGGCCCAGGAGAAGGAGGAACGCGGGAATCGTGCCGGTGAGGTGGCTGATGAACACCGTGAACCACCCCGTCATCCTGGTAAGGGAGGACTTGTTCAGCCCCAGGAGCAGGAAGAACAGGGTCCAGAGGACAGCCCACACCCACCAGATGACGCCAAAAACGGGGTCGGCGGTAAGGGTGAACTGGAGGTACCCGATGACAACTGCGCAGACGGCGACGAACAGTGAAAACCATCCAAGGCCTTCACCGCTGATCCCTGTCATCTGCAGTATGCCCACATACAGATAGGTGAAACCGAAGAGGTAAAGTCCGGCGGCGCCGAAGATGACAGCGGGGTCGCCGTTGGACTGCAGGATGATGAGGGTGGGGAATACCACTTGCATGGTGCCCACCAGGAAATTCAGGATTGCGGCCGACTTGCCGGGGACGATGCCCAGCAGCATGAGGCCGTTGATAAACAATACTGCCCCTACGTAAAGCAAACCCACGCTGCCCATGTAAGCTCCATCGCCATACGGATAACTCGTGCATTAGCTGATTTCCCGTCCACCTGCGGACGGGAAGAACGCGGAATTCTAGGATGAAAGACACCCCAAGGCTAGTCGGCGCCCCATCAACCGACTAAGGACTTTCGACCTAGTTTGCCGCGCAGGGAAGCTCGTAGGACTGGCCGTGAAAGGTCAGATCTTCAAAGGGCGCTTCCCGCCAGCAGGCCCGCCAAGGCAGCCGCCACGGACAGGACCAGCGTGCCAAGTGCGTTGATAAGGGCAAGTCCGCCCCGCCGCGCCTGAATGAGACGGACGGTTTCGACATTGGCGGTGCTGAAGGTGGTGTAAGCGCCGAGGAAGCCCGTGCCGAGAATCGTCTGCAGTTCGGCCGGCACCCGGGCCATCAGCACCCCGCCTGTGAGCAGGCCGAGCAGGAACGAGCCGCTTACATTGATGATCATGGTGGACACCGGCAGGGGAGTGGGAAACCGCGGCCGCACCAGACTGTCAAGAATAAACCTTGCGGCGGCTCCGGCGGCTCCGGCAAGAATCATCAGGATTACGGTCACAGTCCCTCCTCGTCAAAATCGGGCCGTCTTGCCGGTTTCGGCGCCTCCCTCATGGAGCGGCGCCGGAGAGCACGCTGATGGAAGGCTGCACCGCACCAGATTCCGGACCAGCTGGCAAGGGTGCCCCCGAACAGACTCGCCGCCAGATAAACAGCGACGCCGGCGCCATTCCCGAGTGCCATCAGCCGGGTCATGTCGAGGGCCAGCGTGCTGTAGGTTGTGAAAGCGCCAAGGAAGCCCGTCCCGGCCACCAGCCGGACGACGCGCCGCGTCCCGGTGTCCGGTCCGCCCCGATGCAGTGCCTCCAGCAACACCCCAAGTGCCCAGGCCCCCGACAGGTTGACGGCCAGTGTGGCGATCGGCCATCCGGACGGGACATGCAGCGCCTGCTCCACACCGTACCGGGACAGCGCGCCGGCCCCTCCGCCCACCATCACAGCGGCGATGTAGGAAACTTTTAAACCATAATGGCCTAGAGCCATCCTGGACGGGGTTACGTGCCCGGTCCCGGGCCCATCTTCGGGGTTTAACATGCCGCTGCTCATCTGCCGTGACCTTTCTGTGGGTGAGTGGACCCAGAGTCGGCCAGCTGGCAGCTGACCATTTAGAAGAGCAGGAGGACAAAGCCGCCCACGGTGGAAAGGATCCCCACCCCGGTGAGGATCCAGCCCAGGGTCCAGGCGGCGTTGTCGTGCTTCGGCGGCGTGAGTCCCCAGCGGGACGGGTGGCACACGTCGTAGTAGAGATCGACGTCGGACCCCACCACCAGGCCCTGCGACTCGGCCGCCGGCAGCAGCGAGCGGTGGTCGGCGTCGTGGTGGTCCGTCCAGCTGTACCCGGTGAACCCGCCTGCGCTGATCACCTTGGCGGTGGTCCCGGTCCACTCGCAGTGCCGGCGCCGGACAATCCAGCCCCAGGCCAGCAACGGCAGCCCCAGGATAAAACCCACCCACGTCATCACTTCGAGAATGGGGCCCAGCAGGTCCACGAAGTTGGTCATCCGGACGTTCCGGGCAGCGTCAGCGGGAAATGCGCGAGCGGCGCAGGAAGTAGAAAATGCCGGCCCCCACCAGGACCAGAAGGCCCACGTAGAGCAGGAACTGCACGGCCTTCACCGCCGCGCCGAGGACCAGCAGGACAACGGCGACGATCAGGGCAATCTTCAGGAGTGCAGGCATGTACCCAGTATTGTGCCCTTTCCGGCGTTCGCAAAGCTCCCTGCCCGCGCGTGCGTCACGGGACATGATTCAGGAAATGTTCAGGGTGAACCCCTAGGCCGGATCGGGCCCCGGCGGGGGACAATGGAGCCATGAAGACACTGCTCAACCTCATCTGGCTGCTCTTTGGCGGGCTCTGGCTCGCAATCGGATATTTCGTGGCCGGCATCATCTGCTGCCTCCTGGTGGTGACCATCCCATGGGGCCTGGCGTCCTTCCGGATCGCGAACTACGCGCTCTGGCCGTTCGGGCGCACCGTGGTGGACCGGCCCGGGGGCACCGGCGTGTTTTCGCTGCTGGGGAACGTCATCTGGCTGCTGGTCGCGGGCATCTGGATCGCGATCGGCCATGTGGTGACCGCCTTCGCCATGGCCATCACCATCATCGGCATCCCCCTGGCCATCGCCAACCTCAAGCTCATCCCGGTCTCGCTGATGCCGCTGGGCAAGCAGATCGGGCCGAGCGACCGGCCGTTCGTGACCACCTACAAGGCCTACCGCTAGACCGCATCAGAGGAGGACCGCCATGTCCGAGCATGCCAGCGCCACATCGTCCGGCCCCGGCGGCGCCCCGCCGGCCGACGAGCTCATGCTGGTCATCACCCGCGAATTCCAGGCCCCCATAACCCGGGTGTGGTCCGCCCTCACCGACCCGGACCAGGCACCGGCGTGGTGGGGGCCGCGGGGATTCCACACGCCCCGGCAGAGCGTCGACTCGGATTTTGAGATCGGCGGCCTTTACCGGGCGTGCCTGGTCCAGGACAGCACGGGGGAGGAACACTGGTGGAGCGGCGTCCATACGGACATCGAGCCGCCCAACCTCCTCGTTTTCACCCACGCCTGGGACAAGGCCGACGGCACCCGCGGCTTTGAAACCGAGGTGACGTTCCAGCTGGACGAGATCGACGGCGGCACCCGGGTGACGTTTATCCAGGGCCCCTTCGACACGATCGACAACCGTGATGCCCACGGCGCGGGCTGGCGCGAGTCCTTCGACCGCCTCGCCGAGCACCTCCGCCGGAGCCCCTGACCCACCAGGCAACCCACCCCAAAGTAACGCGGGGTCACTCTGCGCCCATCCCGACGGTATTTATGGGCCGTGTGTGACCCCGCGTTGCTGTTCCGAGCGGGGTGTGGGGGCCGGTTATTCCAGCTCGCCCCGCAGGTTCCGCCGCGCCGCGTCCAGCCACAGCTCCCGGCCCCGCGGAGTGTGGAAGAGCGGCTCCAGCTGCAGCAGCTGGCGGACGACGGCGGCGCGTCCGGCGGCGAAGTCGCGGTCGCCGATGTGCGCGAAATCCTGCCGGACGGCGGCCAGGTACCGGGCGTAGGCGTCCTGGGTGCCGCCGAGCACGGAGAGATCGGCGTCGCTGAGCAGGGCGGCGGCCCCGTCGCCGGGGTCCGGCCGGTGGTCGGCCGTCATCCGCACCAGGCGGGCCACCTCATCCACCTCCGCCGCGGGAAGGCCGGCGCGGGCCAGCAGGTCCTCGGCCAGCCGCGCCGATTCCTCCTCGTCCTGGCCCGCGATCCCACGGTAGACGGCGTCGTGGAACCAGGCCGCGAGCAGCACCGTGCGGGGCGGCCCGGCAGGCTCCGTCAACAGGTCCAGGGCCTCCAGGACCGCGAGCAGGTGGGTGCGGCCGTGATAGTGCCGGTGTTCCTCGCCCCAGCGGTCCAGCAGGTCCAGGAACAGCGCGTCGTGTCCGGGCAGTGCGGCGTTCCAGCGGGTCAGCAGCGGGAGCTTCAGGGAATTGCTGCGCCGCCGGGCCGGGATCCGCAGGCCGCTGGCGAGCAGTTTGCGGACCAGGACCCGCCCCTCCACCGGAACGGCTCCGGCCGCAACCAGCGCACTGTACCGGGCTTCGGCGACGTCGTAATGGTCGCCGTCGAACGCCCGCTCGGGGATGCCGGCCGCGGCCGCGAAGCCGTGCAGTTCCGCCAGCGAGGTGTCCGAGATCAGGTGCGAGAAGTGCGTTCCGTGCGCCGGCCAGAGCGGAGGATCCAGGTAGAGGGCCATGGGGGAAGTCTAGACCGGCGGCGGATCAGTCTCGGCTGGCGTCAGCGGCCGCGGTTTCGGACTGCTCTTCCGCCGGCGTCCGCTCGCCGCGCGGCGTGGAGCGCACGCCTTCGCCCTTTTCGTTCAGCTCGGTCTCATGCTCGGCCTCGGCGATGGCCGCGGGGGTGACGGACTCCGCCGAGTTCCACGCCTTGATCGCGGCCCAGGCCACCGCGACCAGCGGGACGGCAAGGATCGCGCCGATGATCCCGGCGAGGATGGTGCCTGCCGTGAGGGCCAGCAGGATGACGAGGGCGTGCACATTGAGAGCCTGGCCCATCACGACGGGCTGGAGGAAGTTGCCCTCCAGCTGGTTCACCACGATCACCACGATGATGACGATCAGGGCTGCAGCCGGGCCGTTGGCCACCAGCGCGACCAGCGCGGCGAGGATGCCGGCCAGGGTGGCGCCGATCAGCGGGATGAAGGCTCCGATGAAGGTCAGCGCGGCCAGCGGCAGGGCCAGCGGCACTCCCATGATGACGAGGGCAAGGCCGATGAAGAACGCGTCCACGAAGGCCACGATCGAGGTGCCGCGCACGTAGCCGCCCAGCACGTTGAGGCTCCGCTCGCCGGCCAGGCGCGCCTTGACCAGCTTCTCGCCTTTGAAGGCCCGCAGCACAAACGCCCAGATGCGCTCGCCGTCCTTCAGGAAGAAGAACAGGATCACGGCCATCAGCAGGGCCCCGGTGATGAAGTTGCCGGCCGCGCTGAGCCCGGAGATGGCGCCCGCGCCGACCGTGCTGCTGGTGGCGAAGTCGATGGCGGCCTCGCGCGCCTGCTGGATCTGCTGGTCATCGATGGGGAAGGGGCCGGTGCGGACGAAGTCGTAGACCCGGTCGAAGCCTTGCGTCGCCTTGCTGGCCAGTTCGTCGGACTGACTCATGACGGCGAGGACGATCCCCGTGATCACGGCCCCGAACGCGAGGAGGAGCAGAATGAATGAGAGGGTGGTGGCGGCCGTGCTTGGCCAGCCCTTGCGGCGCAGCCAGTGGACAAAGGGTGCGATCGCGGCGGCGAGGATCAGCGCCAGCAGCGCCGGAATCACCACCAGCCGGACCTGGATCAGGCCATAGACCACCACCACGGTCAGCACCAGCAAAAGGAGCACCTGCGCGGTCCTGATGCTGGCTCGGCCCAGGCTGTCGCCCCAGGGGGATGTCTTTTCCGGACTGCCCATGCTGATGTTTCTCCCACTTTTCCGTTGGTCACCTTACTGACCAACCGTCTCACAGCATGGGCCGTAAGCCTGCGGGACGTGCCCGCGGGTCAGGAGGCGGGCTGGATGTTCTGGTTGCCGCGGAAGGTGTTCTCCGGATCGAACTCCCGTTTCACCCGGGCCAGCCGGGCATAGTTCTCCTCCCCGAAGGCCGCCCGCACCCGGTCCTGGCCCTCGTCACCGATGAAGTTCAGCCACACACCGCCGTTCGCGTACGGCGAGATGTCCTGCCGGAACCGTTTCACCCAGGCCTTCGCTTCCTGGCCGCCCTGCGGGGTTTCGCCGAGGCCGAAGGGGTGGGTCACCCAGCTGGCGTTCCGGTGCTGCAGCGGCGTCGCCGTCGCGGCCGGACCGCCCACCGCGCCGCCCCAGTGCGCGATCAGCTGCTGCGAACTCGGCCCGGGCAGGGTCCGCGCGGAATCAACGATCACGTCGAGGGCGTCGTCGGACAGTTCGTCATGGTAGTCCGCGCTCCAGTAGTTGTACTTGCCCGGCGGATCGTCCAGCGAGCACTGGAAATCGGCGTAGTCGATGTCCTCCAGCAGGTCCAGGGCCGGTTTCAGCGCACGGTACGGGCCGGCGTGTTCGGCGCCTTCCGCGGCGTCGCCGGCATACAGGTAGACGACGGCGACCGCCATCTTGCCGACCATCTCCGGCGGCATGCCGGGCTCGGGCGGGACGGTCAGGTAGATGATGGCGCCCGTTTCCTCGTTGGGCGCCGCGAGCGCCACCTCCCGGTAGCCGCGGCTTATCTCGGGGGCCGCGTCCCCCGGCCACAGCATCAGCCCCGCGTGGACCTTCGGCCCCAGCGGGTGCAGGCGAAAAGTAAAGGATGTGGCGACGCCGAAGTTCCCGCCGCCGCCGTGCAGCGCCCAGAACAGCTCGGGGTTCTCCGTGGCGCTCGCCGTCACCTGCTCGCCGGACGCCGTCACCAGGTCCACGGAGACCAGGTGGTCACAGGCGAACCCGAAGGCCCGCTCCAGCCAGCCGGAGCCGCCGCCCAGCGTAAAGCCGGCCAGGCCCGTGGTGGAGACCCGGCCGCCGGTGAGCGCGAGGCCGTGCTGCTGGGTGGCCCGGTCGAACTCGCCGCAGGTCAGACCCGCCCCGGCGGTGACCGTGCGGGCTTCCGGATCCACGGTGACGGATTTCATCGGCCGCACATCGACCACCAGGCCGCCGTCGTTCAGCGACATGCCAGCCACCGAGTGCCCGCCGGCGCGGACGGCGACGTCCAGGCTGTGCTCCCGGGCGTACTTCAGGGCCTCGGCGACGCCGGCCGCGTCGCTGCAGGGGGCGATCACCGCCGGGCGGCGGTCGATCATGGCGTTGAACAATGTCCGGGATTCGTCGTAGCCCGGGTCCTCAGGTTTGATCCACTTCACGGCGGTGCTCCTTGGCGACCGCGGCTCCACCCCTCGGGAAAATTTTAAGACCGGCACGGCGCCGCGGCTAGGGCACCGGGGCCGCGGGAGGCCTGTGGCGGGACGCCCGCAGTTCCGGAAATGAGGATACAAACGTACCCGTTGATCCGCAGATGCGGGTTAGAGTGTCTGCATGCCACATATTCGCGTCTCCGAAGCGGCCCGGTTCCTGGGCGTCAGTGACGACACCATCCGGCGCTGGACCGAGAACGGAAGCCTTACTCCGTACCGGGACGACGCCGGGCGGCTGGCCGTGGATGGGCTGGAACTCGCGCGGCTTGCCCGCGGCCAGGCCCAGCTCCCGGATGATCCGGCCAAGGCAGGCAGCTCGGCCCGCAACCGCTTCGTCGGCCTGGTCACCGGCATCACCGCGGACACCGTAATGGCCCAGGTGGAGCTGCAATGCGGACCGTTCCGGGTGGTGTCCCTGATGAGCAGCGAGGCCGTGCGGGAGCTGGGCCTGGAACTCGGCTCGGTGGCGACCGCCGTCGTCAAGGCCACCACGGTGATTATCGAAACGCCGAAAGGCAAGGGGACCATATGAGCCCGGCGCGGAAAGCGTCCGCCCTGCTGCTGGCGGCCGCCCTGCCGCTCGCGCTCGCTGGCTGCGGCGGGGCTACCGGCGGGGGAACTGCTGACGGCGGCACCACGGTCACCGTCTTCGCCGCGGCGTCCCTGAAGGCCCCGTTCACGCAGCTCGCCGAACAGTTCGAGGCGGACAACCCGGGCACCACCGTGACGCTCAGCTTCGCCGGGTCCTCCGACCTGGCCACCCAGGTCAGCCAGGGCGCCCCCGCGGACGTCTTTGCCTCCGCGGATACAAAGAACATGGCCAAGCTGGGCGACGCCGGTCTGGTGGAAGGGTCCCCCCAGGTCTTCGCCACCAACGTCCTCACCATCGTGGTGCCCCCGGCCAACCCCGCATCGGTCAGCTCCTTCGCGGATCTCGCCAACCCGGGGGTCAAGACCGTCATCTGCGCGGCGCAGGTCCCGTGCGGCGCTGCCACGAAGACCCTGGAACAGGAAGCCGGCACCACGCTGCAGCCCGTCAGTGAGGAAGGGTCCGTCACCGACGTCCTGGGCAAGGTGGTCTCCGGGGAGGCCGATGCCGGCCTGGTCTACGTCACCGATGCCAAGGCCGCCGGGGACAAGGCGCGGGAGGTCCCCTTCCCCGAATCCGCGCGGGCCGTCAACACCTACCCCATCGCCGCGGTGCGGACCAGCAGGAACAAGGACGCCGCGGCCGCGTTCATTGCGGCCGTCACGGGCCCTGGCGGCCAGCAGATCCTCCGCGGCGCCGGCTTCGGAACCCCCTAAGGCCGCGTGGGACGCCCGAGAGTGAGTGCCTACAGCGGGATTCCGCGCTGGGTGGTGGCGGTTGCCGCCGTCGGGGCGCTGCTGGTGCTGCTGCCGCTCGCGGCCATGGTGGCCCGGGTCAACTGGCCGCAGTTCATTCCGCTGGTCACGTCCGAGTCATCCCTCACGGCGCTGGGGCTGAGCCTCCGCACCGCCACCGCGAGCACCGCCCTGTGTGTGCTGTTCGGTGTGCCGCTGGCCCTGGTGCTGGCCCGCGGCGACTTCCCCGGCCAGCGGCTGCTGCGGGCTTTCGTCCTGCTGCCGCTGGTGCTGCCGCCGGTGGTGGGCGGCCTCGCGCTGCTCTACGCGTTCGGCCGCCAGGGCCTGCTCGGCCGGAGCCTGGAAATCGCCGGCATCCAGATCGCGTTTTCGACGACGGCGGTGGTGCTCGCCCAGACGTTTGTGGCCCTGCCGTTCCTGGTGGTCAGCCTCGAAGGGGCCCTCCGTTCGGCAGGCAGCCGGTACGAGGCCGTGGCCGCGACACTCGGGGCGCGCCCCACCACCGTGCTCCGCCGCGTCACGCTCCCGCTGGTGCTGCCCGGCCTCGCCTCGGGAGCCGTGCTCTCCTTCGCCCGGTGCCTGGGCGAATTCGGTGCCACGCTCACCTTCGCCGGCAGCCTGCAGGGGGTCACCCGCACCCTGCCGCTGGAAATCTACCTGCAGCGCGAGGCCGACGCCGACGCCGCCGTCGCGCTGTCCCTGCTGCTGGTGGTGGTGGCGGTCATCGTCGTCGGGCTCTCCTACCGCGGGCCGGGGACCGCCGGGACCGGCGGCAGGCCGGCCCGCAGCGCCGGCGGACCGGGGCCCGCATGACGTTCACTCTCGACGCCGTCCTGGCCGCCCGCCGCTTCGAGGTCTCGCTCAGCCTGGCGCCGGGCGAAACGGTTGCGGTGCTGGGACCCAACGGGGCGGGCAAATCCACCCTGCTCTCGGTGATCGCCGGGCTGGTCCGGCCGGACAGCGGCCGCGCCGAGGTGGACGGCCGCGTGTTGTTCGAGCTTGGCGCCGGCGTGCACACGTGGACCGCTCCGCACCGCCGCGGAACGGCCCTGCTGGCCCAGGACCCGCTGCTGTTTCCGCACCTGAGCGTCCTGGAAAACGTTGCGTTCGGGCCCCGGAGCGCAGGCGTGCCCCGGCGGGAAGCCCGGGACAGGGCCCGGCGCTGGCTGGCGGAGGTCGACGCCGCGGAGCTCGCCGGCCGCAGGCCCGGGGAACTCTCCGGCGGGCAGGCGCAGCGCGTGGCGGCCGCCCGGGCCCTGGCGGTGGACCCGGACGTGCTGCTGCTGGACGAGCCGTTGTCCGCCCTGGACATCCACGCGGCGCCGCTGCTGCGGCGCCTGCTCAAGCGGGTGCTGGCCGGGCGGCGGGCCGTCATTGTCACCCACGACGTCCTGGACGCGTACATGCTGGCGGACCGGGTGATTGTGCTGGAGGAAGGCCGGATCACCGAGGACGGACCCACCCGGGAGGTCCTCCGGCGGCCGCGCAGCCGTTTCGCCGCGGGGCTGGCCGGGCTGAACCTGGTGCCGGGGACGGTCACGCCCGGCGGGCTCCGGTCCGGCGACGGGCTCGACTTCGCCGGCCAGCACGACGACCCCCTGGCGCCCGGGCAGTCCGGGGTGGCCGCGTTCCCGCCGTCGGCCGTGTCCGTTTTCCTGGACGAGGCGCACGGCAGCCCGCGGAACTCGTTCCGTGTCACGGTCACGGACCTGGAGCCGCACGGTGACCAGATCCGGGTCCGCGCCGGCGAGCTGTCCGCCGACGTCACCCCGGCAGCCTCCGCGGACCTGGGCCTGGCGCCCGGCCTGGAGGTCTACTTCGTGGTCAAGGCCGCAGCGGTGTCCATCTACCCCGCGTAGGGGCCGGTGCGGCCGGGGCCATAGGGTGGAAGGGACCCCACCCCCCAGCCAGGAGGATCTTCCGTGCATTCACAGTCAGCCCACGTCCAGCGACGGACCGCCTTGGTGGTGGGAGCGAGCGGCATTGCCGGTTCCGCCCTGGTGGACCTCCTCTCCGGCGCGGGATGGGATGTGCTGGCCATGTCCCGTGGCGGCGGCGCCGCCCGTCCCGGGGTGCGGCCGCTCAGCGCGGACCTTGGCTCGCCGGAGAGCCTCGCGGCCGCGCTGGCCGGGGAAACCCCCACCCACGTGTTCTTCACCGCCTGGTCGCGGCAGGAGACGGAGCGGGAGAACATCGAGGTCAACGCGGCGATGCTGCGGAACCTGCTCGAGGCGCTGCGCGGCAGCCCGGTGGAACACGTTGCGCTGATGACCGGGCTGAAGCACTACCTGGGCCCCTTCGAGGCCTATGCCGCCGGGGAAATGCCGGACACCCCGTTCCACGAGGAGGAGCCGCGGCTGCCGGCGCCGAACTTCTACTACGCGCAGGAGGACGAACTGTGGGCCGCAGCGGAGCGGCAGGGCTTCACCTGGTCGGTGCACCGCGCCCACACGGTGATCGGCCATGCGGTGGGCAACGCCATGAACATGGGCCTCACGCTCGCGGTCCAGGCCTCACTCTGCAAGGAACTGGACCGGCCGTTCATCTTCCCCGGCTCGGAGACGCAGTGGAACTCCCTCACCGACATGACGGACAGCGGGCTGCTGGCGGAGCACATGCTTTGGGCGGCCACCGCGGAGGGGGCGGGCAACCAGGCCTACAACATCGTCAACGGGGACGTCTTCCGCTGGCGCTGGATGTGGCCGCGGCTGGCGGCCTGCTTCGGCGTCGAGCCGGCCGGCTTCGAGGGCGCGCCCCGGCCGCTGGAAGAGCAGATGAAGGGCATGGAAGGAACGTGGGCTGAGATGGCCCGCCGGCACGGGCTTGCCGAGCCGGATCTGTCCCGCGTGTCCTCGTGGTGGCACACCGACGGCGATCTGGGCCGCAATATCGAGGTGCTGGCCGACATGTCCAAGAGCAGGCTGGCCGGTTTCACCGGGTACCGCCGGACGCTGGACTCCTTCACGGAACTCTTCGACCGCTTCCGGGCCGACCGGCTGATCCCGTAACCCGGCCGATCCCGGCGCCCCGCGCGGTTAGCCGTTGTCGTTGCCGTCGCCGGCTGCCTTCTGCGTTTCGGCGGCTTTCCGGCGCACCGGGTGCTGGCTGACGATCGACACCCGGTTGAAGGCGTTCATGGCGATCACCAGCCAGCTGATGGCGGAGAACTCCGCGTCGTTGAGGTGCTTGCGGGCGAGGCGGCCTTCGTGTTCCCGGGCGGCGGCGTCGGAGATGTTGGTGATCGCTTCGGCCAGGGTCAGGGCGGCGGACTCCTTCTCGGTGAAGAGGTCCGTGTCCCGCCAGGCGGGCAGGACCGCGAGGCGCTGGGCGGTCTCACCGTTCTTCACGGCATCGCCTACGTGGAGGTCCAGGCAGTAGGCGCAGCCGTTGATCTGCGAGATGCGGACGTTCAGCAGCTCGATCAGGGTCTGGTCCAGGCCGGCTTCATCCGCGGCCTCCTTGGCTTTCAGGCCCAGCCCGTTGAGGGCCCGCCAGGCGGCCGGATGGGCCTTGTCCAGGAAAACGGACCGGGTGGTGTGGGGCTGCGCTGCCGTCGTCTCATCCATGGTCCACAGCCTACCCACGGAAACGCCGAAAACGCCGCGTGACAAATCTGTCATACATGTGACAAGATGCATGAACAGCGAAATCCCCTGCAGGAGCGGTCCCCCGGCCGCTCACGGAGTTGGTCCGCAGACACCGGACCGGCACCCCACATCCGGCGGTCGGCTCCTTGGGGGAGCCGGCCGCCGGACGGGGTTAACGGATTCCCGGGCGGCGCGGGCCCATCTGAGTGTCAGAACTCACTTAACTGAGCATTCCATCAGCAGGCTTGCTAGCGTCGATGGCATAGCCAGACCCGCAAGGACGCCGCCGGCAGGCCTTGGCCCCGGCTGGAAACAGCCTCCCGCAGCTTTGTGCCCGTACGGTGTCCCGACCGCAGCCTCACAAACTGAAATGGGATCCATGAGCCAAAACGCAACTGTCAGGACAAATTCGACCCCCGCCCCGGGCGAACCGGACGGGGCAGTGGAGCGCCGGACCCGGGTCAACAAAAGCGTCTTCATCGGTTCTGCCACCGGCGTCGTGGGGATCGCGCTCTGGGCCATCCTTGCCAAGGACAATGCCGAGGCCGTCATCGGAGCGCTGGTCGGGTGGGTTTCCACCAACATGGGCTGGTACTACTTCCTGATCGTCACGGCCGTGCTGGTCTTCGTCCTGGTCGCGGCGCTGTCCCGGGTGGGGCGGACCAAGCTGGGGCCGGACCACTCGAAGCCGCAGTTCGGGCTCTTCACCTGGGCCGCCATGCTGTTCGCCGCCGGGATCGGCATCGACCTGATGTTCTTCTCCGTCTCCGAACCGGTCAGCCAGTACCTCGCCCCGCCGCAGGGCGAGGGCGGCAACCCGGAGGCCGCACGCCAGGCCCTTGTCTGGACCCTGTTCCACTACGGACTCACCGGCTGGGCGCTGTACGCCCTGATGGGGCTGGCGCTCGGATACTTCGCCTACCGGCACAACCTGCCGCTGAGCATCCGCTCGGCGCTGTATCCGATCTTCGGCAAAAAGATCGAGGGGCCGATCGGCCACACGGTCGACATCGCTGCCCTCCTGGGCACCATCTTCGGCATCGCCACGTCCCTGGGGATCGGCGTCGTGCAGCTGAACTACGGGCTGCACTTCATGTTCGGTGTCCCGGAAAACCTCGGCATCCAGATCGGCCTGATCGCCCTCTCGGTGGTCATGGCCACCATCTCGGTGGTGTCCGGGGTGGAAAAGGGCATCCGCCGGCTGTCGGAGCTCAACGTCATCCTGGCCGTCGCCCTCATGCTCTTCGTGCTGGTGGCCGGCAAGACCAGCTTCCTGCTCGACGGGATCGTGCAGAACGTGGGCGACGTGATGAGCCGCTTCCCGGCGATGACGCTGGACACCTTCGCGTACGACCGGCCCACCGACTGGCTGAACGCGTGGACGCTGTTCTTCTGGGCGTGGTGGATCGCGTGGGCACCGTTCGTGGGCCTCTTCCTGGCCCGCATCTCCCGCGGCCGCACCATCCGCCAGTTCGTCCTCGGCACCATGACCGTGCCGTTCCTGTTCATCCTGCTGTGGATCTCCATCTTCGGAAACTCCAGCCTTGACCTGATCATGGGCGGCAACATGGCCTTCGGCGAGGCCGCCATGAGCAATCCCGAACGGGGGTTCTACAGCCTCCTGGCGGAGTTCCCGGCCGTGCCGGTCACGGCCGCCGTCGCCACGTTCACGGGCCTGCTCTTCTACGTCACGTCCGCGGACTCCGGCGCCCTGGTAATGGCCAACTTCACCTCGCACCTCAAGGACGCGGACGCTGACGGCCCGGAATGGATGCGCGTCTTCTGGGCGGTGGCCACCGGCCTGCTGACCCTGGCCATGCTGATGGTGGGCGGTGTGACCACGCTGCAGAACGCCACCATCGTCATGGGCCTGCCGCTGTCCCTGCTGCTGGTCTTCATCATGCTGGGGCTGTACCGGGCCCTGCGGGTGGAGAATTCGCTCAACGACAGCTACCGCGCCAGCCTGCCCGGCATCATCTCCGGCCGCGCCGGCGGAGAACAGCGCGGCGGCCGCAGCTGGAGGCAGCGCCTCACCCGGGCCATGAGCTACCCCGGCCGCCGGCAGACCACCCGGTTCGTGGAAACCGTGACCCTGCCGGCCCTGCAGGAAGTATGCGAGGAGCTCAGGACCCAGGGGGCGGAAACCGTGCTGTCGGTTGTCCCGGTGGAGTCCTGCGGAATCAACAGCGTCGACCTGCAGCTGGCCATGGGGGAGGAGCGCGCCTTCAAGTACCAGATCTACCCGGTGCAGTACGAGACGCCGTCCTACGCCACCCGGCGGGCGGACCCGGAGGACCACTACTACCGGATGGAGGTGTTCTCCCTGGAGGGCAGCCACGGCTACGACCTCATGGGATACACCAAGGAACAGGTCATCACCGACGTCCTGGACCACTACGAGCAGCACCTGGAGTTCCTGCACCTGAACCGTGCGGCGCCGGGAAACACGGTGCTGGTCGAGGACCAGGTGGCTAAAGACAATTGGGAATCAGATTTCGAAACGCAGGAGGCAACAAAATGAGCACCGAAACGCTCTTCATCGGCGGCAGCTGGACGGCAGCATCCGACGGCGGCACCCGGGACATCCACTGCCCCGCCGACGGCTCCCTGGTGGGCACCGTCTCTGAGGGCACCGCCGAGGATTCTGCCCGCGCCGTGGCGGCTGCCAAGGCAGCGTTCGACGCCGGCGAATGGTCCGGCAAGTCGCCGCTGGAACGCGGCACGTTCCTGATCAACGTCGCCGCCCGGCTGCGTGAGCGCAAGGCTGAATTCGCGCGGGCCGAGACGCTGGACACCGGCAAACGCCTGGTGGAAAGCGAAATCGACATCGAGGACATCGCCAACTGCTTCGAGTACTTCGGCAAGCTGTCCGGCCAGGACTCCGGCCGCGTGGTGGATGCCGGCAGCCCCACGGTGGTGAGCCGCATCGAGTACGAGCCCGTGGGCGTCTGCTCCCTGATCGCCCCGTGGAACTACCCGCTCCTGCAGGCCTCCTGGAAGATCGCCCCGGCACTGGCGGCCGGCTGCAGTTTTGTCCTCAAGCCCAGCGAACTTACCCCGCACACCTCCATCCTCATGATGGCTGTGCTCCAGGAACTGGGCCTGCCCGACGGCGTCGCCAACCTGGTGCTGGGGGACGGCAGGACCGTGGGGTCCGTGCTTTCCAGCCACCCCGACGTCGACCTGGTGTCCTTCACCGGCGGCCTGGAAACCGGAAAGACCATCGCGGCCGCAGCCGCCGGCTCGGTCAAGAAGGTGGCTCTGGAGCTGGGCGGCAAGAACCCCAACATCATTTTCGCGGACGCCGACCTCGAGGCCGCCCTGGACAACGCGCTCAACGCCGCGTTTGTGCACTCCGGCCAGGTCTGCTCGGCCGGGGCCCGGCTGATTGTTGAGGAGTCCATCGCGGACACGTTCGTCGACGAGCTGGTGCGCCGCGCCGAACAGATCCGCCTGGGCGGCCCGTTCGATCCCGACGCCGAGACCGGCCCGCTGATCTCCGCGGCGCACCGCGACAAGGTCACCGCCTATGTGGACAAGGGTGTGGCCGAGGGCGCCCGCCTGCGCTGCGGCGGGGCATGGGGCGAGGGTGAGCTGGAAAAGGGCTTCTACTACCTGCCCACCGTCCTGGACCAGGTCAAGAGCGGCATGTCCGTGGTGGTGGACGAGGCCTTCGGCCCCGTCGTCACCGTGGAGACGTTCAGCACCGAAGAGGAAGCCGTGAAGATCGGCAACGACACCCACTACGGCTTGGCCGGAGCGGTGTGGTCCCAGGACGCCGGCAAGAGCCAGCGCGTCGCCCGCGGCCTCCGCCACGGCACCATCTGGATCAACGACTTCCACCCGTACCTGCCCCAGGCGGAGTGGGGCGGATTCGGCCAGTCCGGCGTCGGGCGCGAACTCGGCCCCACCGGCCTGGCGGAGTACCAGGAAGCCAAGCACGTCTACCACAACATCGATCCGCAGGTGACGGGATGGTTTGCCGACCGCTCCGCCGCTGCAGAGGGGAAGTAGCTCCATGACCAAGCTGACCAAGACCGAATTCGACTACATCGTGGTCGGCGGCGGCTCCGCCGGCGCGGCCGTTGCCTCCCGCATCAGCGAGGACCCCGCCGTCGAGGTGGCCCTCGTGGAGGCCGGGCCGGATGACCGCGGCCTGGACGAGATCCTGCAGCTGGACCGCTGGATGGAGCTCCTGGAATCCGGCTACGACTGGGACTACCCCATCGAGGAGCAGGAACACGGGAACTCGTTCATGCGCCACGCCCGCGCCAAAGTGATGGGAGGCTGCTCCAGCCACAACTCCTGCATCGCCTTCTGGGCACCCCGCGAGGACATCGACGAATGGGAGACCAAATTCGGCGCCACCGGATGGAACGCCGAGATGGCCTACCGGCTGTTCAAGCAGCTGGAAACCAACGAGGATGCCGGCCCGAACGCACCGCACCACGGCGACAGCGGCCCCGTGCACCTGATGAACGTCCCGGCGTCGGACCCCACCGGCCGTGCCCTGCTGGAGGCCTGCGAGCAGTCCGGAATTCCCACTGTCCGGTTCAACACCGGTGACACAGTGATCAACGGTGCCGGCTTCTTCCAGATCAACCGGCGGGCGGACGGCACGCGGTCATCCTCCTCGGTGTCCTACATCCACCCGATCATGGACCGGGCGAACTTCACGCTGCTCACTGGGCTGCGCGCCAAGGAACTCACGTTCGACGGCGGCAACCGCTGCACCGGCGTCGCCGTCGTGGACAACGCCTTCGCCAAAACCCACCTGCTGGGCGCCCGCGCCGAGGTGATTGTGTCCGCCGGCGCCATCGACTCCCCCAAGCTGCTGATGCTCTCCGGGATCGGCCCCGCGGAGCAGCTGGCGGAGTTCGGCATCGAGGTGCGGGCGGATTCCCCCGGCGTCGGCGAGCATCTCCAGGACCATCCGGAGGGCGTCATCCAGTGGGAAGCCAAGCAGCCCATGACGGAGACCTCGACGCAGTGGTGGGAGGCCGGGATCTTCACCCCGACCGAAGAGGGCCTGGACCGGCCGGACCTCATGTTTCACTACGGCTCCGTGCCGTTCGACATGCACACCCTCCGCCAGGGATTCCCGACGACGGAAAACGGCTTCTGCCTCACCCCGAACGTCACGCATGCCCGCTCGCGCGGAACCGTGAAACTGCGGAGCAAGGACTTCCGGGACAAGCCCAAGGTGGATCCGCGCTACTTCACCGACCCGCACGACATGCGGGTGATGATCGCCGGCATCCGGAAGGCCCGCGAGATCGCAGCCCAGCCCGCCCTGGCCGACTGGGTGGGGACCGAGCTGTACCCGGGCGAGGCCATCCAGACTGACGAGCAGATCGCCGAGTACATCCGGACCACCCACAACACGGTCTACCACCCGGCCGGGACGGTGCGGATGGGGTCCGCCGAGGACCGGATGTCGCCGCTGGACCCCGAACTGCGGGTCAAGGGAGTCACCGGGCTGCGGGTGGCCGACGCCTCGGTCATGCCGGAGCTGACCACCGTCAACCCGAACATCACCACCATGATGATCGGCGAGCGGTGCGCTGAGCTGGTCCGGCAGGCCCGCGCGGCGTAGCTTCCGGGCCGCACCCGCGGGAACATGCCCAGCCTTCGCGCCGAGCACCGGACATAGTGGGTTTATGTCCGGTGCTGGCGCTGCGCGGAGGGCATGTCCCGCGGTGGCGCGGCAGGCGCCCGGGGGACTCCGCCCCTAGACAGCCATTTCGCCGTCGGCAAACATGGATCCAAAGCGCTCGCATGCAAAGTTGAGTGGAGTACACTCAACTTTAAGATCAGCATGTTCCCGGAAGGAGCTCTCTTTGGACGCCAAATTCACCACCAAGAGCCAGGAGGCTCTCGCGGCAGCCGCCATGAACGCCTCGACGGCGGGGAACCCCCAGCTGGAACCCGCCCACCTGCTCAAGGCGCTGATGGACCAGCGTGAAGGTGTCGCCGTCGCACTTCTGCGTGCCACCGGGGCGGACCCCGATTCCGTCAGCGTCCAGGCCAGCACCGCCATCAAGGCCCTTCCGGCCACCTCCGGCAGCTCGGTGCAGCAGCCCCAGCTCTCCCGCACCGCCCTGCAGGCCATCAAGACCGCCCAGACCGAGGCCGAGCGGCTCGGTGACAGCTTTGTCTCCACCGAGCACCTGCTGCTGGGTCTGGCATCCGGCAGCGACGCCGTCGGCAAGCTGATGCGCGACGCCGGCGCCTCCCACGAGGCCCTGGTGGCCGCCCTGCCGGGCGTCCGCGGTGACCGCAAGGTGGACAACGCGGACCCCGAAAACTCGTTCCAGGCACTGGAGAAGTACGGCACCGACCTCACCGCCATTGCCCGCTCCGGGAAGCTGGACCCCGTAATCGGTCGCGACGCCGAGATCCGCCGCATCGTCCAGGTGCTGAGCCGCCGCACCAAGAACAACCCCGTCATCATCGGCGAGCCCGGCGTCGGCAAGACCGCCGTCGTCGAGGGCCTGGCGCAGCGGATCGTCGCCGGGGACGTGCCGGAGAGCCTGCGCGGCAAGACCCTGATCGCGCTGGACCTCGCCTCCATGGTGGCCGGTGCCAAGTACCGCGGCGAATTCGAGGAGCGGCTCAAGGCCGTCCTGGAGGAGATCAAGAGCTCAGAGGGCCAGATCGTCACGTTCATCGACGAGATCCACACCGTGGTGGGCGCCGGCGCGTCCGGGGACAGCTCCATGGACGCCGGCAACATGCTCAAGCCCATGCTGGCCCGCGGCGAGCTCCGGCTGATCGGGGCCACCACGCTGGATGAGTACCGCGAAAACATCGAGAAGGACCCAGCCCTGGAGCGCCGCTTCCAGCAGGTCTTCGTCGGGGAACCGAGCGTGGAGGACACCATCGGCATCCTGCGCGGACTCAAGGAACGCTACGAGGCCCACCACAAGGTGGCCATCGCCGACTCCGCCCTGGTCGCCGCCGCCACACTCTCCAACCGCTACATCTCCGGCCGGCAGCTGCCGGACAAGGCGATCGACCTCGTGGACGAGGCCGCCTCGCGGCTGCGCATGGAGATCGATTCCGCCCCGGAGGAGATCGACCAGCTGCGCCGTTCCGTGGACCGGCTCACCATGGAGGAGCTGGCCCTCGCCAACGAGACCGACCCCGCGTCGGTGGAGCGGCTCGCGGCGATCCGCGCGGACATGGCGGACAAAAAAGAGGAACTGGCTGCCCTCAACGCCCGCTGGGAGGCTGAGAAGGCCGGCCTGAACCGGGTGGGCGACCTCAAGGCCCGGATCGATGAACTGCGCTCCGCCGCCGAGAAGTTCCAGCGCGAGGGCGACCTCGAAGCCGCCTCGCGGATCCTCTACGGTGAACTTCCCGCCCTGGAGCGGGAGCTCACCCTGGCCGCCGAGGCGGAGTCCGCCCGGGTGGCCGGTGGCGGCGCCAAGCAGGACCTGATGGTCGCCGAGGAGGTCACCGCCGACGACATCGCCGAGGTGATCTCGGCCTGGACCGGCATCCCCGCCGGCCGGATGCTGCAGGGCGAGAGCCAGAAGCTGCTGGACATGGAACACGTCCTGGGCGAACGGCTGATCGGCCAGTCGAAGGCCGTCACCGCCGTCTCCGACGCCGTCCGCCGCGCCCGCGCCGGCGTCAGCGACCCCAACCGGCCCACCGGCTCCTTCCTGTTCCTTGGCCCCACCGGCGTCGGCAAGACCGAGCTGGCCAAGTCCCTCGCCGACTTCCTCTTCGACGACGAGCGCGCCATGGTGCGGATCGACATGTCCGAGTACTCGGAGAAGCACTCCGTGGCCCGGCTGGTGGGCGCCCCTCCCGGCTACGTCGGCTACGAGGAGGGCGGCCAGCTCACCGAGGCCGTCCGCCGCCGCCCGTACTCCGTCCTGCTGCTCGACGAGGTGGAGAAGGCCCACCCGGAGGTCTTCGACATCCTCCTGCAGGTGCTCGACGACGGCCGCCTCACCGACGGCCAGGGCCGCACCGTGGACTTCCGCAACGTGATCCTGGTGCTCACCTCGAACCTGGGCAGCCAGTTCCTGGTGGACCCCGGCCTGGACGCCGAGGCCAAGAAGAAGGCCGTGATGGCCACGGTCCATGCCTCCTTCAAGCCGGAGTTCCTGAACCGGCTGGACGAGGTGGTGCTGTTCGATCCGCTGAGTGTCGAGGAGCTGTCCCGGATTGTGGAGCTGCAGGTCAAGGAACTCGGGGAGCGCCTCAAGGGCCGCAGGCTCAACCTCGAAGTCACCGAGGGTGCCCGCGCCTGGCTCGCCGTGACCGGTTTCGACCCGGCGTACGGCGCCCGGCCGCTGCGCCGCCTGGTGCAGCGGGAAATCGGCGACCGGCTGGCCAAGGCCATCCTGGCCGGCGAAATCGCCGACGGCGACACCGTGCTGGTGGACACCGCGCCCGACCTCACGGAGCTCACCATGGGCGGTGTGCACGCCGGGGAACGGCCCGACGGCGCCACCGGCGGCGGGCTGTCCGTCCGCCGCAAGGCGTAGGCCGCAGCCGGGGAGCCTCCGGCAGGATAGAAAAGGAGCTGCCAGCCGGACATGGTCCGGCTGGCAGCTCCTTTTGTGGGGCCCACCTGGCCCGGTCCCGGGGAGCCCGGTCCCTGGCGGATCAGACGCCCTGGTGTTCCTAGGGGATCAGCGATTCCATAATGACGTTTCCGGAATCGGCGGTGACGTAGCAGTCCACCCGGCGGTCGCCGTTGTCCCAGCTGGAGGAGCTGGGGTAGGCGTTGCGCTGTTTCAGCTCGTAGTTGGTGGCGGCGGCGGTCAGCTGCGCGCTGCGGCAGGTCTCGCGGCCTTTGTCCTTCAGCGCGTTGAGCCCGGGGTAGCTGTCCGATGCCTGGTAGTGGTGCACGGCGATCAGCTGCGCCGAGTGCCCCGAGGCGCAGTCCACGATGGTGGACTGCGGCGCCTCCGGGTCGAAGTCCTTGAAGCAGTCGCCCGGCTGGAAGTCCAGCGCGCCCACGCCCTCCAGCGGCAGCGCCGCCCGGGGTGCGGGCGCCGACGGCGTCGTGGCCGCGGCGGGGGACGCATCCGCGACGGGCCGGGTGCTGCTGCCGCCCAGGGAGGTCAGCCACCAGATGAGGACGCCCATCACGACGACGGCGGCCGCCGCGGCGCCCAGCTTCGCCAGGCTCTGGCTGCGCACCCAGCCGCCCAGCTGCGCCACCTTGTCCGAGGCTGCCCTGCCGGCCCCGGCGAGGGCTCCGGGGGTTCCCGCGGCGGGACTGGCGGCCGGTTCGGCGGTTGGCCGGGCGGCCGGTTCGGCGGCCGGCTCGGCCGCTACAGGGGGCGTATGGGGAGCAGCAGGTTCGGTGGCTGGTTCGGCCGCTGCCGGCGCCGCGGCTGGGGCATCGGGCCGGGCGGCTGCCGGGCTTGTGCGGGGTGCGGCGGCCGGCACGATCGGCGTCGCGGATGTGGGCGGTGTCGACGGCCGCGGCGGAATGGCAGGTGGAGTTGCAACCGGGGCGGCAGGTGGGGCGGACCGTTCGGCGGGTCCGCCGGCAGGAGGAACCGCGGGCTTGCCGGCGTCGCCGTGCCTTTCGTTCTCTTCGGTCACTGGGAACTCACCACTTTCGTGCGTCTTGGCCGCGGCTGGACGCGCGGCGGCAGGACCCGTATCCGGAAGTCCACTACGGAACTCTATCTAAGTTGCCGGGCGGGCTGCATGCCGAAGGGCGCCGTGGGGTGCCGGTGTGCGGCGCCACTGTCCACGGTGGCCGCCCCGGGGAGCAGTTGCAGCAGAAAGCATGTAATCTAGGTGTACGACAAATTGACCAAACATTCCGGGGCCTCACTAACGCCAATGGTGACCACCTCCGGTCCGAGTACAAAAGGGGGTCACGCCATGGGGCGCGGCCGTCAAAAGGCAAAAGCTACCAAGCAGGCTCGGGATATTAAGTACTATTCCCCGAACACTGACTACTCTGCGCTTCAGCGTGAGCTCAAGAGCTCAGAGCGTGCGCCGAGCCGTTTCTCGAATGAGCCGGTTGAGCCGGACTATTCGGCCTACGTGGACAAGTACGCGGACGATGTGGAAGAGGACGACGACGAGGTTCACACCCGTCGCATAGGTTAGTCGACACTTCTTTCCGGCATGCACTTCCGTCAGCGGATTGCCGACCACATGATTTCAGGCCCGTCGGCCACTCCCCGGAACGGGCGTGACCGGCGGGTTTTCTGCTGCCCGCGTCCCGGCTCCGCGCCACTACCTGGAACCACCCCAACTTCCCGGAAGGATCTGCCATGACACTGCGCACGGGGTTCACCGAAGGCGAGGTCTGCTGGACGGACCTCCAGACCAGCGACGTCGCGGCGGCCAAGGACTTCTACGCGGCCGTCTTCGGCTGGCGGTTCGAGGACCGTCCCACGCCGGACGGGCGCAGCTACGCCCAGGCGTTCCTGGGCGATGACCTGGTCACGGTGATCGCGCCGCAGAACCCGCACCAGCTGGCGGGCGGGGCGCAGCCGCAGTGGAACGTGTACTTCGCCGCCCCCGACGCCGGGGAGCTCGCCGAGAATCTGGTCCACGCTGGCGGGGCGCTCGAGTTCGGCCCCGAAGCCGTGGCCGACACCGGGGTGATGGTCTTCTTCGCCCCGCCCGGCGGCGGCACCACCGGTGCCTGGCAGGCCGGCAGCCACTTCGGCACCGCCCGCGGCGGGGAGGCCGGAGCCCTCACCTGGGCCGAACTGCTGACGCCCGAGCCGCAGGCCGCCGTCGGATTCTTCCAGCACGTGTTCGGGCACGATGTCACCGAATACCCGCAGGACGACGGCGGGAAGTACTCCACGCTGATGGTGGACGGGGTGGAGGTGGCCGGGATTGCCGCGGTCCCGGCCGACGCCGAAGACACGCTGAAACCGGGGTGGCAGGTGTACTTTGGGGTGCCCAGCGTCGCTGAAGCGGTCGCAGCGGCCGTGGGAGCCGGAGGCACCGTCCTGATCGAGGCGGACGACGCTGAGGAAGCCGGCACCATCGCCACCCTCGCGGACCCCCAGGGCGGGGTGTTCAGCGTTTTGGAGGTCTAGACCCCCTTAAAAAGATCGAGTGCTCCACAACTGCCGTTTTGGGGGTGCTAAACGGCAGTTTGGGCCCACGCCGGCAGGGTTCCCTGGCCGAGCTTGCGAGGCGAGGGAGCCGGTGGGGAGGAGCACTCGATGGGGGGTGCGGCGGCCTCAGGCGTAGGCGTTGACCATCCGGACGGCGCCGCCGTCGACGCCCTTGGCGCCCTGGACGTAATCCGGGCCGGTCTTGATGATCGCGTCCGAGTCGTTTTCGACGGTGCCCATCACCCAGGCCGGAAGGCCGCGCTCGTTCAGTCGGTTCACCGCGGCGTCGGCGGCCTCGGGCGAGACGATCGCCACCATGCCCACACCCAGGTTCAGCGTGCGCTCCAGATCGGCCAGCGGGACGTTGCCCAGCTCGGCGACCAGGCGGAAGATGGCGGGGAGCTGCCAGGTGGCGCGGTCCACGGTGGCCACCAGGCCCTGCGGGAGGACGCGGGCCAGGTTGGCGGCGAGCCCGCCGCCGGTGACGTGGCTGAAGCCGTGCACGGCCTGGCCGGCCGCGGATCCGTCCACCGGGAAGGTGCGGGCCAGGTCCAGGCAGTCGGCGGCGTAGACGCGGGTCGGTTCCAGAAGTTCCTCGCCGAGGGTGCGGCTGAATTCGGACACGTGGCGGTCCAGGGCCCAGCCGGCGTGGTTGATGACGCGGCGCACCAGGGAGTAGCCGTTGGAGTGCAGCCCGGAGGAGGCCATGCCGATCACCACGTCGCCGGCGCGGACGCGGTCCGGGCCCAGCAGGTTGGCGGCCTCGACAACGCCGGTGGCGGCGCCCGCGACGTCGTACTCGTGCTCGCCCAGCAGGCCCGGGTGCTCGGCGGTTTCGCCGCCCACCAGGGCGGTTCCCGCGACGGAGCAGGCGGCCGCGATGCCGCGGACGATGTCCGCGATGCGCTCCGGGACAACCTTGCCGCAGGCGATGTAGTCGGTCATGTACAGCGGCTCGGCGCCCACCACCACGATGTCGTCGACCACCATGCCGACGAGGTCGAAGCCGATGGTGTCGTGGATGTCCATGGCCTGCGCGATGGCGACCTTCGTGCCGACGCCGTCGGTGGAGGTGGCCAGCAGCGGCTGCTTGTAGGTGAGCAGCTTCGAGACGTCGTACAGGCCGGCGAAGCCGCCGACGCCGCCGATCACCGAGGAGTTGTGGGTCGCCTTGACGGCGTCCTTCATGAGCTCGACGGCGCGGTCGCCCGCTTCGACGTCGACGCCGGCGGAGGCGTAGGTGATGCCCACGGCGTTCTGGGCGGCGTTCATGTCAGCGGCCGGGGAGGCGGAAGTCATACTGGCTCTTTCTTGTCGGCATCAAGCTGGTCGGCGGGGACGCGGTCGGCGTCGGTGAGCAGTTCTTCGAATTCGGCGTCCGGGCCCGGGTCGCAGCCAGTGGCACCGGCCTTCTCCGCGGGGTCGGCGTCGGCGGAGATGGCGGCGTCGGCGTCGGCCGTGACTCCGGACGTGGCGCCCGGGGTGCCGGGGGTGGCTGCCATGGCGGGGAGGCCGGCCGGCTTACCGCCTGGCTGTCCGACAGGGTCGGGGCGTTCGAGCAGGTTCTTGCCCAGCTTGTCGGCGCCCGGCAGCTCGATCGGGTATTTGCCCGTGAAGCAGGCGGTGCAGAGGCGTTCGCGCGGCTGGCGGGTGGCGTCGATCATGCCGTCTTCGGAGATGTAAGCCAGCGAGTCGGCGCCGATCGCCTGGGAGATCTCCTCGATAGTGGCGCCGTTGGCGATCAGTTCGGCCCGGGACGCGAAGTCGATGCCATAGAAGCACGGCCACTGCACGGGCGGGGAGGAGATCTTCACGTGCACTGACGCGGCGCCGGCTTCGCGGAGCATCCGGACGATCGCGCGCTGGGTGTTGCCGCGGACGATCGAGTCATCCACCACCACCACGCGCTTGCCGCGGATCACGGATTCCAGGGCGTTGAGCTTGAGCCGGATGCCCAGCTGGCGCAGGGTCTGGGACGGCTGGATGAACGTCCGTCCCACGTAGGCGTTCTTGACGAAGCCGTGCGCGAAGGGGATGCCGGATTCCTCGGCGTAGCCGACGGCGGCGGGGGTGCCGGACTCGGGGACCGGGATGACGAGGTCCGCTTCCTGGGTGTTCTCGCGGGCCAGCTGGCGGCCCATTTCCACGCGGGATTCGTACACGGAGCGGCCTGCGATGGACGCGTCCGGGCGGGCGAGGTAGACGTATTCGAAGACGCAGCCGGCCGGCGTCGCGTCGGCGAAGCGCTGCGACCGGACACCGTCCTCGTCGATCGCGATGAACTCGCCGGGTTCGATTTCACGGATGAAGCTGGCGCCGACGGTGGCGAGGGCTGACTGCTCGGAAGCCACCACCCAGCCGCGTTCCAGCCGGCCCAGGCAGAGCGGGCGGATCCCGTAGGTGTCGCGGGCGGCGTAGAGGGTGCCCTCATCCATAAAGACGAAGCAGAAGCCGCCCTTGATCTTGGGCAGCAGGTCCATCGCGGTCTCTTCGAGCGACTTGCCCTCTTCGCCCTCCAGCAGGGCGGTCACCAGCGCGGTGTCCGAGGTGTTGCCCTGCTTCATTTCGCCGGTGAGCTGGCCGTCGTTACGGTCCACGATCATGGCCTTGAGCTCGGCGGTGTTGGTCAGGTTGCCGTTGTGCGCCAGCGCCACGGTGCCGGTCGCGGTGGCGCCCAGGGTGGGCTGCGCGTTGGCCCAGTGGCTGGCGCCGGTGGTGGAGTACCGGCAGTGGCCCACGGCCAGGTGCCCGGTCAGGGTGTTCAGCGTGGTCTCGTCGAAGACCTGGGAGACAAGCCCCATGTCCTTGTAGACGTTGATCCGCTTGCCGTCGCTGGTGGCTATGCCAGCCGACTCCTGACCGCGGTGCTGCAGCGCGTACAGCCCGTAATAGGTGAGTTTTGCCACCTCTTCGCCGGGAGCCCAGACCCCGAAGACGCCACATGCATCCTGGGGGCCTTTTTCGCCAGAGAGAAGGTCATGAGAAAGTTTTCCATCGCCGCGTGCCACTGGTCGATTATCTCACGTTGTGCGCTAGGACTTTCCCGGCGCCCGGTTTATGACCTCGGGGGCCGGGCTCCGGCCGTTCAGGCTCCCGGCCGGTCCCCGGTGTCGGGCTCGGAATCCGGGACGGACTCGACGACGGCGCGCTTGGCCCGGCGCACGCTCATCCGGTCCAGGATCAGCGCGACGACGCCGCCCAGGATCACGCCGCCGGCGCCGCAGAGGATCATGAAGAACCCGAACACCGTGCCGGCGTCGAAGCTTTCGTCACCCGGAAGACCGTAGGCGAGGTAGGCGGCCACACCGAACCCGACCAGCCCGCCCAGCACCAGGAACGGCACGTACTTCGGCGCCCGGCGCACGGTGATCTCGCGCCGTTCGGGGACCTGCTGCTCGTCTGGGGTGCCGGGGGTTTCGGGGGTAGACATGCCGTTAAGCCTACTGCCCTTCCACCCATTGCTAGGGCCGATGCGGCGGGAGCACACTAGGGGTGGGGGAGGGCTCGGACCAGCCAAGGAGCGCCATGTCAGCCTCAGCCGAGCAGATCGCCGAACAAGTCAGAAACCTCCAGCGCAGCACCTGGGACGAGTTCTCCGCCGGCTGGCGGAAATGGGACGCTGAGATTCTTGGCTGGCACGCCCCCTTCGGCGACGCTGTCATCGAGGAGGCCCGGCTCCGCCCGGACTCCGTGGTCCTGGACGTCGCGGCCGGAACCGGAGAACCGGGTCTCACCGTTGCCGCGCTTGTCCCGCGCGGAAGCGTGGTTCTGTTGGACCTGTCCGCGGGGATGCTGCGGGTTGCCGCGGAAAAAGCGGCGGACCGCGGCCTGTTCAACGTTCATCCCGCCCTCGGGGACGCCGCCGCGCTGCCGTTCGGCGACGCATCCTTCGACGCTGTGCTGTGCAGGTTCGGTGTTATGTTCTTTCCCCGGATGTCCGCCGCAGTGGGCGAGATGGCACGGGTGGCCAGGCCGGGCGCCCGGGTCAGCGCCGCCGTCTGGGGCCGGGCCGCCGAGAACCCGTGGGCCAGCCTGGTCCTCGGCACCATCGCCCGCCACACCGAACTGCAGGTGCCGCCGTCGGGCACGCCCGGGCTGTTCCGCTGCGCCGCCCAGGGGTTCATGACCCGGATCTTCCGCGACGCCGGTCTGGTGGATGTGCGGGAGCGGAAGGTCAGCACAGACCTGGTCCAGGCGTCGCCGGAACTCTACTGGGAGTTCATGACCGACATTGCCACCACCGTCGCAACGGGCCTGGCGCGCGCGGACCCGGAGGCCCGCGAACTGATCCGTTCGGACGTCTTCCAGATGCTGGGCCGCTACGAATACGACGGCGCCATCCGGCTGCGGTCCACGGCCACCATCGTGGCGGGGACCAAGCCGTAGCCGGTTTCCGCAGGAATCCGGAACAGACCCGGGAATCTGTACCGGCGCGTCAGATGCCGAGGGCTTCCTTCAGCGCCGCGACGTGTCCCTGCGCCGTCACCTGGTACTGGGCCAGCCGGACGTTGCCCTCGGGGTCCAGGACCACGGTGGAGCGGACGATGCCTTCGGTGACTTCGCCGTTGACCAGCTTTTCGCCCCAGGCGCCGTAGGCCAGCGCCACGGCGTGGTCCTCGTCGGACAGCAGCGGGAACGTGAGCGCGAAGTCGCCCGTGAATTCGGCCAGTGACTCGGGGGCGTCGGGCGAGATGCCCAGCACCTCGTAGCCGGACCCCTGCAGCGAGGCCAGGCTGTCGCGGAAGTCGCAGGCCTCGGTGGTGCAGCCGGGGGTGGCGGCTTTCGGGTAGAAGTACACAATGACGTTCTTGCCGCGGTAATCGGCCAGGGAGACCTTCTGGCCGGCGGCGTCCGGGAGCGTGAACTCCGGTGCGGGGGTGCCGGGCTGCAGCTTGACGGTCAGGTTGGTGCTCATGGGTATCCTCCGGGGGTCTGGTGGGGTGGGGTTTGTGGCGCTGGCGGTCTGCTGAGGCACAACCACGGGTTCAGATGCTGTATTCCGCCGGACCGCGCACTTTGGTCCGGGGCCCGGGCACGAACTGGTAGCCGCCGCCCCGGACCGTGGCGATCGCGTGCCGGCCGCGCCGCAGTTTGCGCCGCACCCGCCCCACGTACACATCGATGGACCGGGAGGCGGCCGCGGAGGAGTCGAACGATTCGAGGAACAGCCGCAGCTCCTCCCGGCTGACGGTGCGCGAGCAGTTCTCCACGAGATAGCGCAGCAGCCTGAATTCGACGCCGGTCAGCGCCACCGGCCGGCCGTCCAACTGCACCTCACCGGCGGCCAGGTCCACGCACACCAGGGTGCCGGGACCGGCCACCGGCGGGAGCCGGGTGGCGCCGCCAGCTTCCGGGGAGTCCTCCGGGGAGTCCGCCGGAGCGGACGACGACGGCGCCCGGGTTCCGCTGCCGGGTGTGGTGTCCGGTCCTCCCTGGGGGAGGGGCGGGGCAGCGGAGGTTGCAGCCCCGGCGGCGGGCCAGGCGTGGACTTCCGCCTCCGGGGCAATCTTCAGGGCGCGTGCCAGCAGCAGTTCCGCGGCGCGCGCCATCACGGCTTGGTCAATGTCCGGCCCGTGGCCCGGTTCAACCCAGACCGCCAGGCCGTGGGCCTTGAGCGCGGGTGCCGCGTGGGTGCGGGCCTCGGGCCCCGGTGCGCATATGCCGCGCGGGGAATGTACCTGGACAGCCATGGCGTGCCCTAGACGCCGCCGCGGCGGATCAGCTTTCCGCCCGGGGTCCGGCCGTCGATCTCATGTCCGCGCAGGTATGTCTTCCGGACCACGCCGGAGAGCGCCTTGCCGTCGTACGGGGTGATGGGGTTCTTGTGCTTGAGCTTGGACACGTCCACCACAAAGGCCTCGTCGGGCGCGAAGACCGCGAAGTCGGCGTCGTATCCGACGGCCAGCTGGCCCTTGGTGGTGAGCCGGGCCAGGGCGGCGGGCTTCTCGGCCATCCAGGACACCACCTGCTCCAGCGGGATGCCGCGGTGCCGGGCCTCGGTCCAGATGAGGGACAGGCCCAGCTGCAGTGAGGAGACCCCTCCCCACGCCACGGCGAAGTCGCCGTTATCCAGGTCCTTGAGGTCAAGGGTGGACGGGGAGTGGTCGGAGACGATGCAGTCGATGGTTCCGTCCTCCAGCCCCTTCCACAGCAGCTCGCGGTTGGAGGCCTCACGGATGGGCGGGCAGCACTTGTAGGCGGTGGCGCCGTCGGGGATTTCCTCGGCCATCAGCGTGAGGTAGTGCGGGCAGGTCTCCACGGTGAGGCGGACGCCGTCGCGCTTGGCCGTCGCGATCATGGGCAGGGCGTCGGAGGAGGACAGGTGCAGGATGTGGGCGCGGGCGCCGGTCCAGCGGGCCCGCTCGATGACCTCCGCAATGGCCTTGTTCTCGGCGCCGCGGGGCCGCGACGCCAGGAAGGTGGCGTAGTGGTCGCCGCCGGGGTGGGGTGCGCGGTCGATCGCGTGGGAGTCCTCGGCATGGACGATCATGAGCGAGTCGAAGGACTTGAGCTCGGCCATGTCCTCCTCCATCTCGTCCGCGTCCAGGTGCGGGAACTCGTCCACGCCGGAGTGCAGCAGGAAGCATTTGAACCCGAACACTCCCTCGTCGTGCAGGGCGCGCAGTTCCGCTTTGTTGCCCGGCACGGCGCCGCCCCAGAACCCGACGTCCACGAATGCCTGGTCCTCGGCCACCTCGCGCTTGAGCTTGAGTCCTTCCACGGTGGTGGTGGGCGGGATGGAATTCAGCGGCATGTCGATGATGGTGGTCACGCCGCCGGCCGCGGCGGCCCGGGTGGCGGACGCGAAGCCCTCCCATTCGGTGCGGCCGGGCTCGTTGACGTGGACGTGGGTGTCCACCAGGCCGGGGATGAGGGTCTCGTCGTCTGCGAGCTCGATCACCTCGCTGCCGGCAAGCCCGTTGCCCAGCGGCTCGAGGGCGACTATTTTGCCGCCGCGCACGCCCACCTCACGGGCCGCGATGCCGGCGGTGGTGAGGATGCGCCGGCCCCGGATGACCAGGTCAAAGCTTTCGTCAGACATTCAGGGGCTCCTTTGTGCCAGCAGTGGTTGCCGCGTGGGTGCCGGCCAGGGTGAGGCCGGCCAGGTCCGCGCCGATCAGCTTCCCCAGCTGTTCGAGCAGCGGCCCTGCCTGGGCTATACATAGTTCTACCTTGGCCTCCAGCGCGGTCAGCGGGTAGACCTGCCGGAAACCGGAATTGTTCTGTTGCTCCGGAGTAAGTGTGGTGCGGCCGCAGACGGCCACCGCCGGCACCCCGGCGCGCGCTGCCGCCCGGGCCACGCCCACCGGCGTTTTGCCGAGCAGGCTTTGTTCGTCGAGGCTGCCCTCCCCGGTGATCACCAGGTCCGCGCCGGCCAGCCGGTCGGCGAGGCCGGTGAATTCCAGCACGACGTCGATGCCCGGCCTGCGGGTCGCGGCCAGGACGGCGATGGCCGCGTAGCCCACACCGCCCGCCGCGCCGGCGCCCGGCGCCCCGGCCGCCTTCAGCGCCCGGGGGCCGATCTCGGCGGCGAGGACGTCCACAAAACGGGACAGGGCGGCGTCGAGGAGAGCCACGTCGTCCGGGGTGGCGCCCTTCTGCGGGCCGAAGACCGCGGGGGCGCCGCCAGCTCCGAGCAGCGGGTTGTCCACGTCGCTGGCCAGGATAAAGCGGGCCTCGTCCAACCGGGCATCAAAGCCCGAGAAGTCGATCCGGTCCAGGTCCCCAAGGGCGGCGCCGCCCGGCGGGAGTTCGCGGCCGGCGGCGTCCAGCAGCCGGGCACCGAGGCCCTGCAGGACGCCGGCGCCGCCGTCGGTGTTGGCACTGCCGCCGACGCCAAGGATGATCTGCCGGCAGCCGGCGTCCAGTGCGGCCCGGATCAGCTCGCCGGTGCCGAGGCTGGTGGCACTCTTGGCGCTGGCGGAATCCGGCCGGCCGCCCGTGCCGCCAGCGCCGCTGGAACCGCCCGTGCCGCCGGGAAGTGCCGCCAGCCCGGACGCGGCCGCCATTTCGATGACAGCCTCCCGGCCGCGGACCGCGAATTCGGCCCGGATCCGCTGCCCGGTGGGCCCGCTGACCAGGGCGCTGCGCCGGGCGAAGCCGGAGCCGACGGCGGCGTCGAGGGTTCCCTCGCCGCCGTCGGCCACGGGAATCCGGAGCACCTCCAGGTTGGAGCCGGTGGCGGCCTGGAGTCCTGCTTCGAGGCGCAGGGCCACCTCCGGGGCGGACAGCGAGCCCTTGAACTTGTCCGGAGCGATGACCACCCGCATCTCAGGCCTGCAGGGCCAGGATGGCGGTAGGGGCGTCCTCGCGGGTCTCGGCCAGCGCCTCGAACTCGTTGACGGCGTTGATCTCCACACCCATGGAGATGTTGGTGACCTTCTCCAGGATCACCTCGACCACTACGGGAACCTGGAACTCGCCGGCCAGCGCCTTGGCCTTGCCGAACGCGGACGCCAGGTCCTTGGGGTCCTCCACCCGGAGGGCCTTGCAGCCCAGGCCCTCGGCAACCTTGACGTGGTCCACGCCGTAGCCGCTGGCGTTCGCGGAGAGGTCCGTGGAGTTGATGTTCTCGAAGGCCAGGGACACGTTCTGTTCCATGTTGAAGCCGCGCTGGGACTGGCGGATCAGGCCCAGGTACGAGTTGTTGACCACCACGTGGATGTACGGCAGGTTGAACTGCGCGCCGACGGCCAGCTCCTCGATCATGAACTGGAAGTCGTAGTCACCGGACAGCGCGACGACGGTCTGGTCGGGCTTGCCGCGCACGACGCCGAGGGCGGCCGGGGCGGTCCAGCCCAGCGGGCCGGCCTGGCCGGCGTTGATCCACTGCCGCGGCCCGAAGACGTGCAGCATCTGGGCGCCGGCGATCTGGGACAGACCGATCGTGGAGACGTACGTGGTGTCCTTGCCGAACGCCTTGTTCATCTCCTCGTAGACACGCTGGGGCTTGATGGGGATGTTGTCGAAGTGCGTCTTGCGGTGCATCGTGGCCTTGCGCTGCGCGCATTCAGCAGCCCAGCCGGAGTAGTCCGGCAGGGTCCCGGCGGCCTGGCGCTCCCGGGCCAGGTCCACCAGCCCGGTGAGGGCGGCACCGGCGTCGGAGGCGATGCCCAGATCCGGGGAAAAAACCCGGCCGATCTGGGTGGGCTCGATGTCGATGTGCACGAACGTCCGGCCGGCGGTGTACGTGTCCAGGCCCCCGGTGTGGCGGTTGGCCCAGCGGTTGCCGATCCCGATGACGAAGTCGGACGCCAGCATGGTCTCGTTGCCGTAGCGGTGGCTGGTCTGCAGGCCCACCATGCCGGCCATGAGCGGGTGGTCGTCGGCGATCGCGCCCCACCCCATCAGGGTGGGGATGACCGGAACGCCCAGCACCTCGGCCAGTTCCACCAGCTGCGCGGATGCGCCGGCGTTGATGACGCCGCCGCCGGCCACGATCAGCGGGTGCTTGGCTGCGGTGAGCATGTCCAGTGCCTTCTCCAGCTGGCGACGGCTGGCCGCGGGCTTCTCGACGGGCAGGGGCTCGTAGGTGTCGATGTCGAACTCGATCTCGGCCAGCTGCACGTCGATGGGCAGGTCCAGCAGCACCGGGCCCGGGCGGCCGGAGCGCATCAGCTGGAACGCCTTCTGGAACGCGCCGGGGACCTGGCCCGGCTCCAGGATGGTCATGGCCATTTTGGTGACGGGCTTGGCGATGGATTCGATGTCCACGGCCTGGAAGTCTTCCTTGTGCAGTTTGGCCACGGGGGCCTGGCCGGTGATGCAGAGCATGGGGATGGAATCGGCCCAGGCGGCGTAGAGGCCGGTGATCATGTCCGTGCCGGCGGGCCCGGAGGTGCCGATGCAGATGCCGATGTTCCCGTCCTGGGCCCGGCTGTAGCCGTCCGCCATGTGGCTGGCGCCTTCGACGTGGCGGGCCAGGGTGTGGCGGATGCCGCCGTGGTTCCGCATGGCGGAGTAGAAGGGGTTGATGGCCGCACCTGGCAGGCCGAACGCCTCGGTGGCGCCCTCCTTTTCCAGGATGGCGATGGCAGCGTCTACGGTGCGCATCTTTGTCATGGGGTGCTCCTTGAAAGTCTGATTTTGGGTGTGCTGAAGGAAGGCCCGGCGGTCCGGGGGCACTTTGGCGTGCTTTTGGGCGGGAACGACGGCGGCTGGCCGGCGTTTCGTGTCAATGTGCCCCCGGAGGGAGGCGGGGCCGGATGGGGGCCGGTGAGGAGAGGGGGTTACTTCCGGCCGGAGAGCTGCAGGACCTGCTTGAAGAGTCCGGAGTGGTCCAGTGCGCCGTCGCCCTGGTTGACGGTGGCGGCGACAAGCTGGGCGGCGAGGGCGCCGAGGGGGACGGCGACGTTCGCTTCGCGGGCGGCGGAGGTGACGATGCCCAGGTCCTTGTGGTGCAGGGCCAGGCGGAAGCCGGGGTCGAAGTTGCGGTCCAGCATCTTCTGTCCCTTCTGGTCCAGGACCTTGGAGCCGGCCAGGCCGCCGCCGAGGACCTTGAGGGCCGCGTCCGTGTCCACCTCGTAGGCCTCGAGGAAGGCGATGGCCTCGGCCAGGACCTCGATGTTGACGGCGACAATCAGCTGGTTGGCGGCCTTGACGGTTTGGCCGGAGCCGGACGGGCCGACGTGCACGATGGTTTTGCCCACGGCGGTGAGGACATCCTGGGCGGCCTCGAAGTCCGCCGCGTCGCCGCCGACCATGATGGACAGGGCGGCATCGATGGCGCCCTGTTCGCCGCCGGAGACCGGGGCGTCCAGGGGGCGGATGCCGGCGGCGGTGGCGTCGCCGGCGAGGCGCTTGGCGACGTCGGGCCGGATGCTGGACGCGTCGATCCACAGGGCCCCCTGCTTGGCGTTGGCGAAGACGCCGTCGGGGCCGCTCACCACGCCTTCGACGTCGGGAGAGTCCGGCACCATGGTGATGACGACGTCGGCGTCCTTGACGGCCTCGGCGATGCTCGCGGCACCCTTGCCGCCTTCGGAGACGAGCTTGTCGATCTTGTCCTGGCTGCGGTTGAAGCCGGTGACGGTGTGGCCGGCGTTGACGAGGTTGATGGCCATGGGCAGGCCCATGATTCCGAGTCCGATGACTGCAACGTTGCTCATGAGGGTTCTCTTTCCTGAAGGCTGAAGGATGTTCTAGCGCGTGTGTGCTTTTTCGCGGATGGCCCAGGCGAAGGCGGTTTCCACCGGTTCCTTGTATTCGAGGCCGATGTAGCCCTCGTAGCCCAGTTCGCGGCTGCGGGCGATCCATTCGCCGAGGGCAAGCTCACCGGTTCCGGGAGCCCCGCGGCCGGGGTTGTCGGCAATCTGGATGTGGCCGAAGTCTTTGGCGTGGTTCTCGATCACGGCGGCCACGTCGTCGCCGTTGACGGCGAGGTGGTAGAAGTCGGCGAGGAGCTTGATGTTCGCCGCGCCGGCTTCCTCCTGCACCCGGGCGATGACCTGCAGGGCATCGTCCGCGGTGAGGAGCGGGTAGCGCGGGGCGCCGCTGACGGGTTCCAGCAGCACGGTTCCGCCGATGCCGGCGACGCCTGCGGCGGCGGCCGCGAGGTTCGCCACGGCCAGTTCGTCCTGGGCCTCCGGGGTGTGCCCGTCCTGCCGGTTGCCGTAGAGGGCGTTGAAGGCCTTGCAGCCCAGGCGCCCGCCGATGCCGGCGACGACGTCGATGTTGTCCTTGAACTCGGAGCAGCGGCCCTTCCAGGACACCAGGCCCCGGTCCCCGCCCGGCATGTCGCCGGCGTTGAAGTTGAGGCCGGTGAGCTGGACGCCGGCGTCGGTGATGGCCTGCTCGAAGCGGGTGACCTCGGCGTCGCCGGGGACGGACTCGGCGAACGGCCACCAGAACTCGACGGCGTCGAAGCCGGCGGCCTTCGCCGCGGCGGGACGCTCGAGGAGGGGCAGTTCGGTGAGGAGGATGGAGCAGTTCACGGTGTAGGTCATGGCGGTGTCTTTCCGGTGAAGGCGGAACTGGAGCCCGGGCGGCGTTGCCCTGTGGGGCTTCAGTCTGTTCAAGGCGTTCAAGCTATTTCCGCTTTGTGGAATCTTAATTCTGCTTTATGAAAAGTCTAGGGAAGGTAGGGCAGGTGAGTCAAGGGGGTGACGGGCGGGGTGTGTCTATGACAGGGGGATATTCCTAGCCCTTGGAAGGGTCCTTCCGGGCGGCCAGGCCCACGAGCGCGCCGACGCCAAGGCCAACCAGCAGGCCGGTGAACGGCTTGTCGGCGCTGACCACGCCGATCACCAGGCCCAGGGCCGCGCCCACGAGCATGCCGATCCACAGGCGTTCGTATTTCACAGCCTCAGGCTAGCAAGCGCCGCCGCAGGCACAAGGGGGCCAGCGCACAAGGGGGCGTGCAGAAAGGGGTCCGCCCCGCAGTGCGGAACGGACCCCTGGTGCGGCCGGCTCTTAGGTGAGGCGGATCTGGCGGTTCATGTCCTTGTACAACAGGTAACGGAACTGGCCGGGACCACCGGCATAGCAGGCCTGCGGGCAGAAAGCGCGCAGCCACATGAAGTCGCCGGCCTCCACCTCAACCCAGTCGTTGTTGAGCAGGTACATGGCCTTGCCCTCCAGGACGTACAGGCCGTGCTCCATGACGTGGGTCTCCGGAAACGGGATGACCCCGCCCGGCTGGAACGTCACAATGTTCACCTGCATGTCATGGGCCAGATCGCTGGAATCCGTGAAGCGGGTGGTTTTCCAGGCGCCGTTGGTATCCGGCATCGCGGTGGGCTCCACCTCGGCATCACTGGTAACGAAGGACTTTGCCTCGTAACCCTCAAGCCGCTCGTAGGCCTTGCGGATCCATTGGAAGGAGACAATGTCATCCGAGACGTTCTCCAGACCCCATGTGGCACCGGCGGCCAGGTACGCGTAGCCGCCTTCCTCGAGCTGGTGCAGTTCGCCGTCGAGGGTCAGGTTGACCTTGCCCTTGGTGACGAAGACAACGCCTTCAACACCTGCCTCGAACTCGGCCTTGGGGGCGCCGCCGCCGGGACCGATCTCAACGATCAGCTGCGAGAACGTGGTGGCAAACCCGGAGATCGGGCGGGCCAGGATCCAGGAGCGGGTGTTGGAGAAACCCGGCAGGGTGCTGGTCACGATGTCGGTCATGACGCCCTTGGGGATGACCGTGTAGGCCTCCGTGACGATGGCCCGTTCCGTGGTGAGGTGAGTCTGCGGCGGCAGTCCGCCCTGAGGGTAGTAGTACTTGCCCATCATTGGTCCTTACTTCGAAGTGGAGTGGGCCAGCCGGGGGTGGGCCAGCGCAGCAAGTTGGGGGAGTCCGACGCCGGCCAGCGCCAGTACTTCATCCGCGCCGACGGCGCCGCACTGGACGCCGCGAAGCACAAAGGCGGCGAGCGCCCGGGCCGTGGCGGGTTCGTCCATCACGGCGCCCTCGGTGCGCTCCACGTAGTTGCGGAGCCGGGCGGCGGCGGCGGGCAGGCCCTGCCGGTAGAACGCGTAGGTGGCGGCGAAGCGGCTTGGCAGCTGGGCGGGGTGCAGGTCCCAGCCCTGGTAGTAGCCGCGCTCCAGCGAGCGGCGGACCAGCCGGCCGTGGAGCCGCCAGGCGTCCTGCACGCCGTCGCCGACGGGCATGACGTTGGTGGACCCGTCGGAGAGCCGGATGCCGGTGCCCGCGACGGCTAGCTGCATGACCTCTTTCGCGTAGTCCGCCACCGGGTGTTCCATGGACTGGTACTCCGCCGAGATCTGCAGCGACGCCGAGTAGTCGTAAGTGCCGTAGTGCAGAGCGCTGATCCGGCCGGGGACGGCGTGCGGCAGCTGCGCCACCGGGGAGGTGCCATCCGGGCCCAGGATCAGCTGCGGGGTTTCCACCTGCACCTCGAACCGCAGGCGCCCGGCGGGCAGGGAGTGGATTTCCTCCAGCCGGGACACGGCGTAGTCCATCGCCTGCACCTGGGCCACGGTGCTGACCTTGGGCAGGGTGAGCACCAGCCCGTCCGGAAGCTCGCCGGCCGCGGCGAGTCCGGAGACGAACAGGTCCAGGGTGCGCAGGCCGCGGGCGCGGGTGGGCGCCTCGAAGCACTTGAACCGGATGCCGATGAACGGCGGGGCGCTGCCGTTGGCCACTGCCGCGGCGACGGCGGCCGCGGCGGCGGTAGCGTCCGCGTCCTCCGCCTCGTCGCCCCGGTCGCCGTAGCCGTCCTCGAAGTCCAGCCGCAGGTCCTCGATGGGCTCGCTGCCGAGCTTTGCGGCCACGCGGGGTGCGACGGCGGCGGCCAGGTCCGTGTCCTGGCCAAGGAGCATGCCCAGCCGTTCCAGCCCGCCGTGGGCATCCGCCGCGGCCAGGGCCTGGGCGCCCCAGCCGGCGGCGAAGCCGGGCGTGAAGCGGTCGGCCGGGACGTAGACGGTGTGCACCGGCTGGCGCGTGCCGTCGTCGCCCGGGTAGTTCCGCTCCAGCAGGAGGTCCGTGGCCGCCAGCCGGGCATCAATCTGCGCCAGGTCCGCGCCGGAGAGGGCGGGCGTCCCGGAGGGAGGTACAGCCACGGCTCAGCCCACCAGTTCGTAGGCCGGCGTGGTGAGGAAGTCCGTGTACTCCTCGGCGAGGCAGATGTCCGCGATGAGCTTGCTGGCGGGCAGGTAGTGCTTCGCGAACGCGTCCTCTCCCACCTCGCCGCGGAGCTTCTCGGTTTCCTCCGCGAGGATGGTGGCCACCAGTTCCCGGGTCACGGTCCGGCCGGTGTCCGCGAGGACCACTTCGTTGCGGATCTGCTGCCAGACCTGCGAGCGGGAGATTTCCGCCGTCGCCGCGTCCTCCATGAGGTTGTGGATGGCGACGGCGCCGTTGCCGGAGATCCACACCGCGGTGTAGGCGGTGGCCACGTACAGGTTCTGCCGCAGGCCCGCCTCGGTGACCGTTCCGTCGGCGGAGGCCACGTCCAGGAGCTGCTCCGCGGTGACGGAGACCTCCGGGCGCTGCCGGTCCAGCTGGTTCGGGCGTTCGCCGAGGACGCCGTCGAACACCTCGCGGCAGACCGGCACCAGGTCCGGGTGGGCCACCCAGGAGCCGTCGAAGCCGTCGTTCGCCTCGCGGGTCTTGTCCGCCCGCACCTTCTCGAATGCCTGGGCGGTGACTTCGGGTTCGCGGCGGTTGGGGATGACGGCGGCCATGCCGCCCATGGCGAAGGCGCCGCGGTGGTGGCAGGTCTTGACCAGCAGCTCGGTGTAGGCGCGCATGAACGGTGCCGTCATGGCCACGGTGGCGCGGTCCGGCAGTACAAAGCGGGCGCCGGCGTCGCGGAAGTACTTGATGATGCTGAACAGGTAGTCCCAGCGGCCGGCGTTCAGGCCGGAGGCGTGGTCGCGGAGCTCGTAGAGGATCTCGTCCATTTCGAAGGCCGCCGGGATGGTCTCGATCAGCACCGTGGCGCGGATGGTCCCCTGCGGGAGGCCGAGGTAGTCCTGGGCAAAGACGAAGACGTCGTTCCAGAGCCGGGCCTCGAGGTGGCTCTCCATCTTGGGCAGGTAGTAGTACGGCCCCTGGCCGTTTTCCACCAACTGCTTCGCGGTGTGGAAGAAGTGCAGGCCGAAGTCCACCAGGGCGCCCACGGTGTGCTCGCCGCCGATCAGCAGGTGCCGCTCGCTCATGTGCCAGCCGCGCGGCCGCGCCACCACAACGGCCAGCGGGGCGTCGGTCCGCAGCTTGTATTCCTTGCCGTCCGGGGCGGTGTAGGCCAGGGTTCCGGCGGCGGCGTCACGGAGGTTGAGGATCGATTCGATCACGTTGGACCAGGTGGGGGTGCTGGCGTCCTCGAGGTCCGCGAGCCACACCTTCGCGCCGGAGTTCAGGGCGTTGATGGCCATTTTGGCCGGTGCGGCCGGGCCCGTCATTTCGACGCGGCGGTCCTGCAGGGCCGCGGGGGCCGGGGCCACGGTCCAGTCGCCCTCGCGGACATCGCGGGTTTCCGGCAGGAAATCGAGCCGGCCGGTGCGGGCCACCTCCTCGCGCTTGACCGCGCGGGCCTTGAGCAGCTCGCCGCGGGTGGCGGCGAACCGCTGGTGCAGTTCCTCAATGAAGGCCAGCGCCTCCGGGGTGAGGATCTCCTCCGCGCGGTCGACGGGGCGGTGGGCTGAAATGGTGAGAGCCATGGTGGTCCTTTCCTGGTCTGTACAGCAGGCGGTGAATCAGGCGTGGGCGAGCGCGGGGGCCGGCGCCTGGGCGGCCGCCGCCACGGCGGCGGCGACGTCGGCGGCGACGTGCGGGTCGAAGACGCTGGGGATGATGTAGCTGGCGTTGAGCTCGTCGTCGGCCACGCGGTTGGCGATCGCCTCGGCGGCGGCCACCAGCATTTCGGGGGTGATGTCCGCGGCGCCCGCGTCCAGCAGTCCGCGGAAGAATCCGGGGAAGGCCAGCACGTTGTTGATCTGGTTGGGGAAGTCGCTCCGGCCGGTTGCCACGACGGCGGCGTGCCGGGACGCGACCACCGGGTCGATTTCCGGCGTGGGGTTGGCCATGGCGAACACAATAGCGTCCTTGGCCATCGATGCCACCTGCTCCTCGCCGATCACGTGCGGCGCGCTGACACCGATGAACACGTCGGCTCCCTTGAGCGCTTCGTGCAGGGTGCCGGAGAAGCCCTGTTCGTTGGTGTTTTCGGCGATCCAGGTGCGGTGCTCGTCGTCGTACTGTTCGCCGAAGTGGATGGCACCCGAGCGGCCGGCGGCGATGATGTTCCGGGCGCCCTGGGCCTTGAGCAGCTGGATGATGGCGGAACCGGCCGCGCCGACGCCGGAAACCACAATCCGCACCTCGGAGAGCTTCTTGCCCACCACGCGCAGGGCGTTGACCAGGGCGGCCAGGGTGACGATGGCGGTCCCGTGCTGGTCGTCGTGGAACACCGGGATGTCGAGTTCCTCACGGAGCCGGTTTTCGATCTCGAAGCAGCGCGGCGCGGCGATGTCCTCGAGGTTGACGCCGCCGTAGACCGGGGCGAGGGCTTTGACGATCCGGATGATCTCCTCGGTGTCCTGGGTGTCCAGGCAGACCGGCCACGCATCGACGTTGGCGAACTGCTTGAAGAGCGCCGCTTTGCCTTCCATCACCGGCAGTGCGGCGGCCGGGCCGATGTTGCCCAGGCCCAGCACGGCGGAGCCGTCGGTCACGACGGCGATCGTGTTGCGCTTGACGGTCAGGTTGCGCGCGGCGGCGGGGTCCTCGGCGATGGCCAGGCAGACGCGTGCCACACCGGGTGTGTAGGCGCGGGAGAGATCGTCGCGGTTGCGGAGGGCCACCTTCGGGACCACCTCGAGCTTGCCGCCGAGGTGCATCAGGAAGGTGCGGTCGGAGACGTTGCGGACCGTGACGCCGTCGAGCGCGTTCAGGGCGTCCTTGACGCGTGCGGCGTGGTCATCGTCCGTGGTGTTGCAGGTGACGTCGACCACCAGGGTCTCGTGGTGGGACTCGGTGACGTCCAGGGCCGTGATGGCCGCTCCGGCAGCGCCGACGGCGGCGGCCAGCTCGGACGTGGCGGTGAAGCTGGACGGTGCCTCCACGCGCAGGGTGATCGAATTTCCGGGGCTGGGATTCGCCATTGAATGTTCCTCCTGGTCGGCCCGCTGGCGGGCGTTCGCTCTCTAACTTATTTCGTATTATGGATATTATTATCTACTTTGTGGAAATACAAGCTCTTGCGGCCGATGTGACCCGTGCATCGACGGCGGCCGGGCGGTGCTGTATCTTGGGTCTTCTAAGCACTTTTTTCACCATGTGGATAAAAGTTGTCGCAAACGAACTCTCAGGAGACCCAAGCCATGGCGGAAAAAGCCACCGGAGGCGTGCAGTCCGTTGAACGCGTTTTCGAACTGCTGGAACTGATCACGGATGCCGGCGGCGACGTCACCCTCAGCGAACTGTCGTCCTCCACGGACCTGCCGCTGCCCACCATCCACCGGCTGCTCCGCACCCTGGTCACCCTGGGCTACATCCGGCAGCTGCCCAACCGCCGCTATGCGCTGGGCCCGCGCCTGATCCGGCTGGGCGAGGCGGCGAACAAGCAGCTGGGGGCGCTGGCCCGGCCGCAGCTGCAGTCCCTCGTGGAACGCCTCGGGGAAACCGCCAACATGGCAGTGCTGGACTCGGACATGGTGATGTACGTGGCGCAGGTCCCGTCCCTGCACTCGATGCGGATGATCACCGAGGTGGGCCGCCGCGGCTACATGCACGCCACCGGGATGGGCAAGGCCATCCTGGCCGAGCTCGACGACGAGACGGTGCGCGGCATCGTCACCCGGAAGGGCATGCCCACGCCCACGCCGAAGAGCATCGGCGACGTCGAGGCCCTGTTTGCGGACCTCAAGCTGATCCGGGACCGCGGCTATTCCATCGACGAGGAGGAGCAGGAACTCGGCGTGCGCTGCTTCGCGATCGCCATTCCCAATGCGCCCACCCCGGCGGCCATCTCCGTCTCCGGCCCGGTGTCCCGCGTGGACGAGGGCTTCGCGGAGCGGGCGGTGCCGCTGTTGCGCGAGGCGGCGCTGGCCATTTCCCAGGACCTCAACAAGGGCTGACGCCCGGCCGTTTCCGGGCCCGTAAGCCACAACAGCGGCCCCTTCCCCGTCCGGGGAAGGGGCCGCTGCTGTAAGGCAGGGAGCTGTCAGTGGTCGGATTTCGACGCCGACTCCACGGGAACTTCCTTGCCGTCGCAGTCGATCAGCTTGCCGTTTTCGAAGCGGTCGCCCTCGGCCAGGCACTTGAGGTCCTGTTCCTGGACAATCCGTTCGGTGCCGGCCACAAACACCGACTGGTTCTCCGAGTTGCCCGCCTTGAGGTGGTTGAACAGCAGGTTCAGCAGGATGGCCATCACCGCAGCGGAGCTGATGCCGGAGTGGAAGATGGTGGCGAACCAGGACGGGAATTGGTCGTAGAACGTTGGGGCGGCAATCGGGATCATGCCGAAGCCGATCGACGCGGCCACGATGACCAGGTTCATGTTGTTCTTGTACTCCACCTTCGCCAGGGTTCGGATGCCGCTGGCGGCGACCGTGCCGAACAGGACCACGCCCGCGCCGCCCAGCACCGGGGTGGGCACCGCGGCGACCACCCGGCCGAGGACCGGGAGGAGGCCCAGGATCACCAGGATGGCGCCGCCGGCGCTGACCACAAAGCGGCTCTTGACGCCCGTGATGGCCACCAGCCCCACGTTCTGGGCGAAAGCGCTCTGGGTGAAGGAGTTGAACAGCGGGGAGATGGCGCTGGAGAGCATGTCGGCCCGCAGGCCGTCGCCGATGCGCTTGGAGTCCACCTTGGTCCCGACGATCTCGCCGACGGCGATGATGTCCGCGGACGTCTCCGTCAGGGTCACCAGGATCACGATCAGCATCGAGATGATCGCCGCCACGTGGAACGTGGGCGGCCCGAAGGCGAACGGGGTGGGGAACGCCACGATGTCGCCCTGCGCCACCTTGGAGAAGTCGGTCATGCCGGCGAAGAAGGCGATGACAGTGCCCAGCACCATGGCCAGGAGGATGGACAGCCGGGAGACGGTGGCGCTGCCCACCTTGCTCAGGAGCAGCACAATCGCCATGGTGACGGCCGCGAGGCCGATGTTGGCCACCGAACCGTAGTTCGGTGCCGCCTTGTTGCCGCCCATGGCCCAGTTGGCGGCCACCGGCATCAGGGTCAGCCCGATCACGGTGATGACCGTGCCGGTGACCACCGGCGGGAAGAAGCGGATGATCTTGGAGAACAGGGGCGTGATCAGCAGGCCGATCAGGGAGGCTGCGATCACCGAGCCGAAGACGGACTGGATGCCGCCGCCCTCGTCCACAATCGCCACCATGGTGGAGACGCCGGCGAAGGAGACGCCCTGGACCAGCGGCAGCCGGGAGCCGAAGAACGGGATGCCGATGGTCTGGAGAATGGTGGCGAGGCCGCCCACAAAGAGGCAGGCCGCGATCAGGAGCCCGATTTCCTCCGACGGCATTCCGGCGGCCGCGCCGATGATCAGCGGGGGTGCGATGATGCCGCCGTACATCGTCAGGACGTGCTGAAGGCCGTAGGCGAAAGTGCTCCCAATCGGGAGCCGCTCGTCCTCGGGCCGGCCGGTGGTGGTGCTGCCGGAGCGGGACTTGGCCGCCGACTGCTTCTTTTTCATGTTCATGGCAGACTTTCTTGGTTCATGGCAGACGTCTTTGTCTGGCTAACGGTGTCTGGCTAACAGATGTGGTTTTTTGGGGGAGCCGCCGTCTGTTCCGGGGCCGGGGCTGGTGCGGGGCCCCGGAACGGGCGGCGGTTTCCAGATTGGCGGCTCCAAACGGCAGAGCCGGAAAGGGTTTTCTAGCAGAAGCCGGCGATGCCGGACCAGGCGATCTCGGCCGGTGCTGCGTTCTCGCGCTGGACCGTGGCCTCGATCAGGCCGTACGGGCGGTCGGCGGCAAAGAAGACCTCGTTGGGGTTGTCGAGGCCGAACGGCGAGAGGTCCACCAGGAAGTGGTGCTTGTTGGGCATCGAGAACTTGATTTCCTCGATGTCGCTGTGCGCCTCAAGGACCTTGGTGCCCATGTCGAACAGGGTCTGCTGCAGCGCGTGGGAGTACTTTTCGGTGAAGCCCTCCAGGAGGAGCGCCTTCACGTCGTCGTAGCTCTTGTTGAAGTCGAGGGAGCCGAAATCCGTGCCGGTGCTGTAGCGCCAGCGGGCGGAAACGTCGGTGGCCAGGATCCGGTCCGTGGTTTCCGGCAGGGTGGTGTACTTGTCCCGCGGATAGCCGACGAAGCCTGACTGGGTGGATTTGAGGACGGTCAGGTCCTTCAGTCCGGAGATGAGGTGCCGGTCGGCGCCGTCGCGGACCAGCACGGCGGTCCGGACCTCCTGGCCGTTGCGGACGAAGGAGTGGTCGTGAGCCGCGCCGTGCGCCTGGATGCGGTCCCAGCTGTAGGACTCCGCCTCCCACCGGCCGCCCGTGACCCAGTCAAAGCTGGAGGTGAAGTGCTCGCCGAGCCGGAGCAGGAAGGCCTCCGGGGAGCCGATGCCCTCCCGGGCGAACGCGTAGATGGTGTTCTTCTGCGTGTCTGTTGCCACGACGTGGCTGTTGTCGCCGTCGAGGTGGGCCGCGGCGAAGTCGCCGCGGAGCTGCGACGTGACGTTCAGGTCTTCGATCTCGTGGCGTGCCGTGTCGCGGGTGATCTTGACGACGCGGACTTCGGCCTTACCGTACTGGTTCTGTCCAAGGACGATCTTGTTGTTCATGGTGGGGTTCCCAACTTCCGGTATGTGGAATCAAATTCCCACATAGAAATTTCGTACGCGTTTCGCGTTCGTTTCTTTTCCCGCCGGCCCACAAAAAAGAGCCGACGTCAGTTGACGCCAGCTCATTACAACCCTGCCTGCTGCTCCCAGGTTACGTGACCTGCGCCACGAGTTAGCTTCAAGGCTAGCCCAGTCCGGCGGTGGTGTACATCACAATCCTAAATTTCCGATTGTGACCGGCGGCCCCGCGCGGCCGCGGTGCAGGCTCTTGACCGCCCGGCGCCGCGGCCCTAGCGTTTCCATACAGCAGAAAATATATTTCAAATTATGGAAAGTTGAGGAGCGCCATGCAGCAGCAAACCCCAGGTATCCCGGGCGGGGAGCCCGCGCAGGTTCCGGCCGAGCCCTACCACCCGCGCGGCGGCACGGACCCGGACTTCTTCTTCCCGGCCGACCGCGGGCGCCGGCCCGGTCCGGTCTCGCGCTGGATGGGACGGCTGGTGGCTGCCCGGTCTAACCGGCCACCAGCCTCCGCGCCGCGGCCGAGTGCTCGGCAATAAGCCCGGCAATGTCCAGCCCGGGGATCTGGCCGTCCACCACGCGCCATTGCCCGCCGACCATGACCCGGTCCGCCCGGTCCGCCGCGCACAGCAGCAGGGCCGCAATGGGGTCGTGGCTGCCGGAAAAGCGCAGGTCATCAAGGGTGAAGAAGGCCAGGTCGGCCTGCATGCCGGGGGCCAGCTGGCCCAAGTCCGGCCGGCCGAGCACAGCGGCGGAACCCCGGGTGGCCCAGCCCAGGGCGCGCTCCACCGGAACCTGCGCGCCGTAGCGCAGCCGCTGCAGGTACAGCGCCTGCCGCGCCTCCAGGATCATGTTGGAGGCATCGTTCGACGCCGAGCCGTCCACTCCCAGCCCCACGGGAACTCCCGCGTCCTCCAGTTCCAGCACCCGCGCCGTTCCTGAGGCCAGCCGCATGTTGGAGGTGGGGCAGTGCGCGACGGCGGTGCCGGCGGCCCCCAGCGCGGCGATCTCGGCGTCGGTGAAGTGGATGCCGTGGCCCAGCCAGGTCCGGCTGCCCAGCCACCCCACGCTTTCGAGGTAGTCCACGGTCCGCAGGCCGAACATCTCCCGGCAGAAGTCCTCCTCGTCCAGGGTCTCGGCGAGGTGCGTGTGCAGCCGGACGTCATGCCGCTCGGCCAGATCGGCGGTTTCCGCCATGATCTCCCGCGTGACGGAAAACGGTGAGCACGGGGCCAGCGCGATCTGGACCGTGGCGCCGTCGCCGCGCTGGTGGTAGGCGCTGATGAGTCGCTCGCTGTCCGCCAGGATCACCTCCGGCGGCTGCACCGTGGACTGCGGCGGCAGGCCGCCGTCGTCCTGGCCCAGGCTCATGGAGCCCCGGGTGAGGGTGGCCCGCATGCCCAGCGCCCGCACCGCCTGAACCTCGATGTCGATGGCGTCCTCCATGCCGTCCGGGAAGAGGTAGTGGTGGTCCGCGGCGGTGGTGCAGCCGGAAAGGAGGAGTTCCGCGAGCGCCACGGTGGCGGCCAGCTCCAGGTCCCGGGGCGTGAGCCGCGCCCAGACCGGGTAGAGGTTCTGCAGCCACGGGAAGAGCGGCGCGTTGGCGACCGGCCCCCAGGCCCGGGTGAGGGTCTGGTAGAAGTGGTGGTGCGTGTTGATGAGCCCCGGCAGCATCACGTGTCGGCCGGCGTCGAAGGTCTCCTGGCAGGGCGCCGCGGGCAGCTGCCCGGCAGCCAGCACTTCGACGATGACGCCGCCGCTCACCACCACTCCGCCGGAGGCGTCGAGGCTGTTGGCGGTAAAGGCGCCGAGGGGGTTTTTGATCCAAAGCCGGGATTCGGGCGTGGGTGCGGGCATCATGGTGTCCTGTCTGGGTGCGGGATGGAATGCCAGCTCAGTGATGCCCTGTCTGCTGATCCAGGGTGCCGGCGCCGTGGCCGGTCGGGCCAGACTAGGCAGGCCGCGGCTCCCGCGTCAATGGGCGGGCCGGGGGTGAGGCGCCGGAAACATGAATTTCACATCTTGAAATTAACTTTCCAAAAAGTGTGGCGCGGGCCACAGTGCGGTGCTACTCTCGATCTTGCCAAAGGCGGGCCCCCGGACTTCGGGGAAGCTATCTACCAGGCGCAACTTAACCTTCAAAAGCACATGCTGAAGCCTGGTAACCGTCGCAACTGGCCCTGTCTTTCCACCCCGGCGTACCGGCTTCCACGGCAAAAGGGAGTCGCATCATGAGTACCACTGTCACGGCCCAGGAACTTTTGGCCAGGTCCATCGAGTTGGCCACGGCCAACGTCCTCAACAGCGGCGGCCCATTCGGCGCCGTCGTTGTCACCGCAGACGGGCAGACGTTTGACGGCGTCAACCGCGTCACCGCCACCAACGATCCCACCGCCCACGCGGAAGTCACGGCCATCCGCCGCGCGTGCAGCGAACTCGGCACCTTCGACCTTTCCGGCGCCACCCTCTACACCAGCTGCGAGCCGTGCCCCATGTGCCTGGCCTCGGCGCTGTGGGCACGCGTGGAGCGTGTGGTGTTCGCCGCGGACCGGCACGACGCCGCTTCCGTGGGCTTCGACGACGCCGTGTTCTACGAGTACTTCGAAAACGGCCAGCGCGACGCGCTGATGCCGGTGGCCAAACTGGTTCTCGAGGACCCCCAGGCCCCGCCCATCCTCGAGCCGTTCAACACCTGGAACACGCTCGAATCCAGGATTGACTACTAGGTCCGGCGGCTGACATGACAATCCTGGACACCACTTCCGGCGCCCCGCAGCACCCGGCAACGCCCGAGCCGCCGCAGCCGCCCAGCTCCTTCCTGGACCGCTTCTTCGAAATCACCAAGCGCGGCTCCACCGTGGCCCGCGAGGTCCGCGGCGGCCTGGTCACGTTCTTCACCATGGCCTACATCGTCATCCTGAACCCCCTGATCCTTGGCGGCTTCAGCGCGGACAACGCCCCCACCGACGTCGCCGGCGGCTGGCTGTCCGCCGCGCAGGTGGGCGCCGTCACCGGTCTCACCGCCGGCGTCATGACCATCCTCTTCGGCCTGGTGGCCAACCTCCCCTTCGGGCTCGCCGCAGGGCTGGGCATCAACTCCTTCCTGGCGGTGGCCGTCATCCAGGAGGTCACGTGGGCCGAGGCCATGGGGCTGGTGGTGATCAACGGCATCCTGATCGTCCTCTTCGGCGTCACCGGGGCCCGGACCGCGATCTTCCGTGCGGTGCCGAAGGAACTGAAAGCCGCCATCACCGTGGGCATCGGCCTGTTCATCGCGTTCATCGGCTTTGTGGACTCCGGCTTCGTCCGGGCCACCACGGCAGGGCCCCCGGTCCAGCTGGGCGACAACGGGTCCATCACCTCGGTGCCCACCATGGTGTTCATCGTCGGCCTGCTGGTCATGGGCGTGCTGGTGGCCCGCAAGGTCCAGGGCGGGCTGCTGATCGGCATCGTGGCCACCACGGTGCTGGCCGGGGTGGTCGAGGCGTTCCTGAAGATCGGCCCCGGCAGCGCGGACAACCCCGGCGGCTGGCACCTCAACACCCCGGTCCTCTCGGGCCAGCTGGTGTCCGCCCCGGACCTGTCCCTGGTGGGCCAGTTCGACATGTTCGGCGCCTTCGGCCGGATCGGCGGGCTGGCAGCAACCATGCTGGTCTTCACCCTGGTGTTCACCAACTTCTTCGATGCCATGGGCACCATGACCGGCCTGGCGAAAAGCGCCGGCGTGGCCCACAAGGACGGCACGTTCCCGCGGCTGAAGTCCGCGTTCGTGGTCGAAGGCCTGGGGGCGGTGGCCGGCGGCGCCACCTCGGGATCGTCCAACACGGTGTACATCGACTCCGCGGCCGGCATCGGCGAAGGCGCCCGCACCGGGCTGGCCTCCGTGGTCACCGGCGTGCTGTTCCTGGGCTCCATGTTCCTGACCCCGCTCACGTCCGTGGTGCCGCTGGAAGTTGCCGCCGCCGCCCTGGTGGTGGTGGGCGCCATGATGATGGCCCAGATCCGCGAGATCAAGTTCAGCAAGTTCTCCGTGGCGCTGCCGGCCTTCCTCACCATCGTCACCATGCCGCTGAGCTACTCCATCGCCAACGGCATCGGCGTCGGGTTCATCTCCTGGGCGGTCATCAGCGCCTGCTCCGGCAAGGCCCGCAAGGTGCACCCGCTGATGTGGGTGGTCACTGCCGGCTTCCTGGTGTACTTCGCCCGCGGACCCATCAACGCGCTGCTGGGCGCCTAGGAAAACCCACGGCCCCCGGTGCTTCCCCGGGGGCCGGAGAGGAACAAGAATATGGACACCATCGCCGCGCAGGAAAAGGGGGTGCAGCAATGCTGGATCTGATGCCGTCGCTCAAACACTGGCGGCCCGTCGTTGACGGCACGCGCTGCGCCGTCGCCACGGTGGTCGGCGCCGCAGGGTCCGTCCCGCGGCCGCTGGGCACGTCCATGGTGGTCTCCGAAACCGGCGAGGTCCTGGGCAGCCTCTCCGGCGGCTGCGTCGAAGGCGCCGTCGTCGCGGCGGCCCTGGAGGTAATGGCCGACGGCGGCACCCGCCGCGAGTTCTTCGGCTACAGCGACGCGGACGCATTCGCCGTCGGGCTCACCTGCGGCGGGGAGCTGGAAGTCCACATCGAACCGCTGGGCGCCGCCGCCGGCGGCCCCGGGCTTGAAAGCCTGCAGGTTCCGGCGGGTTCCGGCTCCGGCACGGCCCTGGCGCTGATCCGCAGGGTGGACTCCGGCGGCGCGGGCGCTGTGCTGGTCCGGGATCCGGGGAGCTGGCGGGCGGAGGAGTCGGCGGACCTGGCGGCACTGCTGGGTGCGGCCGCCGGAGCCGGGGGTTTCGCACCCGGTTCCGGCGGCGCTGCCGGCCTGCCGGCCGGGCCGCTGGCCGGGCCACTCGCCGGACCGCTGCCGGGGCCGCTGGCCGGGGCACTCGTCCAGGCGGCCGCGGTCCAGCTGGAACCGCTGCTCCGCGGCGGCCGGAACGGGCTGGTCCGGATTGCCCCGGTGGAGGGCTGCCTTTCCAGCACAGCTGTGCCACCACGCCCCGGCCCGGAGCCCATCACGCTGCTGGTGGAGAGCCGGCTTCCCGCGCCCCGGATGCTGGTGTTTGGCGCCAACGATTTCGGCGCGGCCCTGGTGCCGGCCGCCCGGCTGCTGGGTTACCACGTGACCCTGTGCGACGCGCGGCCGGCCTTCACCAGCCAGGAGCGGTTCGCCGCCGCGGACCAGGTGGTCACCGCCTGGCCGCACCAGTACCTGGCCGCCGAGGCCGCGGCCGGACGGCTCGATGCCCGCACCGTTGTGTGTGTGCTCACCCATGACCCCAAGTTCGACATCCCGCTCCTGCAGGCGGCGCTGGGGCTGGACCTGGCCTACGTCGGGGCGATGGGATCGCGCCGCAGCCACGCCCAGCGGCTGGAGTCCCTGCACGCCGCCGGAGTGGCACCGGCCGACACCGGCCGGCTGCATTCACCCATCGGCCTGGATCTGGGTGCCGTCACCCCGGAAGAGGTGGCGGTCTCCATCACCGCAGAGCTGGTGGCCAGCCGCAACCGTACCGGAACCGGCCGGCCCCTGAAACACGGGAGCGGGCCCATCCACCAGCGCGCGGGACGCCCCCACGCGGACCGCCCCCATGAGAGTAGTGCCGCGGCACCGTCCCGAGTCGCTGTTCCGGCCGCCGCCCCGCACCACCGCAGCCTTCACCACGCCGCTGCGGGGCACCCCGCCCCGCCGGCCCTGACCCCGCAACACCAGGAGATGCCATGGACATGACCACCATCGAGGCGGTGGTCCGCACCGCGGACCCGGCCGACTGGCAGCCCGGGGACGCCTGGCTGGCCGGCGGCACCGTGCTCTTTTCCTACGGCAGCTTCGCGTTCGGCCGGGAACCGCTGCGGCGGCTGCTGGACCTCAGCGCCACCGGCTGGCCGGCCATCACCGTGTCCGAATCCGGGATCGACCTCGCGGCCACCTGCACCATCGCCGAACTGTACGCCCTGCCGGCCGGCGGTTCCGTGGACACTGCGGACTGGCCCGCGCTGCAGCTGGTCCGGCCGTGCTGCGATTCGTTCGTGGCATCCTTCAAGATCTGGAACATGTCCACCGTGGGCGGCAACCTCTGCACGTCCCTGCCGGCCGGACCCATGATTTCCCTCTGCGCGGCCCTCGACGGCGTGGCCACACTGCTGGGACCGGGCGGCGCCAGCCGCACCGTCCCGGTGGCGGAGTTCGTCACCGGGGACGCCCGGAACGCCCTGGCACCCGGCGAGCTGCTCCGCAGCGTCCACCTGCCGGCGTCGGCCCTGGCCTCCCGGGTGGCGTTCCGCCGCCTGTCGCTGAGCAACCTGGGCCGCTCCGGGGCGCTCCTGATCGGACGACTTGACGCCGACGGCGGTCTGGTCCTCACCGTCACCGCCGCCACGAAGCGGCCCGTGCAGGTCCGCCTCCCCGGCACCGGAGGCACCGCCGGCGCCGGGATGCCGACGGCGGCCCAACTGGCCGCGGCGCTCGACGCAGCCCTCCCGGACGGGCTCTACCACGACGACATCCACGGCCTGCCCGCCTGGCGCAAGGACATGACGTACCGGCTCGCGGAGGAGATCCGCGCCGAACTGGCCGCCCCGGCAGGCACCGCGCCGGCCCGCGTCTCGGGCGATTTCTGGCCCCCGGCGGACGTGCCGCAGGCGTCACCACAGCAGGCTTCACCACAGCAGGAAGGGGCCTGAGCATGGCCACCGAGATCAACCTCCCAGTCGAGATCAACGGCGTCCCGGCGCAGGCTGACCCCCGGCCCGGGCAGTGCCTGCGGACGTTCCTGCGCGAGCAGGGGAACCTGGGCGTGAAAAAGGGGTGCGACGGCGGCGACTGCGGCGCGTGCACGGTCCACGTGGACGGCACCCCGGTCCACAGCTGCATCTACCCCGCGGTCCGCGCCGAGGGCCGGTCCGTGACCACGGTGGAAGGACTGGCCGGGACAGCACCCGGCGCGGACCTGCACCCGATGCAGCAGCAGTTCATGGAGCGGCAGGGCTTCCAGTGCGGGTTCTGCACCGCCGGCATGGTGATGACGGCCGCCACCTTCGACGACGAGCAGAAGGCCAACCTGCCGCGGAACCTCAAGGGGAACCTGTGCCGCTGCACCGGCTACCGGGCCATCGCGGACGCGGTCTGCGGCGAGGCCGCGCACGGGCACCCGGACCCCGCCGGGCAGGGTTCCGGGATCGCGGGGGAGGGCCAGCCCGGCCCGCGCCCCGGCCAGCTGGGCGACGACGTCCCGGCGCCCGCCAGCCGGGCGGTGGTCACCGGGACGGCGCGCTACACGCTGGACGTCCCGGCGTCGGAGTTTCCGGGGCTGCTGCACATGAAGCTCCTGCGCTCCCCGCACGCCCACGCCCGGGTCCTGTCCATCGACGCCACGGACGCCCTGCGGATTCCCGGTGTCGAGGCGGTGTTTACGCACCGGGACGCCCCCGCTCAGCTGTTCTCCACGGCACAGCACGAGCTCTACACCGACGATCCGGATGACACCCGGGTGCTGGATGACGTGGTCCGGTTCATCGGGCAGCGGGTGGCCGCCGTCGTCGCCGGCTCCGAGGCCGCAGCGGAAGCCGGGGTGCGGGCGCTGAAGGTGGAGTACCAGGTGCTGGACGCCGTCTTCACCCCGCAGGAGGCCATGCTGCCCGGCGCCCCGGCCCTGCACGGCGACAAGGACGCCGCCACGGCCCGCATCGGCCGGCCGGAGCAGAACGTCGTGGCCGAGCTGCACTCCGAGCTGGGCGACGTCGCAGCGGCCTTCGCGGCAGCCGACTTCGTCCACGAGCAGACCTACCGCACCCAGCGGGTGCAGCACACGGCACTGGAGACGCACGCCGCGATCGCCTCGATGGACGACGACGGCCGGCTCCAGGTGCGTACGTCCAGCCAGGTGCCCTTCCTGGTCCGGCGCACCCTGGGCCGGCTCTTCGACCTGCCCGAGGACAGCATCCGGGTGGTCGCCGGGCGGGTGGGCGGCGGCTTCGGCGGCAAGCAGGAAGTCCTCACCGAGGACATCGTTGCCCTGGCCGCGCTGAAACTGCGGCGGCCCGTGCAGCTCGAATTCACCCGCACCGAGCAGCTCACCGCCTCCACCACCCGGCACCCGTTCACCATCCACCTCAAGGCCGCCGCCAGCAGCGACGGGAAGCTGACGGCGCTGCAGCTGGAGGTGCTGACCAACGCCGGCGCCTACGGCAACCATTCCGTGGGTGTCATGTTCCACGGCTGCGGCGAGTCCCTGGCCGTCTACAACTGCGCCAACAAAAAAGTGGACGCGCACGCCGTGTACACCAACACGGTGCCGTCCGGCGCGTTCCGCGGGTACGGGCTCAGCCAGATGATTTTCGCGATCGAGTCCGCCGTGGACGAGCTCGCCGCCGGGATCGGCATGGACCCGATGGAGTTCCGCCGCCGGAACATGGTCCGCGAGGGCGACGACATGCTCTCCACCCACCCCGACCCGGAGGAGGACGTCCTCTACGGCAGCTACGGACTGGACCAGTGCACCCGGCTGGTCCAGGACGCGCTGAAACGCGGCGCGGAACGCTACCGGAACGCTGGGCTGGCGGACCTCGGCCCGGACTGGGTCACCGGGGAAGGCTCGGCGCTGTCCATGATCGACACCGTCCCGCCGCGCGGCCACTTCGCGCATTCAAGGCTCCGGCTCCTGCCGGACGGGACCTACCGGGCGGATGTGGGCACCGCGGAGTTCGGCAACGGCACCACCACGGTGCACGCCCAGCTGGCCGCGACCGCCCTGTCCACCACCGCGCGCCGGATCACGGTGCGGCAGTCGGACACGGACCTGGTGGACCACGATTCCGGGGCGTTCGGCTCGGCCGGGACGGTGGTGGCCGGGAAGGCCACGCTGGCAGCGGCCGAGGACCTGGCGGTGCGGATCCGCGCGTTCGCCGCCGGGCTCCGGCAGGTCCAGGCCTCCGGGTGCGTGCTGGAGGATGACGCGGTCATCTGCGAGGGAACCCGGGTGCCGCTGGCGGAACTTCACAGCGCCGCCGAGGCGGCCGGCGTCGACCTTTCCGCCGAGGGGCACTGGGGCGGGACGCCGCGGTCCGTGGCGTTCAACGTCCACGGCTTCCGGGTGGCGGTGAACACCGGAACCGGAGAACTGCGGATCCTCCAAAGCGTCCAGGCCGCCGACGCCGGCGTGGTGGTCAACCCGCGGCAGTGCCGCGGGCAGATCGAGGGCGGCATCGCGCAGGCGCTCGGCGCGGCCCTGTATGAGGAGGTCAGGGTGGACGACGCCGGCCGGGTCACCACGGACATCCTCCGGCAGTACCACATCCCGTCCTTCGCGGACGTGCCCCGCAGCGAGGTGTACTTCGCCGACACCAACGACAAACTGGGCCCGCTGGGCGCGAAATCCATGAGCGAGAGCCCGTTCAACCCGGTGGCGCCGGCGCTGGCCAACGCCATCCGCAACGCCACGGGAATCCGGTTCGCGGACCTGCCCATCGCCCGCGACAAGATCTATCTGGGCCTGAAGGAAGCCGGTCTGGCCGCGGTCCGCTGAGACCAACGCGGGGTCAGATCCGGCCCAAGTGAGGGGGCTCTATGGACCGCATCTGACCCCGCGTTGGAGTACCGGCCTATAGTCGGATGATGGAACAGCGAATCTTGGGCAAGACCGGACGGAGCGTCTCCGTCGTCGGACTGGGGACCTGGCAGCTTGGCGCGGACTGGGGGAAGGTGGACCCGGCGCAGGCGCGGGCCGTCCTGGCCGCCTCCGTGGACGCCGGTGTCACCTTCTTCGACACTGCAGACGTGTACGGCGACGGCCGCAGCGAGCAGACCATCGGCGCGTTCCTGGCCGACAACCCGGGCCTGGACCTCACCGTGGCCACCAAGATGGGCCGGCGGGCGGAGCAGCGGCCGGAGAACTACACCCTGGCCAACTTCCGCGAATGGACGGACCGGTCACGGCGCAACCTGGGCGTGGAGCGGCTGGACCTGGTCCAGCTGCACTGCCCGCCCACCGCCGTCTACAGCAACGCCGAAGTCTACGACGCGCTGGACACCCTCGTGGCGGAGGGAGCCATCCGGAACTACGGCGTCAGCGTGGAGCGGACCGACGAGGCCCTCGAAGCCATGCGGCACCCCGGCACCGCCACCGTGCAGATCATCCTCAACGCCTTCCGGCTCAAGCCGCTGGACGAGGTGCTGCCCGCGGCCCAGGCCGCCGGCGTCGGCATCATCGCCCGGGTGCCGCTCGCCTCGGGCCTGCTCTCCGGAAAGTACACCGCGGAGACGTCCTTCGCGGCGGACGACCACCGGAACTACAACCGCACCGGCTCGGCGTTCGACGTCGGGGAAACCTTCTCCGGGGTGGACTTCAAACAGGGCCTGGCAGCGGTGGCGGAGTTCGAGGAGCTGGTGCCCGACGGCGTCAGCACCGCCCAGGCGGCCATCGCCTGGATCGCGGCGCAGGACGGCGTCAGCACGGTGATCCCGGGGGCGCGGAGCGTGGACCAGGCCCGCGCCAACGCCGAGGCAGCCGGGGTGCGCGGGATTGACGCGACGTTCGACGTCGGGGTCCGGGAAATCTACGACAAATACTTCCGCGCGTCCATCCACCCGCGCTGGTAGCCGGCGGTCAGTCCGGCGGATACCAGACCCGCGTGCCCTCGACGCGGGCGAACGAGGTCAGGGTGTGGGGCTTGGCGGACGTTGCAGTCATGATGTCCAGGACCTCCACGTTCCGGACCAGCAGCGCGTCGCCGATCAGCGAGCGGTGGCAGCGCCAGGGGACGGCTTCGGCGCACATGATGGCCGCGTTGCCTGCCCGCCCGCGGTCCATCAGCTGCTCGACGGCGGCGCTGAAGTCTTCAGTCTGCATGTAGTCCGCGTATCCCCGGAAGGACGCGTTCCGCCAGGCGCCGTTGGGGCTGTCCTTCCGGGCATGCCGCAGCCCGCCGAGGGCCGCCATCCGCCGGTAGGTGATGCCGCGGGTGCGCACGCTCGCGGCCAGGGCGTCCGTGTTGAACTGCGGGTTGTGCCGTGACTTCGGCACCGTGCGCACGTCAATCAGCCTCTTGAGGCCGTGGGCCTCCAGGATGCCGATGAACTCGTCGATGGGATGAGTGGAGTGGCCCACCGTGAAGATGGTCATGTCCGTCATGCCCCCATGCTAGGCCGGGCGGAGGACCGCCGGGCCACCGGGGGCCCGGGTAGCCCGGGTAGTCTGGTGCACCGGCGGGCGGTGAAGGGGAAGGAAACGCAGTGACGTCATCCATCGACGCGTTTGTGGACCGGCTGGCTGCCGTGGACACGGGGCCGGCGTGCAACAACTTCTTCGACCACTCCGTCCCGGACAACGCGCTGCGCCGGCGGAACCTGGCGATTTACCTCGGCGAGATGCAGGAGCGCGCCCCGACGGTCCTGCTGGTGGGGGAGGCTCCGGGCTTCCGGGGCATGCGGATCACCGGGGTGCCCTTCACCAACCGCACCATGTTCGGGGGCCCGGCGAACCAGCTGGGTTTGTTCGGGCCCGGCAAGGGCTACGTGCTGCCGGCGGAGGCGGCCGGGGTGGCGGCCGAGCCCACCGCCACGGTGATGTGGCAGGTCCTCGCCGAACTGGACGTCCTGCCGCTGCTCTGGAGTGCCTGCCCGTGGCACACCCACCAGCCCGGGCGGCCGCTGTCCAACCGCACACCCAACGCCGCCGAAGCCGCCCTGGGAACCCCGTTCTGGCAGGCGCTCGCGGGCATGTTCCCCATCGAGACGGTGGTGGCCGTGGGGAACGTGGCGCACCGCAGCCTGCAGCGCAGCGGCCTGGACGCGCCGAAAATCCGGCACCCCGCGCACGGCGGCCGGTCCGGCTTTAAGCAGGGCCTGGCCGAGCTGCTGACTGGACACCCCGCTGCCCGATAGTACCGGCACGGTTTTCGGGGAGCAGGCGGCGGCCTGCTCGGCGCGTACGAGCTCAGCGATGCGTTTCCGGCTCAGTCCGAGCCGGTACATCAGCACCCATTCCGGGCTCGAGATGCTTCCCGAGGAAGGCTAAACCTGCGATCATTCAAGGAGGTCTCCTTGAATGAGTGACGGAAACGAACGGGCCGGCGGCGTTCCAGCCGGCCCACCGCGGGAGGTCTCAGATGGATTCTTTGACCCTGATTGGTGTCGTCCTTCTCACTGCGGTGCTTTGGATGACGTTTATCTGCGGCATGCTTGCCCATCTCGCTCGCTCTGAACGCCGCGCAGGCTTGAGAGCCCCCCGTACGGGTTCGCATGTTATCGGGCGGAGGCATGGGACCGGAACCCCGAGGAGACTTAAACTGCGGCGCCGGCGGACGTCGCGGCAGGTCGTCATGCACCCTCCGATCAGGTAGCCACTACCCCAGTTGCGTGCGGGGACGAATGCGAACAGCACGCCGAATGCATGAGCATCGCCGGATTTGCGCCGAGGCCTGCGGGGGTGAGGGCGGGGCCCCCCGATATCACGCTAGGCTCATGGCTGAAGTGCCGGAGCGGGTTCCACCGATCAGTGATTCAAATTTTTTCAAGGAGGAAGGTCAATATGGGTGACGGAGAAAAAGCAGGGAAGCCGGTGCCAGACGCGCGGCATGTTCACGGTGGCGAACACATCGAGGGACAGACCGACGACGTCTCTGCCAGGGACTCTTACCTTGCGGGCATAGCCAACTCGATTGACCCGGACATGGGCACTCCGGAAGGGGGCTCTGACCCCGTGGAGCCGCAGGCTCGGGAGTAACTGTGAGCTGATCCATCCGGGCCGGGAAAGGTGCACACCCAGCAAGTTTGGTTGAGGGCTGGCGTCAGTCCAGCAGGTGCAGCTGGTCCTTGGTGTCCACGTCTTCGCCGTCGGAGAGGTCGCTGCAGTCCACCAGGTCGATGAGGTCCGGGTGGGCCTGCAGGAAGTGCCGGGCGCCGGCGTCGCCCGCTGCCGTTTCAGCGGCCTCCGCGCGGAGGCTGGCGTCCAGCACCAGGGGGTGGCCGCGCTTCAGCGTCCCGTCCGGGCCGCGGTAGGCGGCGGCTGTCACCCGGCCGGGCCGGTGCGATGCGAGCAGCCGCGAGACCGTCTCGGGGCGCAGGCCGGGCTGGTCCACCAGGGCCATGAGCACATGGTGCCCCGGGGCGGCCGCGGCCAGCCCCGCCCGGAACGAGCCGCCCATGCCGCCGGCCCAGTCCGGGTTCTCGACCACCCGGCACCGGCTAAGGTCCGCAGCGGCGCGGACGGCCGCCGCGCCCGCGCCGAGCACCGCCACCACCTCCCGGCAGCCGCCGTCGAGCAGCACGTCCGCCAGGACCTCAACGAGCGCGCGACCGCGGAACGGGAGCAGCGCCTTGGGCCCGAGCCCCAGCCGCGTCCCGGCGCCCGCGGCGAGCAGCACCGCCGTCGTCGGTTGTGAGTCCGTCATGGCCCCAGCCTATGCACCGAGTTGGCAGTTCACGGCAGTCCCGGGCCTGAACACTGCCGCGAACTGCGCACCCGACGGGCTCAGGCGTCGCCGCCCGCGCCTCCGGTGGTGCCGGCCGTGACGTCCAGGAGCTTGTAGCGGTCCATTGCGTACGACGGCGCGCCCTCCTCCACCTCGCCCCTCGCCGCGAGCAGCTGCAGCGTCTTCACCACAATCGAGTGGGTGTCGTTTTTGAAGAAGCGGCGGGCTGCGGCGCGGGTGTCGGAGAACCCGAACCCGTCCGCGCCGAGCGAGGCGAACTCGTTCGGCAGGAACTGGCGGATCTGGTCCGGGACGGCCTTCATGTAGTCCGTGACGGCCACGATCGGGCCGGTGGCGCCAGCCAGCTGCTGGGCGACAAACGGGACGCGGGCGGGCTGGCCGGGGTTGAGGAAGGCTTCCTCCTCGGCGGCCAGCCCGTCCCGGCGGAGCTCATTCCAGGACGTCACGGACCAGACGTCGGCGCAAACGCCCCAGTCCTCGGCCAGGATCCGCTGGGCTTCGAGGGCCCAGGGGACGGAGACCCCGGAGGCCAGGATCTGGCTCTTGGGACCCTCCAGCTCCGACGCCGACACCCGGTAGATGCCCTTCAGCACACCGTTGACGTCGAGGTTCTCGGGTTCGGCGGGCTGGAGGATGGGCTCGTTGTAGACCGTGAGGTAATACATCAGGTTGCGGTCTTGCGGGCCCGGACCGTACATCCGCTCCAGTCCGTCCCGGATGATGTGGCCCATTTCGTAGCCGTAGGCGGGGTCGTAGGTGACGACGGCGGGGTTGGTGGCGGCCAGGATGGGGGAGTGGCCGTCGGCGTGCTGCAGGCCTTCACCGGTGAGGGTGGTGCGGCCGGCGGTGGCGCCGATGATGAACCCGCGGGTCATCTGGTCCGCGGCGGCCCAGAAGGAGTCGCCGGTGCGCTGGAAGCCGAACATCGAGTAGAAGACGTAGATCGGGATCAGCGGTTCGCCGTGGGTGGCGTAGGACGTGCCCGCCGCGGTGAAGGCTGCCACGGCGCCGGCCTCGTTGATGCCCGGGTGGATCAGTTGGCCCTGGGCGGATTCCTTGTAGGCGAGCACCAGGTCCCGGTCCACCGAAAGATAGCCCTGGCCGTCCGGGTTGTAGATCTTCGCCGTCGGGAAGAACGCGTCCATGCCGAACGTGCGCGATTCATCCGGCACGATCGGGACAATGCGGTGTCCGAACTTCTTGTCCCGGAGCAGGTCTTTCAGCAGGCGTACAAACGCCATGGTCGTGGCGGCCTTCTGCTTTCCGGAGCCGCGGCGGGCCACCTCAAAGGTTTTCGGGTCAGGCAGCTCCACGGGGGCGTGGGCCGCCCGGCGTTCGGGGACGAAGCCGCCGAGGGCTTTGCGGCGTTCCATGAGGTACTGGATTTCGGGGGCGTCGGGGCCGGGGTGGTAGTACGGGGGACGGTAGAGGTCCGCTTCGAGCTGGTCATCGGTGATGGGGATGCGGAGGTGGTCGCGGAAGGCTTTGAGGTCCGCGAGGGTGAGTTTCTTCATCTGGTGGGTCGCGTTGCGGCCCTCGAAGTGGGTGCCCAGGCCGTAGCCCTTGACCGTGTGGGCCAGGATGACGGTGGGTTTGCCCTTGAACTCGGTTGCGGCCTTGTACGCGGCGTAGACCTTGTTGTAGTCGTGGCCGCCGCGCTTGAGGTTCCAGATCTGGTCATCGGTGAGGTCCTGGACCAGTTCCTTGGTCTGCGGGGTCTGCCCGAAGAAGTGCTCGCGGACGAACGCGCCGGACTCGGCCTTGTAGGTCTGGTAGTCCCCGTCGACGGTCTCGTTCATGATCTTCACGAGGGACCCGTCCTGGTCCTTGGCGAGCAGGT
>NZ_JBQQCH010000008.1:0-196625 GCF_052245515.1 Pseudarthrobacter sp. 1C304 | reverse complement strand
TCCTGAATCAAAGCATCCAGGGACTCCAGCCACTCGGCGGTCTCTTCCGGATCACGATCAGGCAGCTGGTTAGTCAACCCGCTGAGGATATGGGAGGTCTCTTCTCCTGCAGCCACGTCCAACCTCTTTTCGTCATTGAATGGTCGGCTCAAGTTTTCATTCTGTGAGAAAACTTTCTTGCATTTCGAGAATACTGAGCCGATTGCGGGCAGTCAAAACAGGCGGTCTGCCGGCCGCCGCCCACAGCGTGCCGGCAGCCTGTGGGCGGATTGTGACAGCGGTCAGGCGCGGATGAACTCCTGGCGCTGGCGTCCAAGCCCGGATACTTCTATCTCCACGACGTCCCCGGCTTTGAGATAAGGGAAGCGTCCGGACAGGGCCACGCCCTCAGGGGTTCCGGTGCAGATCAGGTCGCCGGGTTCCAGGACCAGGTACTGGCTGAGGTCGTGGATGAGGGTGGCCACGTCAAAGATCAGGTCCTGCGTGGTGGAGTCCTGGCGCGGCTCCCCATTCACCCAGCTGCGCAGCCGCAGGTTGCCCGGGTCCACGTCCTCCGGGGTGACCAGGTACGGGCCGGTGGGGCAGAACCCGGCGCAGCTCTTGCCCTTGGACCACTGGCCGCCGGGACCTTCCAGCTGGAAGGCCCGCTCGGACAGGTCGTTGACCGTGACGAAGCCGGCAATATGGCTGAGCGCATCCGCTGGTGACTCGAGGTAGGAGGCGCGGGTGGCGATGACCACGCCGAGTTCGACTTCCCAGTCCGTCCTGGTGGAACCGCGGGGGATGGCGACGGGGTCGTAGGGTCCCACCACGGTGTTGGGAGCCTTCTGGAACAGGACCGGCGCCGTGGGTGGTTCGGAACCCGACTCGGCGGCGTGCGCGGCGTAGTTCAGTCCGATGCCGAACACGGATGAGGGCCGGGTGATGGGGGCGCCGATGCGGAGTCCCGCGGCATCCATTTCCGGCAGTTCCCCGGCCGCCAGGGCGGCTGCTGCGCGGGCAGGACCGCCGGAGGACCAGAAGTCCGCGTTCAGGTCCGGGGTGAGTCCGGCCAGGGAATAGTAGGTGCCGCCGTCCATGATGGCGGGGGTTTCGGCGCCGGCGGCGCCGAGGCGTGCAAATTTCATGCGGTGATGTCCTTCTCTTGAGGACCGGTCCTTCAAGGACCGATCGGGTTCCCCCCCCCGGCTCAGGCCAGGAGCCGGCCCCAGTGCGGGTCCAGCAGCGGCGCACCCGCCAGGGCGAGGCAGTGCCACAGCGTGACCGCCACGGAGTCCAGCACGGGATATCTGACCCCGCGTTGGGGTTGTGAGGCGTGCAAAAGGGCCCGCGGCGGTGCCCCGGGCCCTTCGTCTCGTGGTGCGTCGTGCGTAGGGTCAGCTGCCCCGGTACGTGGAGTACGCGAATGGGCTCAGCAGGAGCGGCACGTGGTAATGGTCCTCGGATTCCAGCACGCCGAAGGTGAGGATGACCTCCGGGAAGAATGTTTCGGTCCCGCTGGCGGCGAAGTACTTGCCGGTGTCGAACGCCAGGCGGTAGGTGCCGGTGGGCAGCCGGTCCGGGCCCAGCTGCTTGACGCGGCCGTCCCCGTCCGTGGTGCCTTCCGCGATCTGGACCCAGCGCTCGCCGTCGAGCATGTGCAGGGTGACCGGGACGTCCGCCGCGGGCCTGCCGGAGCCGGTGTCGAGGATGTGGGTGGTGACGTGGGACATGCTCATTGTTCAATCAGCCCTTCGAGTCGGAGCACCGCGATCTCCCGCAGCTGCTGGCCGATGATTTCCTGTTCTTCCTCCGGAGTGTGGGTGAGCCTGGTGTTCAGGGCCGCCAGGATCTCCTCGCGGCTGCGTCCGGCGGCGCGGATCAGGAACACCTGCCCGAACTTCTCCTCGTAGGCCCGGTTGCCATCCGCCAGGGCCCGCGCGACGGCGGCATCGGCCTCGCCGAGTCCGGCCTGTTCCGCCTGGGACAGCTTGGCTTCCGTGCTGTTTCCCTGCGCCCGCTCGCCGATCCGCGGGTGGTGCGCCAGTGCGGCGTCGATCTCGGCAGGGGTGAACGGGTTGGCCGTGAGGCGTCCCGCGTCCAGGAGCGAGTCGAGGCTGGGGTAGGGGCGGGCGTCGGCCAGCCCGTCGACCCAGCGCTGGATGTCCAGGCAGGGCCGGAGTGTGGCGTCGGCCTCGTCCCGGCCGGCCGCGTTGAACTCGTTAAGGTGCATGAGGCGGATCCTCGTGTTTGATGCTGGCATCCACGGTGTAGGGCTATGCGGACAATACATTCCGCATCATGGAACTGTTATTTCAGCATATGCAAAAAGTGAACCGTACCGGCCTGCCGGTGTCAACTCCCTGAGCCGGTCGATGACGTGCCCGCGGGCCCGGTGGCGGAGCGGCGCTCCGTGCACCACGTTAGTGTGGGAAGCCTCCCCGTCCACGGATGAAAGGCAGTGTCATGAGTGATCCGAACGAACCGGCCGTCGACCCGGCCGGACTGCGCGGTCCCGGCGACCCGGACGCCGTCGAGGCCCGCCAGCCGCACGCCGAACCGCACGAGGCGGGTAACATCCGCGAGGAACAGCTGACCCAGGCCGCGGGAACGGTGCCGGCGGCCTACGTAGGGTCCGGGGATCCGGACGCAGAGGATAAGCCCGAGGACGCCGCGGACGCTGGCACCTGGGACGACGAGGTCTAGGCGTCCCGGGGGAGGGGGCAATCGTGTCTGAACTACAAACGTCAAAGACCCGAACCAGCCGCCCGGAAGGGTGGTGGGTCGGCGGTGGCCGCAGCCTGACTCTGATGAACAGCAATCCTGCGGTGGGCCCCGGCCCCTTCCGCCTCAGCCTTTACCTGAAGTTGATCTCCGCGTTTCTCATCGTCCTGGGGCTGGCCGCGACCATCGGGGCTGTCAGGCACATGCTCGACGGCGAATGGATGGCCGGATTGTCGCGTTCCAGGGGTATCCCCACGCCCCTGCTGTTCCTTCTGGGCCTCTTCCTCATGGCCGCGCCGTGGCTGATTAGCGCCCAGGAGCAGAAGAGCTGGGGCAAGCTGCAGCCGATCCTCTCCTTGGACTCCGACGGCGTGAACGTCCATACCCTTGGGCCGTCCTACCGGGTGCCTTGGGAGGCAATTGCTTCATTTCGCGTCACCAGGGTCAAGAGGCGCCGCCGGAAAGTCCTCAGCGTGGAGCTGAGAGCTCCGGCGAAAGACTTTCTCGTAGGCGCGGCCCGCGCACCTTCGGCAGCACCCGTGATCGAATCCGTGGTGTGCTTCGATGCGGCGTTGGAAGCCGAGGTGCTCGAGTTTTACCGCCTGCACGCGGATCGGCGGTCCGAGCTGGGGACAGACCAGGCTGCGCACCGCGCGAACCGGTCCAGATCAGGGGATCCCTCAGCCTAGGACGTCGCATCCGCTCGGCAAGGGGTCCGCGTCGGACGGTACGGAGGCGCTTTGGGACGGGCCCGCGGATGAGCATTCTGCCCGGGGACCGCGCCGGGCGGTGCGGGGGCTCTGCGCTCGTGATGGCTCGTCCCTGGTCCGCCTCTTCTTATGGGGGAACTGCTTCGTGCTCCTCGCCAAGGACGCCAAGGCCTAGGCCGTGGTGATCTTCACCAAGGGCGCCGGCCTGGACAGTGTCCCCGCACGGACAGAGGCCATCCACGACCTGACGGCCGCCGCGGATGGCGGGCAGACGGGCTCGTTGTTCTAGGCAGGGCCCCTCGCCGCCTGCAGTCAGGGTGCGCACCGGCGGTCCGGGGGCACTTTGGTGCCCGCCGACGTCGAAATCCACGACGGCGGCCGCGTGTCCCGTGTCAAAGTGCCCCCGGACGGCCGGAGGTCGCCGTGGAGGGCTCGTTGTTCTAGGCAAACCTCCTCGCGGCCCGGCGGTCCGGGGGCACTTTGGTGCCCTCCGACGTCGAAATCCACGACGGCGGCCGCGTGTTCCGTGTCAAAGTGCCCCCGGACGGCCGGAGGTGGCCGTGGAGGGTGCTCCCCGGACGGCCGGAGGTCGCCGTGGAGGGCTCGTTGTTCTAGGCAAACCTCCTCGCGGCCCGGCGGTCCGGGGGCACTTTGGTGCCCTCCGACGTCGAAATCCACGACGGCGGCCGCGTGTCCTGTGTCGAAGTGCCCCCGGACGGCCGGAGGTGGCCGCGAAGGGTGCCCCCCGGACGGCCGGAGGTCGCCGTGGAGGGCTCGTTGTTCTAGGCAAACCTCCTCGCGCCAGGCGGTGCGGGGGCACTTTGCCGCCTCCCGGCGTCGAACCCACGCCCGCGGCCGCGTGGCCCGTGTCGAAGTGCCCCCGGGCGGCCGGAGGTCGCGGCCGCGCGGCGACGGACTCGACGCGGCGGCGGTGCCTGGAGCCCGAGCCAGCACCAGGTCTCTGATCTGCCGGGCAACCGGCCCCCGGCTGATTTACGCTGTTGGGCACGCGGTCCGAGGCGCTTTGGGTGCCGGCCCGTGTCGACAGCCCGGCGGTCCGGGGGCACTTTGGTGCCCGCCGCCGTCGTAATTTACGACGGCGGCCGCGTGTCCCTTGTCAAAGTGCCCCCGGATGGCTGGAGGGTGCCGCGAAGAGTGCCCCCGGACGGCCGGAAGTCGCCGCGAACGGTGCCCCCGGACGCCGCGAAGCGGCAGAGCCCCGCCCCTACTTCCCCAGGAACGCCAGCAGCGCCTCGTTGACCTCGGCGGCGTGGGTCCAGAGCATGCCGTGCGGGGCGCCGTCGATCTCCACGTACTCGGCGCTGGGCAGGGCCTTCGCGAACTGCCGGCCCGTGACGTCGATCGGCAGGATGTTGTCCGCGGTGCCGTGGACAATCAGCGCGGGGACGTCGATCTTGGGGATGTCGGCGCGGAAGTCGGTGAGCCAGGTGGGCTGCGCGGCCACGGACGCGGTGGGGCCGCCGGAGGTGGCGAGGTTCCAGCCGGCGCGCATCACTTCCTCGGACAGCCGCGGCGTGCCCAGGAAGGTGTCGCTGTTGTAGAAGTTCTTGAAGAACTCGGTGAAGAAGGCGTAGCGGTCCGCGGTGACAGCTTCCAGCAGGCCGTCGAACACGGACTGCGGGACGCCGTCGGGGTTGTCCTCGGTCTGCAGGACGTAGGGCTCCAGCGAGCCGAGGAACGCCGCCTTCGCCACCCGGGCCGAGCCGTAGGTGCCCAGGTAGCGGCCCACCTCGCCGGTTCCCATCGAGAAGCCCACCAGGACGGCGTCGTTCAGGTCCAGGGTGGTCATGAGGGTGTTGAGGTCCGCGGCGAAGGTGTCGTAGTCGTAGCCGTCGGTGGGCTTGCTGGACTTGCCGAACCCGCGGCGGTCGTACGTGATGACGCGGTAGCCGGCGCCCAGCAGGGCCGTGGTCTGCTTCTCCCAGGAGGATCCGTCCAGCGGGTAGCCGTGGATGAGGACCACCGGCTGCCCGGTGCCGTGGTCTTCGTAGTAGAGCTCGACGTCGGTGCTGTTCTCGGTTCCAACCTTGATGTAAGCCATGTCAGCGGTCCTCTCGGTACGGTGCGAAGTCAGTGCGTGCGCGGCGCTGGTGCCACTGTACGGAACCAACGCCGGCAGGGAACAGGGTGTTCCCGCCATTTGGCGCCACATACCCCAGGGGGTATAGTTGTGACAACGGACCTACCAACAAGGAGAACCAGATGTGCCGACAGGTTGCATGCAAGAAGTGCGGTAAGACCACTTGGGCCGGCTGCGGCCAGCACGTTGACCAGGTCATGGCCGGCGTCAGGAGCGCCGACCGCTGCAAGGGCCACGAGGGTGAAGCCAGCACCAAGACCGGCTTCTTCGCGAAACTGTTCGGCCGCTAACCCCGGTTTTCCAAGGCGGAGCCCCCGTTGCACCCAGGTGCAGCGGGGGCTCCCGCCGTTAACAGCGGTCGACGGCGGCAGGCCGCCCGCCGTCGGGCCACCTACCCCCGCAGCGCCGTGGCCACCACGTCAGTCAGCTGGTGGATGGCCGCCAGGCGTTCCTCGCTCTCGCCGTCCTCACCCCACGTGTAGATGGTGAGCGCGAACGAGTGCTCGCCGCGGGTCAGGAGGGCGGCGTCGTGCACGTAGCCCTCCAGCTCGCCGTACTTGTGCTGCACGGTGATGTCCGGCCCGACGGCCGCCGGAATGAGCCGCTCGTTGTTGGTCTTCTGCATGTAGCCGAGCAGTTCCTGCGTGTGCTCCGCGTTGAGCAGCGTGCCCGCGGACAGTTGCGTGAGCACTGACGCCATCTCGGCTGCGGTCAGCAGGTTCTCTTCCGGGTCGTAGCTGATCCCGATCGATGCGGCGTACTCAATCAGCTCCGGGTAGCCGATGTCCTGCATCAGCAGCAGCCAGGCGTCGTTGCTGCTCGCGTTGACCATCGCCTGGAGCTGGAACTGCGCGTCGTAGCTGCCCAGCGGCACGTCCAGCTTCTTCTCGCCGGTCTCCACGAGGTGGTAGTAGGCGGCCGCCGTGATGATTTTGGCGGTGCTGGCCGCGACGAATTCAGTGCCGTCGCCGTAGCTGCGCGGCTCGCCGCCGTGGGTGTCGGCGAGGACGACGCCGATCCGGTAGCCGGCGTTTTCGGCAAGGATCCGGGAAATCCCGGCGTCAACGGTGTCAAGGTCGACGGCGGGCCGCGGGGCTTCCGCCGCCGGGGCCGCCTCCGCGGGCGGTTCCTCCCATTGGCTTTCGACGGCGGCCAGGAATCCGGTCCGGGGTTCCGGCCCCGTGCGGACCACGGCGGCGGTGACCATGCCCAGCACCACAAGGACGGCGGACGCCCAGACCAGGAGCAGTTTCCCCTGCGCAGTGAGGGGCTTGGCGGCAGGGCGGGAGGGTCCCGAGGTGTTCATGACGCAGGGCCTTCCGGATCAATCAAGGGCGGGGTTTCCTGCAATTTATGCCCGCCCGGGGGACATGTCCAAAAGCCGCGCGGTGCGCCGCGAAGGTGAGGGCAAACTCCCAGCTGGGCTTGCGCCGCCGTCGGGCGCGCCGCCCCCGTCGATTGCTCCGCTACCGCCCTTATGGGGCTCCAATAGGGCGGTAGCGGAGCAGTGGATGATGGGGGCCGCCGCACCCACCCCCGCCTGCACCGTTAGGCTGGCAGCTATGCCGAAGAAGATAACCGTGAGCCTGCCGGATCCCACCCTGCGCGAGTACCTGGCGCCGCACCCGGACGTCGCCGTCGTCGAATGGGACCTTTCCGGGGAACCGCCCGCGGCGCGGATCGACATCGTGGTCCAGCCCTACATGGGCGGCACGGAGGTGCTGCGCGGGCTGGAACAGGTTGACACCGGGCTGGTGCAGAGCCAGTCGATCGGTTACGACGGCGTCGCAGAGCAGTTGCCGGAGGGGCGGGTGTTCGCCAATGCGGCCGGCGTGCACGAGACCTCCACCGCCGAGCTGACCCTGGCCCTCATTCTGGCCAGCCAGCGCGAGTTCCCGCGGCTGCTGGCCAACCAGCGGGAGGGCCGCTGGGAGACCCGGCCCACCGCCAGCCTCGCGGACCGGCGGGTGCTGATTGTCGGCTACGGCGGGGTGGGCAAGGCGATCGAGGACCGGCTCCTGCCGTTCGAAACCACAGTGACCCGGGTGGCCAGCCGCGCACGGGAGGATGCCCGCGGGCACGTCCACGGCATCGGCGAGCTGCACAGCCTGCTCCCGGAACACGACATCGTGGTGGTGGGCGTGCCGCTCAGCGACGCCACCCGCCACCTGATCGACGACGCCTTCCTCGCGGCCATGCCCGACGGCGCGCTGCTGGTCAACGTGGCGCGCGGACCGGTGGCGAACACCGACGCCCTGGTGAAGCACACGGGAGCGGGCCGGATCCGCGCCGCTCTGGACGTCACCGACCCCGAACCGCTGCCGCAGGACCACCCGCTGTGGCGGACCCCCGGCGTCATCATCAGCCCGCACGTGGGCGGGGCCAGTTCGGCCATGCGCCCGCGGATGGGGAAGCTGTTGCAGCGGCAGATCGACCTGATGCTGGCGGGGGAGCCGCCGGTGAACGTGGTGCTGGGCGGGTAGCGGGCCCGGCGCGGGATGGGCTGAGCCGGCTGCGCGCCGATAACCCAGAACAGGCGGTGCCCCGGGAGGGCGCCGCCTGTTCTGCCGTTTGCCTTGGCCGTTACCCGAGGAGGAGGGTGATAAGGCGCACGGACGAAGCCACGATGGTGACCAGCCCGACGACGGCGAAGAGGTTGTGCCACCACTTGTTGCGGAGTTCGCCCATGACCGCCGTCTTGTTGCTCATGATGATCAACAGGACGCCGAGCAGCGGGGCGATGAGCACGGTGAGGGACTGGGCGATGACGATCAGGCCCACAGGTGAGGACTGGAATGAGAGGGTGATGATCAGCCCGAAGCTGAGAATCACACCTGTGACGATCCGGGCAGCGGGTGAGCCCGCCTTTGCTCCACGGCCCATGGCATCGGAGAGCATGGTGCCGCCTGCTGTGGCGTTGGCGATCATCGAGGAGAACGCGGCGCCGGAAAGGCCCAGCGCGAAGAGCATCGAGCCCCCGGGCCCGGCGAGGGGTTCGAAGATGGATGCCAGTGCGCCGATTGATGTCGCTTCGCCGCCGGTCTGGCCCAGGACTGAGGCCGAAACAAGGATGACCAGGGCGGTCATGATGCCGGGGGCGACGATCCCGGGGATGGTGTCGACAAGGGTGATGTCACGGTAGTCGGTGCGGGTGCGCTTGTGTTCTTTGATGCCGTAGGAGGCGTAAAACGCGGCGTTGATCGAGAAGTTTGTTCCGACCAGTGCGACCACCAGGATCTCGCTGCCGGCGGGCAGTGAGGGAATGGCGCCTTCAAGGGCCCGGTACCAGTCGGGCTGGGCGACGACGGCACTGGCCACGAACGCAACGGCCATGAGGGCGACGATGACCAGCAGGGCTTTTTCGACGATTCCGTAAACGTTGCGGAAGGCAAGGACGAGGGCGACCGCTGCTGTGCAGACGACGGTCCACAGGACAGGGGATCCCCCGAATACCAAGGACAGGCCGAGGCCGGAACCGACGGCGTTGCCGACGGAGAACATCAAGGTGATGCCAAAGACGCCGAAGCCGGCCAGGACGCCAAACGGCCTGCCGAGGTGTTCCTTGATGGAAGTGATCAGGGACGTGGGTGTGGCGATGCCGAGCCGGACGCTCATGTCGGTGAAGAAGATCATGAGGATGGTGGAGACTGCAATGACCCACACCAGGGTGTAGTCGAAGCGGCTGCCGGCCTGCACGGCGGTGGTGAGGTTGCCGGGGCCGAACTGCCAGGCGCCCACGACGAAGGCCGGGCCCATCAGGGCCAGGTAGCCCAGGAAAGTGCGTTGTTTTTTCGTGGCGTCTTCGGCCTGGTGTCCTTGCTGGGTTGCCATCTGTTCTTCCCTGTGACCTGAGCGGCTGATGGTCTTATTCTGCTCGCGCATCGGCGAGTCCTCCTTCTACAGCGACATTGCTGGGGGTGTCGTTGGCCCGGGGTGGAGAGTAAAAAGCTGGGGCACGGGCGGCGGGCCAGGGGGCCCGCCGCCCGTGAGGACCCGTGATGGGTGGGGGTCAGACGGCAGCGGTGGTGGTGACCTTGCCGATGTTTGCGGCGGCGAAGGCTTCCGCGATTTCGGTATCGGCGCCCTCGGTCAGGGGCAGGAGCGGGGTGCGCACTGTGGCGTGGTCCAGGATGCCCCGGTTCACGAGACCCCACTTCAGAGCGACGGTGCCTTCCATGTGGGAGCCGCGGTGGTACACGTTCTTGGTGACCGGGAGCAGGCGCTCATGGATTGCGTGGGCGCGGGGGTAGTCCTGGGCTTTGCCGGCTTCGATGAGTTCGACGAGCAGTTCGGGGGCGATGTTGCCGTAGCCGACGAGGAGACCGTCGACATCGAACATCGTCGGCAGCAGGTACTCGTCGTGGCAGGACAGGATCTGCAGCTCGGGGTACGCGGCGCGCAGCGCAGGGATCTCCGTGTACCACCGGCGCATGTTCCGGACACCGTTCTTTGTGGCGAAGACGCCCTCCTGGCCGGCGATCTCCAGCTGAGTGTCGAGGTTGTAGCTCGCCTTGGTGTTGTCGGGGTACTGGAAGAGGATCAGCGGCAGGCCGGACTCTTCGTAGATCTCCTTGTAGCGCGACTGGGGTGCGCCGTCCTGGTATCCGAAGCGCAGCCACCCGTGTGAGGGGTAGACGAGACCGGCTGCCGCGCCGGCTTCGACGGCCTTTTTGGCCTCGAGGGCGGCGGTCTTGTTGCCCTCCTTGGTGATGCCGGCCACGACCGGTACACGGCCGTCGGTCGACGCCACGAACGCGCGGATAACGTCCAGCTGCTCCTCCTCGGTGAGGAACGTGCCTTCGCCGGCGTGCCCCAGGACGACGAGGCTCTTCACGCCCTCAATCGATCCGAGCCATGAACCCAGACGCTGGATTGCAGCGTAGTCGACAGCGCCATCTTCGGTGAACGGGGTGACAGGTGCGGGGCTGAGGCCGCGGAGATCGAGTGTCATAACAGCTACCTTCTTGTCTTCTTTGATGGTCGGTAGTCCCGCTTCCGTGAGAACGTTTGCGGGAACGTTTTCAATATGACACGTGTCGCAGCTCACTGTCAAGAGAACGTTTGCAAGAAGGAGGAATAGAGTGTCTGTAACGCCCCTGCTTGGAAGGAGACCCGCCATGGACCCGGCAGCCCCCGGCGTCATCGTCACGCTCAAGGACGTCGCAGCGGCCAGCGGCGTGAGCATCTCCACTGCCAGCCGCGCCCTGGACGAACGCACCACCTCGCGTTCGGCGGCCGCTGCGCATGTCCGGAAGATCGCCGAAGAGCTCGGCTACCGGAGAAACTCCTTCGCTTCCAGCCTCCGCCGGGGTGAAACCCGGACCCTCGGAGTCCTTGTGCCGCGGCTCAGCGATACCGTGATGGCCCTGATGTTCGAAGAACTCGAACGGGCAGCCGCCGACCGCGGCTATTTTGCGATGGTCGCTACCAGCGGGGACGAGCCGGACGATGAACGCCGCGCGGCCGAGACGCTCCTTGACCGGAATGTTGACGGACTCATCCTGGCGACAGCCCGCCTGGACGACGAGCTTCCCCGCCTCCTGCGGGAACGCCGCGTCACGCACGCGCTCGTTCTGCGCACCGACGGGGTCAGCCCGTCCGCCCTGGGGGACGACGAGGTGGGCGGCTATCTGGCCGTCCGGCATCTGATCGACCTGGGTCATCGGGACATCGCAGTCGTGACGGGACCGTCCTTCACCTCCACAGCCGTCGGCCGCCTGGCCGGAGCCCGGCGGGCGCTGGACGAGGCAGGTCTCGGGCTGCCGGAGGAATGGGTGCAGGCCGGCGGCTACGGCATCGAAAACGGTCTCCTGACCGGGGAACGCCTGCTCGGCGCGAGCCGCCGGCCGCAGGCAATATTCGCCGCCAACGACAACATCGCCCTGGGCATCATCGCAGCGGCGCACCGGCACGGACTCACGGTCGGTACTGATCTGGCACTGGTCGGCTACAACGACACCCCGCTCTCGGCGATGTTGCCGACGCCCCTCACGTCCGTCCGGGTCCCTCTGGACCAGATCGCCAGGGCCGCCATCAGCCTCATCACCGAACCGGACAAGGAGCCCCGGGTCCGGAAATTCATGCCCACCCTCATTCCGCGGGAATCGAGCAGGCGCCCCAGGCGCGCCCCGGAGGATGCTGACTCACGACGTCCCTGAGCTGCTGCAGCGCTCCGGGCCCGCGGGACCTTGCGCGGCGCGGGGGCGTCGGCGAGGATGAACGCGATCCCCGTGCTGCGACGAAGGAGTGCCGCGATGACCAAGTACCTGATTTCGTTCCCGAGTGCCGCCATGGAGGTCCCCGAGGCGGAGCTGCCGGCCGTTGCGGACGCGGCACACGCCGTCGTCCAGGCAGCGAAGGACGCCGGCGTCTGGGTGTTCGGCGGCGGCATCAATGAGAGCGTCCCGCCCGTGATGGTCGACGCCGACGGGACCGCGCGCGAGGGCACCTACCCGCAGACGTCACAGATCGAGGGCGGCTACTCGGTGCTGGAGCTGCCCTCGTACGAGGCGGCGCTGGAGTGGGCCGCCAAGATCGCGGCCGCGTGCCGCTGCGCACAGGAGGTCCGCGCGTTCCAGTACGACCCGGCCAGCTAGGGACGTCCGGGCGAGTGCCCGGCGTCAGGTCTTCCTAAGCTCCTCGGCAAGCATCACGATGATGCCGCTGGGGCCGCGCACGTAGGTGAGTTTGTAGATGTCCTTGTAGGTCGCCACGCCGCGGAGCGGATGGCAGCCGTGCTTCGCGGCTGTTTCCAGGGCCTTGTCGAGGTTGTCGACGGAGAACGCGACCCGGTGCATGCCGATCTCGTTGGGAAGGGTTGGCTCCGTCTCGATCGGGTCCGGATGGAGGTACTCAAAGAGTTCCAGCCGTCCGTGCCCGTCCGGCGTCTGCAGCATGGCGATCTTGGCGTGGTTGCCGTCCAGGCCGACGGCGGTGTCGGTCCAGTCGCCGATGACCGTGTCCCGGCCGATGACCGTGAGGCCGAGATCGGTGAAGAAGGCGATGGCGGCTTCGAGGTCGCGCACGGCGATGCCGACGTTCTCCAGTTTGATGCTCATGGGCAACAGGCTACCGAGGCGGGTGTGCTCGGCTCCACTAGCGCGAGTGATGGCGGGTTTGTCGCCGTTACAGCTACTGGCTCAGAACGGTGCAGGGAACTGGACTCTGAAGTGACCGCAGCCCAGGGCCCGCGAGCCTTTGGACCACGCCTCCGGGTGCTGCCGCTCTGTCCCAATGTCTGCAAGCAGCACCAGAGGACGATTGTGCCCGGTGCGTCTGCACGCGGCCCGTCGCCCCGTTTGTTTCATCCGAGAAGAGGTCCCTTACCCTTGCATTCTTACTTTATTCACCGTATAAAGTAAGAATGTTATCCGAGTCACAGCCTGCGGCCCCCACTGGGCGGGATGCGCTGCGCAGAATCCGCTCAGGTGCAATCTTCGGAACGTTACTGGCGGCGGGACCGTTGGCCCGGACTGATCTGGCGCACAGGACTGGATATAGTCCATCCACCGTTACGGGCATTGTGCAGGAGCTCAGCGAGGCGGGATATCTGCGCGTTGTGGGGCAGCAGGAATCTACCGGCGGGCGGCGGCGGACGCTGATTGAACTCAATAGATCGGCAGTGACCATAGCCGTTGTCGGCCTCCGTGGCGCCCGGATCTGGTGTGCCGTGATTGACCTTGAGGGCACGCGGCTTGACTCGGCAGAACAGGAATTCGACCCGCAGGATCCCGTTGGAAGCACCGCGAGTGTGGTCATGACGCTGCATCGCCGGGCAGGTATTCCCCCCGTGCACGTTGTGGTGGCATTGCCTGGCGTGGTCGCCTCTGACGGTTCGCTTGCCCTGTCTCCGGCTTTTGGCCCGGTGGCACACCTCCGCCTGGCAGACGAGTTGGAAGCGGCGACGAAACTCCGGACCACGGTGGAAAATGACGTCAATCTCATCGCGCTGGGGGAGCGGGTGGATGGTGCGGGTAATGGTGTGGACGATCTCGTGCTGATTCATATCGCGGAAGGTATCGGTGCCACGATCATCTCCAGCGGAGAGGTTCTGGACGGTGCGTCCCGGTCCGCGGGTGAAATCGGGTTCCTCCCGCAGGGACTGGAAGCCGGCCCGCATGGAGACCGGGGAGACTTCGAGAAGCGCTGGACGGCGGCCGGGATCCAGGAGGAGGCCGCCCGACTCGGGTTGGTGCTACCCCACGAGACGGCCATTGAAATGCTCTGCGCCACCGACTCGACTGTGGCCCGCCAACTTCTCGACGACGTGGTGAGGGCTTGGGCATTTGCCGCCATCGTGTGCGTTTGCGTGGTGAACCCGGCAAGAGTGATCTTCTCCGGCGATGCCGTGGCCCTGGGCGAACAGGCACGCCAGCAGCTCCGCGACCGGGTACAAAGTGCCGCGCCGTCTCCGACGGAAGTTGTTTTTGCCGAACTCGGAAATGCGGCCATCCTGCACGGCGCCATCGCGAGAGTGGTCAAGGCACCTGCCGTTCTCTTCGCCGGGGCAGTCGGATGACCGGACATATGACTTATTCGAACCAATCAGCCAACAAAATCAATAGGAGAAAATCAATGACGTCACGACCCTTGAGATTCGCACTTCTTGCCGGCGGTCTCGCGCTCACCCTTGGAATGACGGCCTGTGGGCTGGATGCGCCCAAGGATTCAGGCTCGTCTGCCGGCGCCGCCGGGTCGGGAACCCTGACCATCTACACGGCACGGGACAAGGGCCTGGCGGCGGACGTAGTTGCGGATTTCGAAAAGGCCAACCCGGAGTACGCCGGAAAAGTTCAGCTGCTGACGCTCGGCGCACAGGAAGCGCTTGAACGCATCAAGGCGGAAAAGGCCAACCCTCAGGGCGATATCTGGTGGGGCGGTACACAGCAGCAGATGGAGCAGGCCGCGTCCGAGGAGGTGCTTTCGGCAGCGCCAAAATCCGTAATCGATGCTGTACCGGCAGCTCAACGTGATCCCGAGGGCCTCTGGGTGGGTGAGATGAAGCTGGCGGAAGTCATCTTCTACAACAAGGACATGCTCTCTGCCGACGAGGCTCCCAAGGACTGGGACGACCTGATCGCACCGGAGATGAAAGACAAGATCGCCATCCGGGATGTTCTGGCCTCCGGCACCATGCGGAGCATCTTCGCTTCCATGATCGATCGCAAGTATGACGCGGCAGGCAGCCCAGAGGCCGGCTACGACTGGCTGAGGGCGCTCGACTCCAATACCAAGGTCTACGCTGCAAATCCCACGGATCTGTACCTGCGGATCACGCGCCAGGAAGCCGCCGTTACCGCCTGGAACCTGCAGGATGTCATGCTGCAGATCCAAAACCAGAAGGCGCCCTACACGCCGGTAGTACCCGCCTCCGGGGCCCCCATGCTGATTGACGGGGTCGCGAAGATCAAGAACGGGCCGTCCTCTGCCGGTGCCGACGCGTTCCTTTCCTTCCTTCTGGGTCAGGAGGAACAGACCAAGCTGTCCGAGAAGTACTTCCAGATCCCCACGGTTACTCTTCCCACCGAACCGGCCTGGCTGGCAGATCTGGACCTGAAGGAAATGGACGTCAACTGGGAGCGCGTCAACAAGAGCGAGCCTGAGTGGAGCAAGTACTGGGCCGAAAACATCAAGGGCCAGAACAAAAGCTAGTGACCCAACCAGCGGGGCCGGGCCCGGCCCGCCCCGCTGGCCATCGCAACATACCGGTCAGTACCTAGACACCTCTGTGGAGCAACCATGACAAGCGTCTTCCTCAACGGGATCAGCAAACAGTACTCGGGGGCCAAGCCTTCGGTTTCAAACCTCACCCTCACCATCGATGACGGGGAGTTCTTCACCCTGCTGGGACCTTCGGGCTGCGGCAAGTCGACCACGCTGCGCATGGTGGCCGGGTTCATCCAGCCCACCAGTGGAAGCATCCACTTCGGCGACAGGGACGTCACCAATACGGCACCCAACAAGCGTGACACCGGCATGGTGTTCCAGAACTACGCTTTGTTTCCGCACATGAGCGTTCGCGGAAACGTGGCCTACGGCCTAAACGCCCGGGGCGTCGCCAAGCAGGACAAAAACAAGCGGATCGACGAGGCGTTAGTCCAAGTCGGACTCGAGGAACTCGGTGACCGGCGCATCGATATGCTCTCGGGCGGACAGCAGCAACGGGTGGCACTGGCACGCGCCCTGGTCATCAGGCCGGCCGCACTCTTGTTGGACGAGCCACTGTCCAACCTTGATGCCAAGCTGCGAGAGCAAACCCGCACCGAGATCAGGTCGACGCAGAAGGCTGCGGGGACCACCTGCCTTTACGTCACCCACGATCAGGCCGAGGCCATGGCCATGAGTGACAGGGTCGCAGTGCTCAATGCCGGCGAGCTGCATCAAGTGGCCTCGCCCCGCGAGGTGTACAACAGACCGGCCACTGCGTTTGTGGCCAGATTCATCGGCCGCTCCAACGTGCTGCCATGCACGGTCCTCGGCGCTGATGGCGGCTTTGTTAGTGTCCGCGTGGCCGACGGATCTGTTTTCAAGGCCCCGCGCGTTGAAGGCACAATCTCGGCCCGCGTCTCGGTTGGGGACCAGGCGGCAATTTCGCTGCGTCCTGAATCAATCGTCCTGACCGTCAACCCGGGAGTCGAGAGCGCCGGAAACCTGAAAGGACGCGTGCTCACAGCGGAGTTCACCGGGGCCGTCAACATCTATGAGGTCGACTGGCAGGGACAGAAAATCGTAGTGTCCGCTCCGGACAGTTTCGACCGGGCGGAACCGGGCGATCTGGTGGGAATGACACCCCACCAGGACCGGGTGTGGATGGTGGAACCGTGAGTCTCACCGCCCCCAGGATCCGTAAGCGATCCGAACTCACGTCCTCGGACCGCTTCGTCTACCTGTTAGCGGCCCCGCTGGTGCTTGTCTTGCTGGTCTACATTGTCGTACCCATGCTGGCGACGGCCACAACCAGCGTCCAGGGCGACGGCAACGCATACCGGGGTTTCGTCAGCGGCAGTTCCGGGACGGCTCTGGGTCTCTCGGTCGGAATATCGATCGCCTCGGTCCTGACCACCGGTGTGTTGGGCACTCTCCTCGCCGTGCTGTTGTCCCGCTTCGACTTCCCGGGCAGGAAAGTCCTCCGGCTTTTTGCCCTGCTGCCCATGGCGCTGCCGCCCCTTATCGGCGCGGTCTCCTTCTACTTCCTCTACGCGGAGAGCGGCATCATTCCGCGGTTCCTGGCCCAGTACTTTGGCGCCGACGCCGCGGCAGTATCTGCAAACGGTGTCTGGGGCGTTCTTCTGGTCCACACCATGACGATGTACCCATACTTCTACCTGGCCGTCACCTCCGCCCTCGCCGGTTCAGACGCTTCCATGGAAGAGGCCGCGCTCAATCTGGGTGCCAGCCGGTTCCGGATGTGGCGCACGGTACTGCTGCCGATGCTGACGCCGGCGCTGGTCTCGGGGACGCTCCTGACGTTCATGGTGTCCATGGCGTCCTTCACTGCCCCGCAGTTCTACAACGTCCAGACGCTCACCATGCAGATCGTGGCCTCGCGGACAAGCGGGGCCTACGACGTGGCCGCGGCCCAAGCCGTTGTTCTGTCCGTCGTCTCCATATTCTTTCTTTTGGCCATGCGCTGGTACGAAAACCGGCGCATCCATCGGGGATCCTCGAAAGGCACTCCCCAGTCCGTCAAGGTACTGCACGGGACTTTTCCCCGCGCAGCCGCCGGACTCGGCTCACTCTTGATGGTTGTGTTCCTCATGGCACCACCAGCCACAATCGCCCTGCTGTCCTTCACAGTCGACGGCTCCTGGACCACCCAGATCCTGCCACCGGAGTACACCCTTGAGAACTTCACCCGGATCTTCACGGATCCGGCCTCCCTCCGCCCCATTTTGGTCAGCGCACAAATGGCGTTTGTGGCCATGATCGGCTGCGTTCTGGTCGGTGTCCTCGCCGCATGGGTGGTCACCAGGTGGAAAGGCCCCGGGAAAGGACTCCTCGATGTGATGGTCATGCTGCCGTGGGCCCTGCCAGGGACCGTCATCGGCGTCAACATTGTCACCGCGTTTGCCAGCCCGGCTCCCTTCAATCTCGGACAAGTGCTCATCGGGTCGCTCTGGATCCTCCCTGTGGCCTACTTCGTCCGGTTTCTCCCCTTGGTCTTCCGTTCCGCCAACGCGTCACTGGCGCAGATCGATCCCAGTGTGGAGGAAGCTGCCCGAAGCCTGGGGGCAGGCTCATGGCGGGCGCTGAGGACGGTATCAGTGCCTCTGATGTCCCGCGGCATCATGGCTGGAGCGCTTATGGCCTTCATCCAGGGCTTCGGAGAATATGTGGCGTCCGTGGTGGTCTACCCGCCCCGCTATGCACCTCTGTCGGTGGAAATCTACAACCGCATCTACTCCAACGAATTTGGCACGGCGGCAGCCTACGGCACACTCCAAATGGTGCTCATCCTGCTTGTGCTGGCTATGTCGCAGCGGCTCGAGGCCCCACGCCGAGGCAAAAAGTCGCGTGCACCCTTCCGGGGCCTCGGTCGCAGTGCCGCGCTGGCCCCCGCGCTTGCCCCAACGCTCAACCCGATCCATGAAACCGGTGAAAACGATGAACACGTCAACGAACCAGTCGCTGCCGCGCCCCGCGCTTAAGGACCATGCGAATCTGTCCATCTACTGGGACAACCACTTGCGGGACGCTTTCGACGAAGCGGCACCGCACATCTACCCGGCCATGGTCGAAGCCAGCCTGGCGCACGTCCTGATGCTGACCCGTCAAGGCATACTCCCGCGCACCAGGGGTGAGCTCCTGCTGAAAGGACTGCTGACGCTCTGGGCCAGAACACAATCAGGCGAGCAGCGCTACATTTTCGACGGCAGCGTCGAGGACCCCTACTACTTCCTTGAGCAGCAATTGGCCATCGAGTGCGGTATCCAGACCTCCGAGTTGGACGTTCAGCTGGCCCGAAGCCGGAACGACCTGGACGCCGGGGTTTTCAGGATGGTGTTGCGGCGCCAGCTGCTGGAGCAGACGGCCCTCGTGGTCCAGGCGGCCAAAGACGCGGCCGCCCAGGCGGCAGCCAACGCGGACAGCCTCATTATCGGATTCACCCACCGCCGTCCTGCGCAGCCAACCACAATCGGGCACGTCCTGGCCGGGCTCGCCGAAGCGTTCTTGAGCCAAGCCAAGGAAATGCTCAGCATCTACGAAGAGCTGAATATATCTCCGCTCGGATCGGCCGCCTTCACCGGGACAGACCTCCCGATCGACTCCGCAATGGTCGGCCGCCTTACCGGCTTCGATTCCAGTTTCACATCCAGCTACGAAGCAGTGGCCGGCGCTGAGCACTTCATGCGGCTCGCCGCGGTCCAAGCCAGGATCACGGCAACCGGCGCCCGGTTCTCCCGCGTGCTGCTGGAATGGATGACATTCAAATGGGTGGAGACGCCCACCGCCTACACCCAGGGCTCATCGATCATGCCGCAGAAGAAGAACCCGGTGGTCCTGGAACATATGGTTTCCATGGCCGGCGTGACCGCAGCGGACATGGCCGCCACCTACGCCAACATTGGTTCCGCTTGGTACGAGGATTCGAACAACGCGACCACCGACGTGCAGAAGCACCTCTGGCGCGCCGGGGAACGCGTAGTCCGCTTCATGCGGATGATGGACGGGCTCCTGCTCGACCTCCGTGTTCTCCAATTGCCGGATCACGCTGAAATCGTGGCCTCCGGTGCCACCACGACGGCCGTCGCGGAGTCGCTGGCTGCGTTGGGCGTCCCCTGGCGCGGAGCCCACGACGTCGTCGGGCGGCTCGTCCGCGCCGACGCCCCGGCGGATTGGACCGTCGACCGCGTCGAAAAGGCTTTCGCTGACGCCGGACTCGAAGCTACAGAAGAGTTGGTTACCACCACCCTAAACGCCGGGCAGCAACCCGCACTCGTCCTCACCCGCACCCAGACTGGAAGTCCGGGCACCGACGCCGTTCGGCACAATGCGGCCGCGTCGCAGAACCGTGCCGGCGCGTTGGGACTCGAAGTCCAGCGCCGGATGAACATGATCGACGCTGCCAGGGAAAGCCTGCTGGAGACGGCCGCGGACGCCGGCGAAAGGGGACGTTGGTGACCAGCGGAATTACCATTGTCGGGAACACCAACCTGGACGTCATGGTCAGCGATACGTACGAGCTTCCCCCGCCCGGTACGGAGCGGGTGGTGCCTTCGGTTTCCATCAGGCTGGGCGGCTCGGCCGGAAACCTGGCGGTCCGGTGCGCAGGGTTGAAATTTCCGACGACGCTGGTCAGCAGAGTTGGAAATGACACTTCGGTTCAAATTCTGGAAGCGGAACTGCGGCTTCCGTCCCTGGACGCCCGACTGCTTAGGACGGACAGTGTACCCAGCGGCATCACCGTCGCCATCGAGGCCCCAGGCCGGGACCGCGCCTTCCTGTCTTCCCTCGGCGCCATGGCCCATATGCGACAGGAGGATATCGACGAAGCGGTGCTCGCAACGGGATACGTCGCCTTGGCCGGATACTTCCTGCTGCCCGAACTGCGCGGTCCCGCCCTTGCCAAGCTTTTTGACCGAGCCCACCGGGCAGGGGCACAAACCGTGCTCGACACCGGCTGGCCGCCGGAAGGGTGGACTGAGTCAGTTCGTCAGGAAGTCTTGGAAGTACTCGAATCGGTGGACATCTTCCTGCCCAACAATGACGAGCTCCATGGCCTCATGGCGAACGACGACACGGAACGGGCAGCCCGCGACTTGGCGATCCGCACAAACACCTTGGTGACCGTCAAAATGGGGGCCGGGGGCGCCGGCCTGGCCACTCCGGACGGCTCGTGGACCGTGCAGGAAGCGGCCGCCGTCGGCGTCATAGATTCAACCGGCGCGGGGGACGGCTTCAACGCTGCATTTCTGGTGTCGGCGGCCCGCGGTTCCGCATGGCCCGAAGCCCTGTCGACTGCCGTGGGCTACGCCACGGAAATGGTCGCCACCGCTCCTGAGCTCCGTGCCGGAGTGGACCTGCACCCCGAACCAAAGGCATCGGCGCAGACACAGGTGATCGGGATTGCGTAACGACATCATCAACGGACGGCCCACCGTTCAGGGACTGTCCATCATCGATTTCCACCTCCATTTCCGGATGCCGCATGACCGCCTGACGCGTTCTTTAGCCGGCGGCCAGTTCGGATCAGGCGACACCGGCGTCCGCAGCGGTTGTGAGGAGTTCGAAGCCGGCCAAACAGCCCGTTCAGCCGCCGTCGCCTCCACCTCGGAGCAATGGCGGAAGAGTTGGGACTTCGCGGACCCGGAACCTATATCGGCAGACGCCGGGTGGGAAGAGGAAGCAGATCGCTGGACCCTTGAACTGGACCATCACGGCATCGAGCACGCCGCTTTTGTTACTGCCTGCGGGAACGACAACATGACCGCACTGGTGGAACGCGGAGCCGGACGGTTCCTCGGAATGGCTGCCATGGCAGACCCCTTCGCTCCCGGGGCTGCGCGGGACTTCGAAACAGCCGTCACCGACGGCGGCCTTCGCGGACTGAAAATGTTCGCCCCGCTGGCCTCATTCCGGCTGGACGATCCTGCAGCAGACCCTGTTTGGGAGGTAGCCTCCCGGCACAAAGTTCCCGTCCTGATTCATTTCGGACACTGCGGCTCGGCTGGCGGTATTGCCCAGAACGCATACAGCAATCCGGCGACCCTTGAACGGGCGGCGAAGATGTACCCCGAGGTCACCTTCGTAATCCCGCACTTCGGGATTCAACATGTGCAGGAGGTGCTTTTCCTGATGTGGGCGTGCCCCAACGTGCTGGTGGACACCTCAGGCTCCAATCAGTGGGTGAGATACATGGCGCAGCGGCTTACGCTGGAGGACCTCTTCCGGCGGTTCTACGAAACAATGGGCCCGGACCGGATCGTTTTCGGCTCCGATTCGTCGTGGTTTCCGAGGGGCTTTGCCAGAAGATACCTGGCGGACCAGCTCAGGATCTGTTGGGAGATGGGAATGCCGACGCGCGAACTCCAACAGATCTTCGGCGGAAATGCAGCGCGTCTCCTGAAACTCGATCACTGGAGGCCCGCGGCTGCCGGTGCCGCGTCTGCCTGCAGCCACGACGGCAGGACGAAACGGTGAGCACCGTCGAGGGTCAGACTGTGACCCTGAGCATCCACGCGTCCCCAGGAGAAGCCGGAGAAGCTGCCGCCGAGCAGGTGGCCGATCTGGTGCGCCGCAATTCCGCGGCAGTCCTGGGTCTCGCGACGGGCTCATCGCCGCTGCCCCTTTATGAGGCCCTGGCGAAGAAGGACATCGACCTGGCATCGGTAGCGGCCTTTGCCCTGGACGAATACATCGGATTGCCGGCAGGCCACGAGCAAAGCTACGCCGCCGTCATTCGAACCCACGTGATCGAGCCACTGGGCATGACGCCTGCCAGGGTCCACATTCCCGATGGCAATCCGGATGATGAGGAACTCGCCGGCGAAGCGTACGAGGAAGCGATCGTGGGGGCGGGCGGGGTCGACCTGCAGATCCTGGGTATCGGATCCAACGGCCACATTGGCTTCAATGAACCGGGCGCACCGTTCTCATCACGGACACGCGCGGTGACCCTCGCTGAGCGCACCCGCCGGGATAACGCCCGGTTCTTCGACACTCCCGACGCAGTCCCCACTCGCGCCGTCACCCAAGGTCTGGCGACAATCTTCGAGGCACGCCAACTGCTCCTGATTGCCCATGGGGCGGGTAAGGCGCAGGCGATCAGACGTGCACTCACCGGACCCGTGACGGAGGATTTTCCGGCGTCACTGATCCAGCATCATCCCAACGTGACGGTGTTCCTCGACCGGGATGCAGCCGCCCTGCTGTAGACCTCCAGTCATCTGCAGGGCGGCGAGCTAAGACTCGTATCCTCTGCCGCCCCCGGCGCTCCTCCGAAGGGAAGCCTCGGAGGGGGGCTGCGGCGGCGGGGACTGTCCATCGTCGCGGCGGCTGTCCTCCGTTGCACCGGATTCGCATTAAAAAACCCTTGACACAGCAAAAACATGAACGTTATCGTGAACGTTATTATTCCAACACCATCCCATCGGATCTAAAAAAATTAACGTTATCGTGAACGTTAATGTAGATCTACGAAATGTTCCTGAACGGAGCCAAAAGTGAGTATTGACGTTACAAACGAACTGGTCGACGCCCTGCGGAAGTCCGCTGTCGCCGCCGACCCGGCATTGTCAAAGTTCAATCCGTTGCCGCGAATTCTTGTTCATGACGATTTCAACACCGGCACGCACGGCTGGATCGAACTCATCGGCAATCACGACGAGCACGGCAACCTGGACACGGTTGACGATCACATGCGTGATTTCCGTCCGCCGCAGCTCAGCTCCTGCAACTTCTTCGACGTGGGAACTCACGGTGCGATGTCGGGAACCTACGCGCTGAAGATCTCCACCCGCCCGGAAGCCGGCCACACGGGGGTGGCCATCCGCCGCCTCACCATGGCGGGCAAGGGCAAGGTGCAGTTCGAAACCTATCTCGCCTACAAAGCCGAGGCCCACTCAGAGGAAAATGGTGCTGCCTATGAGGCAGGGAGCGGGGATTGGGATGCGAACTTCCACCCCTCTGAGCGCCAGTTCGGCGCACTTACTATCGCGACGGACATTTGCGACGGCGTCCGCTACCACTGCGTGGCCCGCTATCTGAACACCAGCCTGGACAACAAAATGGTCCAGGAATGGGTGTACCCGTCGGTGCCGGAGCCGACTCCCCGGGAGCATTTTGAAGGCAAGCTCAAGCTGCCCCGGACCGCGGACTTCACCGCCCCGAACCCGGAGGACTGGCACTCGTTCACCCCCAGGCAGGAATTGTGCTTCAACGAAGTCCCCACGAAGGTCAATTGGCATTATGTCCGCTGGGTGATCGATACCGAGACGCGTTCCAACGTGGAGTTGCAGGTCAACGATGAAATTTTCGACATGAGGGATGTCCCCGTTCCGGCATATGACGAAGAATACGGATCGCTGGGGAACCTCCTGAATTTCTACGTTTCCGTCCGTACCCACGCAAATGTCCGCAACTTCGTGTACCTCGACTCAGTTCTTATCTCCGTAGATTGGTAAACCAAATTATGAAACAGTCATTCACTGCCGTACTGGAAAGAAATACGTCTCTTGAGGGGACTTTCAAGACCGAACCCTACGAGGTGGCCTGGGCCAGCGAGGCCCGCTGGTTCATCAACACCCTGGCGATTGACGCCGGAACGGCCGTCAAGGCTCAGGTCCAGGTCTCACCCGACGGGCTGAATTGGTGCGACATCGAAGACGCGCCTCAGACAGTCTCGGAAACGGGCACCGTCAGCTGGACAACCTCGGAATTCGGAGGGTGGCTTCGGCTCAAGGGGGACGTGCGCAATGAGGGCGCGGCATCCAACGGGAGGGCGAAGGTTCAGATCTACCTGGCTCTCAAAGGCTAAAACGACCAACTGCAGCTACTGAACGAGGGAACAAAGATGTTCAAAAGGACGCCCGGTGGGCTTGAGGTAAATCGACGTAATTTCATGTTCCTCACGGGCGCAGGAGCGGCGGCAACGTTCCTCGCATCCTGCGGGGTTGGGGGAGGAACCACAGCGGGGGCGGACAGGGCCCTCAAGGCCGTGTTTGGTCAGCCCATCACCGATCTTGACCCCCACGCGGCGAACACGGCCGTCGATGAGGCGTCGCTGATCGCGAAATACCTGATCTTCGACACGCTGGTCCGCCGGAACGGCACCTCCATCGAGCCGTCCTTGGCCACGGAGTGGGAGCAGACCGAACCTACCACCTGGGTCTTCACCCTGCGTGAAGGCGTTATGTTCCACGACGGCACCCCCCTGACCGCCCAAGACGTTGTCGAGTCGGTCAAGCGGATCCAGTCAGTGACGTCGGCGCAGTCGCCCTTGTGGAAGCCTGTGGTGTCGGTCGAGGCGACCGGACCCGCGACCGTCACGTTCAAAACGGATGGCCCCCTGGGGACCCTGCCGGTCAACCTGACCCTGCTCTTTATCGTGCCGGCGAAGTCCGCCTCGACGCCGGGTTTCTTCACCAAGCCCGTTGGGTCCGGGCCCTACACCGTGGCGTCCTTTGTTCCCTCCTCCACTTTGAAGCTCAAGCGTGCTGAGTCGTACTGGGGTGATGCGGGCAAGCAGCCGGACATTGAGATGCCGTACATCGCTGAGACGTCCAGCTCGATCACGTCCTTGAGTACAGGGGAAGTGGACCTCCTGTGGCCGATCCCGGCCGACCAGGTCAAGGAGGTCGAGGCAATCGGGGATGCCACGGTGGAGCGGATCCCCAGCTACGTGTATTACTTCAACTGGTTCAACTGCAGCCGGCCCCCGTTTACGGACGTGAAGGTGCGCCGGGCCATGTGGCATGCCGTTGATATCAACAAGATCGTCTCCACGCTCTACGGCGCCGGCGCTGAAGTGATGACGGCGCCCATCCCCTCCACGGTGTTCGGCTACGCCAAGCAGGAGCCATACGAATACAACCCCGACCTGGCCCGGAAACTCCTGAGCGAAGCGGGAATGCCCGACGGTTTTTCGACCTCTCTGATGTGGTTCGCCGGTACGGGACCGTCCGCCACCGAACTGGCCCAGGCGATGATCTCGGACTGGGCGAAGATCGGCGTGAAAGTCGAGGCGCAGAGCATCGAGAAGGCCCAGTGGCTGCAGCGTCTCAACTCTTTGGACTGGGACATGGACCTGCAGACCAACACGGTCACGACCGGGGATGCGGATTTCACCCTCGGCCGGTTGTACACGACCGCGGCGAACCGGCTGGGGTACTCGAACAAGGAACTGGACACGGTGCTGGACAAGGCGCACTCCATTGGAGACCAGCCGGAACGGGAGAAGCTGTACGCCGAGGCCTGCAAAACTATCTGGGAGGAAGCTGCCGGCATCTTCCCGGCCAGTATTGTGACCGCCTACGGGCGCCGCAAGACTCTTGAAGGTTTCGTTCCAGTGGCCAGCAACCAGCCGGATCTGTCCCGCATATCCCTGAGCACCAAATAACGCCGGTTCATGGACCGGGAGACTGAAGAAGGTATCCGTTGAGTAGCAACAGAGCAACGCTGAAGAAGGTGGCCGACGCCCTTGGCCTTTCCGTGAACACGGTTTCCCGGGCCCTCGCGGGCAAGGACGCGGTGAAGGAAAGCACCCGCCAGCTCATCGAGAAAACCGCGGCCGACATGGGCTATGTCCCCAATTCCATGGCCAGGTCGCTGGTTCTGGGCAAAGCGATGACGATCGGGCTGGTCATCACGAACCCGTCCAACCCCTTCTACGCCCGGCTGATCAGCGCTGTCGAGGAACAATGCCGGAACCACGGGTACTCTCTGCTGCTCTTCGCCACCGAAGAAAATCCCGATAATGAGCGCTCCGCGGTACAGACGCTCTACCGTTGGGGCGTCGACGGCGCGATCGTCGTACCGTCCCAGCAGTCGGTGGAGTCCTGGGAACTCTTGAAGAGATACGACATCCCGATGGTTCTCATCAACCGCTACCTGGACGGTTTCGACTGCGACTTCGTGGGCGTCGACTACGAACAGGGCGCCTACGAAGCGACAAAGGCCTTGCTGCAATCCGATAGGCAACGCAGCGTCTACCTTCTGGAAGAAGACCTGGAAATATCCACCGTCCGATCCAGGATCAGCGGCTATGTCCGGGCTATGACCGAGGCGGGCCAGACGGCAGAACGCCATTTCGTCGAGAGAGTTCCCACCACGCGGCTGGATTCAAGCACGCTGCCCTGGGACCCTGACGCTGCCTACCGCGCAGCCAATGAGCTCATGGACAAGTTCACCCCGGGGTCGGCTGTCCTCGTGGGCAACGACTACTTCGCCTTGGGCCTCTACAAGGCACTGACCGAGGCAGGCCTCCGCATACCGGAAGACATTGAAGTTTTCGGCTACGGCAACCACCCGTTCTCGGCCTACATGCAGCCACCGCTGTCGACCATGGCTCTGCCGGCCGAAGCGATCGGTTCCGCCGCCGTGACACTCCTGATCCAGCGGATCGACCACACTGCGGCGACGGATGACGCCACCCATATCGTCAAGGCTGCGGAGATGATCGTCCGAGAATCAACCCGCCCGCGCCACAACGCCACTGCCTCCGCAGGGGTGGTCTGATGAGACTTTTCATCGTCAAGCGCATCTGGCAGACCCTGATCCTCATCTTTGGTGCGATAACCGTTGTCTTCATCGTGCTGCGGGCGATCCCGGGCGACCCGGCCCTGCTCATGGTCGGAGCAAACGCAACACCGGCGGAAGTTGCTCAGGTCCGTATCGAAATGGGGCTCACAGAGCCGCTATGGATCCAGTACATCCAGCACATGTGGGACGTGCTGCAGGGCAATTTTGGTGAGTCATGGAGACTTGGCGGGGATGCGTTGGGCATTACCCTGTCCCGGCTTCCTGCCACGCTGCTGCTGGCCTTTTACGCCTTCATACTCACGGTGGCTCTCGGTGTTCCGCTCGGAATTTACTGTTCCCGGCGCCCCGGGACGCTCCCGGACAAAATCATCTCGGTCATGTCTCTGACCGGTCAGGCGCTGCCAGCCTTCTGGATCGGCATCATGCTCATTTTGGTCTTCTCGCGATGGCTGAACTGGCTCCCGGCCGTCCCCGACGGAACGTTCCGGACGGCTATCCTCCCCGCCTTCACGCTGGCGCTTCCCTTCATCGGGTGGCTGGCACGGCTGGTCCGCAACGGGGCGCTGGAGGAAATCGGTAAAGACTACGTCCGGACGGCTAAGGCGAAAGGGCTGGCCCAGGGGACCATCTTCTACGTCCACGTCATGAGGAACACATTGGTGCCCATCGTGACGGCCCTGGGCTTCATTATCGGGCACTTCATCGCGGATGCCGTCATCATCGAGAATGTCTTCTCCTGGCCCGGCATCGGGTCATTGATGGTGGACTCCATCACCAACCGGGACTACTCGATCGCCGAAGCCACTGTCATCACCATCACGGTGGCCTACGTCATCATCAATTTCGTCGTGGACCTCCTCTACTTCGCGGTGGACCCCCGCATCTCACCGGAGACTGCCTCATGACCGACACACTCAGCAACCGCGTCCCAGCCGCAAAGCCCCGGACCAAGCGTCGCCCCAGAACCCTCCGCCGTCCAATGGTGCTTGGTGCCGGGATCATCCTGATCCTATTTGTCATCGCAGGGGTCTTCGGCAGCATCCTAATCCCCTACGACGGAGTGAACACCAGCCTCTCCGACCGGCTGCTGCCCCCGGGCGGACAGCTCAGCGGGGGAGGGGTGGCCCTCCTCGGAACCGACCAACTGGGTCGGGACATGCTGGCCCAGATTGTCGCCGGAAGCCGGGTATCGCTGACCGTTGCGTTCGCCACGATTGCCATTGCCGGCGCAGTCGGACTCGTCCTCGGCGTCACCTCGGGATTCTTTGGCGGCAAATGGGACGCCCTAATATCCCGGCTGGGTGACATCCAGCTGGCCTTCCCTTCCATCCTGCTGGCCATCCTCCTGGCCGGCGTCCTCGGTCCCAGCCTCGTCAACGTCATCCTGGCCCTGGCCATCACCCGGTGGGTGATCTTCGCCCGTGTCGTCCGGGCCTCGGCGCTCTCGACCCGACACCTCGATTTTGTCGACTCAGCCCGTGTTCTTGGAGCCTCCAACAGTCGGATCCTACTGAAATACATCATTCCCTCCTGCTGGCAGCCGCTGATTGTCGCCGCCACCGTCCAGGTTGGCCTCACGATGGTCGCGGAAGCTTCCCTCAGCTTTCTAGGGCTGGGCGTTCCGCTCTCCGACGCCTCTTGGGGAGCGACAATCGCTAACGGCCGGGACCATCTGGCCAGCGCCTGGTGGATCGCCACCCTTCCGGGACTCGCCCTCGCCCTCGTCGTCGTCTGCGTCGGAATCCTGGGCGATGCCTTCCGTGACCACTCCGACCTCTTGAAGAACGGATAAGACCATGACCTCGGAACGTTCAACCGCGTCGGTGCCGCTGCTGGAGGTGGCTGGCCTGTCCATCGATTTCAGCGCTGACGGGCAGGCCGTGCAGACAGTTTGCGACGCAAGCTTCACCGTCGAGGAAGGGCAAACCCTGGCAATCGTCGGTGAGTCCGGAAGCGGTAAGACCCTCACCTCCTTGGCGACGCTTGGCTTGCTCCCCCCGGGGGCAGAAATCTCCGCGGGGAGTATCAAGTTCCGGGGTGCCGAACTCGTGGGTCTGCCCGAGAACGACTGGCGCACCATCAGAGGCCAGCAGATCTCCATGGTCTTTCAGGACCCGATGTCCGCGCTAAACCCGGTAATCACCGTCGGCAAGCAGATCGCGGAAATGTTCATCAAGACCCGCAAGATGAGCGGAACGGAGGCCCGGGATGCTGCCCTGGCTCTGATGAAGGAGGTTGGCATACCGGACGAAACAAACCGTTATAACAACTACCCCCATCAGTTCTCCGGAGGAATGCGACAACGAGTCGTCATCGCCATCGCCCTGGCATTGCAGCCCAGCCTCATCATCGCCGATGAACCGACCACGGCGTTGGACGTCACCGTCCAGGCGCAGGTTCTTCGGCTGCTGCGCCAACGGTGCGAGGCCCGGGGCATGTCGATGATTATCGTCAGCCATGACCTGGGCGTTGTCGCCCGGTCTGCGGACGCCGTCGCAGTCATGTATTCGGGCCGCATCGTCGAATTCGGCTCAGTGGAACAGGTCTTCACCCGGCCCGCCCACCCCTACACCAAAGGGCTCATGGCGGCCACTCCGGAACGGTCGGGGCAGCGGCGGGCCGTGCCCATCCCGGGGCACCCCCCGGATCCCAGGAGCAGGCCCCAGGGGTGCGATTTCAACCCGAGGTGCCCTTTCGCCACCGAGGAGTGCCTCGTGTCCGTTCCTCCATTGCGGGGGATGGGGGCAGGGCGCAGCTGTGCCTGCCACCATGCAGAACGCGTCCAGTCCCACACCGCCACGGGAGCCACACATGTCTGAGAACACCGCCCTGCTGGACGTCGAAGGACTCGTCGCCGGGTACCAGGTCAAGTCGGCGTCCTGGCTGGGCAAGAAAAGGTCGGTCCACGCCGTCTCGGGTATTGACCTGACACTCGCCCGGGGGGAAACCCTCGGCATTGTGGGGGAATCCGGGTGCGGAAAGTCCACCCTGGCGCGAACTCTCGTCGGGCTGCTCAAGCCCCTGGCCGGCACCATCCATTTCGACGGCCGCGACATTGGCACCCTGACGGCCAAGGAGGCCCGGCCGGCCCGTCGGCACATCCAAATGGTCTTCCAGGACCCCTTCTCCTCACTGAATCCCCGCATGCGCGCCGGCGAGCTGATCTCCGAGGGCTGGGAAATCCACCCTGGAATCGTCGATAAGGACGAATGGGCTGCTGAAATCAGCCGCTGCCTCGAACGTGTAGGCCTTCGCCCTGAACACGCGAGCCGATACCCGCACCAGTTCTCCGGGGGCCAGCGCCAGCGGCTCTGCATCGCCCGCGCCCTTGCGCTGAAGCCTCAGGTCATCGTCTGCGACGAGGCAGTCTCGGCCCTGGACGTCTCCATCCAGGCCCAAATCCTTAACCTTCTGGAGGACCTCCAGAAGGAATCCGGCATCTCGTACATCTTCATTTCCCACGACCTCGGCGTTGTTCGGCATATCGCCGACAGGGTCGCGGTCATGTATCTGGGAACCATCGTCGAAACCGGTGACGCGGACCGGGTCTTCAACAACCCCCGCCACCCCTACACGCGCGCCCTGCTCTCCGCTGCGCCCAGCATGGACGACTGGATGAAAACAGAAGACACCGAAATCGTCCTCAAAGGTGACGTCCCCTCGCCCCTGGCCCCACCCACCGGCTGCCGTTTCCGCACCAGATGCTGGAAGGCACAGGAACACTGCGCCACCGAGGCCCCGGCCTTGGACCTGCGATCAGGTGACGACGCCGTCGCCTGCCACTATCCGCTCGACTAACTCCACCGGCCAAGGGAAGGACACTCCATGGCGATCATCAGCGTTGATGTCGGAACATCCATGATTAAGGCCGTCGCCTACGACCGGGACGGCTCAGAACTAGCTCTCGCCCGCCAGCACAGCACCGTTCTTCGGCCCAGACCGGGATGGGCCGAACAGGACATGAATGAAGTCTGGGCCGCCGTCGCCGAGACGATCCGTTCAGCGGCGCGACAGGCCGGGCGGCAGGTCGAAGCAATCACGCTCACCGGACAAGGCGACGGATGCTGGCTCGTCGATGCTGACCTGCACCCTACCGGGAACGCCATTCTCTGGAACGACGCCCGCGCCAGCGGGATCGTCAACGAGTGGGCCTCCGCCGGCCTGGAACCGGAGTCCTTCGCCATCAACGGAACCAGAACCTTTGCCGGCTTGCCTCATGCGATCATGGCATGGCTCAAAGTCAACGACCCGGCCCGGCTGGACCGTTCGGCGATGTCCCTGAGCTGCGACGGCTGGGTGTTTTCCTGCCTCACCGGGACCGCTGCCATGGACGAATCCGACGCAGCCGCCCCCTTCCTCGACATCCGACTCCGCACATACAGTCCGCGGCTCCTCGACCTGCTGGGGATTGCCTGGATGGAGGGGTTCCTGCCTCCCCTGCTTAGTGACGACGCCCGGGTCGGGCATCTCAGTCCTGAAGCGGCCAAAACCCTGGACCTGGCAGCCGGCACCCCTGTGGTGCTGGCCCCGTACGACATTGTCGCCACCGCCGTCGGCGCAGGGACAGTTTCGGCCGGCAGCGCCTGCACCATCCTGGGCACCACCCTCTGCACCCAGTCCGTCACCGTCGGTCACGATCCGGGGCTGTCGAAGGCCGGCGCGACGATACCCATCGGACCGCCCGGACAGTACCTGCGGGCTTTTCCCACCCTCGCCGGCACCGAGGTGCTGACCTGGGCGGCAGACCTCCTGGGCGTGGACAGCGCCGCGGCCGTCTGCGAGATGGCCGCAAACGCACCGGCCGGCGCGGCCGGGCTCATGTTCATGCCGTACCTATCACCGGCGGGGGAGCGCGCCCCGTTCCTGGACCACCAGGCCCGCGGAATGCTGCTGGGACTGTCCTTCGACCACTCGCCGGTACATGTGGCAAGGGCGGTGCTCGAGGGCCTGAGCTTTGTCATCCGCGACTGCCTCGACGCGTCCGCCACCTCGCCCACGGAACTTCGGATCTGCGGCGGGGGCGCAAACAGCGCAGCCTGGGCGCAGATCATCGCCGACGTCACGGGTGTGCCTACCGTCCGCTCAGCGGACACCGAGGTCGGCGCTAAAGGCGCTTTTATAGCGGCGATGGTCGCTCTGGGTGCAGATCCCGACCTCGATACCGGCGCGAAACGCTACTGCCACGAACGTGACGTCTTCAGCCCTGGACCATCCAGCCCGGCATACCAGGAACATTTCGACGGCTTCCTCGCCCTGCGCAGCACCGCCGGCGCGGTCTGGCCCCAGTTGGCTCAGATCCGCGCGGTCCCACACGGTAACCGGACCTATGCAAACTGACACCTCGGCCGGCGAAGACTGCTGGATCGGCATCGACCTGGGTACCCAAAGCGTCCGCGCCCTGGCAGTCACAACGACGGGCCGGGTGCTCGGCTCCGGAAGGCATCCTCTGGACAGCGTCCGGGACGGCGCCCGGCATGAGCAGGACCCCCGTCAATGGTGGAGCGCGGTCGCCGCAGCCTGTTCGCAGGCGACTGCGGACCTTCGCGGCACCATCAGGGGCGTCGCCGTCGATGCCACATCCGGGACCATTCTGCTCGCCGGCCGGAACGGACACCCTTTCACCCCTGGTCTGATGTACGACGATACCCGCGCGGCCGCTGAGACCGAACGCGTCAATGACCTCGGCCGAGACCTCTGGAAAAGACTTGGGTATCAAAAAATGCAGAGCTCCTGGGGGCTGCCCAAGGCCCTGTGGCTGCTCGAAAACACACCGCTGAAAACCCCGGCCCGGGTTCTCCACCAAAGCGACTTCATCAATCAAATGCTTACCGGCGGCACAGTCGCCAGCGACATCAGCAACTCCCTCAAAACAGGATGCGATCTGCTGACCGGTACGTGGCCGCAGGATCTGATGACATCACTGGGCATCCAAGAAGAGTCCCTGCCGGAACTGACGCTTTCCGGAACAGTCCTCGGACACGTCAGCCCCAGCGCGGCGGATGCGACCGGCATTCCAGCAGGCACCGAAGTCATTGCCGGAATGACGGACGGATGCGCAGCACAACTCGGATCCGGCGCCCTCACAGCCGGGGCCTGGAACTCCGTGATCGGCACCACGCTGGTCCTGAAGGGCTCCACCCCGGATCTCCTGCACGATCCCTCGGGCGTCGTTTACTCCCACCGTTCCCCCGACGGGGGATGGCTTCCGGGAGGGGCCTCGGGCACGGGTGCCGGGTACATCACCCGCGAACTGCCGGGCAGAGATCTTGATGCACTCTCCGACGAAACACCCCGGCACACACCCAGCGACACCGTTGTCTACCCGCTGGCCTCTTCCAAAGGCGAGAGATTTCCCTTCGTCGCCCCGGACGCATCCGCCTTTAGGCTGGGATTGCCTTCCAATGACGCGGAACTCTATGCAGCCCTCGTCCAAGGAATTGCCTTTGTTGAACGATTGGCGTTCGACCATCTGCACAGCCTTGGAGCGCCCACCGACGGGCCGCTTGTCCTGACCGGAGGCGCCAGCCGCAGCCGGCACTGGTCGCAGTTGCGCGCCGACATTCTGGGCAGGCCCGTGACGCTCGTGGACAACTCAGAACCCGCGCTCGGCATGGCAATCCTCGCCGCATCCGCCGGCGGCTCGGTTGCCGACACCGCCACAGCAATGGTCAACGTACGGGAGGTCATCGATCCCCAACCGGGAGCCACCCGGAAATACATGGAGCCGTACCTCCGGCTCGTCAGCGAGCTCCGGGCCCGGTGCTGGCTCGGAAACACACTGGCCGCCCACGCGACAGACAACGCCCAGAAAGCAGCCGCCGGATGACACGCATAGTCCTGACCAGGCACGGCGAAACTATCTGGCACGCCGAAAACCGCTACGCCGGATCGACCGACGTCCCTCTGACACCCCACGGCGCAGCCCAAGCACGCGAACTCGCCGGGTGGGCAGCGGCCCAGAACTTCGACGCTATTGTCGCCTCTAACCTGAGCCGGGCCGTGGAGACGGCACAGCTGTCTGCCGCGGCATCCGGGTTGGAGCTCATCCAGGACCCCAGGCTGCGGGAGCTTCACTTTGGCCACGCAGAAGGACTGACCGCCGCCGAAATTTACCTGGCATACCCAACAGACTATGGAGCGTTCGTCGCGGACCCTGCACTGAATCCGCTTCCCGGCGGGGAACATCCCTGGGCGGCGGCCGCCCGAGGCTTCGAGGCTCTCGCCGGGATCTGTGACGACTATCCGGACGGGCGGGTCCTTGTCGTCGCACACTCGACCCTCATCCGGCTCCTCCTTTGCAGCCTTCTGGGGGTGCCCCTCCGGGACTATCGCCGGACATTCCCCAAAATGGGCAACTGCGCTCTGACGGAAATCCAGCTGTCCGACGGCCGGGCCTCTCTGCTGCACTTCAACTCACCACTGTCGTCCTGAAACCAACCACGACCTGAACTGGGGTATCCCGTGTCCCGAATACTGACCGCCGGCGACCACTTCGTCCTGAACTCTCTCCTGCAGGAAGCGCTCTCGCGGCACGCGCCGGACCACCCGGACATTACAGAGCTCACCCTCCCCTGGCCGGTGGAACCTTTTCACCGCATCGGAGAGGTCGATGAGGCCTCCGGAAGCGAAGACAGCCTCATTGAAGCTCTTCAGGGTGTTGAAATCTGCCTGACGCAAATGGCCCCACTGACTGAGCGGGTCCTTCGGGCCTGCCCGGATCTTCGCCTTTTCGCCGTGACGCGCGGGGGCCCCGTCAACGCCAATCTCGACGCCGCAACCGAGCACGGAGTGGCCGTCACCTTCGCTCCGGGAAGGAACGCGACCGCGACGGCCGAACACACCGTCGCGCTGATGCTGGCCGCCGTGCGACAAATTCCGCAGCGGAACGCCGAGCTCCTCGCCGGCGCCTGGAGGAGTGACTATTACCGTTACAGTGACGTCGGACCAGAAATCAGCGGGGCCACCATAGGACTGATCGGCTACGGCGCCATAGGGTCACGGGTCGCCGCCATCCTTCACGGATTCGGCGCGCACATCCTCGTCTTCGACCCCTACATTCAGCCGGGAACACTGCCCCCGACGGCGACCCAGGTGAACACGCTCGAGGAAGTCCTGGCCGGCTCAGACATCGTCACACTGCATTCCCGCGTCACCCCCGAAACGACCGGGCTCGTCGGAGTCCGCGAACTGTCCCTCATGAAGCCCGGGGCCATCCTGATCAACGCAGCCAGAGGAGCCCTTCTCGACTACGACGCGCTATGCGATGTGCTGGAAGCGGGGCACCTCTACGGTGCTGGTCTCGACGTCTACCCCAGCGAACCCCTGCCGGCAGGTTCACGGCTCCGTGCGCTGCCCAACGCGGTACTGACACCCCACCTGGCCGGAGCCAGCAAGCCGACGGCACACAAGGCGGCGGAAATCGGCGCCGCCGAAGTCGGCAGATACCTCAGGGGAGAGCCACTACAGCACTGCGCCAACCCCGCAAACGCAGCAACTCGAGTTTCCTGACCGGCCCGCCCACGGCCAACAACGAAACCACTTCCGTTAACCCGGAGCACCAAGAATCGCTGAGGGCGGCTCCGGCCCAGCACATGAACGTTACCGGCGAGGTTCTGTACCCCTGCCAACCCCAAAACCCGGCACCGAAACCCGTTATGCATTGAACAGCACGCAACCAGCAAAGGAAAAGAGCATGCCCAAAACAACTCAAAAAACACTGGCCGCGGTCCTGATGGCAGGAGTGCTGGCCGTCTCGGCAGGAACCTCAGCCCACGCCCAGGCGCCCGGCGCCCTGAACGAGGCTGCACCGTGTCTCAACGCACCAACTACGCCTGTGACCACGGGTGCGGCCTTCAACAACCCGGCAGCCGGCAGGGCAACCGGGGTAGTGGAACAGATCTGCAACCTCGTGAACCAAGCCGCGCCCGGTTCTAAGATCCAGATCGCCAATTTTGTCATCTCCGGCACGGCCGGCATGGATTTCGCCGATACCCTGCTCGCCGCCCACAGCCGCGGCGTGGACGTGCAGATAGTGATCGACGGATGGCAGATCGACAAGCCCGCCGCAGCCAAACTCATCAACGAACTCGGAGTCGATGAAACCGCCTCTTCGTGGGTCCACGTCTGCAGCAACAAATCTCCCGAAGGCAACACCTCGTCCTGCATCGGCACTAAAGGTCAGCACAACAAGTTCTACCTGTTCTCCGAAACAGGAGGCGAGCAGGACGTCGTCGTGCAGTCCTCAGCAAACTTCACCGACGTCAACTCCAAAACCTACTGGAACAACGCCCTGACCATCACCGACAACCACAAACTGTACGAGGGCTACGCCGGGTACTTCGACGACCTCGTCGCCGAGATCCAGCAGCCGGACTACTACCGGACCGTCACCGCCGGGATGCGCGGCGGAAAGGTGACCGCCCACTTCTTCCCCAGCGCCACCGTGGACCCTATCGTCGAACGGCTCTCCCAGCTCGGCTGCAAAAACACCGGAAACACCGAGATCCGGATCGGCATGTCCGAATGGGACGACACCAGGGGCGGCATCGCAGACCGACTCGTGGAAATGGCCCAGGCCGGCTGCACGGTACAGATCGTCCACGGCCCCATGGACGACTCCATCCTCCAGCGGCTCAGCGCCCAGCCCGGAATCGACCTCCGCGAGCTCGACTCCAGCACACTGCCGGGCCGAATCCACTCGAAGTACCTGATCGTGGAAGACGCGACCGGAACGAATTCCGGCCGCAACCTGGTCATGACAGGCAGCCACAACTACAACGCAACCTCGCTGCACCGCAACGACGAGGCCATCGTCGAAACCTCAGACCGGGACGTCTACCTGCAGTACCGGGACAACTTCGAACAGATGTGGTCCGTCGCGCAATAAGAACTTGCAGGCCGGGTTAGGGCCAGCGGGCAGCATCGGCGTGCGACTCTCGCCGTGCCGATAATGCACGGTGAGCCCGCGGTATTCAGGTTCCGGCGGAATGTTCTTCGTTTCGCCGGAACCTGCCCGGGTGTTGAAGCGCCGACGGAGCGGCGGACATGCACGTGAGTCGGGGGAGCCAGCGCCGAGGTCCTGGGTTCACCAGCCGGACCTGCAATACTCAGACGATGGCCGTCTCCTTTGAGTGCACAACGCACACAAGTCTCCCCAAATCAGAGTTGTTCGACCTCGCCCGCAGCATCGACGCCCATAAAGACTCCATGGCGAAATCGCATGAGCAAGCGGTTGCCGGCGTGACAGCTGGCCTTATCTCCTTGGGCGAGGAAGTCACGTGGAGGGCCTGGCATTTTGGCCTTCCGCTGCACATGACCAGCCGCATCACGGAAATGCAATCACCCGACTACTTCGTGGATGAGCAGGTCAAAGGACCATTTCGGCGGTTCCGGCACCGGCACGAATTTAATGACAATGCGGCGGGCTCCACGATGATTGACAGGATTGAGTTCACGGCACCGTTCGGCCCGATAGGACGTCTGGCCGAAAAGCTTGTGCTGGCCCGTTACCTGAAAAGCCTGATCGAGGCGCGGGGCCGGCACCTTGCCGACGGTCCCAGGCCGGACTAGCCCCGCCGGACGTGGGAGCTTCGATCCAAACGAGGCCAGCCCCAAAGAGGGGCTGGCCTCACCCCGTTAGACGCTGCCGAGTCCTGCGACCTCGAGGGCTTCCCGGACGGTCCTGGCCACGGCCGGTGCCTGCGCGAGGTCGGAGTGCACGCAGATGGACTGGACTGAGACGGGCAGGAGTGTGCCATCCACCGTCGTGACGGTCCCTTCCAGCAGGGCCTGGAGTGTCCGGGAGCGCACAGACTCCAGGGTGCGTTCCTTGGGTCTCCGTTGGACGATGAGGTTTCCGTCGTTGCCGTAGTCGAGGTCGACGTAGAACTCGGGCACGAACGCGACCCCGCAGGCGGCGGCGGCCGCCTCGTGTGCTGTTCCTGCCAGCCCGTAGACGGGGACACCGTACTGTCCGGCGACCTCACAGATTGACCGCATCAGGTCTTCGTCGGTGGCAGCCATACCGAAGAGTGCCCCGTGGGGTTTGATGTGATCCAGAGGCGTGCCGTGGGCCGCGAGGAAGCCCACAAGCGCGCCGACCTGGTAGCGCACCAGATCGCGGGCTTCGTCGGGGGTGATCGCCATCTTCCTGCGGCCGAAGCCGGTGATGTCCGGCAACCCGGGGTGGGCGCCGACCGTGACGCCGGCGGCCGCTGCCGCCTGGACAGTGCGGTCCATGGTGCCCGGATCCCCGGCGTGCATGCCACAGGCGACGTTGACGGTGTCGACGATTCTAAGAATCTCCTCATCGTTGCCGAACGAGTGGATCCCGACGTCTTCACCGAGATCTGAGTTGATGGTGATGGTGCTAGTCATGTCCTAGACCGCCGGCGCCTTGCGGCCCTGCAGGGCCGCCTCGGAGGCCGCGGCGAGTGCCAGAAGCGCCCGCTCCCCGAACGGGACGGCCATGAACTCCAGGCCGACGGGCAGCCCCTCAGCTGTCTGCCCGGCCGGGATGGTGATCGCGGGGAAGAGAAGCTGGGATGCGATCACGGTGTTGGTGGGGTACGTCAGGCAGGTCCAGCGGTCCGCAAATATGTCCTCGCGTGTGGGTGCCGGAAGTTTGGCGTCCGGGAAGGCAATGGCGTCCAACTTGCTCGTTGCCATGATGCCGATGACCTGTCGCTGGAACGCGGTCTGGGCGAGGAGGCGCTCCACGTAGTGGGGATCGTCGGTGGGCTGCTCCGTGCCAGCCACGATTGCCTCCAGGAGATCCAGCTTCTCGTGATACTGCTTTGTCTCGATCAGGTGCCGCATGGAGGGAATCCCCACCGAGGGGCGGGCGCTCACGAAGTCGTTCATGTCGGACTGCGACCGCGTGGTGTAGAGCGAAGTGAAGCCCACCTGGTCCTCGAGGTTGTCGATTGTGATGTCGACGAGTTCGGCGCCGGCGGCGCGCAGGGACGACAGCGCGTGTTCGATAGCGCTGTTGACGGCGGCCCCGTCGGGGTCGGAGTTGTCCCCGAATGCCTGGCGAAGGACCCCAATCCGTTTTCCGGTCAGGGTCGCGTCGCGGAGCGCGTCCGCGTAGGGCCCGCCTTGACCCGCAATGACAGCGGCGGCGGTGTAATCATCGGCTTCGTCGAAGCCGACCATAACGTCGAGGATCCGGGCAGCGTCTTCGACGGTCCGGGTCATCGGCCCCGCAGTGTCTTGGGGCTTGACCAGAGAGGACATTCCGGCGCGGCTGATCAGGCCGGGGGTGACGCGGAGCCCCACGAGGCCGCAGAAGGACGCGGGCAGGCGGATCGAGCCTCCGGTGTCCTCACCGATTCCCACGAGGGAGAGATTCGCAGCGACGGCAGCGGCGGTTCCGGAGGAGGATCCTCCCGGATCACGGGAGAGGTCGTAGGGGTTCTTCGTTACCCCACTGCGCGAGGAGGTCGAGAACCAGGACGTCGCGAAGTCCGGGAGCGTGGTCTTTCCCAGAATGATGGCACCGGCGTCACGGAGCTTGGCGATGGCGGTTGCGTCCTGCTCCGGCTGGTAGTCGCCGGAGGCTATGCTGCCGAACGTCGTGGGCAGGCCGGCGGTTTCGATCTGGTCTTTGACCACGACCGGGACACCGTGAAGCGGTCCCGCGAGCCGGCCGCTTTCGGCGAGTTCCTTGTCGAGCCGGCGGGCTTCGTCCACTGCTGTTTGCGAGACGGAAATCAGGGAGTTGAGTTCCGGTCCGGACCGGTCGATTCGTTCGATGCGGTCCAGATAGGCCGTCACCAGATCCTCGGCGGTGAATTCACCACTGAGGAAGGCCGCGTGGGCTTGGGCGACGGTCAGCTCTTCGATGGGGCGTTCGATGGCCATGGGTTCACTGTTCCTTTTCTAGCGGTGTGCAGGGAAGGGGCGGGGTGTCAGCCGTGGTTCAGCGGGTCTCCAGCGCCCTTTGTGGTCATTGATCTCCGGTGACGAATTTCATTGTCTAACATTCAACATACGAATTATTACCTTCGGGTTTGTCCGATGTAAAGGCTGTGTTTCCATTGATGGGAAGAAGGGGGCGACATGTCCGGATTCGAGCCCGTGCAACTCGGGCGTAAGGATGCGTCCGGGCAAATCGCCCGGCAGCTGAGGAACGCGATTTCGCAGGGGGTCTGGCAGCCCGGCGAACGCCTGCCGACCGAACAGGAACTTGCCGACACCTTCGACGTTGCCCGCGCAACGGCGCGCGAAGGGCTGAAGCTCCTGTCTGCGACAGGCCTCGTGGTGTCGGCGCGGGGCAGCAACGGCGGAACTTTCGTCGCTGTGCCGGACGCCGAAGAGGTGGCCGAACAGCTCAGTGACGCGATCCAACTCTGGTACCGCGCCGGAAACGTGACGGTCCAGGACGTCGATGAAGCCCGCTGGGTTCTTGAAATGCACTGCGTGGACCTGGCGGCCCGGCGCCGAACCGAAGATGACCTTGAAGCTATCCGCCGCCCGGTGGAGGCATCGAGGGACCTCAGTATCGACATGGCCAGCTGGCTGGACCTCGATCTGTTGTTCCACACGGCCATCACGAAAGCCGCGAAGAATAAGATCCTGGAGCTCGCCATGACCGCCGTGCACCTGGCCCGGCCTGCGACGAATTCGGTGTTCGTCTCGTTCCTGGACCGCAAAGCCGTGACCGACCAGCACGAGGCCATTTACCTGGCAATCGCCGCAGGCGATGCGCAGGGCGCGCAGGCGGCCTTCCAGCGACACGTCGGCTACCTCGATGCGACGCGAAAAGAAGCGCTGGATGAGACCGACGCTGCCGACGTCCTCGTGGCGACCCTGCCAGAGGTGCACCGAGGCTCAACTGAGAATCAGGGCAGCTGACAACCGCTGTTACGACCGCTGCTCCCGGATGCCTTCCGCATCGTAAAGCCCGCACAGGATATCCGTCTGCCGCATGACACCCCTCGCGGTCTTCCGGTTCAACAGTCCGCGCGGAATCCGGGGGTACCGTTGAGACGTTGCCGAACAGGTCGGCAGCCCATTCAGGAGGCGACATGGCCGTAGCACCGGAGACCGTGGACGGCGGCAAAGGCAGCGTCGAACTGCGCGACGACGGCTTCGTCCACTTGCGGTGGTTGTCCGGGATCAACATTGAGGTTGAGGACGCCAGGGCTGCAATGGCGAAAGTCAACGAGGTATGCCAGGGCGTGCCACATCCGATGCTGGTCGATATGGCGTCCGTCGCTTCCGTCAGCCGGGAAGCCAGGAGCATCTGGTCCATTCCCTGCGATGCCTCCCGCATCGCCCTGCTGGGGCGATCCCCCGTAGACCGGGTGCTGGCGAACTTCTTTCTCGGCGTCCACATACCTCCCTGCCCCACCCGGTTCTTCACTTCCCGCAGCGAGGCAACGGACTGGCTCAATGCCGTCCGGTAAACGCGATAATCCACGCCGATTCCTTCCGCGCCAGCCCGCGTTGCGGGACGCATGAATCCGGCAGACGGCGCTGAGGACCCCCGCCTGGAGCACCTGGTTGACGGCATTGTCCGGCTTGCCGCCGGGGAGCTGGATGCGCGCATCGAGCCCTCGGAAAAGGGCGACGCCATTGACGCGGTCATTACCGGGGTCAACCTCCTGGCAGAGGAGCTCGGGCATATCTACACGGAGCTGGAGGAGCGCGTGGCCGCCCGGACGGCCATGCTGCGCCGGACGCAGGTGGAGCTGGAGCAAATGGCGAAGACCGACGCTTTAACCGGCCTGGCCAACAGGACCCTGCTCAATGAGCGGATTCAGGAGGCCATCCGGACCGGCACTGACAGCGGTGGCGCACCGGCCGTGCTTGTCTTGGATCTTGATTCCTTCAAAGCCATCAACGACACACTGGGCCACAGCGCCGGCGATGCCGTTCTCATCGAAATCTCCCGCCGCCTCCGCTCCGTCGTCCGGGCCTCGGACACTGTAGCCCGGCTTGGAGGTGATGAATTCGCGGCGCTCATCACCGGAGCGAACGCGGACGAAGTTCTGCTTATTGCTCACCGCGCGTGGGAAGCCATTCAGGAACGCATCGGTATCGGAACGGAATCGGTGTGGCCCACAGCCAGCATCGGAATTTCCCTCAGCGACGGTAGCTACTCGGCAGAGGAACTCATGCGGGATGCCGATATTGCCATGTACCAGGCCAAAGCCCAGGGCAGGAACAAGGTCCAACTTTTCCACCCGGACATGCTTGACGCCGTTCAGGAGCGATCCCGCATCACCACCGAATTGCGAACGGCAGCCGCCAGCGGCCAACTGGCGTTGCTCTATCAACCCGTCATTGAGCTGGCCTCAGGACGGGTCACCGGCGTCGAAGCCCTCATCCGGTGGCACCACCCGGTCCACGGGACCATCATGCCGGACAACTTCATCAGCATCGCGGAAGAGACCGGCCTGATCCTGGAACTGGGACGGTGGGTGCTGCACGAGGGGGTAGCCCAACTGTGCCGGTGGAAGCAGCAGGCCCCGCAGTTGACGGATTTCCGCCTGCACATCAACCTCTCGGCAGCCGAACTGCTTCGCAGCGATCTGGTCGCCGACGTCACGGAAAGCCTGACCACCAACGAGATTGAACCCTCCCGGCTGGTCCTGGAAATTACCGAGAGTGTCCTGATGTCCCGAAAATCGGTGGAACAACAGGTGCTGGAGAAGCTCCGCGCCCTCGGCGTCGGACTGCAGATCGACGACTTCGGCACCGGCTACTCATCCATCAGCTATCTTCGTGAACTCCCCGCGGACACTGTCAAAGTCGACCGGTCCCTGATCAAAAACCTCGAAACCGACCTCCGCCAACAGAAATTCGTCGCTGCCATTCTCCAGCTCATATCGGCAGCGGAACTCGAAGCAATCGTCGAAGGCATCGAAACCGCCGGACAAGCCGCCGCGCTGCAGGCAATGGGCTGCCTGTACGGGCAGGGCTACTACTACGGACGCCCCGTTCCCGCCGCGGAGATACTTCCTCGAATCAGCCCTTCGTAGCCTCAAATGTAAGGTGGTTTCATGTCGAAACTCTGGGACCGGATGCTGCTCGTCCCTACGGTTGTACGCCTGGCCTCCCGCGCCCCGCGGAACCCGCATACCGCCTGGGAACAATACTGGACCGGCATACAAACCACCGGTCTCAACGGGGACGTCCTCTGGGACTCAGATTCCCCGGCCGAGCGCCAACAGTACACAGACCTGGTCCTTGCGCACTTTGATCCGGCCCTGCCCGTCATCGACGTCGGCTGCGGCAACGGCACCTACACCCGGTGGCTTGCCACTCTCTTCCCGAAGGTGATCGGCGTCGACGTCTCCGCCGGCGCCATTGCCAGGGCCACGCGGGAAGCCCGCCACACCCCCAATTGCTCCTTCACGGTGCTGGACGCCACGCAGGAGGGCGCCGGGGACCTCCTGCTGGATGAGTGGGGACCCGCGAACGTCTTCGTCCGCGGAGTGTTTCACGTCCTGAAGCCAAACAAACAGGCCGCGATGGTGGAAAACCTCAAGACGGTAGCCGGAAAGACGGGCCGCGTGTTTCTGGCAGAAACAAATTTCCCCGGAAACAGCCTGGAGTACCTCGCGAAACTTGGTGCGACCAGCAACCACGTGCCCGGCCAGCTTCAGCGGGCGCTGGAAAACCTGCCCCGCCCGGGACGCTTCGGCGCCCGGGAACGGCTGGGAGTCTTCCCCGAAACGGACTGGCGCGTCATCGCCGACGGGCCGGTCAACATCGAGGTGGTCCCCATGGGCCCCGCCGGTCACCCCCAGCGGGTGCCGGGCTACTTCGCGCTGATGGCAGCCGCCCACCCGACAGCAGTGCAACCCACCGCGTCAGGGACGCCTTAGCTCCTTGGATCGGCCGGCGACTTCCGGCTCCGCGTCTTCAGCTACATCGACCATCCGTCCACGAACCTTTGGGGGTACCTGTGAAGCTCTTGCTGACATCAGGCGGCGTGACGAACCCGAGCATCCGTTCCGCGCTGGTCCAGCTTCTCGACAAGCCGATCGACCAGTGCCGCGCACTGGTCATTCCGACAGCCCAGTGGGGCCACCCGATGTGCGGACCGGCATCGGTGCGGGGCCTCCTTGCCGGCGGGCCAGACTCCCGCCACCTGTCCGGCCTGGGCTGGGCCTCACTCGGCGTCCTCGAGCTCACCGCGCTGCCCACCATCGGCGCGGAGCGGTGGGTCCCCTGGGTGCAGGAGGCCGACGTGCTCCTGGTCGACGGCGGCGACGCGACGTACCTGTCTCACTGGATGCGGGAGTCCGGGCTGGCCGACTTTTTGCCGTCGCTGTCCGACACGGTGTGGGTGGGAGTGAGTGCCGGAAGCATGGTGATGACGCCCAGGATCGGGCAGAACTTCGTCGCGTGGCCGGCCGCACCGGACGACCGCACCCTGGGGGTGGTGGACTTCTCGATCTTCCCGCATCTGGACGCGTTTCCAACCAACACGCTGGCCCAAGCAGAGCGGTGGGCAGCCGATATTGGTGTTCCTTCCTACGCCATCGACGAGCAGACAGCCATCAAGGTGGTTAACGGCTCCGTCGAGGTGGTCTCCGAAGGGCAGTGGACGAAGTTCGGATGACCGCCGAGGCCTAGCTCCAGCAGCCGACGTCGACCGCGTCGAAACCAGCTGTATGAAATCAGCAGTCAGCAGTGGGGCCACACGCCGGCCATAGGCAGCGTTATCGTTGACGACTACCGGCCCGGACTGCCTACGGAACGGCCAACCTCTAGCGAAGTACCGCGGGTCCCCTGCGCGGCGCGTTTGCCGGGATCCGTCCGCAGACGTAGCCTCGGCAGCATGAGTGCTGAAGGAAAATCCGGGTCAGAGCCAGGCGGCCGGTCGAAGGGAAGCGGGGCGGGGGCCTTCCTGCCCATCGGGATCGTCTTCCTCGCCGTCGCGGTCGTCATGATGTTCCTGGGCACCACCGCGTGGATCGCTTTCTTCTCCATGGGCATCACGTTTCTCATCCTGGGGCTGCAGAAGCCTGAGTCCCGGAAGGGCGGGCGGCAGTAACCTGCCGCGCCTCCGGGCCCGCTCCCGGCACCAGCAGCCCGGGCAGCAACCACCCGCCTCCGCCCTCAGAGGAACCCGTTCCCATCCCGGCCCCCGGACGTAAACTGACCTTCGGACCACTCGGCGGTACCCGTGGCTGGGAGTACGGATGCTCTGGAAACTGCTCGTCGAATACCTGCGGCCGCAGCGCGGGCTGCTGCTCGCCGTCGTCGTTTTTCAGCTGGCGGCGTCCATCGCCTCGCTGTACCTGCCCACGCTGAACGCGGACATCATCGACCAGGGCGTGGCGCAGGGGGACACGGACTACATCCTGCGCACCGGCGGGGTGATGCTGCTGGTCACGCTGCTGCAGATCGCCTGCACCATCGCCGCCGTGTACTTCGGCGCGAACGCTGCGACGGCGATGGGCCGGGACGTGCGCGGGGCGGTGTTCAGCCGCGTGGCGGAGTTCTCCGAGCAGGAAGTGTCCCGGTTCGGCGCGCCCAGCCTGATCACCCGCTCCACGAACGACGTCCAGCAGATCCAGCAGCTGGTGCTGATGTCTGCCACGCTCATGGTCACCGCGCCCATGCTCAGCATCGGCGGCGTCATCATGGCCGTCCGGCAGGACCTGCAGCTGTCCTGGCTGATCGCCGTCAGCGTGCCGGTGCTGATGCTGGCGGTGTGGCTGATCATCTCGCGGATGGTGCCGCTGTTCCGGCTGATGCAGACCCGGATCGACACGGTCAACCGGGTACTCCGCGAACAGCTCACCGGCATCCGCGTGGTCCGCGCGTTCGTCCGCGAGGACATCGAGACCGCCCGGTTCGGCCGCGCCAACGAGGACGTCACGGACACCGCGCTGCGCGCCGGCCGGCTGATGGCGCTCGCGTTCCCCACCGTGATGCTGGTGCTCAACGTCTCCTCCGTGGCCGTGATCTGGTTCGGCGCGTTCCGGATCGAGGACGGGTCCATGCAGGTGGGCACCATGATCGCGTTCCTGAGCTACCTCATGCAGATCCTCATGTCCGTCATGATGGCCACGTTTATGGCCATCATGATCCCGCGCGCCGCCGTCTCCGCGGACCGGATCGGCGCGGTGCTGGGCACCGAGTCCAGCGTCCGGCCGCCCGCGCAGCCGGTCAGCCTCTCCGGCGCCGCCCGCGGCGAGCTGGAAATGCGCGACGTCGGATTCGCCTACCCGGGTGCCGAGGCGCCGGTCCTCTCCGATGTCAGCTTCACCGCCCGCGCCGGGCAGACGACGGCGATCATCGGCGCCACCGGGTCCGGCAAGACCACCCTGGTGAACCTCATGCCGCGGCTCTTCGACGCCACCTCCGGCTCGGTGCGGATCGACGGCGTGGACGTCCGCGAGCTGCACCCGGACCTGCTCTGGGGGCACATCGGCCTGGTGCCGCAGAAGCCCTACCTGTTCTCCGGCACGGTCCGCAGCAACCTGCTCTACGGCAAACCCGACGCCACCGAGGACGAGCTCTGGCGCGCGCTGTCTATCGCGCAGGCGGAGGATTTTGTCCGGGAGATGGAGGGCGGGCTGGACGCGCCCGTCTCGCAGGGCGGCACCAACGTCTCCGGCGGGCAGCGGCAGCGGATCGCGATCGCCCGGGCGCTGGTGAAACGGCCCGAGCTGTACATCTTTGACGACTCCTTCTCCTCGCTGGACACCGCCACGGACGCCCGGCTGCGGCAGGCGCTGAAGCAGCACACCGCCGGCGCCACCCTGGTGATCATCGCCCAGCGGGTCTCCAGCATTGTGGACGCGGACCAGATCCTGGTGCTCGACGACGGCAGGATCGTCGCGCACGGCACGCACCGGGAGCTGCTGGAGACCTCGGAGACGTACAACGAGATCGTGAACTCCCAGCTGGCGGCGGAGGAGGCGGCATGAGCAAGGTCGAATCCCAGCGGCCAGCGGGCGGCGGCGGGGGAGCCCCGGGTGCCGGCGGTGCCGGTGGTCCGGGCGCGGGCGGTGCCGGCGCGGGCACCGGCAGCGACGCCCCGCTGCGGATTCCCCGCCCGCGCGGCGGCCCCGGCCACGGCGGCCCGTTCGCCGGGATGAACATCCCCGCGGAAAAGGCGATGAACTTCGGCCCGTCCGCGAAACGGCTGCTGGGCGAGCTGCGCCCCGAGCGGCTGTGGCTGACGCTGGTACTGATGCTCGCCGTCGTGAGCGTGACGTTCTCGGTGATCGGACCCCGGCTGCTGGGGGAGGGCACCAACCTGATCTTCGCCGGCGTCGTGTCCAAGGAGCTGCCCGCCGGGGCGAGCCAGGACCAGCTGATCGCGCAGCTGCGCGCCGCGGGGGAGAACCAGAAGGCGGACATGCTCAGCGCCATGACGCTGACGCCCGGCGCCGGGATCGACTTCGCCGCGCTGGCCAGTGTGCTGCTGTGGGCGCTGGTGCTGTATGTGCTGGCGTCGGCGTTCGGCTGGATGCAGGCGTACATCCTCAACGGCGTGGTGCAGCGGACGGTGTTCCGGCTGCGCGAGCGGATCGAGGCGAAGATCAACCGGCTGCCGCTGCGCTACTTCGACACTGTGCAGCGCGGCGAGCTGCTCAGCCGGGTGACGAACGACGTCGACAACATCTCCCAGAGCCTGCAGCAGTCCATCAGCCAGGCGGTCACCTCGGTGCTGACCGTGGCCGGGGTGCTGGTGATGATGCTGATCCTCTCGCCCACGCTGGCCATCATTGCGCTGGTGACCATTCCGCTGACCCTGGTGACGACGGCGGTGATCGCCAAGCGCTCGCAGAAGCTGTTTGTGGCGCAGTGGAAGACCACCGGCGAGCTGAACGGCCAGATCGAGGAGACCTATACCGGGCACGCGCTGGTGAAGGTGTTCGGCCGGCAGCCCGAGGTGGAGGAGACGTTCCGGCAGAAGAACGCGGAGCTGTACCGGGCCAGCTTCGGCGCGCAGTTCATTTCCGGGCTGATCATGCCGGCCATGACGTTCATCGGGAATCTGGTGTACGTGGGGATCGCCGTGGTGGGCGGGCTGCAGGTGGCGTCCGGGGCGATGCAGCTGGGCGATGTGCAGGCGTTTATCCAGTACTCGCGGCAGTTCACCCAGCCGCTGGCCCAGCTGGGCTCGATGGCGAACCTGTTGCAGTCCGGGGTGGCGTCGGCGGAGCGGGTGTTCGAGCTGCTGGACACCGAGGAGCAGCTGACCGACCCGGACGTTCCGCTGAAGCCCGAGACCACGCGGGGGCGGCTGGTGTTCGAGGATGTGTCCTTTGCGTACTCGCCGGACAAGCCGCTGATCACTGACCTGTCGCTGGTGGCGGAGCCGGGGCAGACGGTGGCGATCGTGGGGCCCACCGGGGCGGGGAAGACCACGCTGGTGAACCTGATGATGCGCTTCTACGAACTCGACGCCGGGCGGATCACGCTGGACGGCGTGGATGTGGCGCAGATGTCCCGGCACGAGCTGCGCTCGCGGATGGGCATGGTACTGCAGGACACCTGGCTCTTTGGTGGGACCATCCGGGACAACATCGCCTACGGCAGGCCCGGCGCGTCGGAGGCGGAGATCCTTGAGGCGGCGAAGGCGACGTACGTGGACCGGTTCGTCCGGTCCCTGCCGGCCGGCTACGACACCGTGCTCGACGACGAGGGCGGCAACGTCTCGGCGGGGGAGAAACAGTTGCTGACCATCGCCCGGGCATTCTTGGCCCGGCCCTCGGTGCTGATTCTGGACGAGGCGACGAGCTCGGTGGACACCCGGACCGAGGTGCTGGTGCAGAAGGCGATGAGCGCGCTGCGGTCCGACCGGACATCGTTTGTGATTGCCCACCGGCTCTCCACCATCCGCGACGCCGACCTCATCCTGGTGATGGAGGCCGGGCAGATCGTGGAGCAGGGGACGCACACGTCACTCTTGGAGGCCGGCGGGGCCTATGCCGCGCTGTACGCGGCGCAGTTCGCGGCTCCGGCGGCGGAGGTCTAGGCAGGATGGTCCAACGGCTCGACTGAAAGTCCCAGTCGAGCCGTTGGTAAGGCGCTCGGGCGGATTCATCTTGTGGCTTGAGTGTTGTCAGTCGGTGGAGTTGATGCACCGGGTAAAAGACGGCGGAATATATATCCGAACTCCTTTTCAGACCCGTTGTGTCCCGGGAATCCCAAACATAGTGGCCGCCGCGGGGTGCGGCCCCGGCCATCTCGTACGGATGCGCCACCGATAATCATTCTTCTTGGCGGCTTTCCAATCTGACGGGTCGCAGGCACAAGCTAGAAGTCGTAGAGATGTTGACGAGCTCTAAACGCGTCACGTCCCCCCTCTAGCAGGTCTTCTGCGTACTCCCGAACGGCGTGTGCGTCGAGTGATCCGATGCCGCCGGGTGCCAACCAACCGTTGCGACCATCCCCCTCGAGGGCAATGACTAGATCCGCGTCGCCTAGTACGGGGACGTTGGCATTGTGCGTGCTAACGATGATCTGCCTCGAACCCTTTAGATCACGGAGACGAGTCACGATCCCGTCGTAGATAAAGCGATTGTCGAGATCGTCTTCTGGCTGATCAATAACGAGCGGACTTGATGACGCTCCTAGAAGAAGAAGCAATAGCGCAGTTGCGCGCTGCCCCTTGGAAAGGTCCTCAAGCCGACGCAAGTCAGCGCGGTTGCCTTTCTGCGCCACATTCAGTTGTACGTCAACTGCGCGCCCGATAGATTGTTCTTCGAGCTCACGGAATAGAGGCTCGCCGAGCTCCAAGAAGTTTTTAAGCTGAGCTCCAGTGATTCCGTAAGGCTCAAGCGCTTTCGCGCCACTACGTGCGGCATCCACAAATGCTCGGCTTGAGAAGTCATCCTTCTGAGTCGCCGCGACTACTTGGGTTCGCGGGGTCGTGAAGTGCTTGTCCACAATTGCTTTGAGCAGGCTGCGATCAGGATCAGGTACCGGCTTTACTACTACCGCGCTAGTCGTTGCACTGTTGGCCTGAGCGATAGCGTCGTTGAGTTCCTTCGCAATCGCTGTGTCGTTGGTCTCCAGCTGTTCTAGCAAGCTAGCTCGCTCGCCGAGTAGCTTCCTCTTCCGTGATGCGTGTACCTCACGCTGCTCCGCACGCTTTGTGAGCCTGTCCAATTGCGCCTTCGTCTGGATGTACTCGTCCGGGTTATACCCATCCTCGATAAGCTGACGAAACACCTTTGCGTTTGTTTCCTTGATCGGCTTGACTGTCGCGCCCCACGCAGCCTTTGCCGTGTCCGTCGCGGTACGAGCCTCTTCGAAGGCCTTTGTAAGGGCTTCTTGAGCTGATTCTACGGCCCTCGCTGCTAGCTCGAGAGCATTGTGCGCTGGCTTGAGATGGACGACTCTGGGGCTGCTGTCGATCCCCTGCAGCGGCGCGCGGAGCTGTTTGGCGAGAACGTCGAGATCCGTGTCAGTGAGCTCATCCTGGACAGCTCGCAGTCGCTCATGGACTTCGCTGAAAATTCCTTCCTCGGACTTCAAAATGGTTTGTTGTTCAAGTTTTGTTCCAAGGTTGCTTTCACTGAACTTCTTTGCACGCTCCGTGAGTCGAGGGATATCGGCAAGCTCGGCTTCAAGGTTGTCGTCGTCTTGTTCAACCTTCCTGAGACCTTCTCGGTTCTCGGCGAGCGACTGCAGAATTCCGGGCCGTTCCTTTGCCGCCACCGGCTTTCCCGCCACTCTGCTAACCATTTGGGCCATTAGCGTTTTGTCCTGCGCGAGCTCGGCCAGCTCATGCTGACCGAAAATCTCGAGATTTCCAACGATGTCGCGGGGATGAAGACTCGTCACCGTCCCGCTCGAGTCCTTCACTAGGGCAGGATCCGGAACAGTACGCTCCACGGTGTAGCGAGCAGGTTCGGGTGAAGTGACATCGACGGTCAGCGAAATAGTTGTGGCGGTCCGCACGACGTTTTTGATGACGCTGTCATGATCCTTTCGTGCGGCGTCACCAATCGGCGCAATATCGAGAACGTATCTAAGGCTTTCGATAACAGTGGACTTGCCTGTTCCTCGACCACCAATGAGAGCAGTCAGATCTTCCGTGAGCGGAAGATTCTGACCATTGAGAAAGCCTCCTACCCATGAGATCTCACGGAGTAGCACTCGTGAACTACTAGCCGGGTCAACGAGGCTGACACGTGTCTCGGGGGTGCGGATGGCATGCTTGAGCCCGGTCAGCCCTGGTTCGCACATCTTGAACCAAGTGCTCCCGCCTTCGGTCGCGAGGGCGGCGGGAGCGCTAATGTCGTCGGCATGAATTCGGACTAGCGCGTGTCTGCGCTTGAAGGGTGCCTTGTTTTTGAGAATCTGATCCTGAGCGCCGACATTGGCTGCACTAGGGGTAACACCGAGCGCATTTATTTGCTTCATCTTGATCAGCGCTTCCAGCGGCTTGCCCATTACTCTGCACAACAGGCCGGAATTGGCGACGTTGACATGGGCCGGAATGACAAGTGCGCCGCGATTCGTCATTTCGGTGACGATCTCTGCGAACGATTTGGTCGCCACAGCATGCGGATCACCGGGGGTCAGCCCACTCGCACCGATTGCAAGCGTGATGTCTTCAATATTGGTCCCGGTCTCGAATATAACCAACAGATGGATGCCCTCAGAGGTGTTAGCTTCAAAGCCTGGCAGTGCCGTGATGCCTCGAAGTTTAGCTGCCTCGATCAATCCAACCGCGGACGTAGCCCGCCAGTGATCGGTTATGGCAATCAAACTAATGCCTTGAGTTTCGCACTCATCGAGAAGAGCATCGTTATACGACGCTTCATCAGGGTAGGCCCTTGAAGGCGCTGGATTGCCATAGTACTCATACGGATTCACCTGCAGGGCGGCCCGAAACCAACGAGCCCCAATTGGCGAACCCGTCGATGGTATGGAATTAGCACTAAGCACGACCCTGTTACCCCCAAATTTAAGACCATATTCTGACAGTGCTCGCACAGATTGCAAGCACAAGCGAGAATAGTCTGCCACGCGCGACTGACATGCTCCCCATTGGGACGGTGGAACTTTCTTGCTGTATCGTGCCGACCCATCGACTCGCATTGCAGCGTCGGGGGCCCCTTGCCCCGTAGCTGTGGGCTTTATTCTCTTTTGGTTGTCAGTAGGGGCTGACATGGCGACAAATTCGGTCAACGGACGTAGGAACGTGGACCTGGCCATACACACCGACTTCGTATGGGGCATTCACTTGCGTGGCTTGGCATTGCATACCTCGTCGCGCTTTTTCCACAGAACGAAAGCGGACGACGGCAGGAACCCACCCGCCGTCGTCCGCTCCGCCCAGACCGCCAGCAAGGCGGCCCGCAACCTAACTCAGTTCCAGAACCCCAGCGCGAACTCCGCGATCACCGTGGAGAGCAGGAACGAGGCCGTGATGGCCACCAGCCCTACCGGGATGATCTTCCAGCCGATGTTCTTCAGCAGCGGGATATCCTTGCCCAGCGACAGGCCGGCCAGGGTCAGCATCACCGTGGCGATCGAGAGGAAGTCCACGGTCTTGACCGCGGCAGTCAGAGCACCCGCGCCGAAGAACCACGGGCTGGAGATGTACGCGCCGATGGTGGTGATGAACACGATGGCGGAGATCTTCCTGGTGACCTTGGCCAGGCCGATGCTGACCAGGACCAGGGCCAGCAGGATGACGTACCCCACCACGATGGACAGGCTGAGCCCCTTCGCCGCCACCGCGGCGGTGCCGATCCCCAGGACGGTGAGGACGGACAGGGACAGCCACAGCGGCAGCTTGATCTCGGCGGAGGACTCGGCCACCCGCTCACGGAACCGCCGGTTTTCCTCCTCCTGCGCCGCCTCGCGCTCCACGTCGGCCGCACTGCGGGTTGACCCGGCGGCCCCGGCTGCAACCAGCTCGCGGCTCTCCTGCTTACGGGTCAGGAACTTGTAGAACTTGTCTGCCAGCGGCAGCGCCAGGTAGATGCCGACGTAGACGCCCAAAACAGTGGTGATCAGGTTGGATACGGCGGCCATGCCCAGGATCGCTTCCTGATCCTCCGGGTAGGCGGCGATGATGCTCGCGGCGGACGCGGCCATCATGGACCCTGACCCCACGCCGGCGCCCATGGCCAGCGCCAGCGGATCGAAAATCTTCCAGTTGGCCACCAGCGAGGTCAGCAGCGTGATGAACACAGCGCCGAAGAGCGTGCCGAACACGTACATGGCCAGCACGCCGCGGTACTGGTCCGAGTCCGGCCCGTACTTCTCGGACACCATGGCGAAGGACGGTTCACGGTCCAGCGAGAATGTGGCGCCCACGGTGGCCTTGCCCATCCGCAGGAGAACGGCCAGGGGCAGCGCCAGCATGATGGTGCCCAGCAGGTGGCCCACCTCCTGCAGCAGCAGCGCGGGGCCGGCCTTCAGCAGTGTGGGGAGGCTGGGGCCGATGTTGAACGCCAGCCGCGCCACCAGCAGCAGCACGGCCACTCCCACCAGGGCGGCGGCAACACGCTGCAGGTCGATGCCCAGCGGCTTGAACTTCTGGACTGACACCAGCAGGCCCAGGATCAGGCCCCACACCATGGGGAAGATGATGATGGCGCCGATGCCCAGGTCAATTTTGGCCTGGCCAATGAACTGCACGGCGAGGGCGATCACGAACGCCAAAGCGGCAATGGGGATGGTCAGCCGGGTGCCGGCCGTGTCGGTCCGGGCTGTGGTGACAGTGCTCATGACGCGCCTTCCTGGGTGAGAGTACGACGGCGGTACGCCGCGTGGGTGAAGCGTTGACGTTGGGTGGGGGTTGTGGCGGCCGCGGCGACGGTCCAGGCCAGCGCGGTGCCTGCCTCGAACATCACCCCGTACGCCGGGGGAGTGTCCGCCAGGACAGCGAACGCGTGCGAATGGATGGGCACGTCCGCGCCGGGGATGCTCAGCCACGGATGCAGCGACGGGATGACCTGGGAAATATTGCCCATGTCCGTGGAACCGCCGCTGAGGCCGGCCGCCGGCGACGTGTCCTTGCCAAACGCGTCCATGGCCGCGGTCCAGTGCGCGGCCAGGTCGTCGTCCTGGATCAGCGGCTCGTACAGCGGCTCGGTGTCCTCGAACGCCAGCGTGGTTCCGGTGGCGGTCGCCGCACCTTCGAAGCAGCGCCGCACCCGCTCCAGCAGTGCCTCGAACTCAGGCATTGTGAAGGCCCGGCATTCGAACTCAACCACGGCCTTCTCCGGGATGATGTTGGTGACGTGCCCGGCCTCGGCCACATAGCAGGCGATCCGGTGGTCGGACGGGATCTGCTGGCGCAACAGGCCGATCGCCACCTGGCTGAGCACCGCGGCGTCCGCAGCATTCACGCCCAGGTGCGGCGCCGCCGCGGCGTGGGCTGCCTTCCCGGTGAAGGTGGCCTTGTACCGGCCCACGGCCTGGGCGCTGGTGCCGGCCGGGTTGTAGGTGACGCCGTCCTGCACCGGGTGCACCATCAAAGCCAGCCCCACGCCGTCGAACGCCCCCCGCTCCAGCATCAGGGCCTTGCCGCCGCCGTGCTCCTCCGCGGGGGTGCCGATGGCCTTGAGGGTGATGCCCAGCTGGTCCACGTACGGCTGCAGGGCCAGGGCGGCGGCGACGGACGCGCCGGCAATCAGGTTGTGCCCGCAGGCGTGCCCGATCCCCGGCAGCGCGTCGTACTCCACGCACAGTGCGACCGTCAGATCGCCGCTTCCTGCCGAGGCGGTGAAGGCGGTGGGCAGGCCGCCGGTGCCGCGCTCCACTTCGAAGCCGGCCTCCGCCAGGAGGGCGGTGATGGCCTCCGCGGACAGGACCTCCTCGAAGGAGACCTCCTTGAACCCGTGGATGTCCTTGGCCAGCGCCTCCACCCGCGGCTTCCAGCGTTCGACGCCGTCCGCCAGGGCAGCGCGCAGCTCATCTGCCGCTGTGGTTGTGTCAGTCGTATGCATGAATCTCCTAGTAGGACAGCGAGGGGAAGGGGGAGCCGGCGGCGCGGGTGGGCACCCACACGGCCTTGGTTTGTGTGTACTCGTCCAGGACGCCGGGGCCGGAAGAGCGGCCGTGGCCGGAGTCCCCGAAGCCGCCGAAAGGGACCGCCACGTGGATGGTTTTGTACGCATTGATCCAGAACGTGCCGGCCTTGACCTCGCGGGCCACGTGATGGGCGCGGGACACATCCGAGGTCCACACTGCCCCGGCCAGGCCGAAGCTGGTGTTGTTGGCGCGGGCGATCGCCTCCGCTTCGGTATCGAACGCGTCCGCACCCACCACCGGGCCGAAAACTTCTGTGGTTTCCAGGCGGTTGTCCGGGCTGACGCCGTCCAGGAGGGTGGGCATCACCCAATGGCCGCCTTTCAAGGCTGAGCCGCTCAGTGTTTCCGGCAACGCGGCTTCCGTGAGGCGGCGGCCGCCGTCGGACATGCCTGCTTCGATCAGGCCGCTGACGGTGGCGAACTGCTGCGGCGTGATGATCGGGCCCACCTCGGTGTCTGCGTCCAGGGGATCGCCCACCCGCAGCCGGGCCGCCTTGGCGGCCACCATCTGCACGAATTCCGCGTGCACGCTGCGCTCCACCAGGAGCCTGGAGCCGGCCACGCAGGACTGCCCTGCCCCGGAGAAGATGGCGGAGATGGCGCCTTCTGCGGCACGCTCCAGGTCCGCGTCGGCGAACACGATGTTGGCGCTCTTGCCGCCGAGCTCCAGCAGGGCCGGGATGCCGGCCTGGGCCGCAGCGACCGCGACGCGGCGGCCGGTGGGGACGGAGCCGATGAAGCTGACTTTCCCGACGCGGGGGTCCGTGGTCAGCGCCGCACCCACCGTCTGGCCCAGACCTGCGGCCACATTGAACACCCCTGCCGGCAGGCCCGCCTCGTGGGCGATCTGCGCAAGCCGGACCGAGGAGGCCGGCGTGAACTCGCTCGGCTTGATGATCACGGCGTTGCCCGCGGCAAGCGGGGCGGCGGAGTTCCAGCCGGCGGTGAACAGGGGAGCATTCCACGGGGTGATGGCGACGACGACGCCCCACGGCACGCGTTCGGTGTAGGTATGCCAGTTGCCGGGGACGGGGATGGTCTGGCCGGTGAGCTTGTCCGCCCAGCCGGCGTAGTAGCCGAACATTTCCGCTACCTTGGCGGCTTCCGCCCGCGCATCCCGGATGGGCTTTCCGGTGGTGGCGGATTCGAGGATGGCGAGTTCCTCGGCGTGCCGCTCGACGGCGCGGCTGACGTTGCGGAGGATGGCGGCCCGCTCGAAGCCGTTCAGCCGTCCCCAGGCGGCGGCTCCCGCCGTCGCGCTTTGCAGGATGGCGTCGGCGCCCTCAGCGCCGGGGTCCGCGTAGGTGGCGAAAGGTTCGCCGGTTGCGGCGGCAGTGAGGGTGATGCTGTCCCCGCCGCCGGTGGCGACGCGGCCGTCGACGAAGGCGCCGAGACCGGCCGGGAAGGCGGCGTCCAGGACTGACTTGGCGGTGGCTGCGGAGGACGATGTTGGTGCTGTGGTGATACTCAAGATGGTGGTTCCTTTGGGGGCGTCAGGCTGCCGGGCGTTCAGGCTGCGGGATTGGAGGCGGGGGCGCCGGCGGGGGTGATGGCGGGGGCCACGGTGCGGGCGATCTCGGTGAAATCGGCGGTCGGCCCGAGCGCTGCCAAGGCATCCTGCCACTGGCTGGCGACGGCGGCCAGGAGTTCCGGCTTTTCGCCGATCTGTTCTGCGACGTCCACGGCGAGGGCGGCGTCGCGGGCCATCAGGCCCATGGAGAAGCCGGAATCGTGGGTGCCGCTCAACACCCAGTTGGGGTACATGTTGGCTGAGACCTTGCTGCCGCCGGAAGCGCCGCTGATGCTCGCCGCTGCGGTGGCGGGATCGATGCCGTACGCCTTCGCTACGCCCAGGGCCTCGCCCACGGAAGCGAGGTTGGCCGCGGCCAGGACGTTGTTGAGGAGCTTGACCACGTTGCCGCTGCCCGGACCGCCGATGTGGCTGTAGTTCCCGGCGGTGAGCGCCAGCAGCACCGGTTCGGCGGCTTTCAGGGCGGCCTCCGTGGCGCCGACGAAGGCGCTGAGGGTTCCCGTGGCGGCGCCGTCGCGGCCGCCGGAGACGGGGGCATCGACGAAGGCGGCGCCGCTGCTTTCCGCGAGCCGGGCCATGTGCTGGCTGGTGGCCGGTTCGGAGGTGGTGGTGTCAATGATGGCCACGGTTCCGGGGTCCGCCAGCAGCTGCGGCACTGTGGTTTCGACGATGCTGGCCGCGGGCAGGGACAGGACCGCATAGGGGGTGCCGGCGACGGCGGCCAGGCTGTCGGTGGTGGTGATGCCGGTTCCCTCGGCAGCTTTTCTCGCGGCTTCGGACGGGTCGAAACCGGTGACGCTCCAGCCCGCCCTGTGCAGGGTGGCGGCCATGGCGCCGCCCATGGCGCCGAGGCCGATCACGGCAACGCGGCGGCTTTTTGGCTCGTTCATAGTTGTACTCCTGGGGCCTTGGTGGTGGTGCTGCGTGGGTGTGTTGGGAGTTCTGCGGCAATCAGTCGAGGTAGATGTCGAGGTCTTTCCAGAGCTGCTGGGTGCGGCGGATGGTGGCCCGGCTTCGCTCCGGGTGTGCGGCTTCCATGCCGGCCAGCAGACCGTAGACGAGGGAGTTCGCGGCGGTGACGGACTGGAAAAAGGAAATGCCTTCGGACGCCACCACCAACAGGTGGTCCGCTGCGGTGGCCAGGCGGCCGCGCCGCAGGTCGCTGATGGCGATCACGGTGGCGCCCGCTTGCTTGGCGGCCTCGGCCGCGACGATGATCTGCTTCACCGAGCGCCACATGTTGATGACCACCATGACGTCGCCGGGTCCCAGGCTGTTGGTGCTCGAAGCAAGGTGCGGGCCGGCGCGGTTTTCCAGGGTGATGGGATAGCCCATGGTGGAGCCCAGGTGGGCCATGACGCCGGCGGGACCGGCGAAGGAGCCGATGCCGACGACGGTGATGGACTTGGCTGCTGCCAGCGCGGCGATCGCCGCTTCGGCTTCCTCCGGGGTGTTGGAGTCCAGTGTCAGGCGGAGGTTGTCGATGTCGTGGGTGATGGCCTCGTGAAGCGGGCTGCGGGTTTCGCCGTGCACGGTGAGGGTGTCCTCGGTGGAGATCATCACCAGGTACCGGGAACGCAGTTCGCGCTGCAGATCCGGCCAGCCTCTGTACCCGAGGTGCTGCGCTGTACGAACCACGGAGGAACTGTTTACGTCAGCGCGCTGGGCGATCTCGGCGATGTCCGCGTAGGAAGAAAGCTGCGGATTGCGGGTGATGACCTCCACCACCCGGCTCTGGGCTTTGGTCAGCGGAAGGTCCGGCAGGGCGTCTCCGACCCAGGCGTAGGATCCGACCGGGCGCTCGCTGATGTCTTCGGTACGGACATCGTTGGGGGCGGTATTGCTGTTCACAGGGGACCGTTCTGTAACGCAGATCACTCTGCAAGTGGGATTGCGTTAAACATACTCTGCAATTTTGCTTGCGGGAAGACTTCTGCGTTTCCGGAATGTAAAACCTTTCCGGCACCGCGGGCGCCCGGGGTCGGAAAACCCCGGCTAGACTCCCCGGCATGGGGGAAGACAACACATCCGGGGAACAAAAACGGCCGAAGCGGGCACGACTCTCTGCTGCCGTCCTGCCCGTGGCGGGAGTGGTCGCGGTGCTTGGAGGGTGCTTCATCGCGTGGAGCAACGCGAATACGGAGACGATGGGCTGGTTTGCCTACGCGCCGCTGAGCAATGAGGTCTTTACCGGGAACGGCACCGCCTTTGTAAGTCAGGGGACGCAGATGGGCCTGGCAGTAGCCACCGCCGGGCTGCTCGTCCTGGCGTTCTGGGCCGGCTACCGGATCGGAAGAAGGGCAAACCCCAAACTCGGCGAACCGTAGCCGGTCAGATGCCTCGTTGGGCTGCACATTAGTGCACTTTCACGCCTCACCCTTGACCCCTGCGATCCGCCCTACCTACTGTCAAGGTGCTTCGCAGCTTGGCGGTCGTCACGTCTGAACAGGCACCGGTCCCGCGGCAAGGCACACGGCACCGAGGCCTGTGCCGCGGAGCCTGCCGGGCAGCGCAGCCCGGTCCCGAGAAGGAGCATTCATGAGACCCTGTTCCCGAACATCCATCCTGCTGACGCTGTCCCTCGCCCTCACTGGACTCAGCTTGTCCGCCGTGCCGGCCGCCGCCGTGGCCAAGCCCTCGCCCGCGCAGGCTGCAACACCCGACGGGACGACGCCGATCCCCACCGTGCAGGGCCCCCTCGCCTCGACGGCCGAGTCGTACCCGTTCGGTGCGGCCAACCATCAGGAGGTCCCGCAGGATCTCTCGAAGCTTGGCTACGTTGAGGAGGAGTACCTGGTCAGCGGCACCTCGAACGTCTACACGTGGCCTGCCGCTGGCCCAGCCCAGATCCGCACCCCCGACGCACCGTACACCACCCGCGTCCTGGTCCGTAAGCCCGCCAAGGGCCAGAAGTTCAGCGGCAACGTCGTCGTCGAGATGCTCAACCCCAGCAACCTGTTCGACCTCAACATCGGCTGGGCAATGGCCCACGAGCAGATCACCGCCAACGGGGACGCCTGGGTGGGTATCACCGCCAAACCGATCGCCGTGCAGGCGCTGAAGAATTTCGATGCGGAGCGGTACGCGTCCCTGTCCTTCGCGAATCCGCTGGCCCTCACCGACCCGCGCAACTGCGCAACGGTGGCCGCCGACTCATCCCGGACCACGGAGAACGGCCTGATCTGGGACATCTACTCCCAGGTCGGTGCCTGGCTCAAGAGCGATGATCCGACCAACCCGCTGCGCTATGGATCACCGGCCACCCGCGTGGAGCACGCCTACGGCTTCGGCTACTCCCAGACTGGCGGCTTCCTGGTCAACTACATCAACGGTGTGCACCCGCTCGTCGTCGAGTCCGACGGCGAACCCATCTATGACGCGTACATCGTCGCCGTGGCCGGCGGTGCGTTCGCCGGCGCCTACCCTATGAACCAGTGCGAGCCCTCCCCGCCCGCCACCGACGTGCGCCGCCAGTTCAAGGACGTCGGTGTCCCCATCATGCGGATCATGTCGCAGTCCGACTACCTACTGGGCATCGGATCCCGCCGCGCCGACAGTGACGCCCCCGGAGACCAGTACCGCCACTACGAAATGGCCGGAGCCGGCCACGCCACACCGGATGAGCTCATCTTCTCGGCCTCGTCGGGGGACATCATCGCCGCCGGCCGGGCCGTGCCGCCCGCGTCCTGCAATGAGGGGCCGCGCAGCAGGTTCCCCAGCTCCATCTTCTTCAATGCCGCGCTGCGGAACCTCGACCTCTGGGTCCGGGAAGGCATCGCCCCGCCGCGGGCGGAGCCGATCCTCGTCCGTGACGGCGCGCCGGTGCTGGACGAGTTCGGCAACGTCCAGGGCGGCCTGCGCTCACCCTTCCTCGACGCCCCCACGAGCACCTGGTACGGCACCGCGACCGGCGCATCCTTCTGCTTCATCGCCGGATACGAGCGGCCCCTCCCGCAGGCCGTGATCGACGGCCTGTACGGGGACCACGGGGACTACGTGAAAGCAGTGAAGGGCAGCGTGCGGGAACTTGAGGACCAGGCATTCCTGACCGGCTACGACGCGCGACAGCTCCTCAAGGAAAACGCTCAAAGCAAAATCCCCTAGGGCATGTATCGGCCTGACGGGCCCTGAGTGTGCACTACCGGAGGACCCCGTCGCGCCGGCGGGGTCCTCCTTTTGGTGGCGGGAGCCGGGGCAGACGGTGGCGATCGTGGGACCCGCGGGCGCGGGCAAGACCACGCTGGTGAACCTGATGATGCGCTTCTACGAACTCGACGCCGGGCGGATCACGCTGGACGGGGTGGACGTGGCGCTGATGTCCCGGCACGAGCTGCGCTCGCGGATGGGGGTGGTGCTGCAGGACACCTGGCTGTTCGGCGGGACCATCCGGGACAACATCGCGTACGGCCGACCCGACGCGTCGGAGGCGGAGATCCTGGAGGCGGCGAAGGCGACGTACGTGGACGGGTGTGGACACCCGGACCGAGGTGCTGGTGCAGAGGGCGATGAGCGCGCTGCGGTCCAACCGGACGTCGTTTGTCATCGCGCACCGGCTCACCACGATCCGCGACGCCGACCTCATCCTGGTGATGGAAGCAGGCCAGATTGTGGAGCAGGGCACGCACGCGTCGCTGCTGGAGGCTGGCGAGGCGTATGCAGCGCTGTGCGAGGCCCAGTTCGCCGCCCGGTGGCGGAGGTGTAGTAGCGCCCAAATTTGGTTTTCGAGCAGTCCGCTATTGCAGTTGACATGCTGATGCCCGAGGTTAAGGAATTTTTCACGGTTGAAGCCTCTGCTTTGGGGGTTGAGATTTGAACTCGTCTACGGGCGTTTACAGACTCGCCTCACATCACACCAAACCGGGCGACGACCCACGCTCGGGCACATCGTAATGCAAAATCAACGGCTCCACTCAATGCTCCCCATGGACAAGACAACCCTGTAGGCCAAAGCAGTCGGCGGCACGCGACTTTGCAGAAAGGTTTTCTACGGCCTCCCCGTTACCATGGCAAGAAACCAGGGGGAAAGGTGCGGTAAGAAATGACGGGTATTGAGGCACTTGTAGGTCCGGCGATCGCTAAGGCGGCAGGAACTGGAGCCGCACGAGTCGCGGGTTGGGGGGTCAAGTCTCTCGTAGCAGGTAAACGGCGCCGGAAAATTCGTGCACTGGTGCATAGTAAAGCTAGAGCTCCGCAGATAGAGGCTTTGGAAGGTCTTAGCGAGATTGACTTGTCTCTGTTGACAACATTCTGTGAATCGCTAGAGCTGGAAAAAATAGCGACTTCGCTTTGCAGTGCGCACCTCATTGAAGGATCAGGCAGGGCCGCAGATAAGTTCTTTACCACTATCAAAGAAGAGCTCAGAGCCTCCCTTATCCTATGGATGGGCGAGCCATTCAATGAACTTATTGTCGATGCAGTGTATGACTCGATCCTTGAATGCGTTGTGCAGCAGGTATCACCCTTGCTGGGTCGTGGCGCACTTCCGTCCACCGTTGAAGCTCAACTCGTCGCGACAGCGGGGAGTCTTTCAGCAGCCAGCACACGAAATGCCGCCCTGCTTAAGAGGATTGAGGATTTGCGGGAGATTAAGGAGTTTGAGTCGGAACTCAAAACTCTGGCGGCCGGAATTCACGGCACAATGAGGCTCCCACACGCCGGAACGACCCGACAGGTCCCTTATGATCATCTCTTTGTGGAACCGCGAGTTCTCGTTAGCGTCGATGAGGTCCTCGACGAGCCGCCCTCTCGGATCCCAATTGAAAAGTTGCTTGGGGTCACGGTCCGGACAATCCTTCTAGGAGATCCTGGCGGCGGAAAATCGACGCTTTCTAGGAAACTAACCTTTGACATAGCTGCCGATCGTCAAGAGAGTCTCTTAGGCAGGGTGCCATTTTACGTGGAGCTACGTGACTACGCCACATCAGTTCGTGGGCGCTCCAAGCAGACGCTGATCGAGTATCTGGAGGGATTATGCCGGGCGCCCTATAATCTGGAGGCGCCTGAGGGGGCGATCGAATATCTGCTTCTCAACAACCGGGCCGTCGTCATCCTCGACGGACTGGATGAATTGCTCGATGTCTCCCTCCGACGTGACGTAGTCCAGGCTGTAGAGGGCTTTGCCTTGCTATTTCCAACGTGCCCCATGCTAGTCACTTCACGTAGAGTCGGATATTTTGAAGCGGCTCTCAATGACAGTCTATTCACGCGCGCAACCCTGGGTGAATTCTCGTCGCGACAAGTAGAATCATACGTAACAAAGTGGTTCACTTTGGACGAGAGCGTGGAAGAATCGCGCCAAGTCCAACTTGCGGCGTCTTTTATGGTTGATAGCCAGTTTGTTGCCGACTTGCGTGTCAACCCTTTGATGCTTTCATTGATGTGCGGAATATATGCCAGCGAGAACTATATACCCCGCAACCGACCAGATGTTTATGAAAAGTGTGCTCTTCTTTTATTTGAACGATGGGATAAGCAAAGAGGCATCGTACCCGATCTCTCATTTGATGCTCATGTTCAGTCTGCACTGCGCGCCCTAGCACTGCATGTGTTTGAAATTGAATCCTCGAGGCCAGAAGAACTCGAAGAGTCCACCAAACCGCTAACGGAGGGAATAGGTCGACAAGACCTGATTGGTTTCTTCACAAAGTATCTCAGAGATAAGCGCTTTGACTCAGATGAGGACGCAGAAAGCGCGGCGGTGGAGTTTCTCGATTTCTGCAAGGGTAGGGCTTGGGTTTTGACCGACATTGGTGCTGAGACCTACGGTTTTACCCATCGAACATTTTTGGAATACTTCGCTGCCAGCCAGCTGGCTCGACTTCATACGTCGGCCGACCGACTGTACGGTCGATTGCGAGATGATATTCGGGCTGGTAAGTCAGATGTCGTAGCTCAGTTGGCAGTCCAAATACTGGGTAGAAGCGCCGAGGATGGCGCGGATGACTTCCTTGACTTGGTGACCAAGGACTCGCAAGGCCAGACCGATCAAGATGGCAACGGACTGTCATTCGCCGCAAGGGCATTGAGTTTCGTTGTACCAAGGCCTCAAGTCCTCAAAGATATCTGTACTCAAGCTGTACGCTTTTATCTGCAGCAGACTACACCCGGAGACCGCGATGCATTTGATGCGATTGAGAGTCTCTTTGCATGCTCGACAGAAAATCGGTCCAGGGTGGAGGCCGCACTGCGCGAGTCACTCACATCGGAATTCGCCGCTGATATTGTCCCCGAACGATTGCTAAGTCTAGCCTTTATGCAAGAAGGCCTCCTTAGTAGGCGCATCCGATGGACCGAGTGGGCAGAAGCGAATGTGCAAATCTATAAGGAGGTGCTTGCGGCCAATCGCGGTCGTTTTTATTGGGTTGCGCTCCTGGAATATGAATCCGGTGTTATTTCCCTGAACGAGTTGTTCAAACTGCATGGGGTGAGTAGTCTCTATGACTTCCGCATTGACGGGCATGACGACAGCCCTCCCTTTGTTTACAGATTTATTCGTATGACCGGGGACGGAGGCTACCGGGGACTGGTTGGTATGGTCAGCAGGTCGCGAATGGACGCTATCTCCAATGATTTGCTCAGGGAATTGCCAAAGCAAACTACTCCTTGGCTGAGATGGAGGGTGGACTACGACGTTGCGTCGCTCGCATTGGAAAAGAGCGGCCGAGAATCTAAGAAGTGGGTTAGCGTTCGTATGTTGTTGGCGCTACCGCTGCTGGAACTCCGAACCCGCGCCCGCGCGCGGACCCCGTTCGGTAGCTTAAGTGCTCTGGTTGCAGCAAGGTTCGATAACGCAGAAGAAGTGACACTTCGTAGCGACCTGAATGCGGTTTTCGCCGGTCACCCCGACGCTCTGTCCTTGGTACTGCGATGGGTGGAAGGCGACGTCGCTCTGATGAGTGGTATCAGACCTCCGAAAAAGAAAGGTCGAAAGGCTGCATAAATTGCTCGTATGGACCGGAAAGGCGGCGGCTGGACCGCCAGCCGCCGTCTTCCCGGCCCTACACTTTTGGGCCTGGTTGGTCTTTTGAATCGATAGGGGTGGTGGCCGCTGGCAGCAAGTAGGCATCTGAGTCTTTAGTTGGTGAAGTTGCGGAAGCCTCGGCCGATTCTGCAGGGTCGTCATCCGCCAATGAGAGCATGGAGGATCTTGGAAGTCATCTCCGCCGTCGTAGTACAGACGAAACACAGCGCACCGCGGAGGCCCCCGCCCGTAGGCTGGTCAGATGCCTCGTTTTGCGCTTGATATCGACTCCGTCCCCCGCCCCGCCCGCGCCCAGGCCCTGCTGGATGCGGTGAACCAGCGGGTGGTCATTGCGGACGGGGCCATGGGCACCATGCTGCAGGACCGGGAACTGTCGCTCGAGGTCGACTTCCAGAACCTGGAGGGCTGCAACGAGATCCTCAACGACACCCGCCCCGACGTCATCGGGGACATCCACGACGCGTACTTCGCCGTGGGGATCGACGCTGTCGAAACCAACACCTTCGGCGCGAACTGGTCCAACCTCTCCGACTACGGCATCGACGACCGGATCGAAGAGCTCGCCCGCAAGGGCGCACGGATCGCCCGCGACCGCGCCGAAGCGGCAGAAACAACAGACGGCCGCATGCGCTGGGTCCTCGGCTCCATGGGCCCGGGCACCAAGCTCCCCAGCCTGGGCCACACCAGCTACGACTACCTCAAGCAGACCTTCGCCCTGCAGGCCGCCGGCCTCATCGACGGGGGAGCGGACGCCTTCCTCATCGAGACCAGCCAGGACCTCCTGCAGACCAAAGCCGCCGTCAACGGCTGCAAGCAGGCCATCGTGGCCCGCGGCGTCCGGCTCCCCATCTTCGTCGAGGTGACGGTCGAGACCACCGGCACCATGCTCATGGGCTCCGAAATCGGCGCCGCACTCACCGCGCTGGAACCGCTCGGCGTCGACGCCATCGGCCTGAACTGCGCCACCGGCCCGGACGAGATGAGCGAGCACCTCCGCCACCTCTCCAAACAGTCCTCGGTCGCCATCGCCTGCATGCCGAACGCCGGCCTGCCCATCCTCGGCGCCAACGGCGCGCACTACCCGCTCTCGCCCACCGAGCTCGCCACCGCGCACGAACAGTTCGTCCGCGAGTTCGGCCTCGGCCTGGTGGGCGGCTGCTGCGGCACGACGCCGGCGCACCTGGCCGCCGTCGTCGAACGTCTTGCCCCCTTCCGCACCAAAGCTGTGGTCACCAGCAGCGCAAAAGAGACAACGCCCGCCCGCGTCCCCACCGAACGCGAAGCCGGCATCGCCTCCCTCTACCAGCACGTGAATTTCGACCAGGAGTCCGCGTACCTGGCCATCGGTGAGCGCACCAACGCGAACGGGTCCAAGGCGTTCCGCCAGGCCATGCTCGAGGAACGCTGGGACGACTGCGTGGACATCGCCCGCGAGCAGATCCGCGTCGGCGCGCACCTGCTGGACGTCTGCATCGACTACGTGGGGCGTGACGGCGTCGCGGACATCAAGGAGGTGGTCTCGCGGTTCGCGTCGGCCTCCACCCTCCCGCTGGTGATCGACTCCACCGAACCTCCTGTGCTGCAGGCCGGCCTCGAGCTCATCGGCGGCCGCCCGGTGATCAACTCCGTCAATTACGAGGACGGCGACGGCCCGGACAGCCGCTTCGCGCGCATCATGCCGCTGGTGAAGGAGCATGGCACCGCCGTGATCGCCCTGACTATCGACGAACAGGGCCAGGCCCGCACCACCGAGGGCAAGGTGGCCATCGCCTCCCGCCTCATCGACGCCCTGGTGGGCGAATGGGGCATGCGCGTCGAGGACATCATTGTGGACGCCCTCACCTTCCCCATCGCCACCGGCCAGGAGGAAACCCGGCGGGACGGCATCGAAACCATCGAGGCCATCCGCCAGATCACCGCGAAATACCCCGGCATCCACACCACCCTCGGCGTCTCCAACGTGTCCTTCGGCCTGAACCCGGCGGCGCGCATCGTCCTGAACTCGGTGTTCCTGCACGAGGCCGTGGAGGCGGGGCTCTCCAGCGGCATCATCGACGCCGCCAAGATCGTGCCGCTCGCGTCCCTGCCGGAGGAGCAGCGCAAGGTGGCCCTGGACCTCGTCTGGGACCGCCGCGAGTACGACACCGACGGCAACACCACGTACGATCCGCTGGCCATCATGCTGGACATGTTCGCCGGCGTCGACACCGCCGCGCTCAAGGACCAGCGCGCCGCGGAACTCGCCGCGCTGCCCACGGGCGCACGCCTGGAGCGGCGGATCATCGACGGCGAGGGCAAGGGCCTGGAAGAGGACCTGGACCTGGCGCGCAGCGAGGGCATGACCCCGCTCGGCATCATCAACGACCACCTGCTCGAGGGCATGAAGGTGGTGGGCGAGCGCTTCGGCGCCGGCGAGATGCAGCTGCCGTTCGTGCTGCAGTCCGCCGAGGTGATGAAGAACGCCGTCGCCCTGCTGGAGCCGCACATGGAGAAATCCGACTCCTCCGGCAAGGGCACCATGGTGATCGCCACCGTGCGCGGGGACGTGCACGACATCGGCAAAAACCTGGTGGACATCATCCTCACCAACAACGGCTACAAAGTGGTCAACATCGGCATCAAGCAGGGCATCGCCGAGATCATGGCCGCAGCGGAGGAACACAACGCGGACGTGATCGGCATGTCCGGGCTGCTGGTGAAATCCACGGTAGTGATGAAGGAAAACCTGGCCGAGCTGCAGTCCCGCGGCCTGGCAAAGAAGTGGCCCGTCATCCTGGGCGGCGCAGCCCTTACCCGCGCCTACGTGGAACAGGACCTGGCCGAGCAGTTTGACGGCGTGGTCCGGTACGCCAAGGACGCCTTCGAGGGCCTCGCCCTCATGGAACCGCTGGTCCGCGTGGCCCGCGGCGCGTCCCCGGACGACGTCGGCCTGCCGCCGCTGAAGAAGCGCCTCCACAAGGGCGGTGCGAAGTTCACGGTGACCGAGCCGGAGGCAATGCCCGGCCGGTCCGACGTCGCCGCGGACAATCCCGTGCCAGCCCCGCCGTTCTGGGGCACGCGCATTGTGCGCGGCGTCTCGCTCCACGACTACGCCGCGTTCCTCGACGAGCGCGCCACGTTCATGGGCCAATGGGGGCTCAAGCCCGGCCGCGGCGAGGACGGCGCCTCCTACGAGGAGCTGGTGGAGAGCGAGGGCCGGCCGCGGCTGCGGTACTGGCTGGACCGCATCCTGGCCGAGGGCATGCTGGATGCCTCCGTGGCGTACGGCTACTTCCCGGTGGTCTCCGAAGGGGAACAGGTGGTGGTGCTGCACCACGGGGAGGATCCCGACGGCGTCCTGGGCGCCGCGGGCCTGCTGGCCCCCGACGGCGGATCGGGCGGCCCGGTCGGCACCGACCGGCTGCGGTTCGACTTCCCGCGCCAGCGCCGCGACCGGCACCTGTGCCTGGCCGACTTCGTGAAGTCCCGCGAGTCGGGGCAGGTGGACGTCCTGCCGGTGCAGCTGGTCACCGCCGGATCGAAGATCGAGGAGTTCACGTCCAAGATGTTCGCCGCCAACCAGTACCGCGACTACTACGAGCTCAACGGTCTGGTGATGCAGCTGACGGAGGCGCTCGCGGAGTTCTGGCATGCGCGGATCCGCAAGGAACTGGGTTTCGGGGCCGAGGAGCCGAAGGACACGGCCGGGTATTTCAAGCTGGACTACCGCGGTGCCCGGTTCTCGCTGGGCTACCCCGCGTGCCCGGACATGGAGGACCGCCGCAAGGTGACGGAACTGCTGAAGCCCGAGCGGATGGGCGTGGTCCTCAGCGACGAGCTGATGCTCCACCCCGAGCAGTCCACGGACGCATTCGTGTTCCACCACCCGGAGGCGAAGTACTTCAAGGTGTGAGTCGCGATTCGAAACGGCCAAAATGGCTTGACCTGCGCATACACTGCCACCATGCGCATCTTTGATACCTCATTCGACTACAAGATTGACAGGCCCCGGAAGACCAAACCCGACGCTGATCGGGACAGCCCTAGGCTCCGGTTGGACCATGAGCTGCTGTGGACCAAAAAGCTGAATTCCGGCGTTCTGTTCGCTCCGGCTGGGCCGCCGAGGCGAGGGGATGGATACCTCATCTTCACCGACGCCTCCGGGGGGAGGCATTGGTACGGCAGCGATGCCATCACCGCCTCCTACACGAGTTGGCTACGTCCGAGGCCACTGGTCGATGCCATCGCTGGGCTTAGCTACGGGCAGCGGGCGCGCTACCTCGACCCGCCGTACACGATCGGCAGTGCGATGATTTGGCCCGTCAGGTCGAAGGACCGTCCCACCATAAACCAGGCGCGAGGGACCCGGCCGCGGATCTCTGACCGGATTGACCTGACCCTTGAGTGCATCCGGCGCCACTACGCGGGAGAACCGGAGAGCCCGCTGGCCGATGTCATCAACGCCTACGCGGACTTTTTCGCGCTCTTCGACGGTTTCACAGAGTTTGTGGACTTCTTCCACTATCAGGACCTGGTGACGCCCGATTACGACGTCGTACGGTTTTTCCTGCCCTTCGACAACTTCCAGCGTCGCGGGACACCAGCCACGACGGAGGAGTACGTGGAGTATCGGGAGAACGTGCTCGACTTCATCGCGAAACGGGGGCAGCGTATGGCCAAGTGGGTCATAGAGAACCACCCCGACGTCGAGGTCCGCGAGTAGCGCCTTAGGGGGTGGCCGAATAGGTCGGGGACATCGTTAAAGAAGTGTTCCAGCGGTGTCGTCAGACGCCGAGTTCCAGCCGGTCCCTATCCGGGGCGGGCCTGGCCTCCGCGGCCTGCCCGCCGGAGCTTCCGGCGGCGGAGACCGGCTTTACCCGCCGGAGGGCGGCGAGAATGGCCCGGCCCACGACGGCGATGCCGATGATGGTGGTGACGGCACGCAGGGTGTCCCAGCCCGCCGTCGACGTCAGGAGCGAGTAGAGCAGGAAGCTGCTCAGGTTGGTGGCCAGCGGCGCGCCGGGCACGTAGGAGATGCCGGTGCCCGTGCCCACCGCGAACGGCCAGAACCACAGGTTGGTCAGCAGGCCGAACGCGTAGGACGCCACGGCGCCGTAGCCGCACAGCATCCACAGCTCGGCCTTGCCCCGCACCCTGCGGGGGAGCAGCCCGGCCCCGGCACCCACCCACGCGCAGGCGAAAATCTGGAACGGCGTCCACGGCCCGACGCCGCCCCACACAGCGCTGGACAGGGCAATCGTGGCGGCGCCGAGGAGCAGGCCGAAGCGGGCACCGAAGGCGCGGCCAGCCAGGATCAGCAGGATAAAGACCGCCTCCACACCCCCGACGCCGGTGCTCGCCACCCGCACCGCCGACCCGACGGCGGCCAGCACGCCAAGCAGCGCCACCGTGTGCGCCGAACGCACCGAACCGTCCATGGACAGCACGACGGCGACCGCGGCCACCGGTGCCATGGCCAGCGCCGCGTAGGGGAGCGCCGCCGCGGCATCCGTCGGGAACGCCGCAGCGAGCAGCGGCCAGCAGAATGCGGCGAGGGCCAGGAGGTTGGCGGCTGCGAGAACCGCGAGCTCGGCGCCCCGCGGCATCCGGAGCCGGGGTATTTTTGTGGCGGCCGGAAGCTCCGGGTGGCGCTCGGCGAACACAGGGGCTGTGACGGACGGGGCTCGAACTGAAAGTGGTGTGAACGGCGGTGCCGCGGGGACAGCAGCGGAAGCCTCCGGGGCGGCGTCCGAACCGGCCGAGGGGGCGACGCCGTCGCGCATTGGAAGGATCCGGGCGCCCAAGCTGCGGGCAAAATCGAGGTCGTGGGTGGCGATCAGCACCGCCGCGCCGTCCTCCGCTGCGGCCCGCAGCGCCGCCGCGACCGCTGAACGCGCCCCAGGATCGAGCCCGCGGGTGGGCTCATCGATCAGGAGCACCTGCGGGTCATCCGCGGTCTGCAGTGCCATAGCAAGGATCCGGCGCTCCCCGGCCGAGAGGTCCCGGGGATGCTCGTGCCCACCGGGCATCCGGGCGTCCCCGCGCAGCCGGGCCAGGCGTGCGGCTGCTGACCCGGGCCCGGGCTGCCCGCCGTTTTTACCCCGAGCCCGACGCCGGTCTGCCGCACGGAGCTCCGCGGCGACGGTGTCCCGGGTGAAGAGATCGTCCGACGCGTCCGGCACGAGGGCGACCCGGCCGCCGTCGACCGTCCCGCTGTTCTCCGTTCCTTTACCGCGGCTTCCTTTACCGCGGGTTCCTTCACCGAGGGCGAGCGCCACCAGGAGGGAGGACTTCCCGGCGCCGTTCGGCCCCACCAGGGCCACCACCTCACCGCGGTGCAGGGTCAGGGAGGCGTCGCGCACCAGCGGCCGGCCCTTGCGGTGCACCGCGAGGTTAGTCGCCGCCAGCACGGGTGCTTGTTCCGGCTTCGGAGTGGGCGTCGAGTGCGCAGCCGGGACCGGCGCGGACGGTGCGGCCCCCGGAACCAGGGCGCCGCCGTCGAGCGTCCACCAGGCATCGGCGACGGGGACCAGCGGTTCCGCCCGGTGCTCCGCCACGACGACGCAGACGTCCGCGTCGCGGGCGAGGGCGGTGAGCACCCCAATGACGCGCCCGCGTGCTGCGGTGTCCAGATCGGCCAAGGGCTCGTCCACCAGGAGCAGGGCCGGGCTCTCCACCACCGCGGCGGCGATGGCCACGAGCGTTGCCTCGCCCGCGGAGAGGGTGCTGATGTTCCGGTCCAGCAGGGCCGCCACCCCGATCCGCTCCGCGACGTCCAGCACCCGGGCCCTCGCAGCAGCGGGCGCCGTGCCGCGCAGCTCGAGGGCGAGTCCGATTTCGTCCCGGACCCGGGTGGTGGCGAAGGCGGCGCGGGGGTTTTGCAGGACGACGCCGATGAAGCCGGCGGTGTCGCGCGGCGGTGTGGCGGCGCGGTCCGTCCCGGCGATGAGCACCGTGCCGGAGACGTCGCCGCCGTCCACGTGCGAGAGGAGCCCGGCGATGCCCCGCAGGATGGTGGACTTGCCGGAACCGGTCGGCCCGGTGATGACCGTAAGGGACCCGCGGGGCGGAGTGAACCCGGGGACGCGGATCCGGGTGCCGCCGATGCGGAACTGGGCGTCGCGGATGACGACCGGGGCAGCGGCGCCGGCAGTTGGCCGGTGCGTTGCCCGGCTGCCGAAGCCGCGCAGCTCGAGGGCCGCGGCCACCCGGCCGGCGTGCTCCAGGGTGCGTTCCAGCACGGGCACCAGGGCGCGGGGTCCGAAACGTTCGCCGCGCAGCCGGAACGCCAGGCGGACGGAGGTGACGGCGTCGGACAGGGCGGGAAGCGCGGCCCAGGCCACCACCAGCATCCGGGCGATGCCCTGCGCGGGGCCGCGGCGGGCCAGATGCGCAAAGCCGCGGGATACATCCACCCAGGCGTTAAGCAGCCCGAACGCGAGGAACATCCCGGCGATGGGCAGGGCGGACAGGACCGCCGCCCATAGCCCGGGCGCCGTGACCGGGCCGAGGAGGACCACATGGGCGTACGGGGCAGGCAGCCGGAACGCCGGCAGGTCGAGCAGAACCGGCGCGCCGGTGGCCGCCCCGTTGAAGAGGATGCGGTACATGACCCGCGCCGCGATGAACACGGCGGCGAGGACCGCCGCGGCGCGTAACGGCGCGGGCCGGAAGGTCACGCTGCGGGCCCGGCCGGTGCGCCGTCGACGGTGTAGAGCAGTTCCAGGCTTTCGCCCGGGCCCACCTGCAGGGTGGCGAGGCCCTCCTGCGCGTACGCCCAGTCGCCGGCGGCCGGCTTGACCCAGAGCGACCAGTAAGCGAAGGCGGCTGGCATCTTGCTGCAGTCCTCCCGGTAGGTGCCGCCCTGGTGGGTGATGTCGAGGTCCGCGGCGGGCACACCGTTCACCCGGCACACCAGTTCGGTGGGGTACTCGGCCGTGCCCTCGGTCTTCACCTTGGCCTCGTCCAGCACCTTGGCGGCGGGGGTCGGCCCGTCCACGTCCACGCAGACGGAGGTGTCGGCGGCAGCCTGCTGCAGGGCGCCCGAGTCGACGATGACCTTTACCCCGGCACAGGGCCCGGCGGCGGCGCTGGATTCGGCGGCGGCACTGGATGAAGCTGCCGGGGATGAACCCGGCGCGGAGGTTGTGGGCTGGGTGGCGGCGGGCGTGGAACAGCCGGCGAGGGCAAACAGGAGACCGGCGGCGAGGGAGCCCGCGGCGGCGGTGCGGATCTGAGTCAAAGTCACCAGTCAAGGGTAGGACGCGGCCTGCCCGGATCCGGCGGCCGTCGCGTTGTGTGACGTTAGGTCACTTGGTGCGCCCGACAGGTTGTCGGTCGGATCGTCGACGCGTCGTCGGACTCAAAGGTGGACGCGGTTCCGTCCTCTGCCCGTGATGAAGTTTTGGCTTCCGACGATGCGGCAGGCGGCCAGGCGCCCCGGCGGGCGACGACGGCCGCCGCCGTCGTTGCCCACAGGCTTCATGATTTCAACATTGGGTTCTCGACGCCCACCCCCGCCCTCGCGAACTCCAACCGCGATTGACGCAGCTTCTGGCGGGTGACGACGTGGTTGTCCTGCTGATCGGCAAGCCAGCGAGCGGTGTCGCTGTGCTGAGCTTTCGGCCCAATGAAAACCGAGGGCTCCCGGACGGGCGATGCTGTTTGTGGAGGGGGCCTAGAGAAGGCTCGTTGCGATATCTTGACCGATCTGCCGCAGCAGTGAGGCGGAAAGGTCGGGGTCTTTGGAGGAGTCCTGCTCGGTGTAGTCGGCCAGGGCGTAGACCCGGGTCAGTGCCATTTCGGTCCAACGCTCTTTGGGGAGGAGGGACCGGCCGGCGACGGCGATGATGGGCCGCGCGCCGGACCGCCTTGCGACGGCTGCGGGCAGTTTTCCGGCGAGGGTTTGCTCGTCAATGCTGCCTTCGCCGGTGATGACGACGTCGCACGTGTCTTTGCGGCTGTTGAAGTCCAGCAGGTCAAGGAAGAAGTCGGCCCCGGAGACCTGCTTTGCGCCGAGGAGCAGGCACGCATAGCCGATGCCGCCGGCGCTTCCGGCACCTTCGTGCTCGGCCAGCGCCGCGGAGTTGGTAAATCCGGCTTCTTCCATTTTTGTCACGAGGTTGCTCAGGCCTTGTTCGAGGGCTGTTACCTCACCGGGTCCCGTACCCTTTTGAGGTCCGAAGACTGCGGGGGCGCCGTTCTCTCCAAGCAGCGGGTTGTGTACGTCGCTGGCAACAATGATCTCCGTGCTCTTCAGAGTGGGAAGGGCGCTGCCGCGGACCGAGTGAACCTGCGCCAGGGTCAGTCCGTTGCCGTGGAGCTCGCGGCCTGAAGCATCGAGAAAGCGGTATCCGAGGACGGTGAGCATTCCCATGCCCCCATCGGTGCTGGCGCTGCCGCCCAATGCCAGGACGATTCTTGTCGGTTTGAGGCCGAGTGCGAAGAGGATGGCTTCACCGAAGCCGCGGCTGGACGCCTTCATCGGTTCGAGTTTGGCGCCGGGCAGGAGTGCCAGTCCGCAGGTGTTGGCGACCTCTATAACTGCAGTGGTGCCGTCGAACGCGATGTCGGCCTCGACGGGCTCGGCGGTGGGTCCGGCAACGGTGCAGCTGTGGCGGCTGAAGCCGGAGGCGACGGCGGCGTCGACGCTGCCGTCACCTCCGTCCGCGAGTGGAAGTAGCTCGCAGTGCACCGTCCCGGCATTTGCTGTTGAACGAAGCCCGGCGGCCAAAGCGTCGGCAACTTCGGCGGCGGTGAGGCTGCCTTTGAACTTGTCGGGCGCGATCAAGGTCCGGACGGTTTTCGGGGCGATGGCGCTTGGCATGTCAGACGATTTCCGAGTAGGCGGGGCGGCGATCAGAAGGTTGGGCTGGTTCGACGTCGGAGGCATGCCTAGATGCCGGTTCCACCGGAGCCGGGTGCACCGGGCGGTCGTAGCCGTAGTCAATCAGGTGATTGTCGGTGCCGGTGACCTCGTCCAGGTCACTGGGGGTCTCGATGGGCAGCGGCTCCACGGATTCGCCATTGAAGACCCGGCGGACACGGTCGGCGTCGAGGGTGCGGTCCCACCAGGCGATGAAGAGAGTGGCCACGGCGTTGCCGGTGAAGTTCACGATGGCGCGACATTCCGACATGAACTTGTCGATGCCGAAGATGAGCATGATGCCGGCGGCCGGGATGGTGCCCAGGGTGGTGAGCGTGGCCGTGAGGGCGATGAAGCCGCCGCCGGCGACGCCCGCTGCGCCCTTGGAGGTCAGGAGCATGACTGCGAGCAGTCCGAGCTGCTGGCCGATGCTCAGGTCGGTGTTGGTGGCCTGGGCGATGTAGAGGGCGGCCAGGGAGAGATAGATCGCCGCACCGTCGAGATTGAAGCTGTAGCCGGTGGGGACCACGAGGCCCACGGTTTCCTTCTTCACTCCGGCGTGCTCCAGCTTGCGCATCAGGCCCGGTAGGGCCGGTTCGGCGGTGGAGGTGCCCAGGATGAGCATGTATTCCTCTTTAAGGTGGCGGATCATCTTGAAGATGTTCAGCTTCAGGAAGGCCATGACGGAGCCGAGGACCACCACGACGAAAAGGATGGAGGTGATGTAGAACAGCGCGATCAGGCCGCCCATGCTGGTCAGCGACGACACGCCGAACTTGCCCACCGCGTAGGCCATGGCGCCGAAGGCACCCACCGGTGCGGCCTTCATGATGAAGCTCAGGATCTTGAACATCACCCCGGTGAGGCGCTGCACGCCCTCGAGCACGGGAGCGCCGACCTTACCCATGGCGTTCAGTGCGATGCCGAACACCACTGCAATGAAAATGATCTGCAGGATGTTGCCCTCAACGAAGGGGGCCGCCATGCTTTCCGGGATGATGTGGGTCAGGAACTGCCACCACTCCTGGTGCTGGCCGGCGTCGATCAGCTTTGCAGCGGATTCGGAGGTTTCGATCTTGCTGGCATCGGCGTTGACGCCGTCGCCGAGGCGGAAGAGGTTGATGGCCACCAGGCCGAAGACCATCGCGCAGATCGTGCCGACCTGGAAGTAGGTAAGGGCCTTCAGGCCCGTCATGCCCACCTTCTTCAGGTCCGCGACGCTGGCGATGCCACCGACGATGGTCAGGAAGACGATGGGGCCGATGAGCATTTTCATCGCGTCAACGAAAGTGGTGCCGATGGGTTCCATCGCGATGCCCACGTTCGGCGCCAGCCAGCCTACGAGGATGCCGGCAACGATCGCGGTCAGGACCCAGAAATAGAGCTGCCGGTACCAGCGCGTCTTGGTGGCCGGCGACGCGTGGCCGGTTGTGATGTGTTCCATAATTCCTACCTCATTGTTGGAATGCCGCTGGAGTACTGATAAACGGTGGACATGAGTACGACGGCGGCCGGCGGGCCGCCGTCGTAACTGTTGTGGTGCAGGCGGAACGGTTAGACGGCCGCGAGCTTGTTGGTCAGGGCGTTGATGAGGGCCTCGGTGACGTCCTCGGTGTTGGCGTCGCCCCCGATATCGCGGGTGAGGAAGCCGGCACCGGTGGTCTGTTCGATGGCGGCTTCAACCTTGCGGGCCTCGTCGTGCAGGCCAAAGTGGTCCAGCATCAGCGCGGCACTGGCGATGGCGCCGATGGGGTTGCTGATGCCCTTGCCGGCAATGTCCGGTGCGGAGCCGTGGACCGGTTCGAACATCGACGGGAAGCGGCGCTCCGGGTTCAGGTTTGCGCTGGCGGCGAGGCCGAGGCTGCCTGCGAGGGCGGAGCCGAGGTCGGAGAGGATGTCCGCGTTCAGGTTGGAGGCCACCACAACAGAGAGGTCCTCTGGCTTGAGAATGAACTTAGCGCTCATTGCGTCGACCAGAACGCTTTCGGTCTGAACGTCGGGGTAGTCAAGCGCCACGCGGTTGAAGACCTCGTCCCAGAGGACCATGCCGTACTGCTGAGCATTGGACTTCGTCACCGAGGACACCTTCTTGACCGTGCGGGTGCGGGCCAGGTCGAAGGCAAAGCGCATGATCCGTTCGCAGCCCTTTTCCGTGAACAGCGCGGTCTGCAGGGCGACCTCGTTGCCGGGGCCGCGGCCGCTGAGGTTGCGTCCGCCCAGACCGGCGTATTCGCCCTCACTGTTTTCGCGGACAACCACCCAGTCCAGCTCGGTGTTGTCGGCCTTGCGCAACGGGGACTGCACGCCGGGGAGGAACTTCACGGGACGGATATTAGCCCACTGGTCGAAGTTCTGGGTGATGTTCAGGCGCAGGCCCCAGAGGCTGATGTGGTCGGGGACGTTTTCCCAGCCGACAGCGCCGAAGTAGATGGCATCGAAGTCTTTGAGGGCGTCCAGGCCCTTGGGGTCCATCATCTGGCCGGTCCGAGCGTAGTACTCCGAGCCCCAGGGGAACTCGGTCCATTCGAAAGCGAACTTGCCGTTGGAGTTCTCTGCCAGGGCATCTAGAACGCGACGGCCCGCGGCGACAACTTCCTTACCCACGCCGTCGGCGGGGATGGATGCGATGCTGAATTTCTTGGTGGCGCTCATGTGCCATCCTCCTCATTGAGTTTGTTAGCAGTGAGCCTGTTGGCGGGGTCACACTGTTCTTCCTCTTCAAGTAGAGGCCACAGCCGCGGAACGCGTCCAAGACCAAGATCCAATTCGCTAGATAGGCATGGCCTATTGGTCAGGTGCAGCCCCCGCGGCGACGTGGAGTTCCGCGACTTTCAGGAAGGCGCGGGCGGCTGGGGTCAAGTCCTGTTTTCGGCTCAGTATTGCCACGTCCAGATGTGAGACCGGCTCGATCAGCAGGGTGCGGAGGCCGGCTTTATGTGCCGTGGGCGCCCAGGACGAGGGCATGACGGCGTGTCCCACGCCCGCCAGCACGAGCGGCAGGATGGATGTCCGGTGGGCGACTTCGGCAACGATCTCCGTGTTGACTCCATGGGCCAACGCGTCATCGACGAGCCAGCGCATCAAGGATCCGCGCTGGCTAGCGATCAGACGGTGGCCGCCAAGGTCTTCGCGTTGTATTGCTGTCCCGGCGTCGAAGGTGTCCGCGTAGGGGTTGACGATGAGGATCAAGGGCTGACGTTCCAGGTCGAGGACTTGAATACCAGGCACGCGAACAGGTGTGGGGGAGCCGGCCAGGCCGATTTCCGTGCTGCCCGACCGTACGGAGTCGATCACTTCCTCCGGGGTGAAAGCGGCGCTGACGTTCAGCCGGACAGAAGGGTGCAGGCGGGTAAAACCGGCGATCATCGAGGTCAGCGGTTCAATGCCGGGGGAGGGCATGGTGATGATGTCCAGACGTCCGCTGCGGATTCCGCGCAACGATTGAACTGCCGACTGCGCCGCATCCAGATCACGCATCACCAGCCTGGCCGGACCGACCAGCTCCTTGCCCGCCTCGCTGAGGACGGCTCGGCGGCCGATGCGGTGGAACAAGGGCACGCCGAGGTCCTTCTCGAGGCTGGCGATGGTCTGTGACAGGGAGGGCTGCGCGATCAGCAGGTGCTCAGCGGCGCGGTTGAACCCCTCGTGATCGACCACGGCCAAAAAATACTTCAACTTACGCGTATCCACTTAGCTTTCCTTACCTGATTAGTAGCTTAAGGACAGCAGTCGTGCTGCCACTACGAGCGGCCAGATGCCGATAGGTTATGCCTATCAGAGGTATTGCCTCTAGGTCTTGGACGCCCCTGAAGCGGAGCTTTCATGGGAACGACGATAGAGCAGTATCGGCCCGGAACGGATCTCTGGTAAAGGTCAAGACTTGGAATCAGTGAAGGTAGCCACATCATGCACACGATCGGATTTTCCTATCAGGCCAGTAGGAAACCGGTCTTGGACGTGATGCTCGTCACGAGGGCACAGTGGGTTCAATCCTCATGACGTATGACGAAAGGACGAAGATGTCCAGCAAGCTAACGGCATCCTCTGTAATCACCGAATCACCTCAGCGGACGGATGTTCGCGCCGCCTTATTGGGCGGCAAAACGTTCAGGAGTCTGAGCGAGCAGAAGCTCTCTCCCCGGGAAGAGAACTTCGAACGGGCGCGCCAGACACTTGGATTCTTCCTTGCGCCGGCGGTCGCAATAGTCTTTGCGCTGCTTCCGACCGGGATGGATCACACCCAGCAACTGCTGGCGGCGGTCTTGCTGGGTGTCATCATCCTGTGGATCTGCGAACCGGTGCCTATCCCGGTCGGCGGCCTGATCGGGGTGGCCGCCATCGTCCTGCTCGGCGTGGCACCGGCCAACGAGGTGCTGAGGCCCTTCGGTTCGACCACCATCTTCACCTTTATTGGTGCGTTCATCCTTGCCGCGGCCATGCTCAAACACGGCATAGCCCAACGGCTTGCCTTCGCGGTTCTGTCCGTCCCCGGCGTTGCGAAATCCACCTACCGCATAGTTATCGCCTTCGGCGTCATCACATGCGTCCTGTCGGCGTTCGTCTCGAACACCGCCACCGTCGCGATGCTCATGCCCACGGCTCTCGGCATCCTGGCTGTGATCGCAAAACTGATGCAGGACCGCGGAATCGTCAAAGCAGATTTTGACCCCCTCCGACTCCGCGTGGGTGCAGCACTGATGCTGATGCTTGCCTACAGCGCCAGCGTGGGCGGCCTCCTGACACCGGTGGGAGCGCCCCCAAACCTGATTGGCCGCGGCCTCATAGAGGAAGCAACCGGCGTTGAGATTTCATTCGTCCAATGGACCGCCACGGTCGCTCCTGTCTGTGCGGCTATGTTCGGTGTGCTTGCACTCATCATGTTCCTGCTCAACAAGCCGGAAATCCGCCGCATTGAAGGGGTGGAGGAGTTCATCGCCGAGCAGAAGGCCCAGCAAGGCAGGATGTCCCGGGCGGAGATCAACACCCTGATCGCCTTCGGACTGACCGTTACGCTGTGGCTCCTCCCGGCGATTGCCAGCCTTATGACCGGCACCGACTCGGAACTTTATGCCTTCCTCGATGATCGCCTGGACGAAGGCATTGTTGCGGTCATAGGCGCCTCCCTGCTGTTCATCCTGCCGACCAACTGGAAAGAACGCCGCGCGACCCTGACCTGGTCCGATGCCGCGAAGATCGACTGGGGAACGATCATCCTCTTCGGTACAGGCATCATCTTCGGAGCCCTGTTGGCGTCAACCGGTCTGGCGGAATCAATCGGCAAGGCTGCCGCAGCGAACTTGGGTGTCACGAGCGTTGTTGCCATCACCGCATTCTCGGCAATCCTGGCCATCCTTATCTCGGAAACTACGAGCAATACTGCCTCTGCCGCCGTCGTTGTTCCGATTGTTATTCCACTTTGTGTAGCCATGGGCGTGGACCCCATCGTGCCCGCGCTGGCAGCGACCTTCGCAGCATCGTTCGGGTTCATGCTGCCCGTGTCGACACCGCAGAACGCGATCGTCTACGGCTCCGGAGCAGTCCCAATCACCCGCATGGTCCGCACCGGTTTCACGTTCGATATTCTCGGCGCCATTCTGATCATCAGCCTTGTACCGATCATGGTTGGTGTCACCGGCATCGGCCAATAAGAGCACCAACCCCAACCAGATGGTCCATAGCCGCACCGAGCGTGGCTATGGACCATCCGCTGCTCTCCATAACAAAAGCCATTGAGCCCCGTTGGCCGACGCCTGTCTTCGTGGCGGCGGTGCGGATCTGAGTCAAAGTCAAGGTATTCGCCCCTACGGCACTAGGCGCCGGCGCGGCCCACCGGGGACCCCAGGGCCCGAGAGATCTCCTCCGCGGCGGCGATTGCCTGCGGCGCAAACTGCTCAATGCTGGAACCGGGATACTCAAGCTCAAGCGAGGAGATGGACAAGCCATACATCACCCGGCCGAGGTGGTCCCGGATCGGAGTCGAGACGCACACCGTACCGCGCTCATTCTCACCGAGATCGAGCGCATAACCGCGCTGACGCACGGCGGCGAGCTCCGTGCGCAGCTGCTCGGGATCAGTGATGGTCTTATCGGTGCGGGCCGGCAGGCCGACCTCGGCTATCAACCGGTCCACCTGCTCGGGCGTCCAGCTCGCGATGACCGCCTTCCCCATACCCGAGCAGTGCATCGGCATGGCCAGCCCTACGCGCGAAGCCATCCGGTAGGGCTTTGACGAGTCTTTGCGGATGACGTACACCATCTCGAAATCGTTGGCTACGCCGACGTGAACCGTGCAGTCAACGTCCCGTACCAGCTTCTCGACGATCGGTTCGGCAATGAAGGAGATGTCGAGCCGGGAGATGGCCCGGCCGGCAATGCCGAGGAGGCGGGAGCCGGGGTGGTACCCGCGGTCGCTGTCGCCGGCGAGGAACTTCAACTCTGCCAGCGTCGCGAGAATGCGGTGCACGGTCGCCTTGGGCAGCCGGGTCTCCTCGACGATGTCAGTGAAGCGGTCGTAGAGGATTGCGGCTTCCAGCACCCGCAACGTCTTCTCACTCGCGCCCATAGACGGCGCCGGGCTCGTATCGAGCTCCGTGGGTTCCCTGGTCATGACCCGCATCATCTCATCTCACTTCAGCAATCGCGACGCCATCCATATCGTCGAAGGCCTGGTTCTCCCCGGCCATCGCCCACACGAATGAGTAGTTCGACGTTCCCACGCCCGAATGGATCGACCAGGACGGTGAAAGCACCAGACCCCCGTCGGCAACAAGCATATGTCGGGTCTCGGACGGTTCCCCCATGAGGTGAACGACTCGAGCTTCCTCGGGTACATCGAAGTAGACGTAGAACTCTGTGCGGCGGTCGTGGGTGTGCGCCGGCATGGTGTTCCACATGCTGCCGGGGTGCAATTGCGTGACGCCCATGACCACCTGGCAGCTGCGCACGCCGTCTTCGTGAATGTACTGGTTAATGGTCCTGCGATTGGAAGTCAGCGGATCCCCGAGCTCGCGGACGGTGCCCTGCCCGGGTTCGACCAGTGCCGTGGGGTAGGTGGCGTGCGCCGGGGCTGAGAAGCCGTAGAAGCGGGCGGGGGTCCCGGCGTCGTCCGACTCGAACACCACGTCCTTCACCCCGCGGCCCAGGTACAGGCACGCGCCGGTGGGCATAACGTGACGCTCACCGTCGGCGTGCACGGCACCCGCCGCCCCGATGTTGACGATCCCGATCTCGCGATGATCGAGGAACTGCTCGCTGCGGATTTCCGGCACGGCCTCGAGCCCGAGGGGAGAATCGGTCGGCACGGCGCCGACCGCCACCACGCGATCGTAGTGGGTGACAACGGTTCGTACGCTGCCGGGAACGAACAGATCTTCGATGAGGTATCGGTCGCGCAGCTGCTGCTGGGTGGCGCCGGGGATCTGCTCGGGGGATGTTGGGCCGTAGACGGCGGTCATGGTGTTCCTTCGGAAGTGGTTAGAGCAGACCCATGAGGCCGGGGAGCCACAGGGAAAGCTGGGGGACGAAGACGATGACGAACAGCAGCGCGATGAGCACCACAAGGAACGGCACCAGTTTGACGATCACGGGTTCCAGTTTGACCTTCGCGACCTGGGTTCCGACGAACAATACGGGCGCGGAGGGCGGGGAGATCACCGCAATCGAGAGGTTGAAGACCATCACGATGCCGAAGTGGACCGGGTCGATGCCGTAGGAGACGGCGATGGGCAGGAAGATCGGCGTGAAGATCAGGATCGCCGGCGTGGGGTCGAGCGGGATGCCGATCAACAGCAGCACCAGCATCATGATCAGCAGCACAACAATCTTCGAATCGGTCCACCCGAACAGCGAATCGGCGATCAACTGCGGCAGGCGTGCATAGGTCATGACGTAGGACATGATGGTCGACACCGCGATCAGGAAGATGACGATCGCGCTGGTGCGTGTGGCGTCGAACAGGACCTTCGGCAGGTCTTTGAACGAAATGGTGCGGTAGAAGAAAGAGAGAAGCAGCGAGTAGATGACGGCGACGGCGGAACCCTCGGTCGGCGTGAAGAAACCGGCGACAATACCGCCGATCGCCACGATGATCAGGCCCAGCGACGGTACCGCTCGGCCAAGTGTGACCAGGAAGACCGAGAACTTCGGCCAGGGCTCGCCCCGCAGTTCGGGGTGCCGCCGGGCGTAGCCGAAACCGACCGCGGCACAGGCCAGGGCCCACAGAATGCCCGGGACGTACCCGGCGACGAACAACGCGCCAAGCGACGTGCCGCCGGCAGCGAGCGAGTAGACGATGAGCGTATTGCTCGGGGGGATCAGCATGCCTGCCGGGGCCGAGGCGATGTTCGCCGCAGCGCTGAAGGCGCGGTCATAGCCCGCCCGGCGCTGCATCGGAGCCATGGTGGAACCCACCGCGGCGGCGCTGGCGACGGCGGAACCGGACACAGAGCCGAAGATCGCGTTCGCTATCACGTTGGTTTGCACCAGTGGCGCCGGCGTGCGGCCCACGAGCACCCGTGCGAGGTTGATCAGCCGCTCGGCGATGCCGCCGTTGTTCATGATGACGCCGGCGAGAACGAAGAACGGGATGGCCAGCAGGGCGAACGAGTTGGTGCCGCCGATCATCTGCTGTGCGGCGGTGATGGCGCCGCGCTGGAAGTCCACGATGAGCAGCATGCACAGGGCGGACGGAAGCCCGATGGCGATGGAAACGGGAGCGCCGACCGCGAGCAGCAGCGCGAGGCCACCGATGAGGATAAAGCTGATGGTGCCGGGATCGATCACAGTGCTGCCGCCTCAAGGTCCTCGTCGTTTTCCACGTGGCCGGCATAGCGGCTCGAGAAGGTACCGACGATGTGGATGATCAAGTAGATGGTCAGCAGCGCACCCGAAATGGGCAGGGCCAGGTAGAGCTGACCCTGCGTGAGGGGCAGCAGCGGATTCCGCTGCCCCCACGCGAGCATGGACTGCTGGATCCCGCCGAACACCATGACGTACAGCACGAACGCGAGCGTCGCGAGGTACGCGATGATGTCGGTGATGCGCTGAGCCGGCACGGGCAGCTTGGCGACCAGGAAGTCCATGATGACGTCGGCCTTCTCGCCGACGGCAATGGCGATTCCGATCAGGCTTACCCACACGAAGGTTTGCCGGGCGGCCTCCTCGGACCAGGCACTGGGCGCCCCGAGGACCAGGCGGGTAAAGACCTGCCAGGTAACCAGCAGCACGAGCAGTGCAGACAGGGCGACGCAGACCGCGCGGAGCGTGCCGTCAAGCCGCGCCCGGGCCGTAGTCATGTTCATTCGGGTCATCAGCCGCGAGCCGCCTCGATCGCGTCGTAAACCTTCTGTGCGAGATCGGACTTGACCAGGTCTTTATGCAGCGGAAGCGCGGCTTCACGGAAAGCCGTGACGTCGGCGTCGCTGAACTTTGCGCCGGCCTTCTCGGCGGCGGTGACCGCTTCATCGACGGCGGTGCCGAACAGCTTGAGTTCGGTGTCAACCGAGGTGGAGAACAGCTTCTCGAAGGTCTTGCGGTCCTCTTCAGAAATGCGGTCCCACACGGACGGGCTTGTCACCAGGTAGTCGGGCATCATCAGGTGTTCAGTGCGGGAGTAAAAGGGTGCGATTTCGTCATGCGAGAGCGACGAGTAGATGAGCTCGTTGTTCTCCGCCCCGTCAAGCACGCCGGACTGGATTGCGGTGTAAACCTCGCCCTGCGCCATCGGCGTTCCGACGCCGCCCATCCGCTCCATCATGCGGACGTTGGTGTCCGAACCAATGACGCGGACTTTCTGGCCGTTGAGGTCGGCCGGCTTGTTGACCGGGCCGACGGTTGAATAAACGTTGCGGACGCCGCCGTGGTACGCGGTCAGCACCTTCAGGTTGTCGTCCTTCAGCGTGTCGTAGAGCGGTGCTGTGACCCCGGGGTCGTTAAGGACCTTCATCTGGTGCTCAGGCGATTCATACAGGTACGGCAGGTTGACTACGGAGAAGTCTGATTCGAAGTTTTCAAGTAGGCTGCCGGCGACGACGGCGAAGTCGATGGTGCCGGACTGGACCTGTTCGATCGTGGCGGCCTGGTCGCCAAGGGTCGCGTCCGTGTACAGCTGGAGCGAATACCGGCCGTCGGTCTGGGCCTTGAGTTCATCCGACATCTCCTGCAGCGCCTTCGCCTGAGGGTGGTTGGCGTCCTGGTTGAAGGCAACACGGAGGACGGTTCCGCCGCCTTGTCCTGAGGCACTCGAGCATGAAGCCAGTGACAATGCCGTCATTGCGGCTGCGCCCAGAACGGCGAGCATCCTTCTTCCCTGCATGGTTTTCTCCTCGTTGAGTAAATGTGAGTGGTGTGTGACTTGCACCACCGGGGTGATCGAAGACTACTATAACCAAATAGAACTTAGTTGCACCAGATGGAACTTTAAGTGGAACATGGTTCCATAATCATTTATTCGGCGCGACGAAGGAGACGCAAGTGCGAGCAGCTAGATACATTGGCGGTCAAAAGATCGAGGTGGCCGGCGTTGAGGCCAAGCCCCCTGCGGCCGGCGAAGTAACCATCCGAGTGGCGTACAACGGAATATGCGGCACAGACCTGCACATCGTGCTGGGCCATATGGATGCCCGGGTGGCCATGCCGGCGGTGATCGGCCACGAGATGAGCGGGGTCATCAGTGCGGTCGGCCCGGACGTGGACACGCTGGAGCTGGAGCAGCCGATCACGGTCATGCCGCTGCGCTGGTGCGGGAAGTGCGCGTCCTGCCTCGCCGGCCACCAGCACATCTGCCAGCACCTCGACTTCGTGGGCATCGACTCGCCGGGCGCCCTCCAGGAGCAGTGGACGGTGCCCGCATCCCTCGTGGTTCCGCTACCTGTTGGCGTCTCGCTCGAACACGCCGCGCTCGTCGAGCCACTGGCCGTCGCAGTGCACGATGTGCGGCGCTCGCGACTCGTGCAGGGCGAGACCGCCGTCGTCATTGGCGGCGGGCCTATCGGCCAGCTCATTGCGATCGTGGCCCGCGCTGCAGGCGCCGAGGTCATTCTGGCGGAGCCCGACGGCGACCGCCGCGCCTTCGCCGCAAAGCAGGGCGCGATCGTCGTGGATCCCATCGAGGGCGATCTCGCCGCCGTCGTCGATGAGCACACCGGCGGCGCCGGAGCCGACGTCGTCTTTGAAGTCGCCGGCACTCGCGGTACCGCGCTCGACGCCACTCGGCACGCCCGCACCCGCGGCCGCGTGGTATTCGTCGCGATCCACCCCGAGCCGGTGCCCGTGGATCTCCACCGCATCTTTTGGCGCGAGCTCGAGGTGCTTGGCGCCCGCGTCTACGAGCGCGAGGATTTCGAGCGCGCCATCGATCTCATCGCCTCCGGAACCGTTCCGGCAGACGCCCTGATCACCCGCATCGTGCCCCTCGAGAGCACCGCGGAAGCGTTCGATGCACTGCTCGCAGCGTCCGCCATGAAGATTCTGGTAGACGTTCAGGGGGTCAAGGCATGAGCGTCTCATTCGATCTCACAGGCACCACGGCCGTCGTCACCGGCGCCCGCCGCGGTATCGGCTTCGCGATGGCAGAGGGACTCGCACAGGCGGGGGCTGACATCATCGCAGTGTCCGCCAGCCAGGAGGCGGACGGGGGCGCAATCGGAGCCCGCGTTCGCGAGCTGGGACGATCCTTCGAAGGTCACGCGGTTGATTTCCGTGACCGCGATGCCATCACCGCGTTCGGGGCGGCCGTACGGGATCGCGCCGACATCCTGGTTAACAACGCAGGGACCATCCGCCGATCGCCGGCGGCCGAGCATCCCCTTGAGTGGTGGGATGAAGTACTGGATGTGAATCTGCGCAACCAGTTCGTACTCACGCAGGCCGTAGCAGCCGGCATGCTTGAGCGCGGCTACGGCCGCATCGTCTTCACGGCAAGCCTGCTCAGCTTCCAGGGCGGCATCAACGTGCCGGGGTACACCGCAGCGAAGTCGGGCATTGCCGGCCTCGTGAAGGCGCTGAGCAACGAGTGGTCAGCACGCGGTGTCACGGTGAACGCGATCGCACCCGGCTACATTGCCACCGATAACACCGCGGCGCTGCGCGCGGACGAGGAGCGCTCGCAGGCCATCCTCGACCGCATCCCGACAGGCCGTTGGGGCAGCGCCGAGGACCTGAAGGGCGCAACGGTGTTCCTTGCGAGCCCGTCGGCCGCCTACGTCACGGGCGTTACCCTGCCGGTTGACGGCGGATGGATGGCACGATGACGCTCGAGTTGAGCGGGGTTGTCCCGCTAGCGACCATCGACGACGCCCGGGCTGCCGATGTGCTCGCCGACGGCCTTGTCGCCGGCGGCCTGCCGGTGCTCGAGGTCGCGTTGCGTAACCGGTACGGAATGGCCGCGATCGAGCGCATCGCCGCACGTGGCGACGTGCTTGTCGGTGCCGGAACTGTGCTCGACCGCGAGCAACTGCGGCGGGCGATCGACCTCGGTGCCACGTTCATCGTCGCGCCCGGACTCGACGAGGAGATTGTCGAAGCCGCCCTGGCCGCGGGTGTTCCGGTTCTGCCGGGGGTGATGACGCCGAGCGACATTCAACGTGGCATCCGCCTCGGCCTTGACCACCTCAAGCTCTTCCCCGCCGGCGTCGCGGGCGGGCTTGGACTGATCAGCGCGCTGGCACCGGTCTTCCCCGGTGTGAGCTTCATGCCCAGCGGAGGGGTAAGCGCCGCGAATCTGGGAGAGTATCTGGCGCACCCAGCGGTGTTCGCGGCCAGCGGCTCGTGGATTGCAGCACCCGCCCGTGTCACCGCGGGGGTCGAGGCTGTCGCCCAGGCCGCCCGGGAAGCAGCCGCGCTCCAGGCCGAGACCGACCTGGGGGTCAAACGATGAGCGTTGTCACACTCGGTGAATCCCTGGGGCTGCTGGTGGCCTCCCGGATCGGGCGGCTTGAGCTTGTGCCGACGATGGATCTGGGTTTTGGCGGCGCCGAGAGCAATGTCGCAATCGGCCTCGCACGCCTGGGCGTCCCCGTGACGTGGATGGGCCGGCTGGGCGACGACGCGCTTGGCCGCCTCATCGAGCGGGAACTGCGCGCCGAGGGTGTCACCTCCGCGGCGACCCATGACCCGACCGCACCTACCGCCCTGATGCTGAAGGAGCGCCCGGCGGTGGGCTCCAGCGCTGTTTCGTACTATCGTGCGGGCAGCGCCGGCTCCCGGCTGGGGCCTGAGCACCTCGACGTCGCCCGCATCCGGGAGGCTCGTATCCTGCACGTCACCGGCATCACGGCCGCGCTGGGTGCAGGTCCGCGCGCTGCCCTGGACGCCGCGATCGACGCCGCGGTCGACGGCGGCACCATCGTCTCGTTCGACGTGAACCACCGCTCGCGGCTCTGGGACCACGCAACGGCAGCCTCCGCGTACCGCGAGATCGCGGCCCGGGCCGACGTCGTCTTCGCGGGCGACGATGAGGCGGAACTGCTCACCGGCGAACGCGAGCCGGCCGCGCAGGCAGCGGCAATCATCGAGCTGGGCCCAACGCAGGCGGTTGTGAAGCTCGGAGCCGAGGGCGCGTACGCCTTTGCCGATGGTTGCGCCGCGGAACAGCCCGCGTTCCCCGTGCACGCGGTCGACACGGTCGGCGCCGGGGACGCATTCGTCGCGGGCTACCTGGCCGAACTCCTCGCTGGCGCGCCGCTCAGCGGGCGTCTCCGCACTGCCGCCGCCTGCGGTGCGGTGGCATGCACCGCGCCCGGAGACTGGGAAGCGGCGCCCGACCGTGCCGCGATCGCCCGGCTGCTGGGAGCAGGCGACCCGGTTCAACGCTGACACGCCGACGCCCGGGCGGACGAGGGTCGGAGGCGGCGCTGCACGCTGCGCAGTTCGGCTCCGGTGGCGGAGGTACAGACTCGCGGCTGCTAGTGTCTGGACGTTGGCGCAACAACGAACAGATGGGGGCGTGCGCAGCCATGTACGACAGGGAGCGGGACCGGCGCGACGACGCCGTCTATGCCGAACATAAGCGGGCCGTGGCGGCAGGGGAGAAGCGCGTCCTCCGGAGGACCAAAACCGGGGAGCTGCACAGCTACCCCTCGGATGAGATCGGATTCAGCCCGGGCAGGGGACAGGCGCAGGTGAGGACCTGGCAGGGAATGGCCGTTCTCGCCACGTTTTCCGCGTGCGCAGCGGTCTTCTCGGTGGTGCTCTTCCTCGCGCCCCTTGGCGAGGGCGACGGGCCGTTGTGGGGTGCCCTGTTCCTCACTGCCCTCGCGGGCGGCTTTTCCTTCTACGCTTTTGGCCTCGCCCGGGCCGAGTACAAGGCGGCGAGGCTGCGGGGGCTCCGCGGTTCGCCCGTCCCCGGAAGCGGCACGGTGGACATCAATCTCCTCGAGCTGGGCCAGAAGGGCTGACGCCGAGGCTCCGGGGCTTGTTAGAGCCGGAGGGTAACGCCCTCTGCGGAGCAGGAACCGGCGTTGGCGAACACAGCGTCCCTTAGCGCATCCTTGGACTCCTGTTCCGGTTCCCCGCCGGTCCCGGCCGTGCTGGAGCGGTCGATGGCGATGAGGCTGAGGGCAGCAAACAGCCCGCGGACGTCCTCAGCGCTGGTGTCCTTGGCCTCTTCTGACTTCAGATAGATGTCCTCGTAGCCGTTGGTGTCGGCTGGAGAAACAGCCGCGTATTCCTGGTACAGGGTGTTGAAAAGCTCGCAGGAAGCTTTGATGGACGCGGGTCCGCTGGTGCTGGCGGCGGATGCCTTGGGCGCCGGGGTGGCCATGGTCGACGCTGTTGCCGTCGGCGTCGTGGATGCCTCGGGCCCCGGGTTCGGGGAACAGGCGCCGAGCCCGGCGGCGATGACGATGCCGGCGGCGAAGGTGGCGGATAGTTTCATGTTCAAGGGGGCAGCTCCCGGCTCTCGCTATGCGGCCGCGGGAGGGTCCCGGTGCCGCGCATCAGTGGCCGAGTCTAATTGACGTCTGTCCAATGGCGCTTCCGAACCGACGCGTCCGCGACGGCGAGCCGGCGACCCCGTTCCACGCTGACGCGCCGGCTCGGGCGACGCGGGTGGGAGCGATCAGTCGTTCAGTACTCGCCCTTGATCACGAAGTACGACCCGCGGATGGTCCCTGCCAGCTTCGACTTCTGCCGGGCGAACTTGAAGCGGGTCTCGAGCTCCTCGGGGACGTCCATGCCGTCGGACAGCTTGAACCCGACCGCGCGCTTGCCGCCGTCGGCGATGCTGTACATAGCGTTGATGGACAGCCCCGACTCGTAAAAGACGTAGTCTATCCGCAGGCCGTCAACCGCGAAGGTTGTGGCCTCGAGCGGGCGGGAACCGATGACAATGTCCCGCTCCTCCTTGAGGATGCGGGTCACCCGGTCCACCACGTCCGGGACCTCGGTGGCTGGGCTGACTGTGAAGGTATGGCCGTACTTGTTGCTGTAGTAGCGCGCCTCATTGGCGCGCAGCCCGGCGAGGGCATCGGCAACCGGAGATGTTTCCAGGCCTGCGGTGGAGACGTCCTTGAAGTCGACTACGTATGGCATGGGCCCTCCCGGTCTTCGTCATGGTGGGTCAAGGGTAGCCCGAGGCCGGATCGCATGGCTGTTCGGCGTGTCACCGGCGGCGCTCCACGGCGGACTCGATCTCGTCGACTGCGGTCCGCACACCGGTCTCCCGGCCCAGCAGAGCCCCGAATTCCCGGGCCCGTGCGATCATATCCGCGTCGCTCAGTGCCTGCTCCAGTGCTCGGGCCAGATTCGCTGCGGTGAGCTTGCGCCGCGGTATTGGATTCGGCGCGACGCCGAGCCGGTGGGCCCGCTGCGCCCAGAACGGCTGGTCAGCACCGAACGGGACGATCACCGTGGGGACACCCGCACCGATCGCTGCGCCCGTCGTACCGGCGCCACCGTGGTGCACGTTCGCCGACATCCGGGGGAATAGCCAGTCATGAGGGACGGATGGTGCGGAGAAAACCCGCTTATCGTGGTCCGTGCCTCCCCCGAGAGCGCCCCAGCCCGTAAGCAGCACAGCTCGCACGCCGGCGCGGCGGACGGCCTCGTCGACGATGCTGCGCAAGGTTGGTGCGTCGTTGGTGTGCATACTGCCGAACCCGATGCTCACCACCGGGCCCGGCGCGTCAAGGAACTCCGACAGCGACGCATCGGCCGTGGAGACGTTGCTGCTCAGGGTCCAATACCCGGTCGCCAGTCGGCGAGTGCGCGCATCGGATCGGACGGGGACCACCGCGCGGCTGAACCCGTACAGGATCTCCGGCAGGACTACCACAGGCGAGCCCTTGACGCCGAGAGCGGTGCGGGCAGCGCGCTCCGGCGTTCGAAGGAGCAGCCCCGTTCCGGCGGCAGTGATACTGTGCGACATCCGGCGGCCGATGGGACCCCAACGGTCCAATCCGGGGGCCAGAGGACCGGGATAGGCGGTACTCGGTGCTTCTAGTGGCTGCAGGTGCGCGCGCAGCACAGTCGCGCCGGTCGCAGCCGCGACCGGCCGCGCCAGGCCCATCCCGCCGATTCCGGACACGATCACATGCGAGCCCCGCGCGAGCTCTGCGGTGTCACGAGCCCAGTCCCCCGCGAGTCCACTCACCAGCCGGCCCATTTCGCGCATCGACACCCGGCCGCCCGCTGCCGTGATGGCCTCCCTATCGGTGCCCCGCAGGGGCACGAACCGTACGTCGGCCGCGACGAACTGGTCCTCGTAATCCGGAGGTGCAGTTGCGCCCACCCGATGCCCGCGCGACGCTGCTTCGCGCGCGAGTGCGATATAGGGTTCGACCCCACCGCGAGTGTCGTTAGCAATGAAGGTGATGTCCATGCCACACACGCTATCTTCAGCAACTGAAGCTAGCATCGGGCCTCTAGGAGGTGGGGTCCGTCACTGGAAGCGGCCGGCTTCGCTGCCGGACCGGCATTAAGTCCTCAAACTGCAGCGGAGTCGACGTAGCGGCCATGGCGGTGCAACCACACATAAAGGCCAGCTGAGGCGCCGACGGCCAGGAGAGGGACAGCCCAAACTGCGGGATCAGCGCCGCGCAACAGGACGGCAACGGCAACGACGGTGGCGGCCGAGATGCCAACGCCCGGTGACGCAGTCGACAGGCTGCGCAAAACGTCTTTTCTGAACTGCCCGTGCAGAGCTGTGAGGCCGAGGATAGCGACCACGAGTGTGATGGCAGCTCCGAGCAGAATCCACCCCTCGGCAAGGCCAATAACAACGACTCCGGCAGCGAAGAAGATGCTTAGGAGTATCCAGTAAGCGTTTTTGGTTTGACCATTCCGCACTGTTTGATTCATTGGTTCGATCCTAGCAACCGCGGTTGAAGTCCAGGGCTGTTCCGCCCAGGCCCATGGCCAAGGCGCAAGCGAATGGACTAAAGATCCAGTTGTATCGACAGGACCTAGACAAGCGGCCACGGGTACCGCATGCCGGTGCGGTCCACCGGCAGGGACCCAGCAGCCAGCACCCGCTGGACGCGGCGCTGGAGGGCTGCCACCTCGTCGTCGTCGAGCAGCTCCGCCAGCTCGGGCGGGACGGCCTCGGCCAGCGGGGCGACGTCCTGGAGCAGCGCATCAGGAATGGGGTCGCCGGCGAAGTCCCAGATCACGGTGCGCAGCTTGAACGCCGCGGAGAAGCACAGCCCGTGGTCGATGCCCCAGATCCGGCCGTCGTCGCCGCGCAGCACGTGCCCGCTCTTGCGGTCGGTGTTGTTGGCGATGTAATCAAACAGGGCCATGCGGGCCAGCTCGCGGTGCGTTTCCGGGGCGTCCTCGAACAGGGTGAAGTAGTGCTGCTCGAAGTCGCCCACAACAAACCACTGCAGGGACCCCACGCCCAAGGGGGCATCCTCGCGGATCACCGTTGGCGGCACGAAACCCCAGCCCAGCCATTCGCTCAGCAGGTAGGCCGCGCGTTCGCGCTTGTAGAGCCCGGGCTCAAAGTCGGACAGCGGCCGTTCGCCGGCCTCCGGTTTGTAGACCGCATACCCCTCGTTGTCGCCGCAGGAGACCTGGACGAAGAACGTCTGGTTGCTGCTCCGCGGGATCAGGCCGAGCAGCTCGATGTTGCCCTCGGCCAGCAGGGTCAGCTCCGGGCCGGGCACGGTCGCTCCCACTTCCGAGACTGGCTCATGACGGCCTCAGCGCGCTGAGCGGCTCCGCCGTCGAGTTCACCATCAGCACTGCAGGGTCCTGCCCCTCCGTGTAGGAAATGGCGGAGACGGAGCCCGGGCTGATGAAGATGCGCTGGAACAGGTCCAGCGGCGTGCCCAGGGCGTGGGCGACGGCGGCCTTGATCGGATCCGCGTGCGAGAAGCAGACCACCACGCCCCCGGCGTGGGCGTCCCGCAGCGCCTCCACCGCCCCGACAATCCGGGCCTGCATCTCCGGGAAGCTCTCCCCGTCCGGGAAGCGGAACTGGGACGGGCTGCGCTGCACGGTCTGCCACTCGGGCAGGGCGGCCAGGTCTGTGATTGCGGCTCCGGTCCAGCCGCCGAAGTCGCACTCCAGCAGCCCGTCGTGGTGCTTTACCGCCAAACCGGTCCGGGCCGCCGTCGGCTCCGCCGTCTCGCAGGCGCGCTCCAGCGGGGAGGAATACAGGGCATCGACGGGCAGTCCGGCGAGCCGGTCCGCGACCCGTCCGGCCTGCTCCCGGCCGCGGTCGGAGAGGTGCAGACCCGGCGCCCTGCCCGGGAGGACCGAGCCGGTGGTCGGCGTCTGCCCGTGCCGCACCAGCAGCACGAGAGTCGCCGGACGCGAGGGAGCCGGGACGGGTGAGGATTCTGTCGTTGCTGTAGCCATCGAAATCAACCCTACGTCCGCGCCAGCGCCCAACGCGCAGGAATCTCACAAAATCCCTCGATTCCCCGGCGGGTGCAGGTCTACGGTGGAGGAGTGAGTGAACGCCCCGAAATCTTCACTGTTGGTGAGCTGCGCGCCTCCGGCCACGTGCACAAGGACCTGCGCCGCGAGATCCGCGACAACCTGCTGGCCGCGCTCGCCGCCGGCCGGGATCCCTGGCCCGGGATGTTCGGCTTCAGCCGGACCGTTCTGCCACAGCTGGAACGCGCCCTCCTGGCCGGGCATGACGTCGTCCTCCTCGGCGAACGCGGGCAGGGGAAGACCCGTCTGCTGCGCACCCTGGCCGGGCTGCTGGACGAGTGGTCGCCGGTGATCGAGGGCTCGGAACTGAACGAGCACCCCTACGAGCCCATCACCGAGCATTCCCGCGCCCGCGCCCTCACCGAGGGGGACCGGCTGCGGGTGGCGTGGCGGCACCGCTCCGAACGGTACGTGGAGAAGCTCGCGACGCCGGACACCTCCGTCGCGGACCTGATCGGCGACGTCGACCCCATGCGGGTGGCCGAGGGCCGCCGCCTGGGCGACCCGGAAACCATCCACTACGGCCTGGTGCCGCGCTCCAACCGCGGCATCATCGCCATCAACGAACTCCCGGACCTCGCCGAGCGGATCCAGGTCTCCATGCTCAACGTAATGGAGGAACGTGACATCCAGATCCGCGGCTACGTGCTGCGGCTGCCGCTGGACGTCCTGGTGGTCGCCTCCGCCAACCCGGAGGACTACACCAACCGCGGCCGGATCATCACGCCGCTGCGGGACCGGTTCGGCGCCGAGATCCGCACCCACTACCCGATCGAGCTCGACGACGAGGTGGCCGTCATCGAACAGGAGGGGCACCTGGTGGCCGGCGTCCCGCCCGTCATCCTCGAGATCCTGGCCCGCTACACCCGGGCGCTTCGGCAGTCCCCGGCCATCAACCAGACCTCCGGGGTGTCCGCCCGGTTCGCCATCGCCGGCGCCGAGACCGTGGCCGCCGCGGCCCTGCGCCGGGCCAGCGTGCGCGGCGAGGACCACGCCGTCGCCCGGCTGATCGACCTGGAGGCCGCCGTCGACGTCCTGGGCGGAAAGATCGAGTTTGAGTCCGGCGAGGAGGGCCGGGAACAGGACATCCTGGACCACCTGCTGCGGATGGCCACCGCCGAAGCCGTCCGGGCGCACCTGCACGGCATCGACCTGGGCCCGCTGGTGGCCGCACTGGACGGCTCCGCCACCGTGACCACCGGGGAACTGGTCACCGCGCGGGAGTTTTTGGAAGGCCTGCCGGCGCTCAACGGCTCCCGCCTCTACGACGACATCAGTGAGCGCCTCGGCGCGGAGAACGACGGGCAGCGCGCCGCCGCCGTCGAACTGGCCCTGGAAGGGCTCTACCTCGCGCGGCGGATCTCCAAGGATTCCGACGACGAGGCCACGGTCTACGGCTGACGCCGGCTGACAGCACGGGAGGCTGCCATGAGCGTTCACCACCGGTCCCGGTACGGGCGGTATGCGGGCGGGCCGGATCCGCTGGCGCCGCCGGTGGACCTGGCGGAGGCGCTGAACGCCGTCGCCGAGGATGTCATGGCCGGCTACTCGCCCCGGCACGCCCTGCAGGAGTACCTGCGCCGCGGCGGCCGCGACCGGGACGGCCTGGACCAGTTGGCCCGCCGGGTGCAGCAGCGGCGCAAGGACCTCGTGGGCAGGCACAAGCTGGACGGCACACTCAACGAGGTCCAGAAACTGCTGGAGACCGCGGTGCTGGAGGAGCGGAAGCAGCTGGCCCGCGATGTCCGGATGGACGACACGGACCGCGCGTTCCGGGAGATGCAGCTGCAGAACCTGCCCACATCAACGGCCGCGGCCGTCAACGAGCTCGCCTCCTACGACTGGCAGTCCAGCACCGCCCGGGAGGCCTACGAACAAATCAAGGACCTGTTGGGCCGCGAAGTCCTGGACCAGCGGTTCGCCGGCATGAAGCAGGCGCTGGAGGGCGCCACCGATGAGGACCGTGCCGCCGTCGCGGAGATGCTGGGCGACCTCAACCAACTCCTCGACAAGCACCGCCGCGGCGAGGACACCGACGCGGACTTCCAGGACTTCATGGCCAAGCACGGCGAGTTCTTCCCGGAGAACCCGCAGTCGGTCGAGGAGCTGATCGACGCGCTGGCCCAGCGCGCGGCCGCTGCCCAGCGGATGCTGCGTTCCATGTCCGCCGAGCAGCGCGAGGAACTGATGCAGCTCTCCGCCCAGGCGTTCGGCTCGCCGGAGCTGATGGCACAGCTGGGCCAACTCGACGCCAACCTGCAGGCCCTGCGCGCCGGCGAGGACTGGTCCGGCTCCGAACGCTTCGAGGGTGAGGAGGGGCTGGGGCTTGGCGACGGCACCGGTGTGCTGCAGGACCTCGCCGAACTGGACGAACTCGCCGAGCAGCTCTCCCAGTCCTATAACGGCTCCCGCCTGGACGACCTGGACCTGGAGGCCCTGGCCCGCCAGCTGGGGCAGGACGCGGCGGTCTCCGCCCGGACGTTGGCGGAGATTGAAAAGGCCATACACGACGGCGGCTTCCTCCAGCGGAACGCCGATGGCGACCTGAAGCTGTCCCCGCAGGCCATGCGCCGGCTGGGCCGGTCGCTGCTGCGGGACACCGCCCAACAGCTCTCTGGCCGGCAGGGCCGCCGGGACACCCGGGTTGCCGGGGCGGCGGGGGAGCAGACCGGCTCCAGCCGGCCGTGGGAGTTCGGCGACGCCGAAACGTGGGACGTCACCCGCACCATCACCAACGCGATCCGCCGCACCATTGCCGACGGCGGTGACCCGCGCCGCGGCCTGCGCCTGGCCGTGGACGACATCGAGGTGACGGAGACGGAGGCCCGCACGCAGGCCGCCGTCGCCCTCCTGGTGGACGTGTCGTTTTCAATGGCCGCGGAGGGGCGCTGGGTGCCGATGAAACGCACCGCCCTCGCCCTGCACCACCTGGTGTCCACCAAGTTCCGCGGCGACCGGCTGCAGCTGATCAGCTTCGGCCGGTACGCCCAGTCGATGGACATCGGCGAGCTCACGGCCCTGCCGCCCTTCCGGGAGCAGGGCACCAACCTGCACCACGGGCTGCTGCTGGCCGGCCGGTTCTTCCGCCAGCACCCGTCCATGCAGCCGGTGCTGCTGGTGGTGACCGACGGCGAACCCACCGCGCACCTGCTGGCCGGCGGCGACTCGTGGTTCGACTATCCGCCGGACCCGGAGACCATCCGGGTGACCGTCGCCGAGCTGGACCGGCTGGGGAGGGCCGGGGTGCAGGCCACGTTCTTCCGGCTGGGCAGCGATCCTGGCCTGGAGCGGTTCATCCAGAAACTGGCCCGCCGGATCGACGGCCGGGTGGTGGCGCCGGATACCGGGGACCTGGGCGCCGCCGTCGTGGGGGAGTACCTCCGCGCGCACTTCCGCGGCCGGCCGTACGACGACGACTGGGCGAAGTAGGTGAATGTAAGCGCCGACGACGGGCGAGCCTCAGAGTCTGCGGGCCGCGCGGACATTCCTGGCACCCACGACCATCAGCACGACCGGTACTATCAGGAGCCCGCCGGTAAGGGCAAGGATGAGGAACGCCGTGCGTGGGGTCGAGCCGGCATCCTCGTCCCTGTATTCGTGGAAGAGGATGAACCGTTCCGGGTTGCCGGGGTCCGCGTACACCTTCACCACCTCGCCGCGGCGCCAGGCCGGCGCGGGGTATTCGTTCTTCGTGCTTCTGGAGTGGTCAATCTGAGCCTGAATTGTCCGTCCCGCAACCGTGTACTTGATACCTGCCGTGGTGTCGGTGATGTAATCCCGGCCTGTACTATTTCGGGTTCTGTGAGTTGAATGCTCCACGGTGACGGTCCCCACCGTCGCGGGCACGAGGACGCCCTCACTCTTCAGCTGGGTGTAGTTCCGTTGTTCCGAGAATTCCTCGAGGAGATGAAACGCGCCGACGCCAAGGATGATGGCGGCCGCAGCCGCGCCGATCCAGACCAGGAGTCCCGCCCGGCGCGCGATACGTTCGCCGTCCCAGCCCGGCGCAAAGTAGCCGTTGCCCTTCCCATCGTTGAAATACCACTGGGTGGTCCTGCTGATTTCAAAGGCGAATCGGCTCGTGGACCGGTTGGGCGAAGGCGTCCATCCTTCCGGCGGCGCAGGCAGGCCGTCGTCAGCTGCGCTGCCACGGGGCGGACGTGAAACATCGTCGTGCGGGGTGCGTTTGGTCATGAAAGCCTGTCCAATCGAGGCGGGTTGCCAGCGAGCCTGTGTCTGCCTATCAACCTAGTGCAGTTGCCCGCACCCGCCCCGCCAGGCACGTCTCGAGTCCTTCAGCCAGCGCCCGCCGGAGCCTGACACCAGGTTAGGGTGGACGCCGCGTCGCCTGCTCTTGATGATGAAGCCATGACTTCCGGCGATTCGGGTGGCGGCCAACGGCCGCGGCGGGCGACGCCGGGCGACGCCGCCGTCGTCGCCCGGCTGCTGCATGACTTCAACACTGAGTTCTCGACGCCGACTCCCGGCGTCGGGGAGCTTCAAGCACGGTTGACGCAGCTCCTGGCGGGGGATGACGTGGTGGTCCTGCTCACCGGCGAGCCGGCGAGCGGGGTTGCTGTGCTCAGTTTCCGGCCCAACGTCTGGTTCCAGGGGCCGGTCGCGATCCTCGACGAGCTCTACGTCCGCCCGGACCTCCGCGGCCGCCGCCTCGGCAGCGCACTCTTGGCCGCGGCCGTTGATGTGGTCCGCGGCCGGGGCGGTGAGCTCATGGAGATCAACGTGGACGGCGACGACACCGATGCGCGCCGCTTCTATGAAGCACGCGGGTTCACCAACACCGAACCCGACCAGACAGACCCAATGCTCTACTACTACCGCGAGCTCTGAAACGGGAACATTGATCACGGCAGACGGACAGTCTTCTGTGAGCCAATGCGAGGTTCGACCGAGGAACCATTTATTGATCCGGTTCCGGGGCGACCGAAGCGGCAATGATCCTTTCCAGTTCACCCGCCGGCCACCATCACGCCCTCCACCGTTCTCTCGCGGCCAGCAGTCTTTTCACGCCCCCTTTGCCCGGCGCATCCCACACGCCTGGGCGGAGAATGCCCTGCCTTCAAGGAGTACTCCGTGTTCGTGAAAAGCACCCTCGCCGCCGTCGCCGTCCTTGCCTCCCTGGCCGGGACGGCAGCAGCCCCTGCCCCGGCAGAGGCGACCAAGCCGGCCCCCGCCGTCGTCGGCCAGCCGCTCGCCCAGGGGCACGCGCACAACGACTATGAGCATGACCGCCCCCTGTTCGATGCGCTGGAGCATGGCTTCACCAGTGTGGAAGCGGACGTGTGGCTGGTGGACGGCGAGCTGCTGGTGGCCCACGACCGGGAGGACGTCCAGCCCGGTGTTACGCTCGAGAGCCTCTACCTCGATCCGCTCCAGGACCTGGTCCGCGGCCAGGGCCACAGCGTCTACCCGAAGTGGGACGGCAGCCTGCAGCTGCTGATCGACATCAAGAGCGACGGCGAGTCCACCTACGCCGCCATCGAGCAGGAACTGGCCGAGCACCGCGACATCATGAGCCGCTACAGCCACGGCACCACCAAGACCGGCCCGGTCACCGCGGTCATCAGCGGAAACCGCCCTTTGGCCACCATGCAGGCACAGGAGAAGCGCTTCAGCTTCTACGATGGCCGCTCCGCAGACCTCACCTCCGGAAAGCCTGCCGGCCTGATGCCGCTGGTCAGCGACAACTGGACCAAGCTCTTCGCCTGGCAGGGCGTAGGCCCCATGCCGGAGGCGGAGCGCGCCAAACTGCGCGCCTACGTGGCCGACGCGCACGCCAATGGCTACCGCGTCCGCTTCTGGGCCACACCGGACCTGCCCGGCGCCGCGCGCGACGCCGTCTGGAACGAACTCTTCGACGCCGGCGTGGACCACATCAACACCGACGACCTCGCCGCGCTCCAGCAGTTCCTGACCGCCCGCGGCGCCTAAACCTGCGCACCTCAAGACCCAACCCTGCTAAGACTAGGAACACCGGCATGCCTTCAAAGACCATCACGACGACGACGGCGGCAGCCGTCCTGGCGCTTGGCCTCCTGGCAGCGCAGCCCGCCACTGCCACCGCCGCCGACGACACCGCCGACAACAAAGCGTTCACGTTCGGTGTAATCGGCGACATCCCCTACGGCGAGGCCGAAATCGCGAAGTTCCCCGCCCGTATCCAGGACATCAACGCCGACAGCGCGCTGAAGTTCGTCACCCACGTGGGCGACATCAAGAACGGCTCCTCGGTCTGCTCGGACGAGTACTTCGAGAACATCCGCACGCAGTTCGACACCTTCGAGCACCCGCTGGTCTTCACCCCGGGCGACAACGAATGGGTGGACTGCCACCGCGCCAACAACGGCGCCTACAACCCGCTGGAACGGCTCGGTACGCTTCGCGAAGTCTTCTTCGACCAGCCCGGCAAGACCCTGGGCATCACCATGCCGGTCAAGACCCAGGCGGACCTCGGGCTGCCCGAAAACGTCCGCTTCACCCAGAACCGGGTGGCGTTCTCCGTGCTGAATATCCAAGGCAGCAACAACTCGCTGCAGCCCTGGACCGGCCTGGGCGAAACCACAGCCACGCCCGAGCAGGTTGCCGAAGTGGAGCACAGGACGGGCGCCGTCCTGGCCCAGATCCGGGACACCTTCGCTGACGCCGAACGCCGTAACGACCGCGCCGTCGTCCTGATGGCCCAGGCCGACATGTTCGATCCGTCGCTGCTCGCCGCAGCGACCGCCAACCCGGACACCATGTCCGGCTTCCGCGACATCGTGCAGGCCATCATCGACGAAACCAACAGCTTCGACGCCCCGGTCTACCTCATCAACGGCGACAGCCACGTCTTCGCCGAGAACCAGCCGCTCGCGGAGGGCTCACCCTGGCTGAATATCTACGGCTAGCCCGCCGCCGATGACCTGCAGCGCATCACTGTCGACGGATCAGCCAACGCAACCAACTACGTCAGGTTCACCGTCGCGGGCAACAGCGCCGATGACGCGGACGTTCTGTCCTGGGAGAAGGTCCCCTTCAGCCAGTAGCCCGAGGGGATCAGGGCTCGACGAGCGTCACGTTGGTGTCCGGACGGACGCCGTCGTACTTCCTCGCTTCGGAGGCCTCCTCGCACGCCATCATCCGCTGGAACGTCTCCATGCCGGGGACCTGGACGAGCAGGCCTACACGGTGGCTCTTGGCCGGGTCGACAAACGGCCGGACAGTGATGCCGCGGTAGAAGGGAAAAATTGACCGGGCAGACGGACGGGCTATTCCGGCTATTCCGGCGTCCCTAGGCACCCCGCCCGCAGGGGAGTAGATTGCGACTGGGCCGCCCGGCAGACTGCCGAGCGCGGCCCGGTGGCCGGCACCGGCATGCCCGGGCAGCCGGCGGCCATACGGGAAGGAGGGCCGCGACATGGGGCGGCATGTAAAGGCCGGGGAACTGGATATCTGGACGGAACAGGCCGGCGACGGGCCGGATGTGCTGTTGATCGGCGGGCTGGGGGACACCGTGGAGTCCTGGCAGCTCCAGCTGGACGGGTTGGCAGAGCACTACCGGATGACGGCGTTTGATAACCGGGGTGCCGGCCGCACGGCCATGCCGGAGGGGCAGCCCACCGTCGAGGCGATGGCGGACGACGCGGCCGGGGTGCTGCGCGGACTCGATATCTCCTCGGCGCACGTCGCAGGGTTCTCCGGCGGCAGCATCATCGCGCAGGAACTCGCTCTCCGGCACCCGCAGCTGGTACGGAGCCTGGTGTTGCAGAGTACGTGGTCCGCCATGGACCAGTACATGAAGACGCTGGCCCGGTCCATCCACTGGCAGGCCGAGCTGGCACCGGACGAGCGCGCCTTCCTGGAGTTCTTTTTCTTGCTCGTCTACACCCCGCGGGCTCATAACAGCGGCATGGTCGGCCAGATCATCGAGGGCGCACTTGCGTTCCCGTACCAGCAGTCCACCGGGGATTTCCTGAAGTTCCTGGACGCCTTCGTGGTCCATGAAACGGCAGACCGGCTGGGACAGATCACCGCGCCCACTCTGGTCCTGGCCGGCGGAGTGGACCCGATGTCCCGGCCGGAACTCGGCGAGGACGTGGCCCGCCGCATACCGGGCGCCCAGTTCGAGGTGCTGCCAAACGAGTCCCACCAGCCATTCCAGGAGATCCCGGCCGAATGGAATGCGCGGGTGGAGGCGTTCTGGCAGGAAACCGAAAGGCTGCACCCGCAGATGCCGCGGAGCTGACCGGGACTTCGCCCGCACTGGTGCCCGAGGTCTGGGTCATGCGCCCCGGCCTTACGTGCTGAGACTCCAGTGGATGCGGATGGCCTCGGCGATCCGGGCTTCGGCGACGTCGACCCGGAACGCGACCGGCGCGGCCCCTGTCTCCTCGATGACCGCGTCCCGGTACACGCGGCCGCAGGCGGGGCACAGGGTGTGGAGGTCCTCATCCGCGGGCCAGGGGGCCAGGCCGGCCGGGACAGGGCTGTCCTCTCCGTTGTGCACGGGGATACCGTCCGAGTTGCACTGGATCAACCCGTCTTTGCTGACGGTGTTGCCGCAGACGCAGGTGATGGTGGTGACGTCATGGTCGACGACGTCGGCGGTTTCAGTGTCCATGAGGGGCTCCCCTGTGCTGGAAGAGACGTAGTTCGCCTAGCTTATGCCTGCTGGGCCGTGCCGTCTCCCCGGAGCAGGCACCTATGCGCGGCCCTTGAGGATCAGGTTCCAGTAGACCTTAGGGAAGATGTCGCGGTCCACAACCCATGAGGCCCGGCTCGCTTTCCACGTCGGCACCTTCGGGATAGAGGGCATGGGCCGGTACTGGTCATCGAACTCGGCGAAGACCACCGACGAGCGGGCCACTGTGAAGGGGCACACCGAGTACCCGTCGTACTTCTCCGTCAGCGGCTTTCCGTCCCGGGCGGCCACCAGGTTCCTGGCCAGGACCTTCGTCTGCTTCCGCAGCGCACCGCCGGACTTGGAGTTGGTGGTGGCCGCGGCATCCCCCAGGGACCAGATGTCCGGAAAACGGACGTGCCGGAGGGTCTGCGGATCCACCTCCACAAACCCGCCCGGGTCACCGGGTGCGGGCAGCTCAGTGGCCTTCAGCCAGTCCGGGGCCGATTGCGGCGGCACAGCATTCAGCACGTCGTAGTGCAGCTCCTCGGCCACCCCGGTCGTGTTGTTGCGGATCAGCGCGTTCTGGGCCGGCGAATCCACCGACAACAATTCGCTGTTCAGCCGCAGTTCTATGCCGTACTCGGCGATCTTGCGGTCCAGCTCCTCGTCCACGCCGGGCACCCCGAACACGGTGGGGTAGGGCTGCACCATGACCACCCGGATGTCCTGGAGCACGCCCTGCTCCCGCCAGTAATTGCAGGCCAGGTACATCGGTTTCTGCGCTGCACCGCCGCACTTGATGGGGCCGGCGGGCATGGTGAAGACGGCTGTCCCGGACCTCAGCCCGCTGAGCAGCCCCCATGCCTTCGCCGCCAGGCTGAACTCGTAGTGGGACGCCCCGGCGGGGGAGTGGACGGCGTCGGCCAGGCCCGGAATCTTGTCCCAGTCCAGCTGCAGGCCGGGGCACACCACCAGATGGCCGAACCCCAGCTGGCCGCCCGAGGCCAGCGACACCGTGTTGTTCGCCGGGTCGATGCCCACCGCGCTGTCCCGGATCCACTCCACGCCCGCCGGCATGACGGAACGCTGGGGCCGGGTGGCTTCCGATGACGCGGCCCTCCCGCCGGCGATGTGGGAGAACAGTGGCTGGTAGAAGTGGGTGTCCCCGGGCTCCACTACGGCCACATCCTTCACCCCGTAGCGGCGGAGTCGCGCTGCCAAGGAGATCCCGGCGTTGCCGCCGCCGACAATGAGGACTTCGTGGTGCTGCCCGGCCACGGCGTTACTTCTTCTCAGTCAGGGCGGACGCTTTATGCGCGGCCCGGGCGCCGGTCTTGGCGGACTCCACGACGTACTGCGGCTCGTCCTCACTGGCACGGTGGGTGTTGCCGTCCAGCTCGAAGTCCTTGATCTTTTTCTCCACGATCTTGCCGTGGGTGGTGCCCTGGGGCGTGTTCCATTCCACGGGTGTTCCCTGGCTCAGTGACTTGCTCAGTGACATCGGCGCTCCTTGGATAGGCGGTCCCGGCAGCCCGCGCATGGACGGCCTCCGGAGCCTCAATAGTAAGCATGATGATCTTTATTGGGTATCGTCCGCCCGTTTTCCTCATTGTGGTGGCTGCCCGGCTGCGCCACGATGTTCGTATGGACACTGAAACGCCAATGACGGCGGAGCTGAACCTTCCCCAGGCCTTCCTCCTCCTTGCCACGAACGACGACGACGGCACCCCTGAGGTACCGATGTTCGCCCTCCGGACCACTTTGGCCGGGGCGATCCTGGCCGAGCTGGAGCTGATCGGTGCCATCGGGCTGCAGGGAAAGCACGTCCGGGCCACCGGCGAGGCACCGCACACGGAGCTGCAGCACGAGCTGGAGCTCATCCGCGGGAAATCCCGGCCGCACACCCCCAAACGGTGGGTCTCCATGCTGGAGGGCCGCGCCGAGATGCAGCGGGTCTACGAGGGGATGGCGGCACGGGGCATCGTGGAACACGTCGGCGAGAAGCACCTGGGCGTGTTCCGCAGCGTGCGCTACCCGGCGAAGGACCACGGCCCCGAGGCGGCGCTGCTGCAGAAGATCGAAGCGGCACTGGGCCCTGCGCCCTCGAAACCCGCGCCGTCGTTACCCGCGGCGCCCGACGGCGGGGCAGCAGCCGCCGCTGTGCCTGCGGCCACAGCACCCGACGCCGGGACGCCAGCTGCCGCGGGTACTGAGGCCCAGGCACCCGGTGCCAAAACCACTGACGCCCGGACCACCGCGCTGATCGCCCTGCTGCAGGCGGCCGGTCTGCTCGGCAGACTGGTGCCGCAAGCAGACGAGGTCAGGGCGAGCGAGCTGGCGAAGGACTACTGGCCGGCCCGTGCAGTGGAGGACGAGCTGCGCATGATCCGGCTGGCGGAGGAAGAAGAACCCGGCATCCGATGATACGGCGGGCCGCCGGGGACGGGTGCCGCCGTCGTCAGCATGCAGCAGCGGGGGACATGCTCTGTGAAGGAGCATGTCCCCGCTGCGCTGCTGGGCGGAGCCGGCGGGGGCTACGACCCGCGCACCAGGCTGTTGTTTTTGGTTTCCTTCATCAGCACGCCGGTTAGCAGTGTGATGGCGGCGACCCCCACCAGGTAGAACAGGAACCAGTCCTGGTGCCCTGCCTGGCCCAGGGCGGTGTTGATGTAGGGGGCGGTCCCGCCGAAGATGGCCGTGGCGAAGGACAAAGGCCCGGCGACGCCGGCGGCGCGGACCCTGGTGGGGAAGACCTCGGCCCAGACGGCGCCGTTGACACCGAACAACAGCGCCATTGCCGTCAGGGACACCAGCATGGCCAGCAGCAGGGTGCCGAAGGTGCCGTCGACGAGGTTGTAGATCGGGATGGTCAGGACCACGAACGCCACACCGAAGGCGATCACCAGGGGCTTGCGGCCAATGCGGTCACCGAGCCATCCCGCGCCCAGGACGGCGCCGAGGAAGAACACTTGGGCGATCAGGCTGGCGACCAGTGCGCTGGACGCGTCTTGCTTGTGGTGGACCTGGGCAAAAGTAGGCATGTAGATCAGCCAGGTGTAGAACATCACCGAACCGCCGGCTGACAGGCCGAAGACGATCAGGATTGAACGCCAGTAGTGCAGCAGGCCCCGTTTGGCGGGGACGTCCGGGCTGAACTGTGTCCGGGTCTGTTCAGCGCCGCCGGTGTGGGGGTCACTGGAGTGGCTGGCTTCTTCGAACGCGTCGGTCTCGGTCAGGCGCCGGCGCAGGTAGAGGGCGTAAAGACCCAGGACGCCGCCGATGCCGAAGGCGATGCGCCAGCCCCAGGAACGCATGTCCTCCTGGGGAAGGCTGGAATTCAGGATCAGGCCGGTGACGGTGGCGAGGATGGTGCCCAGGACGACGCTGACCCAGGACGTGCTGCCGAACAGCGCCCGGCGGCCGTTGGGGGCGCGCTCGACGAGGTAGGTGACGGACGTTCCCATCTCGCCGCCGTGTGCCAGTCCCTGCAGGAGGCGGGCGCCGAGCAGCAGCACGGAGGCCAGAACACCAACGGAGGCGTAGGTGGGGGCGACGGCGATGGCCAGGCTGCCGAAGGCGGTGAGCATCATGGCGACGGTCAGGCTCTTGCGGCGGCCGGCGCGGTCGGCATAGGCGCCGAACAGGAACCCGCCGAGAGGCCGGGTAACGAAGCCCACGGCGAAAACGGCCAGGGTGGAGAGCAGCGCCGACGCGGCGTTGTCCGGGCTGAAAAACTGGACGGCGAAGTACGGCGCGAAGATCGAATAGATCGTCCAGTCGTACCACTCCAGGGTGTTGCCGAAGTTGACGGCGATCAGGTCTTTGATGCGCCTGCTCTTGCCGGCGGGGGCGGTCTCGGTCATAGCGGCTCTGGTTGCTGATGCTTCACTGGTTGCGGGGGCTTCGCTTGGCGTGCTCATGCTGCTCGTCCTTCCAAGCCCATCTGGGCGTCCGTGTCCGCGCCGGGAACCCGCATTTCAAAGGTCTCGCGAACCACTGTGTAATCGAAGTACCCCAGGCGGGCGATGGGCTCGATCTTCTTGATGTCCAGCCGGCCGTCAACGGTGATGACCTCATCGTCAATGTGCACCGTTTCCACGGTCGCGAAGACCACGTCCACCGTTCCGACGGCGTTGGCCCCCGGAATCCGGTGGGTGGAATGGTACTTGCACTCGAACTTCACCGGGCTCTCCTGCACCATGGGGATCGGGTAATTGTCGGCATAGTGGCGAGTGAGCCCCAGGTGGTCGAACTCGCTTTCCTCCGGGCCCAGCGCCATGGCGCTGACGTTGACCGCATCCCTGAGCTGGTAGGTCGCCATGTTCCACACAAACCAGCCGGTGGTCTCGGCGTTAATCACGGTGTCTTTGCGGCGCCCGTCGGGGTACTGGTTCGCGGAGAACATCACCATCGGCGGATCGAACGTCAGGTTCTGCCACTGGCTGTAAGGGGCGATGTTCTCGACCCCATCGGTGCTGACGCTGGAGAGCCAGCCGATGGGGCGGGGAACCGTGCAGCTCTTGAACGGCGAGTAGGGCAAAGGGCTGGATTCCGTGGCGGGGTTGTACTTCATGATGGCTCTCCGTGTGGTGGGGATCACTGCGACACCATCAGCGTAAGGCATATACGCAAAATATATCAAGAGTATGCGGGCATCTATTGTGTAGCCTGAAGTCGAAAGGAAGTGGCATGACGAAGGCTGACGAGGCGTATTTGAAGCTCGCCGAGATGATCGAAACAGGGCAGCTGGAGCCCGGAACCTTCCACACGGAGGTCGGCCTGGTGGAGGAAGTGGGGCTCGGCCGGACCCCGCTGCGGGAGGCTGTGCAGCGGCTGGATCGGGATCACCTGGTTCGAATCCGGCCCGGGCGGGGGATCGAAATCCCGTCCAACTCCGTCGACGACCAGCTGCGGCGGCTGGAGGTCCGGCGGGCGATGGAGGCCCTTGCGGTGGCGCTGGCATGCGAGCGTGCCACCCCGGCGCAGCTGGCGCGCATCCAGGCCCTCACCGAGGAGCTTGCGGACATCAACGAACTGGGAGATTACGTCCGGGCGGTCCGCGCCACGCACGTGATGTTGTGCGATGCAGCGCACAACGAGTATCTGGCGGACGCGATGACCCCCTTGCAGGGCCTGTCCCGGCGGTTTTGGATGGCGCAGGTCATCGATGAAGCCGAAGAAGTCCGCTCGGGCAAGCAGCTGCACCTGCAGATTCTCCGGTCGATTCTCGCCCGGGACTCAGCGGCCGCGCAGCAGGCATCGATAGAGCTCAACGATTACCTGGTGCAGTACGCCCTGGGCGTGGCTACCCGCCATGCCCGGCTCGGCCGGCTGGGCGCACCGCAGTACTAGGGCGAAAGGCACACCATATGTTTCTACTCTTCGGTCTCAAGACCGCCGTCCGCGACCTGCCAGGAAGGCGGGCGACATGCCAGTACTGCGGCCAATTCGTCCACCACCACCTCCAGGAACGCGCCACCAAATTCACGCTGTTCTTCATTCCTGTCTTCACAACATCCAAAAACTTCACCATCGTCTGCACCAACTGCCGTCACAGCTCAGCGGTGAAATCCCGGAAGAAGAATGCCCTCCTCACATAGAAAGGAACAGCAGCGCTCAGACTTGCCGTTGAACTGGAGGGCCGCCGACCGCTCTGCTGCGTCCTCAGGGTAGGTGGGGAGGAAGGTGCCAGGGGTGTACCGGGAGGGGACCCCTCGATCCCGCGCGGCCAACTACCCTTGAATGATGGATAACCGGGCTGAAGTGCGTGAGTTCCTTATGTCGCGCCGTGCACGGCTCACACCGGAAGAGGCGGGCCTCGCGGCCGGGCCGAACCGCCGGGTGGCGGGGCTGCGGCGCAGCGAGGTCGCGCTGCTGGCCGACGTCAGCGTGGAGTATTACGCCAAGCTGGAGCGCGGGGCCATCGCCGGGGCGTCCGCGTCCGTGCTCGAGTCCCTGGCCCGCGCCCTCCGGCTCGACGACACCGAGCGGGCGCACCTGTTCCACCTGGCCCGGGCAGCCGACGGCATCCCCACCTCCGGCCGGCCCCGCCGCCGGCCCGCCGCCCAGTCCGGGGCGGCGCGGCCCAGCCTGCACTGGGCGCTGGACGCCATCACCGAGGGCGTCGCCTTCGTCCGCGACCCCTACCAGAACGTCCTCGCCACGAACGCCCTGGGGCGCGCCTTCTACTCTCCAGTGATTGGCGACGGCGGCCGCACCCCGAACCTGGCACGGTTCCAGTTTCTTGACCCGGCTTCCCGCGACTTTTACCCCGACTGGGAGCTGTTCGGCGAGATGTGCGTCGGCGTCATGCGCGCCGAGGCCGGCCGGGACCCGCACGACCGCACCATGCAGGACCTGGTCGGAGAACTCTCGACACGCAGCGAGACGTTCCGCGCCCTGTGGGGAGCGCACAACGTACGCACCCACGGCACCGGAACCAAACGCTTTAACCACCCCGTGGCCGGGGAACTCAGGCTGGCCTATGAGGAACTTGCCATCACCGCCGAGCCCGGGCTGGTGCTTTTGGTCTACACCGCCGAGCCAGGCTCGCCCTCGGCGGAGCGGCTCCGCCTCCTCGCCAGTTGGGCCGCCAGCGGCGACCCCGCCGTCGAACGGCACGAAACCACCGGCTGACCGGGCTGGCGTGGGCGAAAAAAGGGTCGGCTACGCAGCTGCCCGCGTGCCAGAATCCTCACATGAATAAGGAACGCAGTGAACTGAAGAGCATCGGTTACGAGATCTTCATCGGCATCCTGTCGATCCTGTCGATCGTCAATCTCCTGCTCTTATATGTTGTGCAGGACGAGTCGCTGGATACAGTGCTCATGGTGATGAACGGCATTTTCAGCGTGATATTCGTTGCCGACTTCCTCTACCGGATCGTCACCGCGCCCTCGGCGGCCGCATATTTCTTCAGGCACTTTGGCTGGGCCGACCTGGTGGCCAGCGTGCCGTTGGCGCAGTTCAAGATCCTGCGCGTCTTCCGGCTGGTCCGGGTCTACCGCCTGCTCGACGATGTCGGCACCCGCACCGTCCGCCGTGCGCTGATCAGAGACCGGGCCGGCAGCTCCCTGTATGCGCTGCTGCTCATGGGCATTTTCGTGCTGGAATTCGGAAGCCTCCTGATCCTCCGCGTCGAGCAGAACGCCCCGGGTGCGAACATCACCACCGCCTCGGACGCCATTTGGTACACGGTCGTCACGATCTCCACGGTGGGATACGGGGACCAATACCCGGTCACCGAAGCCGGCCGTCTGGTCGGGACAGCCGTCATCGTCGTCGGGGTCGGGATCTTCGGCACCTTCACCGGCTACCTGGCCAACTTCTTCCTGTCTCCCAGGAAGAAAAGCTCCGCACCGCCCGTCGCTGGAACGGACACGAGCGCCGCCACGGTTGAAAGGCTCCGCCTGAGCCTCGAAGAGTCTGAGGCCAAACTTGCCGAAATCAGAAAGCTGCTTGCCGGGCCAACCCAGCCCGGCTGATGGCGCAGCAGCAGGGCGGGTGCCAGACTTTCAGCCATGGAGCCCATGGATTGCCTGGTCATGTACGTCCCCACTGATGCTGCGCCCGCCGTGCGGCAGGCCATCGGCGACGCCGGGGCAGGCCGGCTGGGCAACTACTCGCACTGCTCGTTCAGCGCCGAGGGCACCGGGCGCTTCACGCCGCTGCCGGGCGCGACGCCGGCCATCGGCGCCGTGGGTTCCCCCGAGGAAGTTCCGGAAACCCGGATCGAGGCCATTTTCCCGCGCGCCCGGCGCAACGCCGTCGTCGGGGCCGCCCTCGCAGCGCACCCGTACGAGACACCGGCGTTCATGACCTTTCCCGTGGACGCCAGCCTGCCGCCGGGAACCGGCCCCGTGGCCTGAACCCTTCCCCGGCATGTAGGAGCTAGGGCTAGCTAGGGGGCGGGGTCGGCGTTGTGTTTCTCCGGCGCGTCGCCGGGCACTGCGGCGTGTGCGTCGCCGTCGTCGTGCCCGGTCTTTTTCTTGCCGAACGGCAGCACCTTCAGCAGCGGCTGCACGATGGCCATGACAATCAGGCCCCAGGCGAGACCGAGGACGGCCGAGCACAGGGTGTTCACAAGCCAGGCCAGGGTGCCGCCGAACACCGGGATCCCGGCCACGGGGTGCTCAAGGAGGTGGACCAGGTCGTAGGGTGCGTGCCAGCCGAGGTCGTACGCGCCCTGCAGCATGATGTGGCCACCCACCCACAGCATGGCGATGGTCCCGATGAAGGTGATCGCGGCCAGCACCTTGGGCATGCCCCTGACCAGCATTTCGCCGAAGCGCTTGGAGCCCGCGGAGTCCTTGGTGGCCAGGTGGATTCCGATGTCGTCCATCTTGACGATCAGGGCGACGGCGCCGTACACCAGCACCGTGATGGCGATCGCCACGGCGACGAGGATGGAGGCCCGGACCCACAGCGACTCGTTCGCCACCTCGTTCATGGAGATGACCATGATCTCGCAGGACAGGATGAAGTCGGTGGTGATGGCGCCCTTGGTGACCCTGGCCTCGGCCTCCGGGCCCCGGTCCACGGCCGGCGAATCCTCCTCGGCCTCGTGGTGGCCGCGGAGCTTGTGCCAGACCTTCTCGGCGCCCTCGTAGCAGAGGTAGGTGCCGCCGGCCATCAGAATGAACGGGATGGCTCCCGGGAGGAACGCGCTGATGAGCAGCAGTGCCGGCAGGATGATCAGCAGCTTGTTCCGGAGCGAGCCCCAGAAGATCTTCTTGATCATGGGCAGTTCGCGGGACGGGTCCGCCCCGGACACGTACTGCGGGGTGACGGCGGCGTCGTCAATGACCACGCCCGCGGCCTTGGCGCCTGCCTTGGCCGCTCCGGCCGCGACGTCGTCCACCGAGGCGGCCGCGATCCGGGCCAGCGCCGCGACGTCGTCCAGCAGGGCTACGAGACCGCCGCTCACAGGTCGCTCCCGGAGTGCGTAAGGGCGGACGGATGGGCGGGGTGGCCTCGGTCAAGGCGCGTAAATGGCATGTTCGGAATTATACGGCGGGGCACCCCTCAGCGGCTGCTCACCTGCCCGAACAGCTTCGCGATGGGCGCCAGCACCAGCGGCCGCGCGGCGTACCACCCGGCCGCGGTGACGGCGATGGCGGCTGCGAAGAGCCAGAAGCCCACCCAGTTCACCTCGTCGGTGCCGGCGAACATGTGGTTCAGGTTCCGCAGCGCGCCGGTGGCGAACACCAGGAACACGTGGATGAGGATGAACAGCACAAAGAACAGCATCGTGGGGAAGTGCAGCGCCCGCGCGGCTTCCACCGGGTAGACCCGGTTCAGCGTCTTCGCGTCCTTCGGCCAGAACTCGCTCATGCGCGCTCCCGTGACGGCCGCGAGCGGGGCCGCGATGAACACCACCACGAAGTACATGAGCTGCTGCAGGCTGTTGTAGTTCACCCAGCCGTTCTCCACGGGCCAGTCGAGTGTCATGTACTGCAGCAGCGCGGAGAGCGCGTTCGGGAACACCTCCCAGCTGGTGGGCACAATCCGCATCCAGTGGCCCGAGGCAAACAGCAGCACCGCAAAAATGAGGCCGTTGGCCAGCCACAGGATGTCGAGCGACTGGTGCAGCCACAGGTTGATGCTGATCTTCTTGCCGCCGCCCTTCGGCGTCCAGTACGCGGGCGGCTTCTGCTGCGTGCGCACCTGCCAGCCGGAACGGATGATGAGCACCATCAGGAAGAAGTTCAGGAAGTGCGTCCACTGCGCCCACCACGGGAAGCCCGGCTCGGCAGCCTCGGGCAGGTGGTATTCGCCCGGGTACCGCTCAAGGAACTCCGGCACACCCGGCAGCGTGGTCACGCCGCGCGCGGCAAGGACCAGAATCGCTGCGGCCGCCACGGCGCCGAGTGCGAGGAGCACTGCGCGCTTGATCCACTGGCCCAGCGTGCGCGAGCCGTAGAGCTTGGCTTCCGCTTTTGGTTTTCCGGGCGGTACGACGGCGGCGGGCCGGGCGGCCGGTGCTGCCGGCGCTTGCGGTGCCCCTGGTGCCGGGGAGGCTGGGGGAGCGGAGGCCGGCGCCGGCTGCTCCGCAGGCGCCGGGGCGGTGGTTGCTGCCGGCGCGGGTGATGCTGCGGGTGCGCTGGCGGTGGCCGCCGGTTTCTCCTCGGCAACGGCCTCCACGAGGTTGGCGGCCGGGGCGGTCTGTTCGGGAGAGGCCGGCACGGCTTCGCCGGCCGCCGGAGCGGAAGCGACTGCCGGCGCGTTGACGCCCGCCGGGGCAATCCCGGCCGGCGGCCACGGTTCACCGCCGGGGACGCGGGGAAGCCCGCGGCGCAGCGGAGTGGTTCCCGCCGTCGCCGGCGAGGTGGCAGGTGCGGTGGCCGGCGCAGCTGCAGGCGCCATCGCTGCCGGTGCTTCAGGAGCGTTAGCGGGGGTTGCGGCCGGCGCTGCAGGAGCTTCAGCGGGCGTGGCAGCAGGAATTGGGGCTGCCGGCGCTACCGGGGCCTCGCCTGCGGGCGGCCAGGGCTCGCCGCCGGGCACGCGGGGGAGGCCGCGGCGGAGCTGCCGCTGCACCGGGGTGCCCGCGCTCACGGCAGCGGCCGGCGCGGGCCCCGCCGTCGGACGCGGTGCCGTTTCCCCGGCAGCGGCAGCGGCGGGACGAAGAGCGGCGGGGGATTCAACAGCGGTGGCCGCCGGCGCCGCGGTCACCGGTTCGTCCGCGGCAACTGCCGGCGTCGGACGCGGTGCCGTTTCCGGTACAAGGTGTGCGGGGGCTTCACCCGCGGGCGGCCAGGGCTCGCCGCCCGGAACGCGCGGCAGGCCCCGCCGGATGGCCCGAGACAGAGTAGCCATCCCTACTTCTTCCGGGCCTCAAGGGCGCTGATCAGCTGGGGGACCACCTTGAAGACGTCGCCCACCACACCGAAGTCGGCGATCTCGAAGATGGGCGCGTCCCCGTCCTTGTTGATGGCAACGATGGTCTTCGAGGTCTGCATGCCGGCCCGGTGCGATCCAGCACCGGAAATGCCGAGCGCGATGTACAGCTGGGAGGACACGGACACCCCGGTCTGGCCCACCTGGTGCCCCGAAGGGATGTAACCCGCGTCCACCGCCGCGCGCGACGCGCCCACGGCCGCCCCGAGGGTGTCGGCGAGCTGGCCCACGAGGGCGAACTGCTCCTCCGAGCCCAGGCCGCGGCCGCCCGCCACAACCTTGGCGGCGCCCCGCAGCTCCGGCCGTGAGGAGGCGGCAACAACCTCCTCGAACGAATCGATCCGCGCAGCCGGCTTCCCGGAGGGCGTTACGGACAGCGTCTCGGAAGCCTCCGGCTGGGCCGTGGCGCGCGCCTCGATGGAGCCCTGGCGGACCGTGATGACCGGTGCCCCGAACGTAGCCGTCGCGGTCACGTTGTAAGCGCCGCCGTAGACGGAGTGGTGCGCCACCACCCCCTCCTCATCGCGGGACACCCCCACCGCGTCCACGCACACCGCTGCGCGCGCCCGGGCCGCGTACCGGCCGGCAAGGTCGCGGCCGTTCAGCGAATGCGACAGCAGGATGGCGTCCGGCTGCACCTGGTCCACCGCAGCGGAAAGGGCGTCCACGCCCGGCACTCCGAGCGCGGCCGGATCCGAAGTCTCCGCGATCAGGACGCGCGCGGCGCCCAGTGCCGCGGCCTCCGCGGCGGCGGCGCTCCCGGCGCCGGGTGCGGCCAGGACCAGGGCCACCGGCGTGCCCGCTGCAGCGGCAGCGGCGAAGAGACCGGCCGCAGCCTTCTCAAGTTCGCCGGACCCCTGGGCTTCGACGACGACGAGGATTGCGTCACGAGGAAAATCAGTCATGATCGGTGTTCCTTACGCCAGTCGGTTTTCGATGAGGAAGTCGGCGAGTTTCTCGCCCGCGTCACCCTCGTCGAGGATCTTGACGCCCGCGGCCCGCGGCGGCTTCTCGGCGATGGTCAGCATGATCGACCGCGCCGCGTCCGGATCGTCGGCCGTGATCCCGAGGTCCGCCAGGGTCAGCACCTCCAGCGGCTTCTTCTTGGCGGCCATGATGCCTTTGAAATTGGGGAACCGGGGACCGGGCAGTGCTTCGGTGATGGAAATGACCGCGGGCAGGTCCGCGGACACCTGCTGTACGCCGGATTCAACGGCCCTGGTGCCGGACACCGCCCCGTCGCTGATCTCCACGGAGCTGAGGCCGGTGGCGTGCGGCACGTCGAGCAGTTCTGCGAGCATCGCCGGAATCATGCCGCCGGATCCGTCGGTGGAGACGTTGCCGGTGATCACCAGATCGAACCCCATGCGCCGGACCGCCGCGGCCAGGGATTCGGCGGTCAGCCCCAGATCCGCGCCCAGGAGCGCCTCGTCAGAGACGTGGGTGGCGCTTCCCGCGCCCATCGCCAGCGCCTTGCGGATGGTGGCCGTCGCACCCTCCGGAGCGAGGGAGAGGACTGCGACCTCGGTGCCCTGGTTCGCGTCGGCGTACGTCAAGGCCAGCTCCAGGGCCCGCTCACCGATCTCATCGATGACCGCGTCGCTGGCTGCGCGGTCTGCGAGGCCGGTTTCGAGGCTCAGTTTCCGGTCCCCGTAGGTGTCGGGGACTTCCTTGACTAGGACGATGATCTTCATTGATGGCTCTTCCTGTGGCGGGCCTGTCTCTAGCGGAAACAAGCTGGATCTCCAATGAGTCTACGAAAGTGCGGCTCCCGCCGGGCTGGCCGGGCCCGTGTCGCGAGCTGGAGTACCCGGGCGAACGGCACGAAGGCGTCGCGCCACCCTCGGCGTCCGGACCGGAAGGGGACTTTTTCGACGGCGACGGGCGCCGTAGGCTATGGGCATCCATCACACCGAGGAGGAACTTATGCGCACGGCAACCCCCACAGTCCAAGTCGACCAGTTCCGGCAACTTTCGGAGAATCTCATGTCCCAGCTCGCGAAGGGGAGGGAGTGGGCCACTCCCGAAGTCGAGGCGGCACTGCAAAAAATGGTCCTGGGGCTCGATACCGGGATTGAATCTGCGTCGCCGAGGATCCAGGCCGGGCTGCGGCGGCGGCTCGCTGACGAGCTCGCCGGCGGAGTGGAAACCCTGACTCCCCGTGTTCACGAGGGCCTGCAGCGGGTGGCACCCAAAGGCGCACGGGTACCCGCTAAGGCCAAGTCGCGGCGGACGGCGTCGGGGAACGCCTGGTTGATTGCCGGGGCGGTGGCGGTCGCGGTGACCGCGGGAGTCGCGGCATGGCACTTCCTGCGGCCCGGCGATGACGAGCCGACGCCGCCCGTGAACGCGCGTTAGTCCAGGGGCAGCGTTACGGTCACACAGGTTCCGGCGGCGGCGGGGTTCCCGCCGTCGTCAGCTCTTGGTGCGGTGATTCACCCGGGTGACTGACGCTTGATGGACGCTGTAATTCGATCCTCCATTGCCCGAACGCCGCCTACCGCCGCAGGCCCCATCTGCTGCCTGGCGCGGTTCACCGCGTCGCGGACTTCGCGGCGCACCACCCGTTCATTCTGACTGGACGACTTTTCGCGCGTTTCCCGTGCCAAATCGAGCAGTGCCTGCGGGGCGTAGTGATTGACGCTCATGTCCGTGAGGAGGGGGAGCTGTACCCGCAGATCCTGCTCGATCGCAGTGCGGAGGGGGCCCAGACGAAGCAGTTGGGTGAGGAAATCCGGGCTCAACACGGGCGACGGTGGCGCCTGGGGGCCAAGGCGTTCCCGCAGGTGGTCTTTCATTTTCATTGCTGTTCCATCGAAGGTCAGCCACCACGCGAGGTAGCCCATGGGAGATGGTCCAATCGCCCGCCGGTACTCGATGACGCCGACTGAGTTTTCAACGTCGTGGGCAACCAAGCGCGATCGCGTTCCCTGGTCGGCTCCGTAGTCGCCCCGCTGACGCCGTCTCTCATGGGTTTCATTCCATAGTTCCTGCACTACACCCCGAAGTTCGAGCGACGCGGCATCGGAGTACTCCAGGAGATTCCTGGTTTCGATGGAGAACTCGTCGGCAAGGTAGTCGCTGACGTCCTGCAACGGCTGTTCGCGCCCGCAGATGTCCCGTTGCCAGTCCAGGAATTCGTTTTCCGGCCGGCCCGAGAGCACGTAGGCCGAGTAGAGGAAGGGGACCCGTCCCGTCCACGTCGACGTTCTGTTGTGACCATACGCAACGGCCAGGTTGAGGTGGCGTTCAACTTCTTCCACGACCCCTTCCGTTACGTACAGGAGCAGCCCTGCGTCCACCGCAGCCCTCATCAGAATCGTAAAGTGTCGCTCTTCGGGATCGTCAACCAGGCTCTCTCCGATAAGCGGCAGGATTGCGGTGGTGTCCATCCATATGTCACCCTCGCTGAAAACGTCGAGCATGACTTTCTGGACGTCCGGGGTCTGTTTCAGGAACGCAAAAAGCGTGTACGCGTCAGCCAGCCGCCGCAGGTGGGACTGAGTCTGCGGCGACGGCTGCTCCAGTACATGCATGATGGCCGCGGCCGCGGCATCCGAACAGAGCCCGTCGATGCCGCCGTTTGCCGTAATTCTGTCTGCTATGGCTACAGGGCTGAGTTGGAACGGTTCTCCTGTTTCCACGGCTTCGGCAAACGACTCACCCCGTTCCAGGAGTGTTTCTTCCAACACCGTGCGTAGTCGCCGGGAAATCTCCGCCAACTGTGTTTCGTTCGGTGCGTCCGGTGCTGCCATGGCCCGAACGGCCACGGCGAGTTTCGCATCCAGAACGGCTTCGTCGAGAAGGAACGTGGCTGTTTGATCATTTATCCTCGTGGCCGCCTCAAAACTGAGATGGTAGGTGTCCTCAGACCCGGAAGCGGACCTGTGTAGTTTGACGGGCCCCTTCCGGGACAGGCGGTTGAGTGCGCTCAGGGTTAGGGCATCGACCTGCCCTCTTTTCCCCACGGGCATGCGGAGCGCGACGCCGTCCTGGATTTCGCGCAGGCTGAGCCTACTGGTCGCGCTCGAATCGTGAAGCGCCGCCAGGACCAAGGCATCGAAACAGCTCTTGGTGAGACTCTGATCGGTTGCCTGGTCCACGCCGTCGAGGGCCAAATGCAACACGGCGACCTTGCTCTCATCCGCCGTCAAGGCCGACGTTCTGTCGATAACCCCTCGTTTGGACAGGAGCGGATCGACAAATCTCCTGGCCAGCTCTTCACTTGCCACCCGTCGTTGCGGATAGGACGCCTCACGCTCCACAAACCACGACCGGTCCCGGATATCTACGGTGATATTCCGGTCACGTCGAGACTCTTCCCTGAGTTCATCGGCAGCCGGACCGATCACTTGGTTAGTCAGGTAGATCATGGTGCTGACCGAAGGGAGAGTCCTCTCGAGGGTGTCCAGCGTACTCGCAATTTTCGACTTCCAACTGGCCGTGACTGAGTACTGAAATGCCACTTTTGGCACACCATCAATCGTGAATACTTCGGCGTCCCTGCCTTTGTCTCCGTTCGGGGCTGCCATCGTCCGCAGTGCCGGATATTCGACCGCCAAGAACTCCGATGCGAACTGTTCAAATACCTCCCAGTCTCCGGGGCCAATTCGTTCTAGGGCGAGAGCCAATCGAGGGTTCGGCATGACCGAATCATAACCACCACAAACCTTCCTTGAACATCACTTCCGGGTTGCTGGACCGACTCGGAATCACCCATCAACCCCGCCGTTGACTTTCGTGTCTCCTGCGAGGACGATAACGAGTGGGAGTCAATGATTGGGGGGCTAAATCAGAGTCTGACCTGCCAAAATGTGCGTGTGTGCTGACTATTCCCGCGCCAAGTTTCGACCCAGCAGTGGGGATATCGCTGTTTGCGAAGCTCAAGCTTCCGCATCTGTTTATCAACTCCGAATTTGGGGATCAACGGAGAAAAAATGACTAAAAGTGTCTTTAGGCCGGTCGCAAATGCGCCCGGTGCATTTACATCTGGATTTTTCGACTCCCGTCAGGGAGATGGATTTCGTGCGATGGTGCACGATCAAATGGAACTATTAGCAGCCGAGGGCAAGACGCCGGACTTCGTGGCTTCTGGGACAGTGAACTCTGGACATCTTGCCCTAGCGCTGACTTTGTGGGGTATATGGGATGCGGTTAGGGACCTCGCCAGCCGCGCTTGGGACGCAATTAGCGATGTTCTGACGAATGAGGGCGGCAGCGGCGGCGGCGGCGGTGGTGGTGGCGGGGTTCGCGCAATGGTGAGCCTGGCCGAAGCCAAAATCGTCGCAGCGACCCGGGTGCCGGCGCTGGTTTAGCCCGTCGTTCAAGACGCGCCCGCCAGCCGCGTTCGGACCCTACGGAAAAGGACCAGGTGCAGGCCACAGCTGTGGCCTGCACGTGGTCACCCCAGAATCAGCAGGTCCTGCTCATTCAGAGGACGAGGACGAGGACGGGGAGACGGTGTTCGCCATCGCCGACTCCTCGGCGGCCGTCCCCGCGTACGACGCCGAGACCCGGCGGTAGACCGGCGTCAGGAAAGCCAGCATCGCGGCCACGATCATGATGATCCCCGCCACCAGGAACACCAGGGCAATGCCGCGGGAGGTGCCCTCGCCCAGCAGCGGGGCCAGCTGGGCGGCACCCTCGGCCGACCGGGCATAGGGGATGATCCAGACCTGGGCGATCGGCGCGATGAGGAACGCGGTGATCGGCGCTGCCGCAGACTCGAACGCCATGGCGAATCCGAACACCCGGCCCTGCCGGTTGAGGGGCACCACCTGCTGGATGACCGTCTGCTCGGCGGCCTCCACGAAGGGGACCAGGACCAGGTAGAGCCAGATGCCGGCGATGTACAGCCAGGCCCACTCCCGCAGGGTGAACACCGCGCCCAGGACCCCCATCACGATCACCGCGATGAGCATGGTGCGCAGCGGGTTGGACCCGAGGCCGAACTTGCCGATGAGCGCGCCGCCAACGATGAAGCCGGTGGCGCCGAGCGCGAAGTAGGTCCCCCACAGCTCCACCGGGAACATTTCCAGACCGTAGGGATCCATCAGCGCCATGTAGACGCCTCCGATGAAGTTGTTGAACGTGGAGAAGAGGATCAGCGCGAACAGCCCGGAAATGGCCAGCACGGCGGCGAGGGAGCCGCGCAGGTCGAACCCTCCGTGGGCGTCAGTGGCTGCCGCGCGCACCTCCTCGGGCATGCGCAGCATCAGCAGGTGCGCGAAGGCCAGAGCCGTGAGCACTATGGCGACGACGATCGTCCAGCCCATGCCCAGCAGCCCGACCGACAGCCCGGAGAGCAGTGAGGTGACGATGAACATCAGTCCCTGCACCATGCCCACCAGCCCGTTGGCGTTAGCCCGCCGGTCCGGCTCAATGAGGATGGTGACCGTGGTGGAGAGGGCAATGTTGCGCATGTTTTCCACCACCGCTCCGACCAGGATGATCAGGGTGAAGACCCAGAACCAGGGTTGTGTGAGGTCCAGGAGCCGGGCGGCGGGTGTCAGCAGGAACATGACCCCGGACAGCACGAACATCACCAGCGTGAAGCCGGCTGCGAAGCGCATTACACCCAGCTTGCGGTAGCGGTCCACGAAGGTGCCGAAGCTGATGCTGGACAGGGCGATCAGCAGCATGTACGCGCCGCCGATCACTCCGGTGGCAATCACGTTGCGCGTCTGCAGGTACACCCAGAACGTCAAGGCGAACCACAGGTAGCTGGTGGTGATGTTGGCCAGGGCGGTATTTACCAGGATCCCGGCGAACGTGCGGGAGCGCTGTGCCGGAGTGCGCAAGGCCTCGGTCATGCGTCCCAGTGTACTGACAACCGCCGGGCCCGGAAACGGTTGCCACCCGGTCCTCCGGACAGCGGCCGTGTCGGGGGTTGAGGGCCCAACCGGCCGGGTTTTACTGGCTGGGCTGTGTGTCAGACGAATGGCTGGCGGAGCGGAAGCCTGCCGGGTCGGCCAGGAGCGGCGTGAACGCCAGCTCCGCGGCGCCGATCATCATCAGATCGGAGCCGAGGGCTGCGCGGTAGATTTCGACGTCGCCGGCGGGGCCGTCCAGCGCCTGGGACCGCAGCCCCCCGGCCAGGGCCGTCGGGGCGAGGGCGTGCAGCGTCCCGAGGAAGCCGTCCAGCACGATGGCCTCCGGGTTGAAGATGTTTACGGCATTGCGCAGGGCAATGCCCAGGAATGCCAGCTGGCGTGAAATTTCGTCGCTGAGCGCGGCACTGCTGCTGGCCGCCAGCGCTTCCTCGAGGTCTGCGGTGTTGCCGCGGTCCAGTCCGGAGAGTCCGAGGAGGCGGGACTGGGAGACCTCGGTTTCCAGGCAGCCGGTGGCGCCGCAGTGGCAGGTTGCTCCTCCGGAGCGGACAAAGGTGTGGCCCAGTTCGCCGGCGTAGCCTGAAGCCCCGCGGAGAAGCTGCCCGTTCGCGATGATTCCGCCGCCGATCCCGCTGGCGCCGCCGTTGAGATAGATCAGGTTCCCTTGTCCGGCGCCGGCCCCGAAAAGCAGTTCCGCCTCGGCGCCGAGGGAGGCGTCGTTCGCGGCATGGCACGGGTAGCCGGTGGCCTCGCCCAGCATCCGGGCAACCGGCTCGTTCCGCCAGCCCAGGTGCGGCGCGTGCCGCACTACGCCGTCGTCGCGGGTGACCAGGCCGGGAACGGCCATGCCGATCCCCGTGATCCGGTAGGAGGCATCAAGTTCGGAGCGCATGCCGGCGATGACCGCCGCGGCGATGTTCACCGCTTCGCGGGCGGTGGGGATCCGTTCCGTGTCGAAGCGGATTTTCTTGTGCACGGTGCCGCCCAGGCCCACCAGGCCGATGGTGACGGCGTCGATCTCCGGATTGACCGCCAGTGCCGCCACCGACGCGCTGGGGCGGACCTCCGGGCTCGGCCTGCCCACTTGGCCCTCGCCGGCGGGCACGGACTCGTAGACCAGTCCCAGGGAGACCAGTTGGCCGATCAGCGTCCCCACGGTGGAGCGGTTCAGCCCCGTGCGCCGGGTGAGCTGGGCGCGGCTTAGGACACGGTGGTGATGGACCAGTGAGGTCAGCAGGGACAGGTTGTTGCGGCGGGACGGATCCGGTTCGCCCGCCCCTGCGGAGGAAATGGTGTGCGCGGACATCATGGTGAGACTATCAGCGGCCGAAAGGGTTGGCGCCATTTGCTGCCGGAGGCAACATAGTGGCCTGGCGCGGTGAGACTCTCCGATTCGGTGGAAATTTTTATCGATCTCCCGTTGACACGGCTCTGATCCGTAATATGTTTGTCTCTAGAACAAATTAGTTCAGGTGTGCGCCACCCGTCGCACCCCTGCATCCGCACCGACCTTTCGGAGAATTCAATGGCGATTCAACCCACCCGCGAAGACAAGTTTTCCTTTGGCCTCTGGACCGTGGGCTGGGAAGCCCAGGACCAGTTCGGCTCCGCGACGCGGCCGCCCCTGGACACGGTTGAGGCCATCAACCGCCTCAGCGACCTGGGCGCCTACGGCATCACCTTTCACGACAACGACCTCTTTCCGTTTGGGTGCTCCGCTGCCGACCGGCAGCGCGAAATCGACCGGCTGACCGGCGCGCTGAAGGCCACCGGCATGGTGGTCCCCATGGTCACCACCAACCTGTTCAGCCACCCCGTCTTCAAGGACGGCGGCTTCACCAGCAACGACCGCGGCGTCCGGCGCTTCGCACTCCGCAAAGTGCTGGACAACATCGACCTCGCGGCGGAACTCGGTGCCGAAACGTTCGTGATGTGGGGCGGGCGTGAAGGCAGCGAATACGATGCCACCAAGGACATCCGCGGCGCTCTGGAGCGCTACCGTGAGGCGGTCAACCTGCTGGGCGACTACGTCACGGACAAGGGCTACAACATCCGCTTCGCCATCGAGCCCAAGCCCAACGAACCCCGCGGCGACATCCTGCTTCCCACCCTGGGCCACGCCCTGGCCTTCATCGAAACGCTGGAGCGCCCCGAGCTGGTGGGCATCAACCCCGAAACGGGCCACGAGCAGATGGCCGGGCTGAACTTCACCCACGGCATTGCCCAGGCGCTCTACCAGGGCAAGCTTTTCCACATCGACCTCAACGGCCAGCGCAGCATCAAGTTCGACCAGGACCTGGTGTTCGGGCACGGGGACCTGCAGAACGCCTTTTCCCTGGTGGACCTGCTGGAAAACGGCGGACCCGACGGCGGGCCGGCCTACGACGGTCCGCGCCACTTCGATTACAAGCCCAGCCGCACCGAGGACATCAACGGCGTCTGGGACTCCGCAGCGGCCAACATGCAGACCTACCTGTTGCTCAAGGAACGCGCCAAGGCCTTCCGGGCCGACCCCGAGGTCCAGGCCGCACTGCAGGCCTCGCGCGTCGCGGAAATCAACGAGCCCACCCTCAACCCCGGTGAAGGGTACGAACAGCTCCGCGCCGACCGCGCGTCCTACGAGGACTTCGACGCAGACGCCTACTTCGGCGGCAAGGGCTTCGGCTTCGTGAAGCTGCAGCAGCTCTTCATTGAGCACCTGCTCGGCGCCCGCTGATCCCGTGGCGGCTGCCCGCATGAACCTCGTTGCCGGCGTCGACTCCTCCACCCAAAGCTGCAAGGTGGTGATCCTGGATGCCGGCAGCGGCACGCTGGTCCGCGAAGGCCGCGCCGCCCACCCGGACGGAACGGAAGTCCACCCGGACCACTGGTGGCGGGCGCTGCGTGAAGCGTTCGACGACGCCGGCGGGCTGGCGGACGTTTGCGCGCTCTCGGTGGGAGGCCAGCAGCACGGCATGGTGCTGCTGGACCATGCCGGCAACGTCCTGCGGCCTGCGCTGCTGTGGAACGACACCCGCTCGGCGGCAGCCGCGGAGGCACTCACCAACGAGGTGGGGGCGGAGGACTTCGCCCGCAGGACAGGCCTGGTCCCCGTGGCCTCCTTCACCATCACCAAGGTCCGCTGGGTCCGGGACCACGAGCCGGACCTGGTGGGCAAGGTGGCGGCCGTTGCGCTGCCCCATGATTGGCTGACCTGGCGGCTCCGCGGCTACGGCCCGGCAGGCTCCAGCCCCCTGGGCCCGGACCTGGAACAGCTCACCACGGACCGCTCGGACGCCAGCGGAACAGGCTACTGGAGCCCCTCCGCCGGCGGGTACGATCTTGAGCTCTTCACACTGGCCCTGGGCCGGGATGCCCGCGAGGCCAGCGGCGGCAGCGCGGGTCACGCCGTGCCGCGGGAGTCAGGAGCCGTGGTCCTACCCCGCGTTCTTGGTCCGGGCGATGCCGCCGGAGAGATCCACCCCGGCTGCTTCGGTTCCCAGGCGGAGCTGCCTGGCACCGCCGGGGCCGGAGCGGGCATCCTGCTCGGTGCCGGCGCGGGCGACAACGCGGCCGCTGCGCTGGGGCTGGGGGCGCAGCCGGGAGACGTGGTGGTGTCCGTGGGCACCAGCGGGACGGTGTTCTCCGTGGCGCCGGAGGCCGCCGCCGATCCCGGAGGAACGGTGGCAGGCTTCGCGGACGCCAGCGGAGCGTTCCTGCCCATCGCCGTAACGCTCAATGCCGCGCGGGTGCTCAGTTCCGTGGCCGGCCTCCTCGGCGTGGACCTCGACGAATTGTCGCGGCTGGCCCTGGAAGCGGAACCCGGCGCCGGGGGCGTTGTGCTGGTGCCCTACTTCGAGGGTGAGCGCACGCCCAACCTCCCGCATGCCAAGGCCAGCCTCCATGGACTCAGCATCGCCTCCAGCACCCGGAGCAACCTGGCCCGCGCCGCCATCGAGGGCATGCTCTGCGGGTTGTCCGGCGGTCTGGAGGCCCTGCGCGCGCAGGGCGGCCCCGCGACGCGGCTGCTCCTGATCGGCGGCGCGGTGCAGAACCCTGCGGTCCAGGCCATCGCGGCGCAGGTCTTCGACCTGCCGGTCATGGTTCCCAGCCCGGGGGAGTATGTGGCCCGGGGCGCTGCGGTCCAGGCGGCGTGGGCCTGCAGCGGGCGCCGCCCGGACTGGGACGTGCCCCTCGACGCTGCGCCCGCTGCCGACTACCGTCCGGTCATCCGGCAGAACTACCTTCAGGCGCGGGACCGGAGCACGGTGACCGAGCGGTCGCAGACAATCAGCCTCTCCGCCTGAGCAGCCACCTGCTGCTCCGGGTCGGTGGAGAGGGCCAGCTCCCAGTCCTGCCGCGGCGCCGGCGGAACGGTGAACTCCACGCCGTTCTCGGCGGCGTTGAACAGCACGGCGAAGGCATCGGCGCCGTCGTGCTCGAGCACGAACGTGATGGCCCGGTGGTCTGCCGCCCAGTCGTCCTCGGCGAACCCCTCAGCGTCCGCCCGGAGGACCCGGACGGAGTCCGCGCTGCCGGCCTCCGGGGCGTGGCGGAACCAGTCCGGGCGCAGCGCCGGGTTGTCCCGCCGGAGCGCGATCAGGTCCTTTGTGAAGTCCAGCAGTCCGCCGTCGGTCTTGTTCCAGTCGAACCAGGAGATCTCATCGTCCTGGCAGTAGGCGTTGTTGTTGCCGCCCTGGCTGCGGCCCATCTCATCGCCGCCGAGGATCATGGGCACGCCGGCGGACAGCAGCAGCGTGGTGAGGAAGTTCCTGCGCTGGCGGCCGCGGAGGTCGTTGACGCCGGGATCATCGGTGGGACCCTCGATGCCGTGGTTGGCCGAACGGTTGTCGCTTTCGCCGTCGTTGTTGTCCTCGCCGTTGGCCTCGTTGTGCTTTTCGTCGTAGGCCGTCAGATCCGCCAGGGTGAAGCCGTCATGTGCGGTGATGAAGTTGACGCTGGAGACCGGGGCGCGGCGGCTGCCCTCGTAGACGTCCGGGCTGCCGAGGAAGCGCTGGGCGAAGTCGCCGAGGACGTTCTCGCCGCCGTGCCAGAAATCGCGGGAATCGTCGCGGCACTTGCCGTTCCATTCGGACCAGTCGGCGGGGAAGCCGCCCACCTGGTAGCCGGCGGTGTCCCAGGGCTCCGCGATCATCTTGACCGGCGCCAGCACCGGGTCCTGCTGGATGAGGGTGAGGAAGGCGCTGTGGAGTTCGGCGTCGCCGTCCTGCCTGGTCAGGGTGGTGGCCAGGTCGAAACGGAAGCCGTCGACGTGCATTTCCGTGACCCAGTACCGCAGGGAATCCATGATCAGTCCAAGAGCCGCGGGGTGGCCGACGTTGAGGCTGTTGCCCGTGCCCGTCGTGTCGAAGTACGCCGACTCCTCGCCTTCCACCAGCCGGTAGTAGGCGGCGTTGTCGATGCCCTTGAAGGACAGGGTGGGGCCCATGTGGTTCCCCTCGGCCGTGTGGTTGTAGACGACGTCGAGGATGACCTCAAGCCCGGCCGCGTGCAGCGCCTTGACCATGGCTTTGAACTCGGCGACCTGGCCGCCGCCGTCGCCCGCGGAGCTGTAGTCGCCGTGCGGGGCGAAGAAGCCGATGCTGTTGTAGCCCCAGTAATTGCGCAGGCCTTTTTCCTCCAGGTGGCTGTCCTGGACGAACTGGTGCACCGGTAGAAGTTCGACGGCGGTCACGCCAAGATCCGTGAGGTGCTTGATGGCGGCCGGGTGCGCCATGCCGGCATAGGTGCCGCGGATGTCCTCGGGGACGTCCGGGTGCTGCTGGGTGAACCCCTTGACGTGGACCTCGTAGACAACGGTTTCCGCCAGCGGGGTGCGGGGTGCGACGTCGGGGGAGCCGGCGTCCCAGTCGAAGGACGGGTCCGTGACCACGCAGCGGGGCGTCGAGGCGGCCGAGTCCGTGGCGTCGAACGCGGAGGGGTCGTTCAGGTCATGGGAGAACACCGCCTGGCCCCAGTCATACCCGCCCTCCACGGCAGTGGCGTGCGGGTCCAGCAGCAGCTTGTTCACATTGTGCCGGAGCCCGGACTCAGGGTCCCAGGCGCCGTCGACACGGATCCCGTAACGGGTGCCGACCTCGACGCCGGGCACCACGCCGTGGAAGACGTGCCCGGTGCGTTCCGGGAGTGGCGTGCGGGTCTCATTGCCCTCGCTGTCGAAGGTGCAGAATTCCACCGCGTCGGCGGTCTGCGAGTAGAGGGCGACGTTGGCGCCGCCTTCGCGCAGCGTGACGCCCAGCGGGTACGGAAGGGAACGCGTGGCAGGAGCCGGAGTCATGCGATGCTCGTTTCTTTACAGAGAGGTCGAATCCCTATAGTAAGCATGCTGACTAATAATCAACGACGCGGCCGTCCCCTGCACCCGCATGTCCTGCCGCTACAGCTGGGGCTGGGCACGGCTCTTCGGGTCCCGGGCTGCGGTCGTGGCGCGCTCGATGATTTCGTGGGCGATGGCGTGGACCTTGCGGTTGGTGTCCTGGCTCAGTTGGCTCATGAGCTCGTAGGCCTGGTCGGCGTCCACCCCGGTCCGTCCCATAAGGATCCCCTTGGCCTGCTCGATGGCCGCCCGGTTAAGGGCTGATGCGGCGACCGCCTCGGTTGCGAGCTGATGGCGGTCGGCGTGGATGGATTGCGTCAGGTCCACCACCACACCCCAGACGCCGATGGGCGTGGTGCCGTCGAGGATGTAGTCCGCAGAAAACAGCAGCTTGTGCTGGTGGTCCCTGCGGTCCCGGATGGAGACGTAGATGGACGACGGGCCGCCGGCCGCAGCCACCCGATCCCAGTAGGCCTGGACCTTGGCCCGGTCCTCCGGCTCGACGTGCGGCAGCACCATCTCCATGGAGGGGACAATTTGGCCCGGTTCAAACCCGTACATGCGGTACAGTCCGTCCGACCACCGGAATTCACCGTCGGCGAAGTAGTACTCAACCAGCCCCGTAGGGCAGTTGAGAAACTCTTCCTGGGGAACTCCTGCCGCCATGGAACCGGGATGCTTGCTCTGAGATGTCATTCAAGGGGCCATTCGACGTGCTGCTTCCCCGGCTACCCCCTGCCAAGGCCTGATGGCACCAGAATATAGCACCCTCCGGCCGCCCTTAGGCCCTGCCTTTGAGGATCAGGTTCCAATACATGAACGGGAGCCCATAACGCTTGAGGAGCCACATGTCGCTGCGTTCTTTGGTGGTGTCGATGAATGGGATGCTGGGGGCAGGCTGGAGGCTGTAGTCGAACTCGGCCAGCAGCATCTTCCCCCGCGCCGTGGTCAGCGGACAGGAGGCGTACCCGCCGTACTGGGTGGACGGGGCGGCGCCTTCGATGGCGGCCAGCAGGTTCTTTACCAGCACCGGGGCCTGTTTGCGGATCGCCGCTCCGGTCTTGGAGTTGGGGGTGGAGCCCGCGTCGCCCAGGGCAAAAATTTCCGGGTAGCGCTTGTGCTGCAGGGTGTTCTTATCCACGTCCACATAGCCTGCCGGGTTGGCCGGATCAGCGAGCCTGGTGCGCTTGAGCCAGTCCGGCGCGGACTGCGGCGGCACCACATGGAGAAGGTCGTAATGCAGCCGTTCCTCGGCTCCGGCCGCGTTGTCCCGGATGACCGCCACGCCGGCAGCGGGGTCCACGGACGTCATTTCGCTGTTGAAGCGGACCTCGATGCCGTACTTGGCCACCACCCGCTCCAGCTCCTCGGCGAAGACCTTGACCCCGAACATGCCAGGGGTGGGCAGGACCATCACAACGCGGATGTTCTCCAGTACCCCTTGCTTCTGCCAGTAATCGGCCGCCAGGTACGCGATCTTCTGCGGCGCGCCAGCGCACTTGATCGGCCCCGAAGGCTGCGTGAAAATGGCCGTTCCTGACTTCAGGTTCCGGATCATGTCCCAGGTTTTCGGCGCCAGGTCGAAGCGGTAATTGCTTGATGCGGCGGGGGAGTCCATGGCTTCGGCCATGCCCGGGATTTTGTCCCAGTCCAGCTGGATGCCGGGGGCCACCACCAGATAGTCGTACGTGACGGAGCCTCCGGAGGCCAGCGCAACGCTGCGGCGCTCGGGATCGATGTCCGTGGCAGCGTCCTTGATCCAGGCCACACCCTGGGGCATCACGGAGGCCTGCGGCCGGACCGTTTCCGACTGGCTGGCGGAGCCGCCGCCCACCAGGGTCCACAGCGGCTGGTAATAGTGCTGTTCGCTGGGCTCGATCAGGCCGATGTCGGTGCGGCCGGCCCGGCGGAGCCGCGCGGCAACGCTAAGGCCCGCATTGCCGCCTCCGATGATGAGGATCTCGTGGTGAATAGACATGGCTACATCGCCTCTCTGGAAATCGAGCGCCCGCGGCGCCGGATCAGCACCGTGATGCCTTTCACTTTATACCCCGGGGGGTATTTCTGTATACGCCTGATCGCGCGTGACCCAGCTCACGTTGATTCGACCGTGAGGATTGCAGGCCGGGCGCCGTCCTACTTATGACGGCGCTTCACGGCGCCTCCCCCCTACGAACAGGAGAGAATGCCATGACCACCCAGACGCACACCCCCGCAGACGTTCAGGCCAAGACCGACGCCAAGTCCGCAACTACGGCAATGGCGAAGCCCGCGCAGCCCGCCGGCAAGGACGGCCGCGGCGCCACCACAGTGGTCGACGGCGTCGTGGCCAAGATCGCCGGCATCGCCATCCAGGAGATTGACGGCGTCCACGCCCTCGGCGGCGGAGCCGCCCGCGCTCTCGGCAACCTGCGCGAAAAGGTCGGCCAGAAGGACCTCACCCAGGGCGTCAGCGTCGAGGTCGGCCAGACCCAGGTGGCCGTGGACGTGACCCTCGTGGTCGAGTACCCGCACCCGCTCCAGCAGGTCGCGGACAACGCCCGCGACGCGGTGTACACCGCCGTCGAGGACCTCGTGGGCATGGAAGTCACCGAGGTCAACATCACCATCACCGACATCCACGTCCCCTCCGATGACGACGACACCGACGACGCCGAGCGCGAGCCGAGGGTCGCATGAGCCCCGCGGTAACCGGCATGGCCGCCGGAGCGGTCCTCGCTCTGGCGGCGCTGGCCTTCGGGTTCTGGGGCCTGCTGCTGACGGGCCTGTTTATGGGCGTCGGTGCTGTGCTTGGCCGGGCGGCCGAAGGCCGGCTGGACCTCGCCGGAGTGTTGGACGCCCTGCGCGGCAAGCGCTCCTCCTCATGACCCGGCCCGGCCACACCCGCATCACGCGGACGGCCTTGCGGCACACCATCGAGGCCATCACCGCGCACGCCTTTGGTGTTCCGCTGCGGAGCGTCACAGCGGACCTGGAGGACGACGCCGGCCGGCTGGCCGCCGCCGTCACAGTCCGGCTGGCGCTTCCGGACCTGCTGGGCACCCGGCAGGATGCCGGCCAGGGCAGCCTCTTCGACCGGTCGCGGACCGCGCGGGCAGCCATCACGGCCATCGGCCAGGAGCTCACCGGCAGGTCGATCGGCCGGGTGGACATCCGGCTCAGCGGGTCGAAGCCGGCACCGGCGGCACCCGGCTATCAGGAAAGGAAGGTGGCATGAAGCAGGAGCGATCCATCCGGCGGCTGGTCCGCCGGGAAACCCACTCGTCCCGCGCCGCCGCGTCCGCGCTGACCGCTATGGTCCTTGCCGCTGTGTTCCTCTGGCTGGCCCTCGAATCCGTTCTGGCGCTGCTCGGGGAAGACCCGGCGCTCGCCAGCCCCGGCCAGCTGGTGCGCTGGCTGACCGGCCTGCCGGCCAACACCATCCCCGCCGGGATGGTCGCCGCCGGTGCGGGCCTGGCCCTCCTGGGTCTGCTCCTGCTGGGGGCGGCCCTGGCGGGCGGCCGCCGGTCCCGGCGCGCCCTGCGCAGCGACCGCAGCGCCGTGGTGGTTGATGACGAGGTCATCGCCGCCGCGGTGTCGCGGCGGGCGGGTCTCGCCGCCGGGCTCAGCCCCGGGCAGGTGACCACCACGGTCTCCGGCCGGTCCGTCCGGGTCCGGGTGCGCCCGACGTCGGGCCTGCCCGTGGACCGGGAGGCGGTGCAGGCAGCCGTTGACGGGGAACTCCTCGCCTACCAGCTGGACCGCCGCGTCTCACCAACGGTGCAGGTCATGAGGGAAGGAGCGCTGGCACAGTGAGCAACACCAACAGGGCACTCAACCGCATCCTGCTGGCCCTGGCAGGGCTGGCGCTGCTGGCGGCCGGCGCCGCCGTTGCCGCCGCCGGACTGGTGCCGGGCGTGGCGGCCGCGTGGGCGGAGACGGGGAACAACCTCTCGGGCCAATTCCGGAACGCCCTTGCCGCGGCTCCCCTTCCCGGGCCGGCCCGCAGCTGGTGGGCAGTTGCCGGCGTCGCCGGGCTGCTCCTGGCTGCCGGCCTGTGCATCGCCTGGATCGCCTCCCAGGGCGGCGGCCGGACACCCCGGCTTGCCCGGGAATCCGACGGGGACCAGGGCGCCACCGTGGTGGACGCCGGACTCATCGGGGCAGCCGTCAGCCAGGCGCTGGAGAACAACCGCCTGGTGCTCGGCTCCGCGGTCTCGGCCTGGGAAAGCCGGCGCGGCACCGGTCTGCGGCTGCGGCTGCAGGCTCGCAAGGGCACATCCCCGCGCGAGCTGGCCGACACGGCCGAGGAACTGGTCCGCGGCATCGACGCCCTCCTGGGCCATCCGGTTCCGGTGCTGGTGCGAATCACCGGCGGAGCTAAATCCGCCGTGGCGGAACCGAGCCGCGCCCGGTAGGCCACCGGCAACAGTAGTTCCAAGAGCACAAACCACAGAAGAGGAAACGAGATTATGGGAATCGACGACAAGGTCAACAACACGGTCATCAACCACCTCGGCGCGGCCAAGGAGGGGGCTGGCAAAGTGACCGGCAACGACCGGCTTGAGCGCGAGGGTCAGCGTGACCAGGCCCAGGCCAAGCTGCAGGAAGCTGCGGAGTCGGTCAAGGACGCGGCTGCCGGCGTCGGCGAAAACGTCAAAGACGCCGCCCGGAAGCTGAAGGACGGCTTCCGCAAGGACTAGGGCCTGCGCGCCGCGTACCCGGGCCGGGCCGCCCTCGGCGGAACCGGCCCGGCCGCGGCCCGGCCCCATCGGACCCCTTCACCCCCGCGATGAAAGTGACTGACACGTGACTGGTTCACCCCCGGCGCCGCACCAGCTGGATCTGGTTCCGGATGCGCTGCTGGCCGGACGCGCGGCCGACGGCGACACCGCGGCTTTCGAGGCCCTGGCCCGGCGCCACGGGCCCCTGATGCGGGCCAGCGCCCGCCGGCTTACCGGCTCGCTCGCCGACGCCGACGACGTGGTGCAGGAATCGCTGATGCAGGCGTGGCGGCAGCTCGATACCCTCCGGGACCCGGCGGCGGTGAAAGGCTGGCTGCTGCGCATCACCGGAACCCGCAGCATCGACCACCTCCGTAGGCGCCGGCTGCACGCCGACGTCACCGAGGTGGAAGACTCGGTGGAGGTCGGCACAGGACGGCAAGGCAGCGCGGATCCCGAGTCCGCCGCCGTTAGCGGCTCCCGCGTGGAGGCCCTGAAAGCCGCGCTGGCTGCCCTTCCCGAGGAGCAGCGGCGATGCTGGGTGCTGAAGGAATTCAACGACCAGAGCTATGAGGACATTGCGCGGACCCTGAACATCAGCACCGCAAGCGTCCGCGGACGGCTGGCACGGGCGCGGATCACCCTGGCGCGCGAAATGGAGGCATGGCGATGAGCACATCCGACGACACCCTCGGCTGCGGGCACAGCCTTGAGGACCTGAGCGAATACCTGGACACCGGAATAACCCGCCATCCCGAGCACCTGGCGCAGTGCCCTGAATGCCAGGCCGGCCTGGCCTCACTGCGCCGGCTCTCCGCCCTCGGCCACGACCTGCTCGACGCCGACATCACCGAGGCCGGCAGTGGCACCGACGACTGGATGCAGGCCATCCTGGGCAACCTGCGCCTCGAGCTCCGGCCGGGCCGGAGCATTCCGGTCCGCGCCGATGACCCCGCGGATGTCCTCTCCGAAACGGAAGGGTCCGTCTCCGCGCTGATCCGGTCCATCGCGGACGGACTGCCCGGCACCGCCGCGGGCAAGTGCCGCCTCTACGGGGACGTGACGGAGCCCGGCGCGCCGGTCACCGTCAGCGTCGAACTCGCCGTCGTGTACGGGCACCCGATGGAGGACCGCGCCGCCGCGCTGCGGTGGCAGCTGGCTGATGCGCTGGCGCGGCACACGGAACTGAACATCACGGCCATTGACGTCACCATCACCGATGTCCTGGAGCCCGCGGGCCCCCGGCCCGCCTCCGGCGCCGCACAGGCGGAGCACCCCCCGACCCCAGAGGAGAAGCCATGACCCAGCCTTCAGTACCCGGCGAGGCCGGGGCCGCTGCCGTGGCCGCCGGTGCGGAGTCCCGCGAGCAGCTGGCGGCCGACCTGCAGGAGGTCATCCGGGCGGTCGACGGCGTGACGGCACTTTATCCGGCCCAGCCGCTGTGGCAGAGCATTGCCGGGGCGGCGGTCTCCGCCATGACGGGGGAGCGGCCGGCCCTGGTGGCGCTCGAAGACTCCGACGCCGGCCTCACGGTGAAGGCCCGGATCGGTGTGGACGCAACCCGTCCCGCGCCGTCGGTGGTCCGGGCCGCGGCCGGCGCTGTCCGGCAGCACCTCAGCCCGCGGCCCTGCGCCGTGCAGATTGTGGTGGTCCAGATCAGCGCCTGACGGCAGCCCGCTGCCTTGCCAGCCGCAGGCACGCCGGGCGGCACCCAACGCAAGCGGACGACGGCGGGGCCTCCCGCCGTCGTCCGCTGACATTCGGTGATCCAGCGGCCGGATCCTGCGCCACCAACTTGACCGGCCGCCCACTGGAAAGGTCCCCCGCTTCCCATTTGGAATGCGGGGGACCTTCCTTGGTGTGGACCTGTTCAGCGCTCCCTACAGGGAAGAGCCTGCCGTTACAGGATTGCGGTCATCTGGCTCCAGCCTCCGCCCAGGTCGATCCGCTTGAACCAGTCACCGGCACCGTTGTTCGGGTAGAGCCAGAGCTCTCCGGTGGTGTCCCGGGCGATGACATCCGGGCGGTCGTCGCCGTTCATGTCGCCCGGAGCGGTGATGGCGTTCAGCGTGTTCCAGCCGCTGCCCAGGCTCTCCCGGGTGAACCATTCGTTCTGGCCGTTGCCCGGGTAGTGCCACAGCTCGCCGCTGGAGTCGCGGGCGATCAGGTCCACGTTGCCGTCGGCGTCGAAGTCGCCCGGGGCCACGATGGAACTCATGATGTTCCACCCGGCGCCCAGGTCGACGCGGGTGAACCAGTCACCGGCACCGTTGTTCGGGTATAGCCAGAGCCGTCCGCTGCTGTCCCGGGCGATCAGGTCCGGCCGGTCATCGCCGTTGAAGTCACCCGGGGCGACGATGGAGGTCATGACGTTCCAGCCGCCGCCGAGGCTTTGGCGCTGCAGCCAGTCACCGGAGCCGGTGCCCCGGTAGAGCCACAGCTGCCCATTGGTGTCCCGGGCGATCACGTCCGCGTCGCCGTCGCCGTTGAAATCACCGGCGCTGACAATCGAGGTCATCACGTTCCAGCCGCCGCCGAGGTTGATCCGGGTGAACCAGTCACCTGTCCCCGTGCCCGGGTACAGCCACAGCTGGCCGGACCCGTCACGGGCGATCACGTCCGTGTTGCCGTCACCGTTGAAGTCGTTCAGCCGCATTGATTCGCCGGGGGCGGGCGGATCGCCGCCGAGGGTGCGGTAGGAGAACCAGTAGCGCTTGGTGACATTGTTGCTGGCCAGCACCACCAGACCGGTGGTGTTGTTCACGCTCTGCTTGCTGGTGGTCACGTCGTTCACGTTCGCGGACGCGCCGTCCTGGATGATCGGCGTGCCCCGGCCCTCAGGGAAGACGGGGTTGTCCATGGACGCGGTCTTTTCGTAGATCGCGCCCGGGGTGCCGGAGAACGCGCAGCCGCTGACGTCGCTGCTGGGCCCCGTGTGGAAGGCATGGATCTCGTTGTTCTCGGTGTCCAGGACGATTTGCGGGCGGGAAACGCAGTCAGACACTTTAGCGATCGTGGAGGTGGTGAAATTCCCCGTGCCGGGCCGGAACACCAACAGCATGATCTCTGCCTGGTTCTGGTTGCCGGGGAGGTCGTTGAGTCCTGTCTTGATGGCGGCGAAGACCCGGCCGGCATTGTCCGACTGGAGCGTCTTGACGTTGATGTGGTCGTCGGCGAGCCCGTTGCCCTTGACGGCGTCCTGCACCTTCCACGACGATGCGGCCGTGGCATTGGTCCCGTCCGTGCGGGTGGCCCACCTGACAGAACTTGTCAGCTGGTCACTCCACATGATCCCGATCTTGTTGCCGCCGTAGGCCACCACTGCCGAGATGTCGTCCGGGGCGAGGTTCGGGTTGGTCACGGGAAGCACGAACGGCGTATTCCAGCCGGTTCCACCGGCCGCGGAGCGGTTGACGTAGACGGTGTTGGTGTAACCGTCCGTGGCGTTGCCGGCGACCTGTGTCCAGGTGGCCCACATGGCGCCGGTGCTGTCCTGGTCGATGGTCATCGACTCGCTGCTGTTGTTCATGATGGTCGTCGGAAAGCCGCTGTCCAGCCGGAACGTCCCGCCGGAGTAGCTGTACCGGTAAAGCCTGGCCTGCTGGCCCGAAACCGACGGCACCGGGGTGGTGTCACCGGAGACCGCTGTGACGTGGGACGCAATGTAAAGATGCGTGCCGTCCCACAGCGTGTCCGCGAGGGTACTGGCCCGAGTGTCGTTCGTGATGCCGGTGCTCACCCACTTCTTCGTGGGAACATCCAGCCGGTAGATCTGCCAGCCCGTGCCGGTGGTCCACATATCCGCCCACCAGGAACCGTCGTGCCACCAGAGTTTGCTCTGCGGTTTGTCCGACGTCGGCGGGTTGCTCACCCCGCTAAAGCTGTTGCCGGCATATCCATAGTCCGAAGCAGCCGTTGCGGAGCTGGTGACTCCCAGGACGCTTGCGGTCACTACCAGTGCCATTACCAAGGTCTGGCTGAGCCAGCGGACGGTACGTTTCATATTAATCGCCGTTTCCTTCACGCGTTGATCGCCGTTTCCATGGTTATTCTGCTGAGTGGGTGCTGCTGGTCACTTTCGTCGGCAGTGAAAAGGTATTCTTCCGTTCTTGGAATTTTCTGCATTCTTTCTTGGCGAAGAAAGAACTGCCATGGAATCCGCGATATTCCCCCTGGGCGCCCGGCCGGACGAGGCCCGAAAGTCCGCCCGTCCTGAACCCGCAACCGCCGTGGCACCCTCTGATTTGGCTGCGGCGTACCCCGAGAACCAAGACCTTGACAACCCGTCGGCGTACCTGACCAGTATCAGGACAAAATCGGTGAAACTCAACGAAATTTTTTCCCGAAATTAGTGTCCGCGTAAACCATTTCCGGATGATGCGTGGTTCGCAGGTAGGCCTTTATGAAGACCCAAGTAGAGACGTGCCACCCACCCAAGTAATAGATACTCACGACACTGCTTTCGGACCCGATCGCATTAGTTCCGGCGGATGCCTCCACATAAGATCCGGCCGGCCGCATTCACGGTGCGGCCACATCCCCGTTGTGGTGGCGGTGCAACGGGTCCACCATGAAGCTATGGATGCTGAATCACCCCAGACAGCGGAGCTGAGCCTTCCCCAGGCTTTCCTCCTTTTGGCAACAAGCGACAAGGACGGCAAACCTGAAGTGCCCGTGTTCGCGCTCAGGAGCGCTGTGGCAGGGGCGGTACTGGCCGAACTGGACCTGCTCGGCGCGATCGAACTGCAGGGGAAACACGTCAAAGCGACCGGCTCCACCCCCGCGACGGACTACCAGCGCGAGCTGGAACTCATCCGGGGCAAATCCCGGCCGCACACCCCCAAGCAGTGGGTCTCCATCCTGGAAGGCCGCGCTGAAGTGCAACGCATCTACGAGGGAATGGTGTCCCTGGGGATCGTGGAACATGTCGGGGAAAAGCACCTCGGCCTGTTCAGGTCCACGCGGTATCCGGAGAAGAACCACGGCCCGGAGGCAGCGCTCCTGCAAAAGATCGAAGCGGCACTCAACGGATCGACGTCGGCTGCGGCAACGCCAGGGCCGACGGAGCCGAAAGTGGAGACGCCGGAGAGCGCGACCGGCGTCGACGCGGCGCCCGAAACGGCGGCAACCGACGCCACTGCGTCCGACGCACCGACGCCCGACACGGACAAACCGGGCGACGCGGCGCCGGGTCCCAAGGCTCCCGACGCCAAAGCTGCCAGCAACGCCCCCGATGCCAGGACCACGGCGCTGATCGCCCTGCTGCAGGCGGCCGGGCGGCTTGGCAGGCTGTTCCCGGGAGCTGATCCGGGCCGCGTCATGGCGCTGTCGACGGGCCATTGGCCGTCCCGTGCGGTGGATGACGAACTTCGCCTGACCCGGATCGCGGAAGAAGAAGAAGCGACCCTGTGACGCTGCCGGGCCTTAGCCGCACCGCGGCGTAACTGCTGCTTCCCGCTGGCCGGCAGGATCCTCGGACGTGCCCAGGCGCCTCCCTGGCGCCCGGGCCGGCAGCGTCAGGACGAACAGGCTGCCGGCGATCAGGGCGGCGCCGGCCCAGCCGAGAAGGGGAAGGCGTTCGCCCACCACCAGCACTGCGAGGATGGCCGCCACCACGGTCTCCGCGAGGGACAGGGTGGTGGCCGTGCTGGCGCGCACCCGGGCCAGGCCCCAGCCGAACAGCACATAGCCGGCGAACATCGGCACGAGCGCCATGTACGCACCCACTGCGAAGTTCTGCCAGGACCCGACGAGGGGTGCGCCGGTGGCCGCAAGCACCGGCATGAGCAGCAGCCCGCCGGTTCCGAAGACGGCGCCCATCACGGCCCGCGACGGCAGCCCTTCGTTGATCAGGCGGTGCGCGGCCCACGAGTAGACGGCGTAGCTCAGTCCGGCCAGCAGGCCCAGGGCAACGCCCGCCGGCGTGGACCATTCGCCGCGAGCCGCGGCGCCGGCGTGGCCGGCGTCGGCGATGCACAACAGCGCGGCGCCGGTGACGCCGAGGGCCGCCCCGGCCGCCCATCGGCCCGTAAACGGCCGCTTGTCCGCGACGCGTTCGATCACGGCCGACGCGAGGGGTGCCGAACCGATGGAGACCACGGTCCCCACCGCCACGCCGGCCAGTTGCATGGAGGAGTAGAAGGCCAGCGGATACAGCGCAACGGACGCCGCCCCCAGTCCCACCATGCGCCACCGGCCCAGCAGGGACGACCGATGGGCGGCCAGGGGCCGGGTGGCGATTGCGGCCTGCAGCAGCCCGCCGAAGCCCATCGCCACTGCTCCGATCGCGAGGGGGCTCACGTCCGGGGCGAAGGTGGCTGCAGTGCCGGTGGTGCCCCACAGGACGGATGCCGCGAGGACGAACACCGCGCCCCACGCGGCGCCCTGGAAACCCGCCGGTCTCACAGGTTGCCGATCAGCGCGGCGGCGATCCGGCGGGCCTCCCGGAGGCAGCCGTCGTCACCCTCCAGGCCGGCCCGGGCCATGGAACCCTCCAGGAGAAACGCCAGGTGCCGGGCCAAGGAGCCCGCCCGCTCGGGGGAGTGCGGCAGAAGCTCGGCCACATGGCCGGCCAGCAGTGTTTCCACCTCTTCCTTATGCCGCCGGACTACCGCCCGTCCGGGATCGCCGGCGGGGAGCTCGGCCGCGGCATTCAAGAGGCCGCACCCGCGGAAGCCGCGGTCGTAGGCGAAGCCGGCGTGGTCTGCGTAGGCGTCGAAGACGGCCAGGACGCGGTCTGCGGCGGTGGCAGCACCCTCCTCACGTGCCCGGTACAGTTCCAGCCACTCCTGGTGCCGGGCGTGCAGGTACGCGGTCACCAGATCGGACTTCGACGAAAAGTTGTTGTAGAGGCTCTTCTTGGCCACACCCGCCTCGGCGGTGATGGAGTCGATACCTGTTCCCGCCAGGCCGTCGGCATAGAAGCGCCGTGACGCCGCGGCGAGCAGCGCCTCGCGGGCGGGCCTCCTGCGCGGGTTTGCGGGTGCATCCTGGTGCGGTGTCATGACGGGCCCTGACGTGTCGGCGGTGGGTAGGTAGACCAGTCTACCTACCCACGCGCGGCGCGCGGAAGTGTGGGAACGCCGTTCAGTCCGGGTCTTTAACACAAAGGAGGACGACGGCGGGAGTTGACTCCCGCCGTCGTCCTCCGGCGTTTTGTGGCTGGCTGGGCCCAGAGCCTACTGGTTCAGGCTGAGCGTAAAGGTGTTCGGGCCGCTCGCGTGGACGGCGATGTTGCTCTTGGCGGTGTTGTGGCGTTCCGACAGGTCGTGGATCAGGGCGTCCAGCTCGTGGTGCATGGTGGCGCGGTCCCAGAGCTTGTGGGTAACGGAGTTGGGAGATTCAAACGTCATTGTTCAGTGCTTCCATTTCTAGATCCGGAGGTCCGGCTGCCGCACCGATGCGGAGCCGCCGAGGGCCAAACCGGGAACGCCTGAGACCTTGGCAGCTCTGCGAGCTCACCGGTTTGGCCTCATTGCGTCCACCAGGATGGGTGCCCCTGATGTGCCGTGGCGCGCCGCGCCAGCGGGTTTATCGGGGCTGCGCGGTGGAGACATTGTGTCCCTGCCGTGCATTTCCATAGTGCACAGCGTGGCGCGGGCGGCTCAAGCCAGATGGCGAAAAATACGCGTGAGTCTCATCACAGGAGTGCCGACGGCGCCAGGGCGCAGACAGGGCTGGCGCCGCTGTCAACCAGGCCTGCCCACGCCAAGGCCCCGCTGACGGCGGTGAACAGAATGGGAGCGGTCAGGTCCGCCTGCTGCAGCCGCTACGGCAGGCGGGACGGCCGCAGCAGGCTGGGCGTACCGGCGAGCGCGGGCTCCAGGGGCACGGGGCTGACCAGTACTGCCGGCCCCCGGTGCAGGACGCCGTCGGAGAGCGGCTGGCAGCGCACGCCGCCCCGCCCGCGCATGGCGGCGTGCGCCCCCGGCGCAAGCATCCGGTCCATCCACGCGCACGGGTGCGCGGGACGTCCGGCCCGGAAGCGGACTTGACCGCCGCCCGATTCGAGGGCGAAGTCGCCACCCAGCAGCGGAGCCAGCTGGGCGCCCCGGAGGACCACGTTGCGGCGGGCCAGAAGCGGGTCGAACGGCCCGGCGCCCAGCTCCGCGGCCATCGCCTCAAGCGCCTCGACGGCGAGCAGAGTGACCGCGGCGTCCATGTGCGCGGCCTTGCCGAAGAACCGGTCGCCCGCGAGGCCCTTGCCGGCCACCACGTCCACCCGGTCCGCGTCCGTCGTGGGCACCTCGGCCGCACCGTCGCGGGCGCGCCCGAAGTACGCATGGGCGGGCGAGACGAGCAGGTGCAGGATCTCGACGTCGTACCGGTAGTTTGCCGTCATGCCCCCAAACTATCCTCCCCGCAGCGGGCGGCACAGCCGGGCGGTGAGCGTACCCTGGGCCTATGGACTCCGAGGTCAGGAACCTGCGCCTCACTACTGGCATCACGGTGCCGTGCCTTGTCCATGGACGCCCGGACGCGCGGCCGTTGCTGCTGCTGCACGCCTGGGGCGAATCCCGCCGCAGCTTCGACCGCCTTGTGCCCCGGCTGACCGGTTTCCGGGTCTACGCGCCTGACCTCCGGGGCCAGGACGACGCCGACAAACCGGCTGGCGGCTATTCGCTGGCCGAACAGGCCGGGGACGCCGCCGCCATTCTCGATGCCCTCGACGTGCCCAGGGCCGCCGTCCCCGGCTCCTCCAGCGGCGGCTATGTGGCACAGCAGCTGGCCGCCACGCATCCGGAGCGCGTCGCGGCGCTTGTCCTGGTGGGCTCTCCCTTGAGCCTGCGGGGCCGGCCGGCCTTCATGGACGACGTCGACCGCCTCACCGGTCCCGGCGGCGGCGTTCCTGAGCTCCGTTGTCATGGGGTGACGCGTTTGGAACGTGACCGGAACCTCGTTGCCGGCCCGGACGTTGGAGGGGCATGAAAAGACGCCCTGTCGTGTCGGCCGTGCTTATCCTCGCCGCCATCGCGGTCGCCGTCGGGCTGTATCTGTTCCAGCCGTGGCGGATTTTCACGAGTTCCACCGTGACTGAGGACGTTCCAGTCGCTGCGGCGCCCAGCCAATCCGCCACCCAAGCGGCGCAGCCAACAAATGCACCCTCCGCCACCGCACCGCGTGTGCTGGTGGCCGGCGAACTCATCAGCCATGAACATGCCAGCTCCGGAACCGTGAAAATCCTCGAACTCGCCGACGGCAGCCGGATTCTGAGGCTCGAAGGCCTCGATACGTCCGACGGCCCGGATCTTCGGGTTTGGCTCAGCGACGCCCCCGTGATCGAAGGTGCGGCCGGCTGGCAAGTCTTTGACGATGGTGCCTATCTCGATCTGGGTGCGCTCAAAGCCAACAAGGGCGACCAGAACTATCCGATCCCGCCCGCGGCGAATCTGGCGGATTACAGCTCAGTCAGTATCTGGTGCGCGCGTTTCGCCGTATCCTTCGCTTCCGCCGAGCTGGCCGTTTAGGCATCAGGCCAACGGCTGGCCCCACAGGCCCGCAATACCCTCGCCCCAGCCGCGGTGCTGCGGAAGGTTTCCTCCTATGGCGCAAAGCAGGTGTCCAGGAGCACAATGCGAAACATCAACGGAAAGGAACGTGAGCGCTGTGGAATCTCCCAACGAGAACGTGGTCAAACGGCTCATCGGGTGCCTCAATGACCGCCGCGTTGAGCTTATGGACGAACTGTTCCATGACGATGCGGTGATGCACTGGCCGCAATCCGGGGAAGTGGTGCGCGGCGCGGAAAACCGGAGGGCGATCTACAGCTCGTTCCCGCAGCTGCCCACCATCACGCCCCGCAGGCTGGTCAGCGGAGGGGACCTGGTGGTGCTTGAGGCGACCCTGGACTACGACGGCCCGACGTATGAAACCGTCTTCATCTTCGAGTTCCGGGACGGCAAGATCGCGAAGGAAACGGCGTACTGGAGCGAGGCCTTCGAGCCGCCCGCCTGGCGTGCCCAGTGGGTGGAAAAAACGTAGCTGTGGGTTTCATGGTGCAGCTGCCCCGGCTCCGACGTCGAGGCCGAGCGGTATCCGGCGATGCGTGACGGCGTCGGCCAGGGCCTCGTCGTGCGTGACCAGAAGCAGGGCGGAACCGAGGCGTTCCACCCGGTCCATGAGGCAGCTGATGGTTTCCTCCTGCGTGATGAGATCCAGCCGTGAAGTGGGCTCGTCGGCGAAGACCAGGGCGGGCTCCAGCAGCATGGACCGGATGATGGCGAGCCGCTGCAGTTCCCCTCCGGAGACCTGCCCCGGCATGCGCTGCAGCAGGGCGGGGGCCAGCCGGAGGGAGGCCATGAGCTCCTCGAGCCGGTCCGGTTCCAGCCGGTGGCGGCGGAGAACGTCTCTGAAGGAGTCCCCCAGCCGGATACGCGACGCGAAGGCCAGAGCCGGATCCTGGTAAAGCTTCTGCAGGCGGCCCCCGCGGAGCGTCCCGGAGTGTTCAACGTATCCGTTGTCCGGCGGCAGCAGCCGGAGCAGAACATTGCCCAAAGTGGTTTTACCGCTGCCGCTGGGGCCGCTGATCGACACCCGCTCACCGGCGCCGACGGAGACGGAGAAGTCTGTGAAAAGCTGCTGCCCGCCGAGGGTCTTGGTCAGCCCTTTTCCGGAGATGAGCGGTGCACCGGTGTCTGTTGCCGGTGCTGCGGCGCGCATCCACGAGTATTTCCAGCGGGCGGGTTCGGCCGCCAGCAGCCGCCGTGTGTAGGGGTGGGCGGGGTCCGTGAGCACGTGCAGGGCCGGACCCTGTTCCAGGACGTGCGCGTCCTTCATCACCAGCACGTGGCCGCCGAGCTCGCGGGCCAGGTCCAGATCGTGGGTGATGGTCAGCAGGATGCCGCCGCCGTCAACGTGCCGGGTCAGGATTTCCGCCAGTTCGGCGCGGGCCCTCCGGTCCAGTCCCTTGGACGGTTCGTCCGCAATGAGCACCCGGGCGCCGCCGATGGTGGCCGCGGCGAATGCGACCCGCTGGGCCATGCCGCCGGAGAGAGTGTGCGGAAACGCCCCGGCGGCGTGCCCGAGCCCGAGGGAGGCCAGCAGCGCTCCGGCCGAACGCCGGGCCGCGTTCTTGTCCGAGGCGAAGGACGCCACACCTTCAGCGACCTGCTCCTGGGCGCGCATGGTGGGGTCGAGAGCCAGTCCGGGTTCCTGGGGCAGCAGGGCCATCACGGGTCCCCAGAGCCGGCGCCTGTTGGCCCGGTCGGCCAGGTCGTAGCGGTGACCGTCCACGGCCAGGCCTCCCCGCGCCCGGAGGGTGTCGGGGAGGGTTCCCATGATGGCGTGCGCCAGCAGGGACTTGCCGGAACCGCTTTCGCCGACGATCGTCACGGGCACGCCGGGCTCGAAGTCCAGCCCGGAGACGTCGACCAGAACATTGCCGGCGTGGGTGACGGACAGGTCGAACAGGCGCATGTTCACAGGCCGGTCTCCTTCTTTCGCAGGCTCAGCAGCCCTATCAGGACGGTGGTCAGAACAATGACGGGGGCCAGCGACATCCAGGGGGCCTCGTGATAGTAGGGAAACGCCTCGGTGACCATCAGCCCCAGTTCCGGAGTGGGCGGGCGGATCCCGACACCGACGAATCCGAGCGTGGACAGGGCAAGGATTGAGGATCCGACCCCGAACGTTGCCATGGTGGCCAGCAGCGGCCGGAGTTCGGGCCAGAGGTGGCGGCGGACGATGTGGGCCGGGCCTAGCTGCAGCATCCCCGCGGCCTCGACGGCCGGCCCGGCGAGCACCAGGCCACTGCGGGAGCGGACCATGCGGAAGTATTCCACCCACTGCGCCAGGGCGAGCCCCACATATAGGGTCCACAGGTCACCGTTGGCGATGGCGGAAAAGATGAGGACCACCAGCAGGGCGGGAAGGGCAATGAAGGCCTCGGACAAGCCATGGAGGACGGCGTCGATCCAGCCGCCGCGCCAGGCCGCGACGATGCCCGCGAGCGACCCGGCCAGCAGTGCCGTGGCGACGCAGAGCACCGCCAGCATCAGGGACAGTTGGGTGGCGTGGGCCAGCCGGGCGATGACGCTCCGGCCCAGATGGTCGCGGCCAAGCGGTTCGCCCAGGCTGGGCGGTTCCAGGAAGCGCGCGAGGTCCTGGGCCGCGTGCTCCGGCCATGCCAGCGGGCCGACGAGGGCGAACAGCACCAGCATGGCCAGGAGGGCAGCGGCTGTGCGCTGAACCGGGGTCGTCACAGCACAACCTCCCGGCGGCGGGGGCGCGGGTCCAGCGCGAGGGTGCCCAGGTCCACGAGGGCGTTCAGCGCCACAACCAGGAGGGCCAGGGCAAGGGCGGTGGCCTGGATCATGGGCAGGTCGCGCCAGAAGATGGCGTGCACCAGGGCGTGGCCCAGTCCGGGCCAGGCGAACAGGCTTTCGACGACGACGACGCCCTCGATGAGGACCAGCAGCTGCACGCCGAGGTAGGGCAGCAGCGTCACTCCGGCGTTCCTGAGCACATGGCGGAGGAACACCAGCCGGCCGCCGAGGCCCTTGGTCGCGGCGAACCGGACGTACTCCGATTGCCGGATCCGGGCGACTGTGTCCCGGGTCACCCGGGCAAACAGTCCGGAAAGCCCGACGGCGAGCGTCGCCGCCGGGAGCACAATGTTGCCGGCGGCACCGTGCCCGGCAGCGGGCAGCACGCCGAGGTGGACAGAGAAGACCAAGATCAGGGCCAGCCCCAGCAGGAAGGGCGGCAGGGACCGCGCGCCGGAGACCCACAGGGTGGTGATCCGGTCCGCGGCCCCGCCGGGCCGGGACGCGGCCAGTGTTCCGGCCGTGCAGCCGGCCAGCAGCCCGATGCCCAGTGCTGCGGCGGCGAGTTGAAGACTGCTGGACAGGTACAGGCCGAGTTCGCCGGCAACGCTGGTGCCGGTGACCAGGGAGGTGCCCAGATCCAGGGTGGCCAGGTTGCCGAGCCAGTCGAGCAGCTGCTGCCATGCCGGGCGGTCGAGTCCCAGCTCGGCGCGGACCGTATCTGCCGAGGCCGCGGTCACTTGGTCGTAGCCGTAGCGGCCGGCGGCGATGCGGAAGGCGATATCGCCGGGCAGGCTTTGGATGACGGCAAAACACGCCGTCGAGACGAGCAGGACCACCGCCGCCGCCTGGAGGGCGCGCTGCCGGATCACCCGCAGGGCGGGGCCGGCCGGGAGCCGGGATGTACTTGAGGAAGAGTTCATCAGGAGACCGGCCACGCTTACTTTGCCCAGCTCAGGTCCGTGAGGCGCCAGGAGCGTTCGAGCGGGTCCAGGACCAGGCCCTGCACCCGGGGGCTCACCACTGCGCTCTGGCGGTACCAGGCCACCGGGATGACGGGCAGTTCGCGCTGCAGGATGTCGGTGACCTGCTGTCGGCCGTTGTCGAGGACATCGGCGTCGGCGGTGCCTGCCATGGTGTCCAGAGCCGAGGTCAGGGCGGGGCTGGTCCAGCCCATGGCGCCGTAGTCGGCGCCGTCCGGTCCGAAGTCGTCGGCGAGGGTCACCAGGGCGTCGGGGACGAGCGCATAGTTTCGGGCATACAGCCCCAGCTCGAGGGAGCCGTCCTGGTGCCCGGCCGGGATCTCGCTGGAGTTGCCGACCTTCACGTCGAGCGCAATCCCCAGGTCCTTCAGCTTCGCCTGGACGGCGGTGGCAATGATCGGCAGCTCCGGCCGGTCCGGGAAGGTGCGCAGTGTGACGGAGAATCTCCGGCCGTCCCGCACCAGAATGCCGTCACTGCCGGGACGCCAGCCCGCCTCCGCCAGCAGTTCGCGTGCCCTGGACGGGTCATATGCCAGCGGGGCAATGGAATGCCGGTGCCACTCTGGCAGGGACGGCGGGAAGAGCTGGGTGGCGGCCATGTCCGGGTCCCGGAGCAGCGCCGTCGCCATCGACTCGCGGTCCAGGGCCATGCTCAGCGCCCGCCGGACGCGGACGTCGCCGAGGGCGGCGTGGCCGGCATTGACCTTCAGCAGGATGGTGCGCGGCAGGGTGACACTGGCGATTTCCAGCGTGCCTGCCTGCTTCAGGCGCTGCAGGCTGGTCGGATCCATGCCGAAGGTGACATCGGCCTGGCCGCTCTCGGCCATCAGCGTCCGGCTTTCTGCCCGTCCCGCGGCCTGGTAGTCCACCCTGGTGATGCCTGGCTTCGTCCCTTGCCACTGCTCGAATGCTGTCAGTTCGATGGTGGCCGGCGGTTCCAGCCGTTCCACCCGGTATGGTCCGGAACCGACGACTTTCGTGACGGTGCCGTCCGGGCCGTAGGAGCCGGGGGCGAGGATCTGCGTGCTGGTGTGGGCCAGCACGGCGGCGAGCGGGGCAAACGGCCTCGCCACATCGACCCGAACCTCCCCGCCGTCGGCGGTGATCGCGGTGACGGGGGCAGCGGCCAGCGGCGTTCCTGCTTTTGTGCGCGCGGTCTCCAGCGCACCGGCGACGGCGGCGGCCGTCACGGCGGTCCCGTCGTGGAACACTGCTCCGGCGCGCAACGGGAACCGCCAGGTGAGCCCGTCGGGGGAGGTTTCCCAGCCGGTAGCCAGCCCGGGCTGCAGCGCGCCGTCGAGGTCGGCGTCCACCAGGGTCTCCGCGACCTGGAGCCGGGTGAAGAACCCCCCGCTGGTGGACGGGTCCAGGCTGTGGAACTCAAACTGCCCCACTACCTTCAGCGGCCGCTGCGGGGCTTGGCCGCGGGGCGCCGCCTCCCCGGCGCATGCCGCCACCAGTGCGACGACGGCGGCCGCCGCACCCAACAATTTCGTCCTGCGCCACTTCATCTGTTGTTCCCTTTGCCTCGCTGGCTGCTTCTGATCCGCTGGTCAGCCTAAATGCAAATGATTATCAATAGCAACAGGAGGCATCGCTGTGGAGTAGCTTTGATATGCGAACGATTCTTATGTAGGCTGCGTGCTCTCCCGGACGCATCCGACGGGGATGCAATGATGGTCGCCATGAACATCGTCGAGTTTCTGGAAGCGCGCATCGCCGAGGAGGAAGCCGGCATCCTGGATGGGTCGTTCGTTGTGGGCACCTCCGAACTTCCGGGGGACGGGGGCGAAGCCAAGGGTTCCCTGGGGGAGCGAATGCAGGAGGAGTGTGCGCAGAAACGGGCCATCATTGCCAGCTGGCAGGAAGCCGCCGACGAGGAGGGAATAGAGGATCCGGGCGAAGCCCAAGGGACTGTCGCCATCGCCCGCCGGGCCATGCTGACCATCCTCGCCGGATCGTATCGGGATCACCCGGACTACGATCCGGGCTGGTCTCCGGAGCTGCCCACTGACGTTACCGCCGGGGAACCCACGGAACGGTAGACCGCAGCGGTAGGCCAGGGGGCTATTCGGCAGCCGGACGCTGCCGCTGCCGCTTGGTCGCGGACCGCCGTTCCTTGGCGGCGAGGCGCCGGCGGGTGGATCCCGCGGTGGGTTTGGTGGCGCGGCGGCGGGCGGGCCCGGGAGCCAGCCCTTCAGCCACCAGGCCGGCGAGCTTGGCCAGGGCCAACTCGCGGTTGCGAAGCTGGGAACGCCGCTCGGACGCGGTCACGGTGATCACCCCGGCGACCAGCCGGTGTTCGAGCCGCGTGGCCAGCAGGAGCCGCTGGGCATCCGACAGCACCGCCGAGTCGGCCACGCTCCACGAGAGCTCAACCCGGCTGTCCGAGGTGTTGACGTGCTGGCCGCCCGGCCCGGACGACCGCGAGAACCGCCACCCGAGTTCCGACGACGGAATCGTGAGCGCGGGTGACACCTCCAGATCCATAACCACTAGCGTTGCACGATCGGGGCGGATCCGCTCGTGTAGAACTGGAACCATGACCCGAACCACGATGACCAGGCTTGCCGACGGCCGCGAGATCCTCTACTTCGACGACGCCGGCTCCGCCGAGCGGCCCGCCGCTTCCCTCGTGGACCACCGGGAGCTGCCCGCCCGCCCCGAACCGGGCCAGCTGCGCTTCGACGCACTCAGCCGCGAATGGGTGGCCATCGCCGCGCACCGGCAGTCCCGCACGCACCTGCCGCCGGCGGACCGGTGTCCCATCTGCCCGACGACGCCGGCCAACCAGACCGAGATTCCGGCGCCGGACTACGACGTCGCCGTTTTCGAAAACCGGTTCCCCTCCCTCGGCCCGGACGTGAGCGAACTCCCGCCGGCACCGGGCTGGGGAGCGAACGCACCCGCCGTCGGCCGCTGCGAGGTGGTGGCGTTCACCCCGCAGCACACCGGGTCCTTCGCCGAGCTGGGCTGGCAGCGCGCCCGCACGGTGGTGGATGCCTGGGCCCACCGCACGGAGGCGCTCAGCGCACTGCCCGGCATCCAGCAGGTCTTTCCCTTTGAGAACCGGGGCGCCGAGATCGGGGTCACCCTGCACCACCCGCACGGGCAGATCTACGCCTACCCGTACGTGACGCCCCGCGGCGCAGTCCTGGCGGCCGCCGCCGCAGAATTCGCTGCGACGTCCGACGGCGGGGCGACCCTCACGTCCTCCCTGCTGAGTGCCGAGCGGCACGACGGCAGCCGGATGGTGCTGGAAGGGGAACACTTCAGCGCCTATGTCCCCTTCGCGGCCCGCTGGCCGTTGGAAGTCCATCTCGTCCCGCACCGCCAGGTTCCGGACCTTGCCGCCCTGGGCGGGGCGGAACGCGATGAGCTCGCTGAGCTGTACCCGGAGCTGCTGAGGCGCTTTGACGCCCTTTACCCGACGCCCACCCCGTACATTGCGGCCTGGCACCAGGCCCCGCTGGAGCCGGCACTGCGCCGGGACGGCCACCTGCACCTGCAGCTGACCTCGCCCCGCCGCGCCGCGGACAAGCTCAAATACTTGGCCGGCTCGGAAGCCGCCATGGGCGCCTTCATCAGCGACACCACCCCGGAATCCGTGGCCGCCCGGCTGCGGGAAGTGGCCGGCACGTCTGCCGCTGTGCGGGTCTCCTGACCGGCTACTGCCACACCCGCACGTAGTCCACCTTCACGCTGCTCGCCTCGCCGAAGGCCTGGAATCCGGCCGCGGCGCCCACGTTCAGGAGCAGGTAGTGGGGGCTGTTGCCGTCACTCGTGACATAGGAGTGGACCAGCCGGCCGTCATAGTAAATGTCGTTGGCTCCGTCTTTCCGGTGCAATCCGTACGTGTGGTACGACCCGGCCCGGCAGGCGGAGACCTTCTGGCTCTTGGACCACGCCGCCGAGTGGTAGACGCTCCACACCTCACCGGCAAGGCCTTCTGCGATGTCGATTTCCCCGGTGTGGGGGAACTTCTGCCCCACCGTCCACCACGCTGGCCAGTTGGGGATTCCGGTCCTGCAGTTTCCCGGGAAAGAGATCCGCGCTTCGGCGTAGCCGCTGGTGAACGCGAAGCCGGCGTGGCCGCGAACGCCGTCCTTGGGGTTGGTGGAAAGCAGTGCGCCGGACTCTGCATCGCTGAGCTGGAGGACCGCCTCGCCGTTGGCCACCCTGATGTTCTTCGAACAGGTCTTGACGTTGTTCATCACGGATTTGGGGCTGCAGTCGTTGAACCAGTAAGGAGTCCAGACTTTCTTATTCAGGACGTCGAAGTTCTCGTCGAAAACCAGTTGCCAGGAACCGGCGTCGCCTGGCGGGCCCCCCCGCTGTTCGGTGCCCAGGACCGGGGTGACGTCCAGCAAATCAGCGTCAGCGGGAGGTGCTTCAGCGGCAGGCACGTCGGCGGAAGGTTCGGCGGCAGCATCGGGAGCGGGCACGTCCGCCGGGGCGCCGGCCCCGCTCTCGGAAGCGGGCGCGGCCGCCGGCACGTCCGCTTCCAGGGCCACTGGTTTGGGTGCCGCGGATTCCGACGCGGTGGTTCCGGGGTCGGAAGATGCCAGGGGAAGGGGAAGAACAGTCTGCGCTGCGCTGCCTGACAGCCCGGCCAGGATGAGGAGGGAGCAGAGCCAGGCCTTGGAGCGGCCTGTTGCGGTGAAAAGCACCCCCCGTGTCGGGGCGGGCTGCCGGTGCTGTGGCCCCCTGCCAACCGGCGCCCACCCCGTGGTGTCTGGTTGCACGATGGTCCTTCCATCTACGACTCGACCGGCGGCGTGAGACCTTGCGTCAGTTCAGGCTATAAGCGGGGGCAGCGCCAGGTCAGCAGTAACCGCTACCTATCTCTTGGATTTCACCCCTCGGATCGGCTGCCCGGATTACTTGGTCCGCGGCCGTCCCGGACCGGGCCGGGTACAGCCCTGCGGAGCGCAGAACAGCATCCGACGGTTCGGGAGCGACATCCATTGAACGTTCCTGAGCTGATTCGCACCCCCCGGCGGCGGGCGCCGCCGCTACGGCTGCAGCGGCAGGAACAGGACCGTATAGATTCCCAGCCCGGCGAGGACCACCACGCTGCCGGCGATGGCCGCCGTCCCCCTGACGTTCGCGCTCATCACCGCTCCGGCGATTCCGCTCGCCTGGTGGTGGTAGCGGCGCCGCTGAGTGAGCACGATGCCGAGGGCAGCCAGCAGCGAAGCTGCCACCAGGGTGCCGGTGAACCACCCGTGAAGGGGCATCCAGCGCAGGAAGATTAAGGCCGCCGTGACCAGCGTCAGGGCGGTCCGCCGCCAGGCGAGGTCCGTCCGTTCGGGCTGGAGCCCGGGATCGTTGTGCACCGCAGGCGGCCTGCTCCTCGCCACGGCTAGGCCGGCCGCCAGATCACAAAAACCACCAGCACGGCAGCGACGAGGGCCCCGCCGGCCGCCAGGATGGGGGCAATCACCGGCACCGGAAGCGACGTCTGGTTCCGCATGGCACGTTCCACGTTCACCCAACGGAAGAAGGAGCCGCCGCCTGTCACCATCCCCAGCAGGAGCAGCAACACGGCGACGGTCTTGCGCACCTCCGGCGTAAACAGCTCTGACGTGAAGGCCTCGACGGCGATGCCGCCGGCCACCAGGGCCAGCGAGGTCCGGATCCAGGCCAAAAACGTGCGCTCGTTGGCCAGTGTAAACCGGGCATCCGGTTCGGTCCCGCCGCCCAGAACCCAGGCCGAGAATCCCCGGTGGCGGCGGTCCGCTGCCGGTTCTTCCCCGCGCGGTTCTGCTGCTGCCGGCTTGGCCCCGACGGCCTCCGGCGCGGATCCGTGCTCGGCCGGCGGAAGCCCGCCGGGGTGCGGGGCGTCATGTGTCTCGTCGTGTGCAGTCATGATGTTCTCAGGATGCCACCCCGCGGAAAAATACCGCACCTCATCGGGTCGTCGCCATAGCTCGGCGCGTCCCAAAACCGCTGGCGCTGCGCAAAATGGCTGACGCTGCCCAGAAACGCTGGCGCTACCCGAATACCGCAGCGTGGAGACCTTCGCGCAGCGCCAAACACTCCGCGCAGCGCCAAACACTCCGCGCAGCGCCAAACGCTCCGCGCGGCGCCAAACGCTCCGCGCGGCGCCAAACGCTCCGCGCGGCGCCAAACGCTCCGCGCGGCGCCAAACACTCCGCCCGGTCCGCGGAACGAGTCAGGTCCCGGGCACCCGCAGCACCTCGACAGCAGCCAGCAGGTACGGCACCGGGTCGGGATCTGTGCCCGCGGCCCACCGCAGCCAGGCCTCAAAAGTCGCCGCCAGATAGGCGGCGCACAAGTAGCCGGCGGTGTCCTCGGGCACCCCGTGGTCCACCAGGAAGCGGCGCGCCCGTCCGTGCTGCGGTGCCAGCGAGGCGTAGCTCCGGCTGGCCAGCTCGGGATGGTGGGCGATCAGGCGCAGCCGCCCCCGGGACACTGCAAGATCGGGAATTCCGGCCACCCCGGCGACGGCGGCGGCCCGCAGCCCCGCCAGGATGTCACCATCCGCGGCGTACTGGCCGCGGGCAGCCTCCAGGACCAGCCCGGAGGCCCGGACCGCCGGTTCCATGCCGCCCCAGATGAGATCGGCCTTGCTGGTGAAATACCGGTACAGGCTCTTGCGCCCGATCCCGGCGGCGCTGGCGATATCCTCCATCGACGTCTGCTCATAGCCGTTCTCCGCGAACAGCCGCAGGGCGATGCCCGCAATGGCGTCGGGGTCGATGGTGGCCGGGCGGCCGGAGGCGCGGTTCCCGGCGGGCTTGGAGTCTTGCGGAGCCATCACCCCAGTATTCACCCTTTTATTATGACACTGCGTGTCATAAGCTGAAATGACGCAGATCCGAACAGTCTGGAAGGACATCATGGGCAACGACGCTGCATGGCAGGAATCCATCACCTCGAACCGGTTCGCCGGCCAGACGGTCATCGTCACAGGCGCCGGATCGGGCATCGGCCTGGCGACAGCCCTGCGCGTGGCCCGGGAGGGTGGCAGGGTGATCGCCGCCGATATCAGTTCCGAGCGGCTGGACGCTCTGGTATCCGCGAACCAGGGACTGGACCTCGTCCCCGTGGCCGGTGACATCTCCACCGAAGAGACCGTTGCCGCCGTCGTTGCTGCCGCCGGCGGCCGGGTGGACGCCCTCGCAAACGTCGCCGGCATCATGGACCACTTCGCCCCCGTCCACGAGGTCGATGACGAAACCTGGGAGCGGGTCTTCCGGATCAACGTGACCGCCCTGATGCGGCTGACCCGCGCCGTGGTCCCGTTGATGCTGGATGCCGGTGCCGGCTCGGTGGTGAACGTTGCCTCCGAAGCAGGCCTGCGGGGTTCGGCCGCCGGCGCCGCGTATACCGCGTCCAAGCACGCCGTCGTCGGCCTGACCAGGAACTCCGCCGTGATGTACGGGCCTAGGGGGCTGCGCTTCAACGCCGTCGCCCCCGGTGCCACCATTACCAACATCGAAGCCACGTGGGGATCCCAGCTCGCCGCCGAGCGCCTCGGCCCGCTGATGGGCGCGAACATTCCGTCTCCAGCCACCGCGGCACAGCTCGCGGCCTCCATCACCTTCCTGCTCAGCGACGACGGCACCAACGTCAACGGCGCGGTCCTCGCCTCCGACGGCGGCTGGTCGGCCGTCTAGCCTAAGGGGACAGCGGGAACGGACGACAGAAGGAGCGGACGACGGCGGGAATGTTCCCGCCGTCGTCCGCTCCGTTGGCGTTTAGGCTGCCGGTCAGCTGGCCGGTTTGAGGGCTGTGCGCCAGACGGCTACGGCTTTGGCGGTGTTGAAGGTCCAGGTGGCGGTGCCGGTGGCGCCTGCGGTGGCTTGGGTGCGGTCGGCTTGTTGGGCGATTTGTCCGTCGGTGGCTTCCCAGCGTTCGGTCCAGCCGGTGGGGGCGGTGGCTCCTGGTGTTGAGCTGTCGAAGCCGACGCCGCCGATGAGGAGTGCGTTGTTGCTGGCGGTGGTGATGCTGGGGGCTGCGATGCTGCTGGCCGTGTAGGTGGTGTTGGTGGCGGTGGCGACGGTGCTGTCGAGCGGGGTGGTGTTGTTAACGCCGCGGTAGGCGGTGATTCCGCCGCCCCACTTGACGGCGGTGCTCAGGGTCCAGGTGTAGCTGGCGGGGTCGGAGGCGCCGACCACCCGGTAGTAGGCGAAGGCGCGTGCGCCGCTGCTGATGGACAGGTTGTTCACGATGGCGGTCCAGCCCGCGGGGGCGGTGGCCGTGGGGTTTTTGTCGGCCGTGAAGGAGGCCACCAGGACGTCGCCGGCTGCGGTGCCGGCGGGTTTGTTCAGGGTCACGGAGGTGGTGGTCGCGGTGTTGTTGGTGGTGGTGGAGGCGACGGTGGTGATGGCCGCGGTGGTGGGCGGCGGGGTGGTGCCCGTGGTGACCGTGATGGTGCGGTTTGCTGAGGTGGAGCCGCCGGCGTTGGTGGCGGTGAGGGTGGCGGTGTAGGTTCCGGCGGTGGTGTAGGTGTGTGAGGGGTTCTGGGCGGTGGAGGTTCCGCCGTCGCCGAAGCTCCAGGCCCAGGAGGTGGGGGTGCCGGTGGATGTGTCAGTGAAGGCTGTGGTCAACGGGGCCGTGCCCGAGAGCGGGGACGCGGTGAACGACGCCACCGGCGCCGCCGGAGTCGGCGGCGGCGTGGTGCCACCGGTGCCGGCGCCCGGTTTGAGGGCTGTGCGCCAGACGGCGACGGCTTTGGCGGTGTTGAAGGTCCAGGTGGCGGTGCCGGTGGCGCCTGCGGTGGCTTGGGTGCGGTCGGCTTGTTGGGCGATTTGTCCGTCGGTGGCTTCCCAGCGTTCGGTCCAGCCGGTGGGGGCGGTGGCTCCTGGTGTTGAGCTGTCGAAGCCGACGCCGCCGATGAGGAGTGCGTTGTTGCTGGCGGTGGTGATGCTGGGGGCTGCGATGCTGCTGGCCGTGTAGGTGGTGTTGGTGGCGGTGGCGACGGTGCTGTCGAGCGGGGTGGTGTTGTTGACGCCGCGGTAGGCGGTGATTCCGCCGCCCCACTTGACGGCGGTGCTCAGGGTCCAGGTGTAGCTGGCGGGGTCGGAGGCGCCGACCACGCGGTAGTAGGCGAAGGCGCGTGCGCCGCTGCTGATGGACAGGTTGTTCACGATGGCGGTCCAGCCCGCGGGGGCGGTGGCCGTGGGGTTTTTGTCGGCCGTGAAGGAGGCCACCAGGACGTCGCCGGCTGCGGTGCCGGCGGGTTTGTTCAGGGTCACGGAGGTGGTGGTCGCGGTGTTGTTGGTGGTGGTGGAGGCGACGGTGGTGATGGCCGCGGTGGTGGGCGGCGGGGTGGTGCCCGTGGTGACCGTGATGGTGCGGTTTGCTGAGGTGGAGCCGCCGGCGTTGGTGGCGGTGAGGGTGGCGGTGTAGGTTCCGGCGGTGGTGTAGGTGTGTGAGGGGTTCTGGGCGGTGGAGGTTCCGCCGTCGCCGAAGCTCCAGGCCCAGGAGGTGGGGGTGCCGGTGGATGTGTCAGTGAAGGCTGTGGTCAACGGGGCCGTGCCCGAGAGCGGGGACGCGGTGAACGACGCCACCGGCGCCGCCGGAGTCGGCGGCGGCGTGGTGCCGCCCAGGGTGCGGTAGGAGAACCAGTACCGTTTGGTGACGTTGTTGCTGGCCAGCACCACCAGGCCGGTGGTGTTGTTCACGCTCTGCTTGCTGGTGGTCACGTCGTTCATGTTGGCGGATGCGCCGTCCTGGATGATCGGGGTCCCGCGTCCGGAGGGGAAGGCAGGGTTGTCCATGGACGCGGTCTTTTCGTAGATCGCGCCCGGCGTGCCGGAGAACGCGCAGCCGCTGACATCCGTCCCGGGTGCTGTGTGGAAGGCGTGCACCGTGTTGTTCTGGGTGTCCAGGACGATCTGCGGGCGTGAGACGCAGTCGGCAACCGTGGCGATCGTGGACGTGGTGAACGCGCCCGTGCCGGGCCGGAAGACCAGGAGCTGGAGCTGCGCCAGGCTTTGATTGCCGGCGGTGTCGTTGAGTCCTGTCTTAATCGCGGCGAACACGCGGCCGGCGGTGTCGGACTGGAGCGTCTTGACGTTCAGGTGGTCATCGGCGAGACCGTTGCCCCGGACCGCGTCCTGGACCCGCCACGACGACGTGGCGGTAGAACTGGTCCCGTCCGTGCGGGTGGCCCAGCGGATGGCGCCCAGCCGCTGGTCGCTCCACATCACCCCGATCTTGTTGCCGCCGTAGGCCACCACCGCCGAGATGTCGTCAGGGGCCGGGTTCGGGTTGGTCACGGGAAGCACAAACGGCGTGTCCCAGCTGGTTCCGCCGGCCGCGGAGCGGTTGACGTAGACGGTGTTGGTGAATCCGCTGGTGGCGTTGCCGGCGACCTGTGTCCAGGTGGCCCAGATGGCGCCGGTGCTGTCCTGATCGATGGTCATCGACTCGCTGCTGTTGTTCATGATGGTCGTCGGAAAGCCGCTGTCCAGCCGGAACGTTCCGCCGGAGTAGCTGTAGCGGTAGAGCCGGGCCGGCTGCCCGGCGACGGAGGCCCGCGGTGACGTGTCACCGGACACGGTCACAACGTGGGACGCGATGTAAAGATGCGTGCCGTCCCACAGCGTGTCCGCGAGCGTGCTGGCCCGGGTGTCGTTCGTGAGGCCGGTGCTGACCCACGTCTTCGTGGGAACATCCAGCCGGTAGATCTGCCAGCCGGTGCCGGTGGTCCACATGTCCGCCCACCAGGAACCGTCGTGCCACCAGAGCTTGCTCTGCGGTTTGTCCGACGTCGGCGGGTTGCTTACCCCGGTAAAGCTGTTGCCGGCATACCCGTAGTCCGCAGCAGCCGTTGCGGGGCTGGTGATGCCGAGGATGCTACCCGTCACAACTACTGCCATTACCAGGGCCTGGCTGAGCCAGCGGACGGTACGTTTCATCTTGGACGCCGTTTCTTTTGCCGTTGATTGCCGTTTCCCGGCGGAGTTTGTTCAAGCAGAGTTTGCAGATCTCACCTGACGAGACACATGTTAGCCACTAACCCTTTAGCCGGGAAGTGCGATGCCCCCTATTTGCAAATATTCTTTCCGGGAATTTTGGTCCACGAAGTACAGTTCGAAAGATTCCCCGACGGATCCAGGGGTGCAGCGCCGGAGGCGCCCGGAATTCCGTTTACGGAGCCCGGGCCGCCGATGCCGGACCGGAAGGGCGGGGCCGGCAGGAAGGTCTGGATCGCGCGGCGTCGGGCGCGTACGCTTCAGGTGTCGGAATGAAAGCCCGGAAAATCACGGGATCTCAGGCATTGTGCCGCCGACCGAGTACACCGTTCCCCGCTGGCTGAGGCTGACCGAGTAGGCCGCCGCGAAGACCCAAGTAGGGCCGTCAGGGCGACGTGCTGAAGTGAACCCGCAACCAAGTAATAGCCACTCGTGACACAACATTGGGTGAACTTTAGGCTCTACCCAAAGCCACCATCGAATGGCAGCTGGGGTGTGGGGTTTCACATTATTCCGACGACGGCGTTCCGCCTCGTCCTTTGGTTCTCATTCGCTGATGGTAAAAATGTCGGCGTCCTAATTTGTCATGAAGTGGTGAGCCATTTGTCTATTCCTAATTTAGGCCCAAATTCGCTTCCCGGGATTAGTGAGCCCTCTCCGCGGGCCTCCGTCAGCGTAGTAATTCCCACGCTGAACGAGGAAATGAATCTGCCCTGGGTTTTGCGGCGGATGCCTTCGTACGTTGATGAGGTGGTCATCGTCGACGGACGTTCCCACGACCACACCATCGACGTCGCCCGGGCACTGAGGGTCGACGTCGTGGTGGTGGCCGAGCCGCGGAAAGGCAAGGGAATCGCCGTCCGTGCCGGCTTCGCCGCCGCATCGGGGGACATCATCGTCATGCTGGATGCTGACGGGAGCATGGATCCGCAGGAAATCGGCTGGTTCGTTTCCCCGCTCCAGCACGACTACGACTTCGTCAAGGGATCGCGCTACGTCACCGGGGGCGGGTCAGAGGACCTCACCTGGCTGCGGAACACCGGCAACCGGGTCCTGACCGGGCTGGCCAACACCGTGCTGAGGAGCAACTACTCTGACCTTTGCTACGGATACATTGCGCTTCGCCGGGAATGCCTCGAGGTCCTCGAACTGGAATCCGACGGCTTCGAGATCGAAACCGAGCTGATCGTCCGCGCTGCCCGCGCCGGCCTCCGCATCGCGGAAGTGCCGAGCTTCGAGCTCGACCGCATCTCCGGAGCCTCAAACCTCCAGACGTTCCGAGACGGCTGGCGGGTGCTCCGCACCTTGGCACGGGAATGCACCACCTGGGAAGCCCCCACCGCGGGCGCCAGGCCCGAGGCCCTCCGGCGGGTGAAGTACACGTATCCCAACGTGCGCGTTGCCCGTACACCCACCGATCCGTACAGCGTGCTGACCTTGGCGGAAGGAGCCTAAGGTGCTCGACTTCAATTTCCGGCCGTCTGCTTCCGTCGTCATTTGTTCCTACACGGAGCAACGGTGGGACCTTCTGATGGACGTCATCGACTCCGTCCATGCCCAGACGCTTCAGCCGCGGCAGGTGATCGTTGTGGTGGACCACAACGAGGATCTGTACAAACGGCTGGTGGCTGCCGTCCAGGACGTCACCCTGGTCGAAAGCACTGGCCTTCCGGGACTGTCCGGTGCCCGCAATACCGGCGTGGGCCTGGCCACCTCGGAGATCGTGGCGTTCCTGGACGACGACGCCGTGGCTGCCCCGGACTGGCTCGAGAAGCTGACGGCCCTCTACGACGATTCCGACGTCCTGGGTGTCGGCGGCCGGGTTGAGCCCATATGGGAGGGCGGCAGGCCCGGCCACTTCGGCCCGGAACTGGACTGGATTGTCGGCTGCAGCCACCGGGGCCTGCCAAAAGTCGCGTCGGAAGTGCGCAACGTCGTCGGCGCCAACATGTCGTTCCGGCTCCAGGTGCTCCAGCAGGTGGGCGGCTTCAATCTTTCCCTCGGCCGGCAAGGGACGAAACCGCTCGGGTGCGAGGAAACCGAGATCTGCATCCGGGCGGCCATCGGTTCCCCGGGCTCGCGCATCGTTTACGAACCGGCTGCCCTGGTGCGCCACCATGTTCCCGTTCAGCGGGGGACGTTCCGCTATATGCTCGAGCGCTCCTGGTCGGAGGGAATCTCCAAGGCCCAGGTCAGCCACGTGGTGGGCCACAAACGCGCCTTGGGACCAGAGCGGCGCTACGTGCGCAGCGTCCTCCCGCGGGCCTTCTTCTCCGCAATAGCCAGCTGGAGCCGCGGCGCAGACCCGCAGGGGCTGGAACGGGCCGGCGCCTACGTGGCTGTCCTGGCCGTCACCGCCGCGGGCTACTTCCGCGGCCGCCGGCTGGCGCAGGGGTCCGGATCGCTCCTGACCGGCTCAACCCCCGTCCCTCATCGCCGCCCTCCCTGGAGGGAAGCCACGTGATTGAAGCCGGAAGCGAGATTTCAGTGGCAACCGAAGGCGCAGGACTGGATATTGCACCGTCCATGGGAACCGAGGCCGTCCCCGATTGGCCCGGCGCCCTGTGGGTCGGTGCCGTCGACCTCGAGTCCCTTGCGGGTTACACCCACTTGAGGCTCCAAGACTCCGTCGGCTATCACCGTGCCCGCCTGCTGGTGCGCAGCGGACCGTCCGTACGCGGTTTTATCGACGTGGATGCCCCGCACGGAGTCCTGGACCGCAGCGTCCTCGAAGCGGCGGTGGAGGCCCTGCCGCCGGCGGTTGCCTCCCAGACGTCGTCGACGCCGTCCATCACCGTGATCGTGTGCACCCGCGACCGCCCGGCCCTGCTGCGCGGGTCCCTGGCCGCCATTCTGCGCCTCGATTACCCGAATTTCGACGTCATCGTTGTGGACAACGGCGCCAGCACCGCCGAGACCCGGGACATGGTCCGTGACGAGTTCAACGACCCCCGGCTGAGCCTGATCTCCGAGCCCCGGCCCGGCCTGTCGAACGCCCGGAACGCCGGCTTGCGCCACGCGCAGGGCGACATCGTCGCGTTCACGGACGATGACGTCGTCGTCGACGAGTTCTGGTTGCGGGGGATCGCCGCCGGATTCGAACAGGCCCCCAACGTTGCCTGCGTGACCGGTCTGGTGCCGGCCGGAGAGCTGCGTTCCGCCGCCCAGGGATACTTTGACGAGCGTGTGAGCTGGTCCAAGATCGTAGCCCCGAAGGTGTTCACCATGGCGCATCCTCCGGAGGACCTTCCGACGTTCCCTTTCTGTGTCGGGGCCTTCGGGACAGGTGCGAACTTCGCGCTCGACCGCCGGACGGCCTTGGCGCTGGGGTCGTTCGACCCTGCACTGGGGGTCGGGACGCGGACGTGCGGCGGCGAGGACATCGATATGTTCACCCGGGTCCTGATGGAGGGGCATGCGCTGGTGGTTCAGCCTTCCGCTATCGTGTGGCACCGCCACAGGGCCGAACTGGACGACCTGATCGTGCAGGTCAGCGGGTACGGCAAAGGACTCGGGTCGTGGCTGACGAAAATTCTCCTGAACCCGCGCACGGCACGCCTGGCAATCGCCCGCGGCCCCCAGGGCGCGCTGCACTTCTTAAGAAACGCCCGCGGCCACTCCGTGGGGCACAGCGACGCCCCGGAGAATACGGTTCCCCGGGATCCGCGCATTGCCAAGGCCCTGCGGGCTGAGCTCTTTTCCGTGGCCAGCGGACCGCTGAACTATCTTCTCGAGCGCCGGTCCGGGAGGGCGGAAAAGACGTAAAGCGATTTTCAGTCGCCGGTTCCGCCGGTGGCACACACCGTTCCTGGGGGACGCGTCGCAAGGGGGCGCTGGCTTCCCGGTTGCACAGTCCCCGCAGATGGATCAAGGAAGTACCAGCCCTATGAGTCTCTTACTGCAAGACGAAACACCCACTCCCAAATCCCGGAAGCGGCCGGCCTTGGCGCTGCGGGCAGACAGGCCCTGGGATTTTGGTCTGGCGGTGGCCGGCGTCGTGCTGGCTGTCCTCATTCTGTTCGACCTGGGCGGACCGGTGCTCGCCCCCGTCACCCTCGCCGGGTGCCTGGTGCTGCCTGGCTGGGTTCTGGTGAGACGGCTTCCCGACGCCGATCCCGCCGCGCGCCTGGTCTGGACCGTCGTGATGAGTGCAGCGCTCTACACCGGTGTGGCCCTCATCATGGCGTGGACCCGGTTCTGGCATCCCCGGCCTGCGGCCGCGGCCATCCTGGTCGCGGCGTCAATCCTGATCGCTTTCTTCCCGCCCGGGATCGGTACCGGGCGCCATGCCATGTTCGGGCAGCTGGTCCAACGGCACCGGCTCGACTGGCAGTCGGTACGGACCTTGGAGGTGTTCCGGGGCCGGAGCCGCTCCGCTTACGTGCCGTGGGCCGTTCTTGCGCTGGCAATGCTGGCATGGGGTGTGGCGCTGTCCGTGACGGGGGAAGACCTGATCGGAGACCGGGGCCTGCTAAGCACGTTCCCCCCGCTCTGGTACGTCGCCGTTGCCGCCGTCGTGGGGCTGTGCATCTGGGCGGTTGCGGCGCGGAAGATGGCATCCAACGTCTTTCTGGCGGCGGCCACCACCGGCTTGGTGGCCGTACTCTACGCCTCTCCAGCCATGGTGGTCAGCGTTCCGCGCCTGCCCTGGTCCTACAAACACATCGCCGTCACGAACTACATCGGGGCCCACGGCCAGGTGGATCCGTTGATCGACATCTACAACCGGTGGCCGGGGTTCTTCTCGGTCAGCGCCTTTATGGGCGAAGTCATCGGCTACCGCGATGCCGTGGACTATGCCTCCTGGGCGGAGTTCGGCTTCGCCCTGCTGGACGTGGTCATCATCCTGGCCATCGCCCGCACCATCACGGCAAACCCGCGGATCTACTGGACCGCCGCCCTGGTGTTCGCCTTCGGCAACTGGGTGAACCAGAACTACTACTCACCACAGGCGTTCGCCTACAGCTTCTATCTGACGATGTGCCTGATCGCTCTGACGTTCCTCCGCGGCACACCCATCCGGCTGGCCACCATCCTGGAAGGGAAGCTGCAGGGGCTGCAACGGCGGTTGAACCCGAAGCTCACGGCGGCCCCGGAATCCATGGCAGTCCACTCCTCCCGCGCCTTGGTCCTGCCGGCGGCGGCCGCGATCATCTTCCTGCAGGCCGTGACGGTTCCCAGCCATCAGCTCACGCCGTACATGGCCATCCTGGCGCTGTTTCCGCTCTTTTTCCTCGGTTACTTCAGGCCCAGGTGGGTCGGACCGGTGCTGTTTGTGCTGGCCGTCGCCTACCTGCTGCCGAACCTCGACTATGTCGACAACAAATATGGACTGTTCACCGGGTTCGATATTTTCAAGAACGCGAGTTACGACCCGGCGCGGGCCAGCGAATTGGACGACTCGTCCCGCTGGCTGTCCCGCGCCCCGGATGCCCTGTCCATTTTCGTCGGCCTGCTCGGCGTGGCCGGTTTTGTGCGGAACTTTCTCCGCGGCAACGTCCGGCAAACCCTGGTGGTGGCCTGGCTGGCCGTCGCGCCGTTGTTCTGGCTCGTGGGCCAGTCCTACGGCGGGGAAGCGAAATTCCGGGTGTTTCTCTTCGCCATGCCGTGGCTGGCGATCGGGGCGGCCTGGCTGTTTTGGGCAGGTCCCGTCCGGACCCGCAACGCGGCCATGGGTGCCACGGCGTCGTTGACGATCATGGCTGTGCTGTTCACGATCGTGTATTTCCAGGCGGAAGCGAAGTTTCGTGTCCCCAAGGAAGACGTGGTCGCCGCGCAATGGCTGGATGCCCGGGTGCAGGAGAAGGACGTCATTCTTGAAACCAATGCGTTCTTTCCGCTCCTGATCGGGCCGAACTATCCCAGTTTCCTGGAGTGGGGCTCGGTCACTTCGCTGACCAAGTTCATTCAGGCCAGGGGAAACGTGACCACAACGGACGTGGAAGCCTACGCCACCAAGAACTGGAAGCCGGAGCGCATCTTTGTCGTCTTCTCGGATTCACAGCGGGCGCAGGCGATCAAGGACGACCTGTTCGATCCAGAGATTCTCACCGCGCTGGAGCGGGAGCTCAGCGCAGGGGATAAGGCCGATCATGTATTCGACAACGGAGCCGTCCGGATCTACGAGATCAGAAAGACCGGCTAGCTTGGCCGGCGGGGCCGCAGTTCTGGCCAAAGTTGCCGTGCTGGCCGTCGCAGCTGCCCTGGTGGTCGCGGTCGGCGTGTACCTTGCACGTGAGCCTGATCCCGCCCAGATGCCGGTAGGGGACCTTCCGGGCTGGAAGCAGACCGGCGCGCAGGACTTCACCGAGCCGGCCCGTGCCGGCGAGGTCGGCGACGTTTACGGCGCTGACATGCGTGGCTACCACGATCTGGAGGACACCTCAGGCATGGGCGTCTACACACCGGATTCCGTGCTGTCCGTTCGAAACGGAAAGCTCGACTACTTCCTGCACACAGCGGACGGGATTCCGCGGGTGGCGGCCCCCGTCCCCTTCGGCTACCGCGGCCAGACCTACGGCCGGTACTCCATCCGGTTCCGGTCCGACACCCTGCCAGGCTACAAAATCGCGTTCCTGCTCTGGCCCACCAGCGATGACTGGATCGAGGGCGAGATTGACTGGCCGGAAGGGGAACTGAACGGGAAGATGTACGGCGTTTCAGCCATCAAAGACTCCACCCTCAAGGGCCCGGCCCGGTTTGATCCCCCGACGAAGTACTACGCCCCGACCGACGCCACCGACTGGCACGTCGCCACGACGGAATGGACCCCCGGGAAAGTCAAGTGGTTCTGGGACGGCAAACTCGTCGGCGAGACCACCATGCCGGAAGGCGTCCCCACCACCAACATGCGGTGGACGCTGCAGGCCGAGACAAAAGACGGGGCCGACCAGGACCCGCCCAAACCGGAAACCTCGGGGCATCTGGAAGTCGACTGGATCGTGCAATATGCCTACGCGCCCTAGCCCATGATTGCCTGCGACAGAAGGGAGGACCAGATGGATGCCACCAGCAGCGGCCCGCCCGACCCGGGGGAATGGGGCGGCGAGCAACCGGCCGTGCACCCCTCGATCGCCCAGGCGTTCCGGGCCCTTGACGGGGCGGGCCTGCCGTGGGTGCTGCTGCGCGGGGAGGACGACCTCGCCCGTCCCGACGGCGACGTGGACCTCCTGGTTGCGGAGGCCGGCGTCGAACGACTGGACGCGCTGCTGGCAGGTGCCGGTTTCCGGCGTGTGGTGGCGCGGGGACACGGCAGCCACCGGTTCTACTTCAGCTACGACGCCGCTGAGCACCTGTGGCTCAAACTGGACATCGTCTCGGAGATCTCCTTCGGCCCGTTCCAGCAGTGGCGCACCCCCCTGGCCCGGGGCTGCCTGCAGCGGCGGATCCGCAACGGGCTGGTCTGGCTGCCGGCGACCACCGAGCAGGCGTGGCTCCTGCTCCTGCACATCATGCTGGACAAAGGCGGCGTCGTCCGGCCGGAGCGGATGGAAACCGTCCGGGTGTCCGGGGCACTGGCGTCCACCGACGATGTGATCGCAGCCTTCGTTGACCGGCAGGTGGGGCCCGGAACCGCTGCGGAGCTCCTGAAGCTGGTGCGGTCCGGCAGCTTTGAGGACTTTCCGGGCCCGGCGCTGCGCATGGCGGCGGCGCTGACCCGGAACGCACCCCTGCGTACCCGTGCAACGGCGGCGCGGAACAGGGTGCTGCGCCTCAACAGCCCGACCGTCCCGGGGCGCGCCTTCCGGGGGATTGTGGTTGCCGCCACCGGCCCCGACGCCGCGGCCCGGACGGCCCTGCTGCAAGGACTGGCACAGAACTTTCCCATTCCCAGCCGGTACTTGAGGTTGGGCGCAGGTGCGCCCGCACAGCCGGTCAGGCAGTCCGGGCGGATCCCCGGCGCGCGGTTGGGCCGGAGCCTCGCCGCCCGGATCGGCGGTGCGCTCGCCGCCCGATACCACTGCCTCCGGGGCCGGGTGGTCCTTCTGGACGGACCCGACGACGCCACGTGGCGGCGGCAACCGGGCGGTGCCGGCGTCGGGGGCCGGATGGGAACCGCCCTGGCATCCGCGCTCACACCGGAACCCGGCCTGCTCTTTGTCCTGGCCGCCCCGGCCGCGGCGGACCGGCCGCCCGGCGCGGGCGCTGCCGAGCTACGGGTCCTCGACGCGGCCCAGCCCCGCGCGGCCATCCGGAGCGCGGCCACCGAGGTTGTCTGGGGGCAGCTGGCCGGCTCCCCGCCGCCGGAACCGGGAGGGCACGGATGAATTTCATCGATTCCCTGCTGCGCGGGCACTACGAGGAGTGGCGCCTGGCGGAAACCGGGCTGGGCGCGGAGTGGGCCACCGTCCTGATCACGCCGCAGTTCACCACCTCCCGCCACGTCGTCGGACTGGTGTTCACCGCCGGTGCCCGCCGCCCCAGCCTGGTGGTCAAAGTGCCGCGGTGCCCCGGCGACAACGAAGGAGTCCAGCGGGAGGCGGACATGCTCCGCCAGCTGAGCACACGCAGCGGCGGACAGGTGACGGGGATTCCCCGCGTCGTGGCGACCCTGGATGTGGGGGAGCGCACCGCCCTCGTGGAGACCGCACTCACCGGCGCGCCGCTGGATCCCCACCGGGTTGCCGCCGACCTGCCCGGCGCCGTCGCCCTCGGTGTGGACTTCGTGGGCGCGCTGCCGTGCACCCGGACGGGACCGGAGAACCAGGACTGGTACGAGCGAACAGTTGAACGCCCGCTGGAGGCCCTCGCCTCGCTGCTGCCCCGGGACGCCGAGGTGCCGGCGCTGGTCCAGCGCACCCACGACCTGTTGAGCCCCCTGCGGCGCAGCACGCTGCCGGCCGTGTTTGAACATGCCGATCTCAGCCACCCCAACCTGCTGGTGTGCCCGGACGGGCGGCTCCAGGTCATGGACTGGGAAAGGGCGTCGCTGTATGGCGTGCCTGGGCACGACCTCGTCTTCTACCTCCAGTACCTCAGCGAGTCGGCGGACATGGCGTTTTCCCGGGTTGCTCAGCTGGCGGCGTTCGACAAAGCGTTCGGCCCCAGCGGGTGGGCGCTGGAACCGCTCCGCGAACACCTGGTGCTCAGGGAGGTTGATCCGGACCTGCTCCCGTTGCTGGTCATCGCGACGTGGGCGCGGTCCGCCTCCACGCTGGCCTACCGCCTGGCCAGCGAAGACAACCCGGCGCCGGGGTCCAACCACTTGCGGACGGCCGTCCTGGAGGACCGGGACTTCTGGCTGTGGCGCCACGTCGTCGCCGCCGGGCAGAACTGAGCGGGCCCCGGGCTCCGGGCAATTCGCCCCTGCGGGCACTTCACGAAATGATGTGTCCATGGAGAACACGGACCAGCAGCCATGGGTGAAGAACTACCAGCCGGGCGTCCCCGCCGAGATTGAACTGCCCACGGAGTCGCTGGTTGCGATGCTGGAGCGCTCCGTGGCCGAGGCCGGCAAAGCTCCGGCGCTGGAGTTCTTCGGCCGCCGTACCAGCTACACCGAACTCGGCGAACAGGTCGACCGGGCCGCGGAGGGCCTGCGCCGCCTCGGCGTCCGCGCCGGTGACCGCGTGGCCCTCCTCCTGCCGAACTGCCCGCAGCACGTTGTGGCCTTCTACGCAGTGCTGCGTCTCGGCGCCGTCGTCGTCGAACACAACCCGCTGTACACGTCCCGGGAACTCCGCCACCAGTTCGAGGACCACCAGGCCCGTGTTGTCATCACCTGGGACAAGGCCGCGGCGGCCATCCGGGACTTCCCGTCCGACATTGAAATTGACCACGTTGTCTCCGTCAACCTCCTCGAGGCGTTCCCCGCCGCCAAACGCCTCGCCCTGCGCCTGCCTGTCAAAAAAGTGCGGGAGTCCCGCGACGCACTCACCGCGCCGGCGCCGGGCACCATCCCGTGGAAGGACCTCCTGGGCCACGGCCGCATCGACCCCGGCCACCCCCGCCCCTCGGTCAATGACCTCGCCGCCATCCAGTACACCTCGGGAACCACCGGCCGTCCCAAAGGAGCCATGCTCACCCACTTCAACCTGTACTCCAACGCCCTGCAGGGCGAGGCGTGGATGCACGGGGCGGAGTACGGCAAGGAGATTTTCTACGCGATCCTGCCGATGTTCCATGCGTTCGGCATGACCCTCTACCTCACCTACGGCATCCGCAAGCAGGGCCTGCTGGTGCTCTTCCCGAAGTTCGACCCGGACCTGGTGCTGGGCGCCATGAAGAAGTCGCCGGCAACCGTCTACTGCGCGGTCCCTCCCATCTACGAGCGCACCGCCATGGCCGCGAAGGAAAAGGGCATCTCGCTCCGGTCCTGCAAATACTGCATCTCCGGCGCCATGAACCTGCCGGACCACGTGGTGGAACTCTGGGAGTCGGTGTCCGGCGGGCTGCTCGTGGAGGGTTACGGCATGACCGAGTCCTCGCCGGTGGCACTGGGAAACCCCTTCCACCCCACACGCCGCAACGGCACCATCGGTGTACCGTTCCCTTCGACCCTCATGAAACTCGCCGACCTGGAGGACCCCTCCGCCGAGGCGGCACCGGGCCAGCCGGGGGAGCTGCTGCTGAAAGGCCCGCAGGTGTTCCAGGGGTACTGGAACAATCCCGAGGAAACAGCGAAGGCCCTCACCGCCGACGGCTGGCTGCGCACCGGGGACGTCGTCACCGTGGACGACGACGGATTCACCACCATTGTGGACCGGGCCAAGGAGCTCATCATCACGGGCGGGTTCAACGTCTCGCCCACCGAGGTGGAGTCGGTGCTGCGCCTCCACGCGGACGTCAAGGACGCCGCCGTCGTGGGCAAAACCCTCGAACGGGGCGGCGAGATGGTGGTCGCCGCCGTCGAGCTGGAACCCGGCACCACCCTGGACGAGGACGCCCTCCGCGCGCACTGCCGCGAGCACCTGGCCGGCTACAAAGTCCCCAAGCGGATCGTCGCCATTCCGGACATGCCCCGCTCCATGCTCGGCAAGGTCCTCCGCAAGCAGGTCCGCGAACAGGTCCTCCCGGCGCTCTGACCTGCGGTGCGCGAGTAGCACCACGTGGGCTGATCCCGCGGCGCGAGTAGGCTGCCGGCGCCGGCGCCAGAGCCCGCTACTGGTGACACGCCCTGTTCCGGATCGTAGGCTTCACTTCAAGGTTCCGGCAGCGGCTGCCTGGTCGCCCGGTCAAGGAGGCTCACGCACATGGTTCAAACCGGCCGATCTGCCGTGCATCCGGCCGTGGCCAGGGCGTTCCGGGCGCTCGACGACTCAGGGCTGCCCTGGGTGCTGCTGCGCGGCGCGGACGATCTTGCCCGGCCGTCCGGCGACGTCGACATCCTGGTGGCGGGTGCCCTGCTGCCCGGGCTGGACGGGCTGATGGCGGGAATCGGGTTGTGCCGCGTGCGCGCTGCCGGGCACGGAAGCCACCGTTTCTACTTTGGCTATGAGGACGACGACGGCGGGCTGTGGCTGAAGCTGGACGTCGTCTCGGACATTTCCTTCGGGCGTTACCAGCAGTGGCGGACCCCGCTGGCTGCCGAATGCCTGGAGCGCCGGGTCCGGGACGGCGGCTGGTGGATGCCCGCCCCGGCCGACCAGGCGTGGCTGCAACTGCTCCATCTCGCGCTGGACAAAGGGGAGATCCGGCCGCAGCGCCAGGACACTGCCCGGACTGCCGCCGCCGCCGCGTCCTCCGGGGACCGGCTCGCCGCGTACCTCGACCAGCGCTGCGGAGCCGGTGCGGCCGCGGAGCTGCTGGACCTGGTCCGGTCCAACCGGTTCGACGACGTCCCCGCCCTGGCGGCCCGGCTGCGCTCCGGCTGGACGGACGGGGCCCGGGTGCGGACGCCGCTGCGCGCCCTGACCCACCGCGCGTCGCGCTTCGTGCTCAGCCCCAGGCTCCCAGGCCACGGCCTGGTGGTGGGGGTGATGGCCCCCGACGGGGCCGGCAAAACCACACTGCTCCACGGCCTGCGCGCGGATTTCCCCATCCCCACCGCGTACGTCTACATGGGAATGTGGGGTGCCGGGCCCTGGGACGGGTGGCTGCACCGCGTCCCGGGCGGACGGACCGCCAAGAAGATGTTCCGGGTCCTCAAGGGCGGGGCGGCCGCCCGGTACCACCGCGCCCGCGGACGGGTGGTGCTGATGGACCGGGTGGCGTACGACGCCCTGCTCCCCGCCGCCGTCGATGATGCTGCGGCGGGGAGGCCGGCCCACAGCGCCGCCGGCAAGCCCAGGGTGGGGCTGTCCGACGCCCTGGCCGTGCGGCTCGGCGCCGCCCCGGACCTCCTGCTGGTGCTGGACGTGCCGGGGGAGGTGATGTTCGCGCGGAAGGGCGAGCACACGGCGGAGATCCTGGAAAAGTGGCGGCAGGCATACCTGCGCCTGGCCGAGACCCTGCCCGCTGCCTTGGTCCTCGACGCCGGCCAGTCCCCGGAAGTGGTCCAGCGGCTGGCCGCCCGGGCGGTGTGGCACCGGATCTGCCCCGACTCCGGAACGGACGACGCAGAAACCCCTGACGCCGGAGCGGACGACGCCGCGGCCCTCGCCCTGCACACGTGGCGGCTGCTGGACTGGCGTTTCCTGCTGCCGGTCCAGCCGCGCCGCGTGGGCTATGGCGGCGCGGTTGACCCGAGAACGGCCGCGGCGCTCCGCCTCCTGGACCCCGCCGCGACCCGCGTGGACGCGGGCCGCCCCGCCGGCCCGGACAACTCGTTCGAGGTGGTGCTGCTGAGGGAGCCGGATCTGCCGCTCTTCGAGGATGCGTCGGCCGCGGTGCAGCCCGGAGGCTGGATGTGCGTCCAGGTGGAGAGGTCGTTGCTGCGGCGGCAGGGCCCGCGCACGCTGGCGGGCTGGAAGCGCACGTTTGAGCGGCGCGGCTTCGAGGATGTCAACGTCTACTGGCACGCCACCACACTGGACAGCCCTGCCCGCCTCGTGCCCGTGGCGTCCCCCGCGGCGGTCCGGGACACGCTGTCCCAGCACGAGGGAGTCCGCTTCGGCCTGGCCAAGGCAGTCCTTGCTCGTGCGGCGCTGGCGCTCCGGCTGTTCGCTGTGGCCGTCCCGGCAGGGTCCGTCACAGGACGCCGGCCCGAGAGCTGAGCACCCGCCTGAATGCGGCGCACCCGGCACCCTGGCCCGGCGGGCGGGCTCAGTGGCGGCGGAAGAGCTGCATCAGCTCATCGTGCAGGGGCCTGAACCCGAACCGGACAATCGCGTAGACCACCGCGACGGCCGTGGGGACCACCAGGAGCAGTGCGGTCACCCCGCCCAGGACCGGAGCCGCCAGGATACCCAGGCCCACCACCGCCACCGCAGCCCCGCACACCAGGCCGGGCGCCACCGCGCGGAGCAGTTCGCGCGCCCGCAGCTGGATGACCTTGGCGGCCACGAGCTGCATGCCGCAGGCGAACACCACGGCAGCGAGGAACTGTGCGCAGGCGATGCCCACGATGCCCCACTGGGTGGCATACAGCAGGACCGGAAGCAGGACAGCGAGCCGGGCCAGCGAGATCCCGATCGACAGGCCGGGCCGGCCGATGGCCTTGTACACGTCGTTGGCGCCGGCGCCCAGGGAACGGGCCGCGGCGTAGAGGGAGAGGAAGACCAGCGGCAGCACGGCGTCCATCCATTTCTCGCCGAAGACCAGCGGCACCAGGACAGGTGCCACCACCGCCAGCCCCACCCCCGTGGTGACGCCGTACAGGGACTGGATCCGGACGCTCGTCAGGTAACCGGAGCGGAGCCGTTCCGGCTCGTTGCGCACCTGCGCGTACAGCGGGAACAGCACCGTGGACAGCACGAAGAAGACGTTGATGATCAGCACCTCGGGGAGCCGGAAGGCCAGCGTGTAGTAGCCCAGCGCCTGCGCCCCCAGGAATAAGCCGATGATGAGGTAGTCGATGTCGAAGATCAGCCGGGCCAGCAGGCTGCTGCCGGCGACCGGTGCGCCGTATTTCAGGTTGGCCTGCAGGGCCTCCGTGCCCACCCGCCAGATCTGCCACGGCGCGTTCCTGCCCACCAGGATCCAGCACGTCACGGCGTAGGCCACGGACCCCGCCGCGGTTCCCACGGCCAGCGACCAGGCTCCGTGGCCGGTAAAGGCGAGGGAGAGGGTTACTGTGCCCATGGTGGCGGCACGGATCACGGGGGCCGCCGTGAGCTTCTTGAACTGCAGGTCACGCCGCAGCAGGGCTTCGGGGACCGCGCCTAGCGAGGTGGCCAGCACCGAGATTCCCAGGACCTGGATCAGGGGTGTCACGTCGGGGAGGCTGAAGAGGTCGGCGATCCAAGGGGCGGCAAAGTAGGCGGCCAGGCCCAGGAGGGTGCCTAGGGCCGCCGAGATCAGCAGGGCAGATCTCGCGATCACCCCGGTGCGCGGCAGGTAGACCAGTGCCTGTGCCACGCCGGCGTCCGCAATCGTGTCCGCGTAGGCCATGAGGACCAGGGCCAGGGCCACCAGGCCGTATTCCTCGGGGGACAGCAGGCGCGCGAGCACGATGGTGGTGACCAGGACAATGATTCTCCCGCTCGCGAAAGCCAGACCTTGCCAGATGGCGCCCCGGACTCCGGTGCGGGCCAGTTCCCCGGGAGCGTATGTCATGCCGGTGAGCTTCCCAGCGCCACATCGGCGCTGCCCGGCCGGATCGCGCTGCGGAGTTCCTCCACGTATTCGTCGGCCACCGCCTTCCAGGTCCGGACGGCGGTGGCTTCCGGCCCTTCCGGCTCAGGCCGGGGCCCCGTCAGCCGGTCCACGATGCGCTCCACGAATCGTCCCGTGTCCTCTTCCACCGTCAGCAAAGGGTGCGGGTCCTGTTCCCGCGCGGCCACCGGCGTCGCGACGACGGGAAGGCCGGCGGCCAGCGCTTCACGGACCGAGTTCCTGATTCCCACGCCGTGTTCGTCGGGGAAAGCTGCCACGTTGGCGGACTCGAAGACGTCCAGGACGGAAGGGACGTTGGCCAGAACTTCCACCCGCGGTCCGGCCAGTGCCAGGACCTCCGGTCCGGGGCGGCGGCCGGCGAGGACGAAACGGGCCTCGGGCACCTGCTGCCAGACCAGGGGGGCGATGGTGCCGACCAGGACCTTCGCGGCGTCGATGTTCGGCCCGTAGTTCAGGCTGCCGACGAAGCAGACCACGGGGCGGGCCTGGCGGGCGGCCGGGCGGCGGGCCGGCTCGGCCCCGTTAGGGATGCTCCGCACCGGGCGGCCCAGGCGCTGGGACCATTCCAGCGCGTCCTGCGCCCCCACAGTCAGTAGGCGGGCCCGTTCCGGCAGCCGCCGTTCGGCCCGCAGGGCCAGACGCTCCCGCACCCGGTACGCCGGCCGCAGGCGACCCGCAATGGCGGTGTCCATCCCGGCCCTGATCGACCAGGGGTCCACTGTCTGCAGGACCACAGGGCCGTGGACGTGGCGGGAGAGGAAAAGCGCGTGCGGGCCATGGATCAGCGTGGCATCGCTGTCCGCAGACAGCCGGGCCACGGTTGACACGGCCTCCGCGGTGGCGCGTTCATGTTTTCCGAGCCCCACCAGCCCGCCGATCGACCGAACCAGCGCCGCGTTGCGGCTCCGGGGCGCCAGGATGTGCACAGCTGCGCAGCGGCTGCGCACGTCCTCCGGGAGCCCCGCCGGTCCGGAGTACGTGAGGAGGGTGACTTCGATGTCGGCAGGCAGGTTCCGCAGCACCTCGTAGGAAATCATCGAGCTGCCGTCGCCGTGCACGGGGTCCCGGTTCGGCACACTTTCTGCAACATACAGAAGCCTCATTGCAGAAGTGTACTGGACCGGGCCTGCGGACGGCCGGGGGCCGATTGGCCCTGATTGCACCGGCCCGGCCAGCCTGTACACGTCCCTGGTCATGCACCCCGACGGCGGCCCCTGGCGGGAGGCGAGGGCGCCGTTGCGGGGACCGTCCCTTGGCCGTCCGGAGTTCGCTTTGCATACTGGAAAGGAGGATCCGTACGGCAGCGAGGGGAGGGACGCAATGGGCACCGAATCGGGCGGGGCGTTCCGGCACCGGGTGGAGCGCGCGGCCGAACTCCGCACGCTCAGGATGAGCGGGATGACGGTCCAAGAGGAAGAAGAGCTGGCCGCGGCCGAAGAGAAGGACCGGGAACTGCGCGCCAGGTTTGACGAGGCGCAGAGGGCCGAGTACCTGATCCGCGACGCCATGGCCCAGGGGAAGTTCGACCACCTGAAGTACGCCGGCAAGCCTATCCCGGGGCTGGGGGAGAAGTACGATCCCGACTGGTGGGTCAAAGGCCTGATCCAGCGCGAAAACATCACCGGCATGGGACCGGCAGCGATTATGCTCCGCACCGAGGACGCCGGGCTGGGCGGGCGGATCAGTGAACTGCACACCGAAAAGCAGGTCCGCGAACTCCTGGACGACTTCAATGCGCGGGTGGTGAACGCCCGCCGGCAGCTTCAGGGCGGACCGCCCGTGGTCACCAAAACCCGTGATGTCGAGGACGAGGTGCGGGTCTGGAAGGAGCGCCGGGCCGCGCTCGCAGCCGCCGCGGCTGAACAGAAGGCACGCCAGGAACCGGAAACCCGCCGCCGGTGGTGGCGGCGGGTCTGGTCCGGTTCCTAGCCTGCGGCCGCGCTCTGCGCGGGTGTCCTGCGCGTCAGTATTCGGCGATCTGGGCCAGATTGCCGTAGTACTGCCCCTCGATGGGGCGGGACGGGTCACCCTCGAAGCCGAAGTCCTCGTGCTTCTGGTTGTACTCGGCCGTCAACTCCAGGAATTGGGCCATCACTTCTTTGCCCGAGCCCTCGCAGGCTCCCTTGCTGATGCACAGGGCCAGCGAGCCGGCCACGGCGGGGCTGGCGAAACTGGTGCCATGGGCCACCCCGTAGCCGCCCGGCGTCGTGGACGTTACGCAGACGCCCGGGGCCGCGATGGTGTGCTCCTCGTCCTCGGACCCGCTGGCGTAGTTGGAGAAGTACGCCGGCTGGTCATCCTTTTGGCCCCGCACCGACCAGTCCTCTGATCCGCAGAGGGGCTCGGCGAGACCTGCGGGCTTGCCGTCGAAGTCCGCGATCGCCGTAGCGGTCAGCACCTCGTCGTATGTGGCGGGGACGAACCCGGCGATGTCCTGGCCGGAGTTTCCGGCGGCTACCGCGTAAGCGACACCGGCTTTGACGGAGCGGCACAAAGCGTAGTGCATCGGATCCGTGCCCTTGCCGCAGTTGGCGGTTTCAGTCCCCGGACCGCCGATGCTGATGTTGGCCACCTGGATGTCGTTGTCCGGGTCGTCGTCGGTGCGCGTTGCCGTCACCCAGTCAATAGCGCAAATGAGCATGTCCTCCGTGATCACGCCGGCGTCATTCACCACGCGGATAGACCACAGCGGTGCGCCCGGGGCTGCGCCGATCACGCCCAGGTCGTTGTCCCTGGCGCCGATCACACCCGCCACCAGGGTGCCGTGTCCAACGTCGTCCGTCGGCGTCACCTCGGACGGCGAGCCCGAGGAGCAGTCCACGCCGCCGCGGACATTGAGGTCCGGATGGCCGGCATCGATGCCGCTGTCGATCACGGCCACGTTGACGTCGATGGAGTCCTGCTTCCACTGCTTCTTGCCGTCGGGAAGGGCCCCGCCCATCCTCAGCCACCAGAGCGGGGCCACCTGCGAATCCGGTCCGGGGTCCGCGGGCTTCTCAAACTCCCGGGCCAGGGTGACGAAGTCAACGCCCGGATCGGCGGCGAGCCGGGCGGCAACGGATGCTGTCATTGTGGCGGCATATCCGGTCACGGCGCTCCGGTACACCGTGGAGACGTTGAGGCCGTAGCTGCCCTGTTGGGTTGCAGCAGCGGCGCCCGCGTCAGCGAGGCCGTCCTTCAGCACCACGATGTAGCGCTGTTCCTTCTCCGCGCCTGCAGAGGGAAGGGCTGCAGCGAGGCTGCCGCCCACTACCAGGCCCAACGCCGCCAGGCCGCCGATGAATCCGCGCCACCGGTGTTTCGGAGGGGCTGCCTTTGCGGGATCCCGGCCCGGCCCCGCGGCTGCGGCCGCTTTGCGTGATGATCCCGTACGGCGGACGTGGCTGAACATACTGGCCTCCCTTAAGCGACTTCGCTAATGAGCGCCCCCCGCTCTTAGCTTAGGCCCGCGAATGGATAATTCACACGGGCCTTGGAAAATTATTGGAAGAAGAAACTGCCGGCAGTCGGCGGTGCCGTCATCGGCGCCGCCCGCCGCCCTAGGCGCGGAACCAGGCCTGGTCGAAATCGGGGTGGTCGTAATAGGGCAGGGCGAGCGCGGCCAGCGACTGCTCCATCCATTCCAGCGATTGCGGAATCCAGACCGCGTCCTGGCCGGAGCCACTGACCATCGCCGCCAGGGCTGACTGCCGGGCGGATTCCACGATGCGGATCAGGTGCCGTTTGGCCTCGCATTCGAGCAGCAGGCGCTGTTCGTACCAGGCGCCGGATTTCGAGAGGGTCCGATCGCCGAGGAGGGTCCGTGCCGCGGCTTCGTCCTCGCTGAGCCGCGCGGACAGGAAATCCACGATGTCCACACCGCGAGGATACGCGCGGTCCGTGCCCGGCAACCAGCGCTGTCCGGCGGCGAGACGCGCGTGCCTACCGGACAGCCAGGTTCTCCGCGTCCGTCGGATCCACGAAATGGCAGGACCCTTCGTGCCGCTCCGGCAGGGCGCAGGTCCGGCCCGTCGGCAGGTGGACATTCCCGCACCTGCCGGTGATGGCGACGTCCTCGCGGACGTGCGTGCTGCTCAGGTCCGGCCTGTTCTGGGAGTCCTCGTGGATCTGCGGGCCGTCGGAAAGGTTGTGATCTGGACTGGTCATGTCTGCTGCTCCTTGATGGGATTGCCGTGCAGGGAGGGGTCAGTCTCGAGTGGGTCCGAAGAGCCAGTCTCACACCGCCGCGTTAACTGCGGGTTACCGTCCCGTTAGATCCCTGTCTCAGCCTCCCGGGACAGCGGCACCTCCAGGTACCCGCCGTCGGGGTGCCACGCGCTCGCGGTCCCGAGGTGCCGGCTGAGCCGCTGCATCCGGTCCACGGCCTGCCGGGAGGTCCTGCCCGCCAGCCGGACCTGAAAGTCGGTGATCAGCGTCGGGTGCAGCTGCAGGGTGCGGGGTGTGCCGCCGTCCGTTTCAAGCAGGAAGATAAACGACTGGTCATTGCGTTCCACCGGGTCCACCGCGTAATCGTCCACGAAGTCGCCGGCGCTGTAGATGATGGGCCTGTTCCGGAACAGCTCGATGCCGCGGAAGATGTGCGGGGAATGCCCGTAGACGACGTCGGCCCCCGCCTCCACCAGTGCCCTCGCCAGCGAACGGTGTTCGCCGGGCGCCCCCGAGCCCCAGTTGGGGCCCCAGTGCGCCGACACGGTCAGGAATTGGACCCGGGCCTTGGTCCGCCGCACCAGGTCCAGCAGTTCCGCCACCCGGCGGTCGGGGTCCTCCACCGGAACGTAGTAGACGCCGGGCCCGCGGTCCGCTTCCCAGTCCGGCTGGTTGTCGGTGAAGGCAATAAGCCCGACGGCGGTCCCGGACACCCGGCGTACCGCGGGCCGGCGCGCGTCGTCTCCGTCCAGCCCGGCACCGGCATGCAGGATGCCCGCCGCGTCGAGTACGGGAAGCATTTCGCGGAAGGCGTCCGTCCCGTAGTCCAGGACGTGGTTGTTGGCCAGGGACACCATCCCGATTCCCGCGGAGCGGAGGCATTCGACGTTCTTCGGGTCGGACCGGAAATGGAACACCTTCCCGGGTGCCGGCTCGCCGCCGGCGGCCAGGACGCATTCGAGGTTGGCGATTGTGAGGTCCGCCTGGCCCAGCACGGACATGGTGTCGCCCCAGACATAGCCGGCCGGGGCGCGTCTCAGCCGCTCGTTCACCAGCCGTCCCAGCATGACGTCGCCCAGCAACGCGATCAGCATGGCAGGCCGCCCGTCAGCACTTCCGGGCCTCTGACCGGCTCAGGACTCGTAGTTCTCCACCTGCTCCACGGGGCGGGGCTGGGCCTCGTCCGGGTTCTCGCCGTACTGAGACTTCGCCCGGCGCTGCCGCAGAAGGTCCCAGCACTGGTCCAGGTCCTCTTGGATCCGCTGCAGCCGGGCGTGCTCGGGGCCGTGCTCATAGTCCGGGGAAGAGGACGGCGCCTTTTCGCGGAGCGCTTGCTCCTCCTCGACCAGCGCCGAGATCTGATCCAGGATGCGTTGTTCGTCCATGACGGCCTCTTCTTCGGTAGCAGTCTTCGTCGCTAGCAGTCCTCCCGCCAGCCTAGCGAGGCCGCAATGCCCTGGCCAGAGGGAATATCATCAGCTTGCTTATTATTTTGCGGCTTCCTAGAGTTGGACCTGTACAGCATCAAACTCGTCAGAGGAGGACCTGTGTCCCAGCACAACATTGCCGGTAAGAAAGTCGCGTTCCTGCTCACTGACGGCGTGGAGCAGGTGGAACTCACCAGCCCCTGGAATGCCGTCAAGGAGGCCGGTGGCGTGCCCACCCTGGTGGCCCCGAAGAGCGGGACGGTCCAGGGCTACGACGGCACGGACAAGGGGGAGACGTTCGACGTCGACCTGACCGTCGCCGAGGCCAATGCCGCCGATTTCCACGCCCTGGTCATCCCCGGCGGCGTGGTCAACGCTGACCATCTCCGCGCCGACAAGGACGCCCAGGCGTTCACCCGCGCGTTCTTCGAGCAGCACAAGCCGGTGGCGTCCATCTGCCACGGCCCCTGGCTGCTGATCGAGGCAGGGGTCCTGAGCGGACGGAGCATCACCTCGTACCACACGCTCCAGACCGACCTGAAGAATGCCGGAGCCAACTGGAGCGACGAGGAAGTGGTGGTGGACCAGGGCCTGGTGACCAGCCGCAACCCGCACGACCTCCCCGCCTTCAACGACAAGCTGCTCGAGGAGATCGCAGAAGGCGAACACGCCGGCCAGACGGCTTAAGGATCGGCAGGGGCCGGGCAGGGGCGGACGCTCCCGCCCGGCACCTACCCTGGACTCCGGATTTGCGGCAGGATGGCCATGTACACGTGCGCCGGCAGCCGCAGCACGGCATCCGGGCCGGCGTCCTGAGCTGCAAGGAGTCCGGTTATGACCACGCTCAACCCGTACCTGAGCTTCCGCGACAACGCGAAGGAAGCCATGGCCTTTTACCAGTCGGTCTTCGGCGGGGAGCTCACCATGAGCTCGTTCGGCGAGTACAACGCCAGCGAAGATGCCACTGAGCAGGACAAGATCATGCACGCCATGCTGCAGACGGACAACGGCATGGTGCTTATGGGCGCGGACACGCCCAACAGCATGGACTACTCGCCCGGCAGCAGCATCTCGGTGTCCCTCAGCGGCTCCGAGGAGGCCGAACTGCGCGGCTACTTTGACAAGCTCGCCGAAGGCGGAACCGTGACAGTGCCGATGGAGAAGTCGCCGTGGGGTGACGTCTTCGGCATGTGCACCGACAAGTTCGGAACCGACTGGCTGGTCAACGTCGGCTCCGAACCGGGCCAGTCCTAGGCAGCAGGGGGCAGGCCATGAGCGAGAAGCTCCGTCTTACACCCGAGGACGAGTTCCCGGAGGACCTCAGCAAGGTGGAGGACAAGGACCTGCAGGTCCTAGACAGCCAGGTCGAGCGCCAGCTGAACCACGAGTATCTGTCGGAGGACGGACCCCACCCGGAGACCGAGTTCAGGCACTACGACCTCGACGAGGAGTTCACCGAACGGGACCAGCGCGACGACTGAGGGGCCGGATCTGTCAGTATGCTTACTGGACGCTGACCGGCGTGCACCCCAGGCGCTGACAAGAAAAGAGCCCACCATGAGCAGGCCCGACCGCTTCGAAATCGAGGCTGCAGGCCACCTCGGCCACGTTTTTGTCTCCAAAGCGCCTGGGGGCCTCGAGCCCCCGCGCCCGCCCATTGTGCTGGTCCATGGAATCGGAGTCTCGCACCGCTACCTCCGCCGGCTGCACGGGCTGCTGGCGGAAACCGTCGACACCTACTCGATCGACCTCCCAGGTTTCGGCACCACCCCACGGCCGGAGAACACGCTTTCAGTCGCCGACCATGCCACGTACATCCTTGGTGCCCTGGAGCAGCTGGGGGTCCTGGAGTTTGTGCTCGTGGGGCACTCGATGGGCGCCCAGTTCGCCGTCGAGACGGCCCTGCAGCAGCCTGGCAGGGTGCCCCAGCTGGTCCTGATGGGCCCGGTGACGGATCCGCAGCGCCGCACGGTGCTTCAGCAGGCGCTGGCACTGGGGCGGGATTGCCTATTCCACGAGAGCTTCTCCTCAAATGCACTCGTCCTGACGGACTACCTGCGCTGCGGCCCAGGCTGGTACCTGAAGACCCTGCGCGTCATGATGGACTACCCCATTGAGAAGCGAATCGCCGGCGTCAGCGTCCCGGTCCTCGTGCTGCGCGGCGCCAGCGACCCGGTGGCCTCCACGGACTGGTGCCGCAGGCTGGCTGGACGGGCGGCCAGGGCTTCGTTGGTGGAAATCGAAGGGTCCGGCCACGTGGTGCAGCACAACGGCGCCGCCGAAGTGGCCCGCGTGATCCTGGACTCCGCCCGGGACGAGGCGGCGGCAGCGTGAACGGGCCGGAGCCTCAGGGCAGGGGCGGACTTCTGCGGGCGGCACGCTGGTGGGCGCAGGACTATGTCTATGCAGCTTGGCGTCAGGTTCTCAGCGCTGTCTCGCGGACCCGGCCGGAGGAGTTCCTCGAGGGGCCGCGCCGGCCCGTCGTCGTGATTCCCGGAGTGTATGAGGACTGGCGCTTCATGCTGCCCCTGGTCCGGCGCCTGCACGAGGCCGGCCACCCGGTGCATGTGGTGGCACTGCTGCGCCGGAACCGGCGCGCGGTGCCCAAGGCGGCGGACCTGATCGCGGGGTACATCCGGGACCACGACCTCAAGGACGCCGTGATCGTTGCGCACAGCAAAGGCGGCCTGATCGGGAAGTTCGTGATGATGCAGCTGGACCCGGAGCGCCGCGTCGCCGGCATGGTGGCGGTCTGCGCGCCGTTCTCCGGCTCGCGGTACGCCTCGTTCATGCTGGTGCCGAGCCTCAGGGCTTTCTCGCCCCGGAGCGCCGTTACCCGGCAGCTCGCCCGCGAGGAACGCGTCAACGAGCACATCACCTCGGTTTACGGGCATTTCGATCCGCACATCCCGGAAGGCAGTTCCCTTCCGGGGGCCCGGAACATCCAGCTGGACACCGCGGGCCACTTCCGGATCCTTGCCCAGGAGGAAACCATCCGCACCATCCTGGACGTGGCGGCCGCACCTTAGCCGGAGCCTCGGATGTTCAAGCGCCCCGGGAGGCCCACCGCCCGGGAGCCCCGGCCTAAACGTCGAAGTGTGTCCGGGCCGGGCCCTTGCCGAGTGACTCCACCACGCCGGCCGCCACCGCGTGCAGTTTGATGTTGCGTGCGCTGGAGGCGGCTTTGAGCAACTCGAAGGCCTCGGCCTGGCTGCAGCGGTTCTGCGCCATGATGATGCCCACCGCGACGTCGATGCTGGTCCGGGTCTCCAGCGTGGCCTTCAGATTCGCCGCCTTGTCGCTGTAGTGCGCGAACCGCACGGCCAGGCGCAGTGCCAGCGACGTGTGGTTGACAAAGTCCTGGGCCAGGTCCATCGCCCGGCCATCGAACCGGCGGGGCCGGTGCGAGTACAGGTTGAGGGCCGCGCGGGTGTCGCCGTCGAGCAGGAACGGCAGGGCCAGGATGGAGCGGACACCGTGTCCGCGGACAGTGGCGGCGAACTGCGGCCAGCGTGTGCACTCGTCGAGGTCCCGGATGTGGACGGTTTCCTGTTCCCGGGACGCCGTCACGCAGGGACCGTCGCCGAACGTGTACTGGATTTCGTCCATGGCCTGGGCGGCCGCGCTGCTGCTGGCCACCGTGGCGCCCTTCCGGTGCCGGAAGAGTGTGATCCCGCAGAGGATCTCGTCGCCGGGCTCCGACAGGCTGCGTGCGGAGACCCGCGCCAATTCGCGCAGGAACTCCTCAACATCGGAGCTGCTGAGCACCAGTTCATGCAGGTGCTGGTTGGTGGATGTTGCCTCCGTGGAGGCTGCGGTTGATTTGCTAACCACTGTCTCGTCGCGCCGTTTCACTCAGGTCAATGCGACCCGGCCGGCGGCCTGCCGTTGCGGGGGGAGGCAATGGTGGGCGGCAGCCGGCCGGATCGAAGAACAATCCAACGGCCCGCTGCAGAACCGTACCCGAAAATTATATACAGCCGGTTCCGCCCTTTTGACCCAGAGTGCCACAACCCCTCGTCTCCTCAGCGGACTCTCCGCGGTGCCTTCATCGGTGCCTCCATCGGGGCCTCCACGGCGGATCCACGGGGGCGACCCCGGCGGCGGGACGAAGACGGGCATAAAGGCCCTCACCCCTTCTGGGTTCCTGGCAGATAGTGGGAGAGAGCGGCCAACTGGTTAATTTCCCAGCTGCGGACTGCATGCCTGGACGGGTGCCACGGCCGAGATCTCCGATTGGAAAGCCATACCGATGACCATTTTCGAAGACAGGGTCGACGCCGGGCGGCAACTGGGGCGCCGGCTCTCGGACTTGCGGGGCCAGGACATGGTGGTCCTGGGCCTTCCCCGCGGCGGCGTCCCGGTGGCCTTCGAAGTGGCCGCAGCCCTTGACGCGCCGCTCGACGTGATCGTGGTCCGGAAGCTGGGACTTCCCTACCAGCCCGAGCTGGCCATGGGCGCCATTGGGGAGGGCGGCGCCCGGGTGCTGGAAGAACGGGTCCTCGCCTCCTCGCGGGTCAGCGATTCGGAGCTGAAAGCTGTCGAGGACCGCGAACGCACCGTACTGGAGAACCGGGTGGCCCGGTTCCGCAAAGGCCGGACCCGGCAGGATCTCACGGGGCGCATCGCTGTGATTGTCGACGACGGCATCGCCACCGGGTCCACGGCCAGGGTGGCCTGCCGGGTGGCCCGGCAGCTCGGTGCCGCGAGGGTCATCCTGGCAGTGCCGGTGGCCCCCGCCGATACGCTGGGCAGCCTGACCGAGCCCGACGAGGTGGTGTGCCTCGCCACCCCGCACCATTTCTCCGCGGTGGGTTACCACTACCGGGATTTCTCGCCCACTGAGGACGACGAAGTGGTGCAGCTGCTCGACGCCGCGGCCAAGCGCCTCGAGTCTTCGCAGCCGGCCGCCCGGAGGGCCGAACCGGCGGGCGGGCCGGGCGCCGAGCTCGAGGAGGAAGTCGAGATCCCCTCGCGCGGAATCCGGCTCCAGGGCCAGCTGCACCTGCCGGTCCCGGCCCGGGGCGTGGTGGTGTTCGCGCACGGCAGCGGGAGCAGCCGGCACAGCCCGCGGAACCGCTATGTGGCCGGTGTGCTCCAGCAGGCCGGTCTGGGAACCCTGCTCCTTGACCTGCTGACCCCCGCGGAGGAGCGGAACCGGGCCAACGTTTTCGACATCGAACTGCTGGCCCGCCGGCTGTCCGCTGCCACCGGCTGGCTCTCCACCCGCCGGGACACGGCGTCCTGCACCATTGGCTACTTCGGGGCGAGCACCGGCGCCGGGGCCGCGCTCTGGGCCGCTTCCGAACCGACCGCCCGGATCGACGCTGTGGTCTCCCGCGGCGGCCGCCCCGATCTGGCGGGCCCCAGGTTGTCCGCCGTGCGGGCGCCCACGCTTCTGATCGTGGGCAGCTACGACTACGAGGTGCTGGAGCTCAACCGCAAGGCAAAGTCGATGATGCGTTGCCCCAACCAGCTTGCCGTGGTGCAGGGTGCCACCCATCTCTTCGAGGAACCGGGTACGCTGGCGGCAGCCGCCATTCTCGCCCGGGACTGGTTTGTCGATTACCTTCTGCCGGCCAACGCCAGCCCCAAGGAGTGACTGCATGAGCTACACCCACACGGCCGTTGTCCCGCTGAGCTGGGAGGACGCCGTCGCGAAAACGCGCGAGGCGCTCGCCGGCCAGGGCTTCGGGATACTGTCGGAAATCGATGTGCGCGCCACCTTCGCCGCCAAGCTCGGCGAGGATGCCGCGGAAACGCTGGGGGACTACGTCATCCTCGGGGCCTGCAACCCGGTGCTCGCCAGCCGGGCGCTCGCGGCGGAGCCGGAACTCGGGGCGCTGCTGCCCTGCAACGTGGTGGTGCGCCGCGGACCGGGGGAGACGGCCACAACAGTGCAGGCCATCGATCCGCAAACCATGGTGCAGCTCAGCGGCACCCCCGCCGTCCGCGAGGTTGCGGACGACGCCGGCACCCGGCTGCGGGCGGCCCTGGCCGGTCTTGCAGGGGCGGCGTGAGCCTTTAGGCCCCGTGCACTTTGTGGTGGCCGCCGGCGCGGTGGCGGTAGGCGTAGACCAGCAACGCCACCCCGGCGATCACCAGAAGCACTGGAACGAAGAATTCGCTCGCGGTGAGCAGTGCCGTGGCCTGCAGGCCGAAAATCAGTCCCATCACCGCCAGGACCGCGGCCGGAATCAGTGGCCACTTCATTCTTGCCGGTCCGGCATCCCCGGGCTGGCCGGGAACGCTGCCGGGCTGGGCCGGGCGGTGCTCCGGCCGGACGGGTATCAGTGACAACACCGCGAACGTGGCGGCCAGGCCCAGGAACAGGACGGCAGCCACCGTCATGCCCTGCCAGTCCGGCGGTACGGCCACCACGAAGGACAGCGTCAGCATCACTCCGGACGGGATCACCGCCCACCAGTTGGCGGGTTCGCGCACATAGACCGCGGCGAACCCTGCGGACATAAACAGGAAAAGGAACGCACCGGCCCAGTAGGCCGCAGGACCGGGCCAGAGCTGGGTGATCAGGATGACCGCGGCCAGGCCCCAGAACACCGAGCCGGGAATCGCCGCCCACCAGTTGTCGCGGCGGCGGAAGAACAGGACCAGGAATGTGGTCCCGGCCGCGGCGAACATCAGCGGCCACACAAGGGCCGCACTGTCCAGGACCCCCAGCAAATCCAGCAGTAGGAGCACGCCGGCCGCCATCAGTGCGACACCGGCAATGATGCTGGTTTTGGCGGACTTCACCGTTGACCTCCCGGAATCCGGCGGGCGGCCGTCCACCGCCCCCACTGTTAACGCTAGACCCGCAGGAGCCGGCCAACGTAGGGCACTAGGTCACGCACGCCGGCGGCCCTGACGCGGCCCGCGCCCCTCGGACCGGGACTTGATACCCAGCAGCATCCGGCGTTCCATCAGGAACTGCAGGGGTTCCAGCACGGGCCGGAGAACCAGCCCCAGGGGCAGCGGCGCATAGTCGTACCGGGTCCGGGACAGCAACCGCGTGGTGCGGGCACCGACCGGCTGCAGGACAAACGTCCAGCCGACCTGCACCCGGGGGCCCCCTGTGGCGGCACCGGCCAGGATAGGCTCACCGGTGCGCGGATCCATGGTGCCGCCAAGGCCCAGCACGGACCCGGCTTCCAGCCGCCGGACCGGGATCCCGAGGCCGCGGCCCAGCGGAACGGCGTCGCCGACGTCGAGCTGCTGGAATTCGGGCAGGATCCGGTCGGCGCTGACCATACCGAGGCCCGCCGCGTTCTCCAGCACGTCGTAGCTGTACATTCCCCCGCGCCCTGATCCCAGCTGGACCAGCCAGGGCCACACCTCCGAGGCCGGTGCGCTGATAGTGACGGCGCGGGTGCTCTGCATCCGCGGAACCCGGACCAGCTCGTCTCCCGGGAGCGGTCCGGCGGCCTCCTGGGCGGTGGCACCCCAGCGGAGCAGCCGGGGCCGGGCGGCCAGGACGTAGGCGGCGGCGATGACCGCAGCGGCGAGAGCCGCCGCGGGGCCACGGAGGGAATACGGCCGGCGCGTCCGGCTCATGGTGCGGCCCGGTCCTTGCTGTGGGCCCCGGACCGGCCGGCGGTTCACCCGCCTGCCTGGGGATTGTCCGTTCCCTCACCAACCACCAGCACCGGGCAGTGGGCGTGGGCCACGCAGGCGCCGCTGACCGATCCCATCATCTGCGGGAGGATACCGCCGCGGCCGCGACGGCCGACCACCAGCAGTTGTGCATCGCGGCTCTCCTCGACCAGGACTTTGGCCGGGGACCCGAACTTCACCGTCCGGGTCAGCCCCTCCGGTACGGCGCCGCCAAAGGCGCGGTCCAGGGACTCGTCGACAAGCCGTTTGGCGGTCTCTTCCAGCTGCGTGGTGGTGGGGGAGCTCTCTTCGGGCAGGTGGGAGGCGAGGAAGTGGTCCGACGTGCCCAGGCACGTCACCACCTCCAGCGGCGCGCCCAGGCTTCCGGCCATGCGCCCGGCGAGCCGGAGCGCCGTCGTCGAGAAATCCGAACCGTCCACGCCCACGACTATTCGCTGGTCAGCGTTCATGGCCCCAGCCTGCCCGGAACGGCCGGCATCGCCTAGGGCCAAAAGTCACGCGGCGCCGCGCCACCCCCATCCCGGGCCGTGCACTGCAGCCGCCCGCCGCCTAGGGTGGAACAAACCCGCCATCGTAAGGAGTTCTGATGAGAGTCGCTGTTACCGGAGGAAACGGAAAGCTGGGCCGCAATGTGGTCCGGCGGCTCAGGCAGGACGGCCACGAGGTGACCAGCCTCGACCGTACCGGCTCGCGCGAGCCCGGGTTTGCCGAGGTGGACCTGCGCAACTACGGGCAGGTGGTGGATGTATTCCTGGGCCTGGAGGACCGCCACACCGGGTTCGACGCGGTGGTGCACCTGGCCGCAATCCCGGCCCCCGGCCTCGCCCCGGACGCCGCAACCTTCGAGAACAACATGCAGGCGACGTACAACGTGTTCCAGGCGGCCCGCCGGGCCGGGATCAAGAAAATTGTCTACGCCTCCAGTGAGACGGTGCTGGGCCTGCCGTTCGACGTCGACCCTCCCTATATCCCGGTGGACGAGGAATATCCGGCCCGGCCGGAAAGCACGTATTCCCTCGTCAAGCACCTTGAGGAGCAGATGGCGGTCCAGCTCACCCGCTGGGATCCGGAACTGAGCATCACCGGGCTGCGCTTTTCCAACGTTATGGACCCGGAGGACTACGAGGAATTCCCCGGCTTCGACGCCGACGCTCGGCTGCGCAAGTGGAACCTCTGGGGCTACATTGACGGCCGGGACGGCGCACAGGCGGTGGCACGCGCACTGGAACACGGCACCCCGGGATTCGAGGCCTTCATCATCGCCAACGCGGACACAGTGATGAGCCGCTCCAGCGCCAGCCTCGCCGCGGAAGTGTTCCCCGGCGTCCCCTTGACCAAGGACCTCGGCGAGCACGAGACCCTGCTCTCGATCGACAAGGCCAAGCGGCTGCTCGGCTACGCGCCGGAGCACTCGTGGCGGAACTACCACCCGCTCCGCACCACTCCCACGGAAGACTGAGGAGGCGCCCGTGCAGTACCGCACCCTTGGCACCAGCGGCGCCGTGGTATCCGCCTACGCGCTGGGCACCATGACCTTCGGCGCCGAAGCCACCGAGGCAGAGTCCCACGCCATCCTCGACGGCTACGTCGCGGCGGGCGGCAACTTCGTTGACACCGCCGACGTCTACAGCTCCGGGGTATCGGAGGAGATTATCGGCCGTTGGCTTGCGGCACGCCCGGACGCCCGCGGCCGCGTGCTGCTGGCCACCAAGGGCCGGTTCCCGATGGGCGCGGCGCCCAACGACGTCGGCAACTCCCGCCGGCACCTGAACCGTGCCCTCGACGATTCGCTGCGGCGCCTCGGCGTCGAGCAGATCGATTTGTACCAGCTGCACGCCTGGGACCCCGTCACCCCGCTGGAGGAGTCCCTGGGGTTTCTGCAGGACGCAGTCGCGGCCGGGAAAATCGCTTACTACGGCTTCTCGAACTTCCTGGGCTGGCAGCTGACCAAGGCCGTCCACGTGGCGCGTGGCCGCGGCTGGAACGGGCCGGTGACGCTGCAGCCGCAGTACAGCCTGCTGGTGCGGGAGATCGAATCCGAAATAGTGCCGGCAGCGCTCGACGCCGGGATCGGCCTGCTGCCCTGGTCACCGCTGGGCGGCGGCTGGCTTTCCGGGAAATACAAGCGGGACCAGCCGCCGGCCGGGGCGACCCGGCTGGGCGAGAATCCGGAGCGTGGCATGGAGGCCTGGGAAGCCCGGAATGCCGACCCGCGGACCTGGGACATCGTGGACGCGGTGCACGAGATCGCCGGACGCCACGAGGCCACCGCGGCGCAGGTTGCCCTGGCATGGCTGGCGGAACAGCCGGCCGTGTCCTCGGTGATTCTGGGTGTGCGCAGCACCGAACAACTGGCCGGCAACCTGGCGGCCGCGGACCTGCAGCTCACGGAGGACGAACTGATACGGCTGGACGAGGTGAGCCGGCCGCGCGTCGGCGTCTACCCGTACGGCCCCCTGGCCCGGGAGCAACGGAGCCGGAAGCTCAGCGGCGGACGCTGAAGCAGCGCGGGGTCACTCCGCGGCTATTCCACTGCCGGAGATGGGCACGAAGTGACTCCGCGTTGGGTTGCCGGTGCCGCTACGGAAGCTGCTCTGCCGGCGCATGACAAAAAGGTCCCGGGCGGGAGTCGATGCTCCGCCGCCCGGGACCTGGCTTTGTGTGCTGAATGCAGGAGCTGCGCGCTCCGTCAGGACTCAGTGAATGAGCTCCCGGGTCATGCCGAAGGGGACCTGGTCGGAGAGTGCCGCCGTGTAGTGGCCGGGCTTGTGGCGGGTGATCAGGATGCCCTGCGTCCCGGTCTCCATGGCGATCTGCTGGAGCCCACGGACGGCGTCATCCAGCCGTTCGTCAAGGACCTGACGGCTGTCGACCTGGATATCAATGCACTCGGTTGCTGTGTTCATCGCTCTGTTCTTTCTTGGGTTGACTCGTCTTCCCCAATAATTGAAGCGACAATAACGTCAGATTTATGGGCCCGTCAAATCACCGCGCCGTGCCTCCCCGGACTCTGTCCGGACCAAAAACTCGGTTGGCGCGTACCGCACGCCGTTGACCTGCAGTTCCAGTACGTGCGCGCCGGGATGATGGCGCCGCGTGGTCATTTGCCGGAAGATGTGGCGCTTGGCGAATGTTCTGGACTCGCCCGGAGCCAGGACCGGCGTGCCGAGCTTGAACACTTTCTCCGCGAGGGTGCCGTTGGCCTTCCTGTAGTGCACGGCGTAGTCGACGGCGAGCCGGGCCTCCGCCGGCCCGAGGTTGGAGATTTCGAAGTCGAAGCCGAGTTCCCCCGGCAGGTCGACGACGGTCCGCTCCAGGCGGGGCGGGGTCACGGCGATCGAGGCCGGCGGAAACCCCAGGAGCTCCAGCGCGCCGGGGTGGGCCTTCTTGAGCAGCGTGCGCAGCCCGTGCCGGACCACCTTGGGTGTGTTCTCATCCGGAGCGGCCATCCATCTCGTTGCCGTGGCGACCACCTCGTCGGGGGCGTGGCGGGCCAGGTCGTTGAGGTGGTTGGCCACAGAGCGGCGGACGTCTTCCACCGGATCCCGGTACAGGGCGTCGAGGATCGGCAAGGTGGCGGCGGGGCGCCGGGTGATCTCCGGGACCCGGATTGCCCAAGGCAGGTACGCGCGGGTGCCCTCGGTGGCCAGCCGGCGGACGTGCCAGTCCGGGTGCGAGGTCCAGCCCTGGATGACGGCCAGTGCGCGGTCCAGATCGGCGGCGAGGATCCGCCGGATGGCGAATTCAGCGGTGAGCCGCGGCGTCAGTTCGGCGAGCAGCGCCAGGCAGTCCTCGACGTCGGCCTGGCCGGGTGAGGCGAGAGCCAGCGTGGCTGCGGTCTCCGTGACGGGCCAGATCATCCAGCCGGTGAAGTCCGGATCAGCCAATGACCGGCGGAAGATGCCGGCCGTCTCCGCGTAGGCCGCGGGCAGGTCGGCCAGCAGGGCGTGGCTCAGGAGGTCGGTGCGTTCCCGCAGGCTCAGCCCGTCAAGCTGTGCAGCCGCGCCGGCCAGGTGGATCAGCCGGCACTCCGGTGCGGCCTCGGCGAGGATCCGGTCGAGGGAATCGACGACACGCGGATTGATCAGTTCATTCATGGCGCCCATTGCCTCAGGCTACCGGGCAGCCAGCCGCGGGGCTGCCGTGTCCGCGCGGCGCGGCCTTACCGCCGTCGGCCGCGGGTGGCGCCGCGCACCATCGGAGCCCGGCGGCACCGGAACCGGGATATTCTTCACAAAGGAAGAGTGCAGGCACGGCGAGAAGGCGGATGCGGGAATGGCTGAAGATAGTACCGGGAAGTCGCCCGGCCGGTGGCGGGTTTTCCACGACAAGTTCGTGGTCGAGGAACGCTACATGGAGGCGCGGGACCGGCAGAACCTGTACCGGATCGCAATCGGCCTCGTGATCGTCGGCGCCGTGTTGTTCTCTACCATCCTTGCCAGCGTCCTGCAGCAGGGCGGCCTCACTGCGGGCGACGAACCTGTCCGTTCCTGGCTCCTCACCCTCCGGTCCGAACCGCTCACGACCATCATGATCATCCTTGCGATTGTTTTCGGGCCCGTCGCGTTGCCGATCATCATCCTCGTGGTGACCGTCGCCTGGGGGCTGCTGGCCAAGCACGCCTGGCGGCCGATGCTCCTGGCCGGCGCCATGCTGACCGGTGTCATTCTCGCCCAGATCATCGGACGCATCATCGACCGCCAGCGGCCGCCCGTGGACCTGATGCTCTTCGGCGCCGACTTCACCTTTTCCTTCCCGTCCGGCCACGTCCTGGGCGCCTGCGACTTCCTGCTGGTCAGCGCCTACCTGGTCTTCTCCCGCCACAGCAACCGCCTGGCCGCCGTCGCCGGCTTTGCGCTGGCCGGCGTGGGGATCTTCTTCGCAGCGGTCAGCCGGCTCTACCTCGGGTACCACTGGCTGACCGATGCCTTCGCCTCCCTGTCCATCTCCTTCGTCATCCTGGGCGGCGTGATCGCCTTGGACACTTGGCGGACTGCCCGCATCCCCGGCGAGCAGATCACTGGGACGCTCTCGAAAGCCGACACCGGCCAGAACTAGGTTTCGCCCGGGGCCGGAGCCGGGGCCGGGGTGTTCTGCTCTGTCCCGTCTTGTCCCGTCTTGTCTCGGCCCGGCGCCGGTGCCACAGTGGGGCCATGGCCACCGAAGAGGATGTCCGCCGCATGGCACTGGCCCTGCCGGGCGTGGTGGAGCGCCCCAGCTGGGGCCAGCCCGCCTGGTTCGCAGCCACGCTCATGGCCCGGATCTGGGAAGACGGCGTACTTACGGTCAAGTCCGAGGAACGCGAGGCCCTCGCCGGAACGGACCCGGACACCTACTTCTGGACCGCACACCACGAACGTTCACCCCGGCTGGTGCTGGTTCGCCTGGACCGGATCGGCACCGAGGAACTGGGCGAACTCCTGATGGAATCCCACCGCATCGCCGGGGGCAAGGCCCCCGGCTGACTTGCCGCAGGTGCCTCTTGCCGCAGGTGCCTCCTGCCGGAGGTGCCTCCTAGGCCCGGCGCGAGCGGAGGCGCTGCAGCTCGCTCCGTAGCCCGGCGTTGACCTCCTCCAGTTCCAGCACCTTGGCCACCCCGGCGAGATTAAGCCCTTCTGCGAGCAGTTCGTTGATCCGCCGCAGCACGGCCAGGTCAGCGTTGCTGTACTGGCGTGTTCCTCCGGCGGTGCGGTCCGGCGTCAGGAGGCCCTTGCGCTCATAGAGCCTGATGTTCTGCTGCCCTGTCCCGACCAGCTGCGCCACCACGGAGATCGCGTAGACGCCCAGCTCCTGGCCACGATCTGCCACAGGTCCTCCCTCGTGTTACTCCGACCGCCGCCCCCGGCGATTCCCTACAATTTCCTCTTGCATCATTCTGGCACTGGTGTTATAAAAAATCTATATCCACCACCACAGATAATCGGGCTGGATGGATACATGAAAACTACAGAGCTCTCACGTGAAGGAGTGGGAAATGATGTTGATGCGTACGGACCCGTTCCGCGAACTGGACCGGCTGACCCAGCAGGTTCTGGGAACGGCGGCACGGCCTGCTGCGATGCCGATGGATGCGTGGCAGGAGGACGGCGAGTTCGTGGTCGCTTTCGATCTTCCCGGCGTCAATGTTGACTCGGTGGACCTTGATATTGAGCGCAACGTCCTGACGGTCCGGGCTGAGAGGCGCGATCCGACGCCGCCCAACGTAGAGCTGGTTGCCTCGGAGCGGCCGCGCGGCGTGTTCAGCCGCCAGTTGATTCTCGGCGACACCCTGGACACCGACAAGGTCAGGGCGCAGTACTCCGACGGCGTACTGACCCTCCGGATCCCGGTGCACGAGCGCGCTAAGCCGCGGAAGATTGAAATCACCCACAACCAGGACAAGTTGCAGGAGATCGGGCGATAGTGGCGGCGGTGGATGCCCGCCGCCCCGCCTGTCGCTGAGTGCGGGGACCCGTCGGCGCTGGCCCTTGCCGGCGTCCACGGGTCCCGTCTTGCCCCCACCTCATTGTCACGGCCAACAGCCCCATCAAGCACAACCAAAGGAGGGCGGCCATGAGTGCATGGCGCCGCTACGATTCACACCTCATGCCGGTCTTCCACGAGCGCTTCGAGGCGCGGTGGGGCGAGGGCACTGCCCCATTTCTTGACCCGGAAGCCCATGAGGCTCCACTTCCGCGGGCCCAGTGGATCAATGTCGATACCGGCGCCGCCCTCGCGGTGGTTCCGATCTGGACAGCTGATGACCGCCAGCACCGCTCCTTTGGCGTGTTCTACCTGCCGCCGGCCGGCGACATCTGGGTGCTCCGGCCGGGATACACGAGCTACCTGGAACCAGCGGCGGACGACGCCGACCAGCTTCAGTCCCTGCGGAACGATGCCTTCAAAAAGGCCGTCGCGCACGCTAAAGAGTTCCTGTTCGGGCCGGAGGCCACGGCGTTCTGAACCACCGCGTGAGCGGCGAGCCAAGGACCGGCATGCGCGGCGATCGTGGCGCGGGGCCTGCCGGAGGCCTAAAATCAGTCAACTGCCTGCAACTGAAACAAACTACATAAGGGACTCCTGATGAAAGCTTCCGCCAAGGACCTGGCTTCCCTCCTGCCGCCGCGCTTTACCCTCGGCGTAGCCACCGCGGCCTTCCAGATCGAAGGTGCTTTGGACGAGGACGGACGGGGTCCCTCGGGCTGGGACGTGTTTGCCGCCAAACCGGGAGCCATCGTGGAGGACCACAGCCCCGTTGTAGCGTGCGACCACTACCACCGGATGCCCGAAGACGTCGCCCTGATGAAGGAACTGGGGATCGATTCGTACCGGTTCTCGCTGTCTTGGTCCCGCATTCAGCCCGGCGGCAGCGGCCCGGTCAATCCGGCCGGTCTGGATTTCTACGACCGCCTGATCGACCTCCTGCTGGCCAACGGAATCGCACCGATGGCCACCCTGTACCACTGGGACACGCCGCTGGAACTCGATGAAGCCGGCGGCTGGATGAACCGGGACACGGCTTACCGGCTGGGAGAGTTCGCCGCGATCGCCGCGGCCGCCTACGGCGACCGGGTAACCCGCTGGGTGACCGTCAACGAACCCGCCACCGTCAGCACCAACGGGTACATGCTGGGGATGCACGCACCGGGCGAAGCGCTCATGCTGAAGGCGTTCCCCAGCGTCCACCATCAACTCCTGGGCCATGGCCTGTCGCTGCAGGCGCTCCGGGCCGCCAACGTGCCCGGCGAAATCGGGATCACCAACGTCTATTCCCCGATGGTGCCCGCCTCGATCAACCCGCTGGACAAGCTCAGTGCCGGGCTCATGGACATGGCACAGAACAGGCTTTACGCGGACCCGGTCCTGCTCGGCAAGTATCCCGACGCCATCCGGGCCGCCACCTTCTTCTCCTCGTTCAGCCCGTCCAGCGAGGACATGAAACTGATCTCGCAGCCGCTGGACTTCTATGGGCTCAACTACTACATGCCCACGCGCGTGGCCTCCGGTCCCGGCGACGGTGCCGTGCCCAAGGGAATGGCCGAGGCTATGGGGGACGACCTGAGCGGCACTGCACCCGGGGCCCCGTTCCACATTGCATCCTTCCCGGACACCGAGATCACCGCTTACGGCTGGCCCATCAAGCCGGAGTACATGGCCGTCGCCCTCGCAGAAATGGCCGAACGCTACCCCAACCTTCCCCCGGTCTACATAACCGAGGGCGGGGCCAGCTTCGAAGACCTTGAGATCCAGGACCCGGACGGCGGGCTCATCATCCCGGACGAACGCCGCGTGCGCTACCTGGCGGACCACATTGCAACAGCCATTGAAGCCACATCACCCGGCGGCGCCGCGGAGTCCGTAGACCTGCGCGGCTACTACGTGTGGTCGCTGATGGACAACTTCGAATGGTCCGGCGGCTACAAGCAGCAGTTTGGTCTGCTGCACGTTGACCGGGAGACGCAGCACCGCACCAAAAAGGCCTCGTTCCACTGGCTCAAGGAAGTACTCGCCGCTCGGCACCGGGATTCCGTGCCGGAGGCTCCGGGCGCCGGTGCCGTGACGGTTAATTCCGACGCCGGAACGGTCCCCGACTCCCTGCCAGTACCGGACGCCGGGCCCGCATCGACCGACGCCGGGCACCCCCAGCCGGCGGGTTAGAAGTCCTCACACCTACTGGAGTGGGGGTGGTCCGTCCTGGGGCCACCGCTTGGCGCAGGCTAGCCGTTGTCGTCTGGGTTCCGCGGTTACCCGGGCCCGCGCCGCTGGTGGTCAAGCGGCGGTGAACTGGTGCCAGTCGGGGAGCGGACCCATGGGTGGCTCCATGTCGGAAACCCATCCAGAGACAGCGGGGTCCGCTTCCGGTTCAGGTTCCCGGCCTTCGGTGAACTGGAACCAGCCCGCGAACGGGTCTGGAGGCGGTTCCATGCCGGGGACGGACCATCCGGGTTCCTCCGGAGCGATCAGGCTGGCCGGCCAGTGGGGTGGTTCCCAGTCTTGGTGTTCGCTGGGGTAAGTCCGTCCGGTCGGTGAGGTCCAACCCGGCGGGCTGGTCTTGGTGGCTCCGGCGGGGGTCCAGGCTGTGGTGTGTTTGAGGCGGTGGTGTTTCCGGCAGGGCTGGCCAAGGTTGGTGATCCCGGTGGTGCCGCCGTCGGCCCAGGCCAACAGGTGGTCCGCATCGTTGTCGAGCGACGGGTTGTTGCAGTTCGGGAAGGAGCATTTGGCGTCGCGAAGCCGCAGCCATTGCCGCAGGGCCTTGGTGACCCGGTAAGTGGTCCGCCCGATCTGCAGCGGCGCCCCGTCCCGCGGGTCGACCAGGACCCGGTGGAACGAATCCGCGCCATCAGCCACGAGGCGGCGGGCCATGGACGGCGGGATCGGCCCGTACCCGTCCAGCATCGCCGGTTCCTCCGTCACCCCCAGGAGTGACATCACCGGGACGGTGACCAGAACCTGCGCCCGCGGCACCGGCACACCACTGTTCCAATCCCGGCCGTCAAGATGCCCGCTGCCAGCCCGGGCGGTGCCTGCGCCGCCGGCCGTCCCAGAATCTGCGCTGTCTCCGTTGCCGGTGCCGTTGCCGGTGTTGGCTCCGAGGAGCAGGGTGGCGGCGACGTCAGCGCGGAGCTGGGTCAGGGTCCGGGGCTCCTCCGGGCCCTGCAGCGCCCTCGCCCCGGCGGTGGTCCGGTTCCAGATCCCTGCCGCGGTCTCCGCCGGAAGGTACGCGTTGAACCAGGCCATCCCGTCGTTGTCCGGAACGAACTCCACCCGCCGGTCCGCCGCGCACTTTCTGTGGCGGCTTTCGATGCTCACCGGGTGATGGCGTTCGCGCCACGTGCGGGCCTTGGCCCGGAACCGTCCCGGGACCAGCTCCCCGGCCGGGCACCCCCTGGCCGGGTCCGGTACGGCCGGGTCCAGGAAATGCGCCTCCAGCGCCGCGGCGCCGGCAGGATCGAGGTTCGCCGTCTCGTCCACCATGATCCGGGCGTGCTGCCACGAGAGTGTCCCGGCGCCCAACGCCGCCAGCGTCAGCGGCAGGCGCGCGGTCAACGCCACACACTCACCCAGAAACGCCCCGGCCGAACGCTCGGAGACGGTCAGCACACCGGCGACCTCGGCGACCTCCGCCATCTCCTGCGCAGTGCCGGACGCCTCGGGTGCCGCCAACGCCTCGCTTGTGTGCAGGTACTCCGCGGCTACCAGGGCCTTCAACGCCGCGCCCTGCGCCTCCACCCGGGCGAGCCCCGCCAGGCCGTCCAGACACGCGTCCGCCAGATCCCGCAACGGATCCCCACCCTCCAACGGATCAGAACCATCCTCCGGAGAACCGTCCTCAGAACGGCCGTCTGGAGAACCATCGTCAGGAAGACCGGAAGGATCCGCGTCAATGTGAGCAGCCAGCGCCGCAGCTGACGCGGCCAAAGCCCGCGCTGCCTCCCGAGACTCCGCACTGAAAACCACCCTGTTTTCCATACCCATATCGTCCCGCGAGGCACTGACATTAAAGCGGCCCCCGCCGCCGTCGGGCAGAACAGAGCGCTTCCCGAAGGATGCGGTGCCTCCAGCCAGCGCCGCGGATGCGGCGACGGCCGCTGCGCCTCCCAGCACTCCGCACCAAAGAGATGCTCCGCCACGCGTCCGCCAGGAAGATCAGACCTTGTTGCCTAGAGAATACCCAGCCCCTGCAGGCTTTTCGCCATTCCCGCACCATCCGGGGAGTAGATCCACGGCACCTCGGAGCCGGTGTGGTCGCCGGTCTCCGAGTGGCCGCCTGCCAGAACGGCTTCACTGGCCGAGAGCTGACGGATGCCGATGGCGGCGACCCGGTCACCGTGCTGCTGGGCGAAGTGTGAGTAGATCGCCTCGTCGTGCTGGCCGTTGTCACCAAAAAGCAACCAGCGCATGTTCGGGAACTCTTCGGCGAGCAGTTCCAGGTTGCGGCGCTTGTGCTCCTGGCCGCTGCGGAACCAGCGGTCGTGGGTAAGGCCCCAGTCAGTGAGCAGCAGGGTGCCGGTGGGGTACATGTTGCGGGCGATAAAGCGTGCCAGCGTCGGGGCGGCGTTCCACGGGCCGGTGGACAGGTAAATCACCGGGGCTTCCGGGTATTCCACCTTGATCCGGTCCAACAGCACGGCCATTCCCGGCGTCGCCATCCGAGCGCGCTCGTTGAGCACAAAGGTGTTCCACAGCGCCAGGAAAGGCCGGGGGAGTGCGGTGACCATGATCGTGTCATCGATGTCGGACACGATCCCCAGCTTGGTGTCCGGGGAGATGACGAAGATCTCGGCTGCAGCGGCTTCGGTGCCTTCGGCGCGCAGGGTGGCGGTGTGCCAGCCCGGTGTCAGTTCCACCTTGACGACGGTGTCCACCAGCCCGCCGCGGTCCGCCCGGACCCGGGCGGTCACCCCGCCGATCTCGATTTCCACCTCGGAGTACTGAATCGGCACGGACGTAAACGCCCGCCAGCCGCGGATGTTCTGGTTGCCGTTCTGCGCGGCCCGCTCCGCCCGGCTGCCGGGGTTGGGCTTGCTGGTCAGCACCACCCGGCCGAGTACCCGGACCCAGGTTGTGGATCCGTAGCCCTGGTAGGCCACTGTCTTGGGAACAAAGTTCCAGCGGCGGGCGGTCTTCAGGCGGACGCTGTTGACCGTGTCGGAGACCCAGTGCGCCAGGTGGAACGCCCGGTTGCCGGTGACTGTTTGCTGCCGGGGTGGTTGCTGTGAGGCCAATTCCATGCCACCACTCTCCCACACACGGGCGGCCCGGCGAGGATCGTGTCCGGATTCGACGCCGTTCAGGCGCCGCCCAGCATGTCCTTCAGTACTTGGGCATTGCGCACGGCGTTTCCGCCGCCGTCGTTGTTGAAATACACGAAGACCTCCCGGCCGGCCCAACGCCACTCGCGGATCCGGTCCGCCCACCAGCGCAGCTCCTCGTCCGAGTAGGAACCGCCGTAGAGGTACTCCCGGTCCGGGCCATGCAGCCTCACGTAGACGAAGTCCGCGGTGGCGCGGAGAACGCAAGGTAGCCCAGCGCCGCTCATGACGCAGTACGCGGCGCCGTGGCGTTCCAGCAGGGAATAGACGTCTGGTGCGTCCCAGGACGGGTGGCGGAACTCCACACTGACCCGGACCCAGCCGGGCAGCGCCGCGAGGAAATAGTCCAACCGCGCGTCATCCCGGGCAAAGTCCGGGGGCAGCTGCACCAGCAGCACCGCCCGCTTGTCGCCGAGCTCGTGCCAGCACCGGGTGATCCGATCGATCCACACCTCCGGGGCGTACAGCTTCTTGCCGTGGGTCAGCCCGCGCGGGGCCTTGACGGACAGCAGGAACCCGGGCGGAAGACGCCGGCGCCAGCTCACGAAGGAGGCCTCTCGGGGCCAGCGGTAAAAGCTGGCGTTGAGCTCCACCGTGGAGAAACGCGCCGCGTAGTGCGCCAGCCGGTCCCGGGCCGGCAGCCCGGGAGGGTACAGCACGTCCTCCCAGTGGTCGTAGCTCCAGCCGCTGGTGCCGATGTGCACGCCGCTGTTCACATGGGCCGTCCCCGCTGCGGGCCCGGACCGGGGGAGAGCGGCTGTGCCGCGCCGACGGGTGGGGTGGAGATGTTCCGCTGCAGCATGTTTTGGATCCTAGTCGGACCGAGCTGGGGGACACGCCGCTTTGCGCTGGTGATGAGTGCCCCCTCGAACTGCACGACGGCGGTGTCCGCCGCAGCGACTCTCCGGTCGCCGGGCGCTGAAGGCTGAGCGATGGCCCCCGGTGTTCTTCCAGACCCTAGATAAGTATACTTACTAATATCCCGCTTATTGGGAAGAAGGACAAAGGAGTGTGCGATGGCAGGATATTTCGAACTCGTGGACGCGCCCGACGGCGGCTACCGGATCCGCATGCTTGACGGCGGCGGAAGCCTCATGGCTGTCTCCGTCACCTTTCCCACCAAGAGGGCAGCCGTGGCCGGCATCGCCCAGGCCCGTGAAATCGCCGGCACCGGTCTGATACGCGACCGCAGCGCGGGCGGGCAGTCCGTGGTGCCGCCCTCCCGGGTCACCCGGCGGACCGCAGGGGGCGCCGGCCGCTCCACCTCACTCGCAGGTGGGTCGCTGGCCGCCGGCAAACGCGCACGCGCCCATAACTGACCGCTAGTCAGCCCCGCCGCGGCATCCGCCCCGGCTGATTTACCTGCCGGGCGGTCGTGTCGGGCGTCAGGCGGTGAACTTCCGCCACGTCTTGAGGAAGTCGGCCTCGGCCTGCACGGCGATCCCTTCCTCCTTCGCGTGCAGGCGGCCGTAAGTGAAGCCGTTCTCCCCGCTGCGCAGCGACCGCGCGCCAAGATCTGCAAGCAGGGTCCGGGCCACCACGCTGTCCTGGAGCTGGCCCAGGTCCGTCTGGATCCGGCGCGCGGCCTTGGCGGCCCGCCGGGCATTCTTGGCGCCGCACCCGCCGCCCAGGGACGCGGCCAGCTCGGCGGAATAGCGCAGACGTTTGGCCGCCTTCCGGACATCGTGGAGCCCTTCGTCCCGGGCCGGCCGGTCCTCCTCCGCCGGCAGTGCCTCCACGGCCCGCCGCAAGCGGGCCTCATCCTTGGCAGAGAGCTTCCGGATGGCTTTCCGCGGGGGCCTGGACGCCTTCTCTGACAGGCTGCCGCCGTCGAGCCAGGAATCGAGGGCGGACAGCAGCTGCTTGTACCGCTTGCTGTTTAGCGCCTCCAAAGCGCCTTCAAAACCGGCGGCAGCGGCGGCGTCGAGCTCCTCGTCGATCCGCGCGGGCGCCGGACCGAGTACCAGTTCGTCGGGTTCCTCAGCCAGGAGTTCCTTGAGACGGGCCTGCACCACACCGGGGTCGCGGGCCGGCCCCAGCGCGCCCGAGAGCCAGCGCAGCTCGGACCGGAGCTCATCAGCGGAGCCCTTGGCGAACAACGACCTGCCTGTTGCCAGCAGGGAGCGGAGGCGCCGGGCTGCGACGCGCATCTTATGGATGGATTCGGCGTCGTTCTTCCGGACCCCGGATTCATGCTGGCGCAGTTCTGCGGACTGCTCAGCGAGGTAAGCCAGCAGGGCCTCTCCAGCGGTGGTTGCCATGCTTCACTGTGCTGCACCGTGCTGCCGGGCGCAAGCCCTCCGGCGGCCGGGGAAGGCTGCGCGGGAAGGCCGGACCCCGCCGAGATGACATTTCACGGCAATGTTCGAGCGGCAAAGTCATATGGTCGTTGCAACGCTCTGATGGATGGAGCGTTTCATGGTCAAGTTGTTTCCTTCGAATGCCCGCACTGAGTTCGTTGACTCGGTGTGTGGCGGGATGTCGATTCTCGCTGCTTC
>NZ_JBQQCH010000007.1:0-212310 GCF_052245515.1 Pseudarthrobacter sp. 1C304 | reverse complement strand
GAAGCAGCGAGAATCGACATCCCGCCACACACCGAGTCAACGAACTCAGTGCGGGCATTCGAAGGAAACAACTTGACCATGAAACGCTCCATCCATCAGAGCGTTGCAACGACCATATGACTTTGCCCGGGCCACACTGCCGCGAAGTGTCAACTCGGCGGGGCCTGCGCCTCCGGAGTGGGCTGGGAGTCGGGAGTGGGCTGGCCGGGGTTCAGCCTGGGTGCGAGCTGCTGCCCCAGCCACGCAGTGACCAGGCGCTCCCAGCGCTCCGGATCCACATTCCACTCCTTGGTGTGCCGGGCCCGGTCGAAGCTCTCGAAGGTAACCATCTCCGGATTCTTCTCGGCCAGGGCCGCGGACGGGCCGTAGGGGACGTATTCGTCGTCGACGCTGTGGATGATCAGCGTGGGGGTCCGCAGTTCCACCGCACGGGACACCCAGTCCATTGCCTTGAGGTCCACCGGAGCCGCGAGGCCGGTCAGCCGGCGGCCGAGCTTGTGGCTCATCATCAGCTGACCGTACCTGCCCACCGCGGACGGGATCCGGTTGAGCTCGGCGTGGTGGGCCAGCACGTTCACCCAGTTGATGACCGGGGCGTCCAGCACCATGGCCCGGATCAGGGGGTGGTAGCGGGACAGGTCGGCGGTCTGGAGGCAGATGGCGCCGCCCATGGACCAGCCGAACAGCACCACTTCGCGGGCGCCGTGCGCCAGCGCAAACGTGATGGCCGCCTCCACATCGCGCCATTCCGTGGACCCCAGGCCGTAGCGCCCGTCCTGCGCCGAGGGCGCCAGCCCGTCATTGCGGTACGTGATCAGCAGGCTGGACATGCCCAGTTCCCGGGCGGTCCGGACCGCGCGCAGGCATTCCTGCCGGCTCGCGCCGCGCCCGTGCACCATGATCGCCCAGACGCCGGACTCCTGCGGGGCCCGGACCAGCCACGCCGGCGCGGTCCCGCCGTCGACGTCGATGTCCACGTCCTCCGCGGGCAGGCCGATGCCGGCCGGGTCGGGGTAGGCGGCGCCGCTCCAGTAACCCCGGCGCGCCGTGCTGAGGTCGCCGCTGTAGACGGCTTCGACTTCACGCTGGACCGTCCGCTCTGCCGGCGAATAGGACACAATCCGGCCGATCCGGGCGTGACCGCGGCCGCCGTCGAAGAACAGCCCGTAGACACCCTCAACGGTGGCATCAGGCGTTGCCGCGAGGATCACCTGCAGCCCTCCGTCGCGCCGGATCACCGCGAGCACTTCCTGGTCCTCTTCCCGGACACGCGCGGGAGTGATCACCCGGCGGGCGAAATACAGGGCCAGGGCGGAGGAACCTGCGGCGAGCACGCCGGCCGCGGCGCTGCCGCCGATGACGCCGGCCAGGGCCCACTTGGCGGAGCCTGGAACGGACGTCTCCGGCGCAGGGCCCGCGACGGCGCGCGCGGCCCTGCCGCGGACAGCAGAGGTCCGCTGCGGGCCCGGCAAGAGGGGTGAGGATGAAGCCATGGCACCATTCTTACCGAACTGCCCGCCCAACATGGCATCCCGGCGCGGCGGGCCACCGGTCCGGCCAGGTGGCGCGGCCGCCCGCTCCGGCCCGCGGGGCCGCCCGCCGGTCCCCTCAGGGTCGCCCGCTCTTCCCCCAAGGGTCACTGCGCCAATCCGTGCGGGCATACCGGAGCGAGACTAGGCTGGGGGCATGAGTGAACCAATCGTCATTTTGACAGAAGAGCCCCTCGGCGCAGACGACCGTGTGAACATCGAAAGACTGCTGGCCGGAGGTGACGCCCCGCTGGTGGTCCTGGTTCCCGCCAGCACGGAGCGGCATCTGCTGGTGGATTTCCTGGAGAACCTGTCCCTGCTGGAAATCTCCAAGGCCTTCCGCGAACTGACGTCCCATCCCGACCCCGCCGGGGAACGCGCGGAAGCGGCAGAGACCCTGGCGGCCTCGCTCGCGGCACTGGCCGGGCTGGGCAGCGGCGTGACCGGCGAAATCGTCGCGGGCAAGGCCGTCGACAGCATGGTTGCCAAAGTCCGCGAAGTGGGCGCCGGGCAGGCCGTGGTGATCACGCGCCCGCACGCCGTCGCGGACACCTTCCACACCGACTGGGCCACCAAAGCCCAGGACAAACTGGGCCTGCCGGTGCTGCATCTGTACGCCGGATCGGGATTTATCGGGGACTCCTGAGCGTTGTTCATGCTATGAGCATCTTTAGCAACAGGCCCAAGACCCCTCCCGTCGCCGTACCCGGGGGCTCCGCTGCCGGACAGTCCGGTGCCGCGTCCGGTGAACAGGCCCTCGTGGAAAAACCCGACGAGCAGTGGCGCCAGGAGCTGTCGCCCGAGGAGTACCGGGTGCTGCGCCAGGCCGGGACCGAGCGGCCGTACACCGGCGAGTACTGGGACACCCACACCGCGGGCGTCTACCAGTGCCGGGCGTGCGGCACCGAGCTGTTCACGTCCAGGGAGAAGTTCGATTCGCACTGCGGCTGGCCTTCCTTCTGGGCCCCGCTCGCCGAGGGCACGGTCCGGTACATCCACGACCGCACCTTAGGCATGGACCGCGTCGAGGTCCGCTGCGCCACCTGTGACTCCCACCTCGGCCATGTGTTCGAGGGCGAGGGCTACGGCACCCCCACCGACCAGCGCTACTGCATCAATTCGGTGTCCCTCAAGCTGGTCACGGACGACGGCGGCACCGGGCAGTAGCCCGGGACAAACAGCAGTTCCTGCAACGGGCCCGCCAGCAACCAGGCAACTGGAGCTGGCGGGCCTTGCGCAGGTCGTTAGCAATAGTATTTCTTATGCTCGAGCATATTTTGCATTAGGGATCCTGACTCCTTGCTACGCTCGAAGACGACGCTGAAGAGCGACGCTTCCAGCACATAGAAAGGCGCCTGCTGACGATGACTACCACCGCTATCACCACCACTGCCCCGATCTCCGCCAGCTCCCCGGAGTGGCTGCAGCTCAAGGCCGCCGCCGCGGCCCTGCAGCAGCTCCAGGTCAAGGACGGTTCCGTCCCGGAAGCGGCCGATCATGCCGCTGCCGCCGGTCATGTCCGCACCATCACGGCAGCCATCTCAGCCCTCGCTCCGGCGCTGCCGCACGACGCCGAGTACCTCTCCCTGCTCGTTGCGGACTTCGGCCGCTGGGCCGACGGCGGCTTCGGCGTGCCGGACTTCCTCGACTCACTGCAGGCGTTCCAGCCGCAGCAGCACCGGGTCAACGGCCTGCAGCACCTCGTGGTCTTCCCGATGTACACGCAGAACGGCAGCAGCAACCGCCTGGTCGAAGCCGTGCTGATCGAGGTCATCTGGCCCGAGTTCATCGAGGGGCTGGAGGCGGGCGAATACTCCAACAAGCTCTTTGTTCCCATCCGCTTCCTGGACTTCACGCCGGGTTACGACACCAACTCCGCGGTGCTCTTCCCGGAGACCGTGGCCGTCCGCGAAACCCCCACCTTCACGTGGGGCGCCATCTTCGCCGACCGTGAGGCCGCCCGCTTCCGCCGCGTCCTCCGCGCCGCCGCGGACATCACGTCGCTGCAGCTTCCCGAAGACGCGGCCGCACTCCTTGAGGACCAGGGACTGGCCGAGGAAACCTTTGTCATGTGGGACCTCATCCACGACCGCACCCACATGCGCGGCGACCTGCCTTTCGACCCCTTTATGATCAAGCAGCGGATGCCCTTCTTCCTGTATTCGCTGGAGGAACTCCGCTGTGACCTCACGGCATTCCGCGAGTCCGTGAAGATCGAAAAGGACGAAGAGGCAGACCCGGAGGCCCGCCGGCACGCCAAGCTGGTCCAGTACGCCGTCATCTTCGACCGGATCTTCCGCTTCGCCATCACCGGCAGCCGCGTCCGCAACTACGACGGGCTTGGCGGCCAGCTGCTCTTCGCCTGGATGCACCAGCACCACGTCCTGCACTGGACCGACAGCAAGCTCAGCATCGACTGGGACGAGGTGGCCGACGTCGTGGTTGAACTCGGCGCCAGGATCGAGGAGCTGTACTGGCGTTCGATCGACCGCCCCAAGATGGCGCACTGGCTGGCAGCCTACGAGCTGATCTCCGGCACCGTCACGCCCAACCCGGCCTCGGTCTGGGCCAAGGGTCCGGACGCGCTGCCCCTGGCCGGCCCGCCGCGCGGCCTCACCGACCAGGTGCTCGACGACGAGTTCCCGCTGTCCATGTTCTACGAGGCACTCGAGAAGAAGATGCGCCCCGTCATTGAATCCACGGCCGGCATCACGGGCACGTCCGACACGGGCGCGCCGAGCTCGGCAATAAACGCTGCCACAAACGCTGCCATGAACGCCGGATGAGCACCGGTCGTCCCCTGAACGTGCTGGTCACGGGCGGCAGCGGCCCTTCCGGAATCGCCGCCGCCCGTGCCCTGCACCATGCCGGGCACACCGTCTTCACCGTCGGCTCGGATAAGGCCCGGATCGAGGCGGCAGCAGCAGAAGCCGGCGACGGCGTCACGCCCCTGGTGTGCGACCTCGCCGACCTCGCTGAGGTGCGGGCGCTGCACAGCACCGTCCATGCGAGGCTGGCCGGAACCGGCACAACTGTCGACGGGGTCATCCACCTGGTGGGCGGCTGGCGGGGCGCCAAGGGCATTCCGGACCAAAGCGACGAGGACTGGGAGTTCCTGGAACGCGGCGCCATCACCACGGTGCGGAACGTCACCCGGGTCTTCTACGCGGACCTTGCGGCGTCGGAGGCAGGGCGCTTCGCCCTGGTCTCCTCCACCGCCGTGGACAAGCCGACGGCGGGCGGCGCGAGTTACGTCGCCGCCAAGGCCGCCGCCGAAGCCTGGACCCTGGCCGTTGCCGACGGCTTTCACCGCGACCAGTCCGGCCGCAAGCAGGACCCGGTGGAACAGCGCAGCGCCGCGGTGATTTTCGTGGTCAAGGCACTGGTGGACCCGGCAATGCGGGCGAAGTCGCCGGAACGCACCTTCCCGGGCTTCACCGACGTGGAGGACCTGGCAGCTGCCGCCGTCGGGCTTTTCACCTCCCCCGCAGCGGACCTGAACGGCCGGCGGCTGCCCCTCGGCAGCGGCCCCCAGCGCTGACCCCAAGCACTGACCCCGGTCCCGCACTGGCGCCGCAGCACCCCGGGCTTAGCCGTGGGGCCGGGACCTCCTTAGACTGAAAGTGTGAGCAAATCCATGACAAGCACAGTTGACACTGCCCCCGCCACCGCCCCTGCGGCTAACGCAGTGCGGCTCCATGACCCTTCCGTCCGCGGCTTCGCCTCGGACAACTACTCAGGCGTCCACCCGGAGGTGCTGGCAGCCCTGGCCGCTGCCAACGAGGGCCACCAGGTCTCCTACGGCGAGGACGACTACACCGCCCGGCTGCAGCAGCTGATGGAGGAGCACTTCGGGACCGGCATCGAATGCTTCCCGGTCTTCAACGGCACCGGAGCCAACGTGCTCTCGCTGCAGTCCCTGCTGCCGCGCTGGGGCGCCGTGGTGTGCGCCTCCACGGCGCACATCAACATGGACGAGAACGGCGCCCCGGAGCGGATCGGCGGCATCAAGCTGCTCCAGGTCCCTACGGAGGACGGCAAGCTCACCCCCGAGCTGATCGACAGGGAGGCCTGGGGCTGGGGCGATGAGCACCGCGCCCAGCCGCTGGCCGTCTCTATCACCCAGACCACCGAGCTGGGCACCTGCTACACGCCGGAGGAAGTCCGGGCCATCGCGGAGCATGTCCACGCCAAGGGCATGAAGCTGCACATGGACGGCGCCCGGCTGGCCAACGCCGCAGCGCATTTGAATGTGCCGCTGCGGGCCTTCACCCGCGACGCCGGTGTGGACATCCTGTCCTTCGGGGGGACCAAGAACGGCCTGCTCTTCGGCGAGGTGGTCATCGCCCTGAACCCCGCCGCGGCGCAGGGGCTGGTCTACCTGCGCAAGATGAACATGCAGCTGGCCTCCAAGATGCGGTTCATGTCCGCCCAGTTCATTGCCCTCCTGGAGGGCGACCTGTGGCTGCGCTCCGCCGCGCACGCCAACGCCATGGCGTCCCGGCTGCGCGCCGGCGTCGAATCCATTCCGGGCATCGAACTGAGCCAGAAGACCGAGTCCAACGGCGTGTTCGCCATCCTTCCGGCCGGGGTGGCCGACCGGCTGCGGCAGTCCTTCCGCTTCTACGACTGGAACGAGGCGGCCCGGGAGGTCCGCTGGATGTGCTCCTTCGACACCACCGAGGATGATGTTGACTCCTTTATCGCGGCCATCAAGCGCGAGCTCGCTGCCGGCTGATCCATCGACGGCGTCCCCGGCCCGGCGGCGAGCCTGCCGGACCGGGGGCTGCCCCGTGCATAACCTTCCATTGTGAACGCACTCGATCAGGTTCCGGCAGATTTCCTTTTTGCCTTGGGGACCCTTCGGCAGGCACGGACCCGCAGTGAGCTGCGCCTCGAGGAGATCCCGGCACCGGCACGCCTGGCACCGTTCGCCGTCGCCCTCGGGGCAGAGGTTGTGGCTCCCGGCGAACCGGCCTCCGGCGCCGTCCACGGACCCGCCGCCGCAGCCCTGGCCCGTGCAACCGGCGGCGACGACGTCGAACTGGCCACAGGCCGTTTCATCCTGCTGCACGATCCCGATGGCTCGGCCGTCTGGGAGGGCGAGTTCCGGATTGTCACCTACATCCGCGCACAGCTGGAACCGGAAATGGGCAACGACCAGATGCTCGGCCCGGTCGCATGGACCTGGCTGGTGGAGGCACTGCAGGACCATGCAGCCCCCTACCGTTCGGCCGGCGGCACCGCCACACGGGTCCTGTCCGAAAGCTTCGGGACCCTCTCCGACCGGCCCGATTCCATCGACATCGAGCTCCGGGCGTCCTGGACTCCCGCCACCCCGGACATCACCTCACACCTCGAAGCCTGGTCGGACATGGTCTGCACCTTCGCCGGCCTTCCGCCGCTGCCCGACGGCGTCACTCCCCTGCCGCGCTGGCGCCGCGGGCAGGCCTGAGCCGGGACCGGTGTGCCGAACCTCCCGGCCCGGTTTTGGCCATTGCGCGGCCCGCAACACCGTGTTGTCGCTAAACTGAAGTCATCATGAGCCCTCATATTCCGGAAATCACCACCGCGGGCGCGGCCGCCACCACAGTGCCAACCACGCCGGAGGCCGCAGACACCACCGCCCACATCGCAGTGGACGGGTTCGACAGCCTGGTCCCCGAGGTGATCGACCTCGATGCCCCGCGCGACGGTGTGCCGCTCGTCATTGAAACCCAGTCCGGCCTGGAACGCTGCGCCGCGGCCCTCGCCGCAGGGCACGGACCCGCCGGCGTGGACGCCGAACGCGCCTCCGGCTTCCGCTACGGCCAGCGCGCCTTCCTGGTCCAGATCCGCCGTGAAGGATCCGGCACCTGGCTGATCGATCCCGAGCCCTTCGGCAACCTGGCCATCATCAACGACGCCCTGCGCGGGGTGGAATGGATCCTCCACGCAGCCAGCCAGGACCTGCCGTGCCTGTCCGAACTCGGCATGTGGCCGGACAAACTCTTCGACACCGAACTGGCGGCCCGGCTTGCCGGCCTTCCGCGGGTGGGCCTCGCCGCCGTCATCGAACAGCTCCTCGGCTTCGGCCTCGCCAAGGAACATTCCGCGGCAGACTGGTCCACCCGGCCCCTGCCGGAACCCTGGCTGCGCTACGCCGCCCTCGACGTCGAGGTCCTCACCGAGCTGCGCGAGGAGCTCATTGAACTCCTCGTCGCCGACGGCAAGCTGGACTATGCGGAACAGGAGTTCGCCGCGCTCCTCGAGGCCGGGCAGGCGCCGCCGCGCGTCGACCCGTGGCGCAAGACGTCCGGCCTGCACCAGATCCGCGACCGGCGCCAGCTGGCCGCGGTCCGCGAGCTGTGGCTGGAGCGGGACTCGCTGGCGCAGAAGCGCGACGTCGCGCCCGGCCGGCTGATCCCCGATTCGGCGCTGGTGGCCGCCGCCAAGGCCATGCCCACCACCGTGCCGCAACTGCTGGGTACCAAGGGCTTCCACGGCCGCGCCGCCCAGCGGGAGGCGCCCCGCTGGCTGCGCTGCATCAGCACCGCCCGAACCCTTGAGGACCTCCCGCCCCTCCACCTGCCCACCAACGCTCCCCCGCCGCCGCGCGTCTGGGCGGACCGGGACCCGGACGCCGCAGCCCGGCTCGCAACCGCCCGGCCGCTCCTGCAGGCCAAGGCGGAGGAACTCAACATGCCGGTGGAGAACCTGCTGACACCCGACTACCTCCGCCGCGTCGCCTGGCGGCCGCCGGCCGAGACCAGCGAGGAAGGCATCGCGGAGGAACTGGCCAACCTGGGTGCCCGGCAGTGGCAGATAGAGCTCGCCGCTCCCCTGATCGCCGAGGCCTTCCGGAACCCCCAGCCGCTGCCCGCCAAGGAAACGAAGGCGGCCCCCGCCGCCCCCGCAGCCCCCGCCGCGGATACGGCCCACTAGCCGCCACCCGGCGCCCTCGACCTGCGCCCGTCTCCTTCCGCGACGCGGCCGGGCTGATCCTTCCGGGCACTCCTTGCCAGCTATGTTACCGGCGAGTAACATGTTGTTTGATGTCGCCCGGATCCGTGCTGCCCGGCGCGCTTGCGCCCCCGGACAGCACGGCCCCGGCACCCATGTCTCGATGAGGAGTACGACGTGAGCCAGCAGCCCAGTAGCGGAAATCCCAGTGGCGGGACGACCAGCCGCCCCAACCCCCGCAGCGCGGGTCCCCGCACCACAAGTCCCCGCGCCGTGCGCGAGGTCGTCTTCGTAGACGGCGTCCGCACCCCGTTCGGCCGCGCCGGCGAGAAGGGCATCTACGCGGGAACCCGCGCCGATGACCTCGTGGTCAAGTGCATCCGCGAACTGATGCGCCGCAACCCGTCACTCCCCGCCGAAAGGATCGACGAGGTGGCCATCGCGGCCACCACCCAGAGCGGGGACCAGGGCCTCACCATCGGCCGCACCGCCGCCCTGCTGGCCGGGCTGCCGCGGACTGTTCCCGGCTTCGCGATCGACCGGATGTGCGCCGGCGCCATGACGGCCGTGACCACGACGGCGAGCGGCATCGGCTTCGGCGCCTACGACGTCGTCATCGCCGGCGGCGTGGAGCACATGGGCAACCACCCCATGGGAGCCGGCGCGGACCCCAACCCGCGTTTTATGTCCGAACGGATCGTTGACCCGGCCGCCCTCAACATGGGCAACACCGCAGAGAACCTGCACGACCGCTTCCCGGCCATCACCAAGGACCGCACCGACGCCTACGCCGTGGCCTCCCAGGACAAGCTGGCCGCCGCTTACGCCAAGGACCAGATCCAGCCGGACCTGGTGCCCGTCGCCACCATGAAGCCAGGGCAGGGCTGGACGGTGAACACGGTGGACGAACCGCCGCGGCCGGGCACTTCGGTCGACGACCTCGCCGGGCTGAAGACCCCCTTCCGGGCCCACGGCCGGGTCACGGCGGGCAACGCCGCGGGCCTCAACGACGGCGCCACCGCGGCGCTGCTGGCCTCCGCCGACGCCGCCGAAGAACTCGGCCTGCCGGTCAAGATGCGCCTGGTCAGCTACGCGTTCGCCGGCGTCGAGCCCGAAGTCATGGGCATCGGCCCGGTCCCGGCCACCGAAAAGGCCTTGGCGAACGCTGGCCTCGGCATCGACGATATCGGCCTGTTCGAGATCAACGAGGCCTTCGCCGTGCAGGTGCTCAGCTTCCTGGACCACTTCGGCATCGCCGACGACGACCCCCGGGTGAACCGCTATGGCGGGGCGATCGCCGTCGGGCACCCGCTCGCGTCCTCCGGGGTGCGGCTGATGAACCAGCTGGCCCGCCAGTTCGAGGAGGACCCCAGCGTCCGCTATGGCATGACCACGATGTGCATCGGCCTGGGCATGGGCGCCACGGTCATCTGGGAAAACCCGCACCACGCCGACTACACCACCATCACCGAGACTGGAGCCGCAGCATGAGCGCCGCCGATTTCCACAAACTTGCCGAACTGTTTCCGACCGAAACGGTGACCCACTCCTACGTCCAGGACATCCAGCTCCCCGCTGTTAACGGCACCAGCCCGGGCACCTTCGCCCTGGTGACGCTGGACAACGGCCTGGACCACTCCAAACCGACCACGCTGGGCCCCAACACCCTGATCGAGCTCGGCACCGTGCTCGAAGGCCTGCGGGACCGCGCGGCGCGCGGCGAAATCGTGGGCGTCGGTGTCACCGGCAAGCCGTACTTCCTGGTGGCCGGCGCAGACCTGTCCACGGTGAAGTCGGTCAGCGGCCGCGAGCAGGGCCTCTGGATGGCCCAGCTCGGCCACGACGTGTACTCCACCCTGGCCAACCTGGGTGTGCCCAGCTTCGCGTTCATCAACGGCCTGGCCCTGGGCGGCGGCCTCGAGATCGCCCTGCAGTCCACGTACCGCACCGTCTCCACCGGCGCCGGGGCACTGGCCCTGCCGGAGGCCTTCATCGGGCTGATCCCGGGCTGGGGCGGCGTCTACATCCTGCCGCGGCTGATCGGGCCCGAGAACGCCGTCAAGGTGATGATCGAGAACCCGCTGAGCAACAACCGCACCCTGACCGGCCCGCAGGCCTACGAACTCGGCGTCGCTGATGCCATCTTCGAGCCGGCCGACTTCGTCGAGCAGTCCGTCGCGTGGGCGGCCCGGGTGATCGCGGGCGCGGTCACCCCGGAGCGCGCCAACGCCGTCGACGCCGCCGCTGCGGACGTCGCCGACCGCTGGGCCGGGGCCGTCGCCGCGGGCCGTGCCTTCGTCGAGGCCAAGACCTCCAACGCGTCCCCCGCACCGGCCAAGGTGCTGGAGGTGATGGAGGCCAACCGGACCCTGACGCAGGCCCAGTCCGCGGAACTGGAATGCGAGACCCTCGCGGACCTCATGCAGACCGACGAGTTCCGATCCACCGTCTACGCCTTCCTGGACCTGGTGCAGCGCCGGTCCAAGCGCCCAGCGGGCGCCCCGGACCGCAAGCTCGCACGGCCGGTGACCAAGATCGGCGTTGTGGGCGCCGGCCTGATGGCCAGCCAGCTGGCCCTCCTCTTCGCCCGCCAGCTCAAGGTCCCGGTGGTGATGACGGACATCGACGAGGCGCGCGTGGAGAAGGGCGTGGGCTACGTGCACGCCGAGGTGGACAAGCTGCTGGCGAAGAAGCGCATCAGCGCGGACGCCGCCAACCGGACCAAGGCCCTGGTCACCGGCTCGGTCTCCAAGGAAGCCTTCGCGGACGCGGACTTCGTGATCGAGGCTGTGTTCGAGGAGCTCAACGTCAAGAAGCAGGTGTTCAAGGAGGTCGAGGCGATCGTTTCCCCCGAGTGCATCCTGGCCACCAACACGTCCTCCCTGTCCGTCACGGCCATGGCCGCGGACCTGCAGTACCCCGAGCGCCTGGTGGGCTTCCACCTCTTCAACCCGGTGGCCGTGATGCCGCTGCTGGAAATCGTCCGTGCGCCCAGGACCGACGACTCCGTGCTGGCCACCGCGTTCGAGCTGGCCAAGGGACTCAAGAAGTCCTCTGTGCTGGTGAAGGACGCCCCCGCGTTTGTGGTGAACCGGCTCCTGCTGCGGCTCATGGGCGAAGTGACGGCGGCGTTCGATGAGGGCACCCCGGCCGACGTGGCGGACAACGCGCTGCGCCCGATGGGCCTGCCGATGACGCCGTTCACGCTCGGCGCCATGGTGGGGCTGCCGGTAGCCCAGCATGTCCAGGAATCCCTGCACGCCGCCTTCGGCGACCGCTTCCCGGTGTCCGCGAACCTGCAGGCCCTGATCGACAACGGCGTGAGGTCCATCTGGGATCCGGCGTCGGTCAAGGCCGGCCGTCCGGAGATCCCGGCCGAAACGCTGGCGCTGATGTCCTTCGGTGATTCGCCGTCCACGGGCGGGGAGGTGCTGCGCCGCACGCAGGACGCCCTGGCCGAGGAGATCGGCCTGATGCTCGAGGAGGGCGTCGTGGCCGGGCCGGAGGACATCGACCTGTGCATGATCCTCGGCGCGGGCTGGCCGATGTTCCTCGGCGGCATCACCCCCTACCTTGACCGGGTGGGGGCCTCCGAACGGGTCAACGGCAAGAAGTTCCTGGCCCCCGGGGTTGCGTCCGAACCTGCCGCCTGAGCCTGCTCCTGCCGCCCGCGCCCTACCCGGGTGCGGGCGGCAGCGCTGCCTGGCCAGGTCCTGCCGGCGCGGCCGGAACGGCGTCGCCGGCCCTGCGGAAGTGCGGTCCTGACGCGGGAAGCCAGACGAGGACAGCGGCCACCAGGCCGGCGATGAGCGGAAGCCCCTGCGACAGAATCGCGAGAAGAACGGCCGCACCCAGCCCGCCCGGGGCCGGCGGATTGCCCGGGTCCAATGACAAAGTGCCGGCGACCGCGGCAAGCGCGATGAGGCCCAGGCCCGCCGGCGGGATGATCGTCACCAGGGGCCGGACGAACGGCTTTCCCCGCCGGACTTCCCGGGCGCAGGCGATGTCGGCAGCCGCCACGGCCGCCAGGGTAAGCCACAGCACCAGCGCCGGAGTGACGTTCGCGGCCGGATCCCAAAATCCGGCAAGGAGCGCCAGCCCCAGCGCGGCCTGCAGGGTGGCGACGACTCCGGCCACCACCAGGATCCAGGCCGCTGCCGCCACGGACTGTGGCATGCGGCCGGACCCGGAGTCCGCCGGTTTTTCGGCCAGGTTCACCGCCCGCCGGGCAAAAAATCTGTTGGACGGCGGCAGCCACATCAGCACCGTCGCGGCCACAGCGGCAACACCCACTCCTCCCACAGGCGACAGCAGGACCTGCTGCCAGGGAACCTCACCCACGAACGGCCCGCCGCGGACGAACAAGAGCGCCGGAAGAATCACCGCAAGTGCCGTCAGGACAATGCGCGCCCACCGCGCCCCGCGCCGCAGGAGCACCACCAGGACAATACCCATGACGAAAACGGCTCCGCTGGCCAGGTAAAGCGCCAGCGCCGGGAGGTACGTGGCCGGGGCGACCATACCGCCGAAGGCCAGCACCAGCAGCAGACCCAGAAGCGTCCACACTGTCCCGATCCCCCCGAGAATCAGCCAGATGCCGGCTGCAATCTTCAGGACGGCCGGCATGGCGGCAGGTCCGGTGGCGTCTGCTGGGGTGTTCATGGCCCCATGCTGGGCCTCCGGGGAGGCGGGCCGGTAGGGCCGCAAGCCCCCGGCACGCCAGAATCAGGGCTCCCGCAGCGCCCCGCCCTCCAGCACCAGGATGCGATGTGCCGTGGCCCGGGCGAAGACGGGGTCGTGGGTGACCAGCACCACGGCCGCGCCCCGCCCGGCCTCGGCGTCGATGGCCCGGTGCAGGACTTCCAGGGCGTGCCGGTCCAGCCCCACCGTGGGTTCGTCGAGCGCGAGGACGGCCGGGCGGCGGGCCAGAACCGTGGCGAGGGCCAGCAGCCGCTGTTTCGACGCCGGCAGCTCCGCCGGGTGCGTGCCCGCTTCCCCGGCCAGCCCGACGGCGTCGAGGGCGGCGTCAGCGGCGGAGCCCGCTTCCCTGCCCCACAACTTCCGCAGGCCGAAGCCCACCTCCCGCAGCACCGTCCGTTCGAAGAGCTGGTCCCGGGGATGCTGGAAGAGCAGCCCCACCGCTGCGGCCACCCGGCCCGCGGGAAGGCCGGCAATGCTCCGTCCCTGGACGCGGACCTCTCCGGCCAGCGGCTGCAGCAGCCCGTTGACGTGGCGCAGCAGTGTGGACTTGCCGGCCCCGTTGGGACCGGTGATCGCCACAATCTCCCCCGGCCGCACCCGCAGGTGCAGATCCCGCAGCAGCAGCGGCTCCCCCGCGGCGCCGCCTGCCCCGGTATAGCCGAAGCCCAGCCCGTCCAGCTCCAGCACCGGCGCGGCACCGGCGGGCAGGCCTGCCCGGACGGCCGGCACGGTGTGGGTGACCGTGTGGAGCACGGCTCCGCTCCGGGCGAGCTCCGGTGACCGTAGGAGTTCCCGGGGCCGGCCGCCGGCGGTGGCGGTGCCGCCGTCGAGGACCAGCCAGCGCGCTGCGGAACGGGCCAGCCCGTCGGCTGACTGGCTGAGCACCACCACGGCGGTCCCCGCCGCCATGAGCCGGGCCATGAGGTCCCGGACCACGATCACCCCGGCGGCGTCGAGGGAAGCCAGCGGTTCGTCCAGCACCAGCACCTGCGGTTCGGTGATGACGGCGCAGGCGATGGCCAGCCGGCGCAGCTCCCCGCCCGACAGGGTCGCGGGGTCGCGGTCCAGGAACGCCGCAAGGCCGGTCAGCTCCGCGGCACGCTGGACCATCCGCTGCATGTCGGGCCGCGGTGTGCCGCGGTTTTCGAGGCCGAAGGCGAGTTCCTCCGCCACGGTGGAGCGCACCGTGCTGAGCATGGCGGCCGCATCCTGCGGCACGTAGCCCACCCGGTCCGACCAGCCGGCGGGATTGATCCGTGGGTCATCCCCGCCGCCGCGGAACTCCAGCCGCTCCCCGGCCAGCTCGAGCCGCCCGGTCAGCGCTCCGGAGTGTCCGGGCCGGTGCCAGCCGGCCAGCAGCTTGCCGAGGGTGGTCTTGCCGCTGCCGGACCCGCCCAGGACGGCGGTCAGTGTGCCGGCACGGACGCCGAGCTCCACATTCCGCAGCGCGGGGGCCGCGTCGCCATGGAAGGTGAAGCTGCCGATCCGGGCGGCCAGCACATCGCGGGTCCCGACGGCGGCGGGGCCTGTGCCTGTCACAACAGCCCCGGGGCCGGCCACGAGGCTCCGAGCCGGAGGGCCACGGCCGCGGCGGCGAGCACCAGCAGCACGGCCCGGAGCCGGCGCTGCGCGGGCGGATCCGCCACCTGGCGGTAGCTGGTCCGGGGGCCCGGGCGGCCAAAGCCACGGGCTTCCAGGGCCTGGGTCCGGTGCCCGGACTCTTCGAGCAGGCCGAGGACCAGCGGCACCATCTGCACCCGCACCGCGGCCAGCCGGGCCGGCGCTCCGCCGCCGAGCACCAGGCCGCGGGACTCCTGTGCCGCCCGGATGGCGCCGAGCCTGCCGGCCACGGCCGGCAGCAGTGTCAGCGCGGACGCGAGGACGAAGCTGAACTGCGGAGGCAGCCGGCGGGCGGCCAGCGCGGCAGTGAGGTCCGGGGCGTTGACGGTGAAGGAGAAGAGGAGCAGCACCAGCACGCACGCGCCTGTACGGGTGCCCGCCTCCAGGGCGAAGGCCAGGCCCTCCGCCGTCACCCGGGCCGGGCCCCAGGCTGCCAGGACGGTGCGGCCCTCCGGGAAGAACAGGCCGTGCACTAACAGCAGCGACAAACCCAGCGGCAGCAGGACCGCGGCCGCCGCGGTGAGGACGCGGCGGCCGGCGCCGGCCCGCGCGGCCAGCGCCACGGCCGCGGCGGAGACCGCCACGGACAGCGGCCAGCTGCCCGCCGCCGTCGTGATCACGGCGGTGCAGCAGGCGGCCGTGAGCGACGTCAGCGGGTGGAGGGGTGCGGGCATGCGGACAGGCTTTCTGTTCGGTGTACGGATCAGGTGTCCGGCTCCGTTGCTGCCGGGGACTTGCCGGCCAGCACCCGGAAGCGCCGGACGAACGCGAACTGGAAGGTGGTGCGGCGCGGCAGGGCGTAGACCAGCAGGGCGGCGATGGCAAAGACGATGGCCTTGTCCATGGGGTCCGAGATCAGTGCCTGCTTGGTGATGGCAGCGAGGAGGGTGTCGCCCATGGCGCGGAAGGCGCTGACCACCGCGCCGGTGCCGAGGCCCGCGGTGCCGCCGAAGACGAACGCCGCGATCGGGGCGGACACGACGCCTGCGAGGATGCCGGTGATGAAGCCGGCCACGGGAGCGAGGTAGAACCGGCGGAACAGGCCGCTCCGGGCGGCAAGGCCGGCGAGGAAGCCGATCAGCGCGGCCCCGGCCGCGAAGGGCAGCACGGTCGGGTTGAAAAAGGACCAGACGATGGTGCTAAGGGCGCCTGTGGCGGCGCCCGCGGCGGGCCCGGCAAGGACGGCGATCAGGACGGTGCCGATGGCGTCGAGGTAGAACGGCAGCCCCGTGGTGCCCATCAGCTGGCCCAGGACCACGTTCAGGACCAGGGCCACCGGCATCAGCACCAGCGTGGAGGTGGGGAGGACCGGAAGCGCCGCGGCGACCAGCAGGACGGCGCCGAGGAGGAACCCGCCGAGGGCCACCAGCGCCGCCGCGCTGGCGGGACCGTTGGCGATGTCCGCTGGCTGGGTGAGGACCAGGAAGAGGTAGGTGGCCGCGATCGCGGCGGCACCGGCGAGTTCCAGCAGGCAGCGGTTCCGCTGGGCTGTAGTTCTGCCGGCGGCGCTGCCGGCGGAGCCGTCGCCCGGGCCGGTGGCAGGGAGGGTCAGGGACTGCTGTGACATGGGGATGGTCCTTTGGTGGGGGCTGCAACATCCGCCTATGTCACCTCGGCGCAGCTACCATCCTAACCAGTGGCAGGAGTCCCGGCGGACATACGCTCCCGGGCCAATGCCCCCACCGAGGAAATCAGCTCCGCGAAGCACTGCTCCGGGTCGTTGGACGCGACGATCCGGGCGTTGGGCGGCAGTCCCCAAAGGCCACGGAAGTCCGCCACCGTGGTGCCGGTCAGCAGCGGGGACCCGGTTTCGACGTCGACCGTGGCCGGGCGGGCCGTGAACGGCGTGCGTCCGGCGGCGGCGCAGGCCGCGAAGGCGTCATGCATATGGGCGACGTAGCCCTGGTCGTAGAGCCGGTGGAATTCCATGTAGAACCTGATCGCATCCGACAGGCAGGCCACGAGCGGGCTGGCAGAGGTGCTGGGGAGGCCCTCGGGCTGCTCCGGCAGGACCAGTTCGGGCCCGACCCCCGCGGCGTCGCCGAGGCGGCGGAAGTGTTCGGGGCGCATCTCGATCCGCTCGGTCGTCTCCAGCGCGCACACCAGCGGCAGTTTGTCCTCCGGCAGGCCGCGGTACGCGGCGAAGACTTCCTTGGCCGCGTGCGGGTCCACCGAGACGTTCCACTCCGCGGTGGGCGTGGTGTTGCCCTGGTAGAAGAAACTCCCGCCCATGATCACGAGGCCCTTGAGCAGCCGCGGCAGTTCCGGTTCGCGGCGCAGGGCCAGGGCAAAGTTGGTCAGCGGCCCGGTGATCAGCCCGGTGATCTCCCCCGGTTGCGCCCGGACTTCCTCCACCCAGACGTCGACGGCGTGGCGCGGCGAGACCTGCTGCGCGGGCGCCGGCAGCTCCGCGTAGCCGATCCCCTGCGGACCGTGGGTCTCCTCGGTGGTGACCAGCGGGATTTCCAGCGGCACCTCGGCGCCGATGGCCACCTCAATGCCGGCCCTGCCGCACAGTTCCAGCAGCGCCAGGTTGTTGAGCGCCACCTGGCGGGCACCGACATTACCGGCCGTGCAGGTGATGGCCTGCAGGTGGACCTCCGGCCGGGACAGCAGGTAGACGAGGGCCAGGGCGTCGTCGATCCCGGTGTCGACGTCCATCAGGATCCGGTGTCCGGCTGCCGGAGCTCCGGGTGTGTCGGCGCTCAGAACAGTGCGACCTTCGGCGTGCGCGGGAAGAGGTCGTCCAGCTCGGCACGTTCCGCGGCGGTGGGGATCCAGGCGACGGCGGCGGCGTTCTGGCGGACCTGTTCCGGCCGGGTGGCGCCGGCGATGACGCTGCTGACGGAGGGCTGGGCCGCGAGCCAGGAGAACGCCACCTGGATCTCGTTGAGGCCACGGTCGACGGCGAACGTGCTGAACGCGCCCAGCTGGTCCCAGTCGGCGTCGTGGACCAGGTTGGTGCGGGTGTGGCTGAGGCGCGACCCCGCGGGGGCGGTGTCCTTGGCGTACTTGCCGGTGAGCAGGCCGTTGGCCAGCGGGAAGTACGGCAGGACACCGAGCCCGTAGGCTTCGGCGGCCGGCGTGACCTCCTGTTCGGCGCGGCGGTCCAGCAGGTTGTAGTGGTTCTGGCTGGAGATGAAGCGCGCTCCCCCGCGGGCGCGGGCCACGAACTCGGCTTCGGCGATCTGCCACCCGGCGCGGTTGGAGTGGCCGATGTAGCGGACCTTGCCGCTGGTAACCAGTTCGTCGAGGGCGTCCAAGGTCTCCTCGATCGGCGTGAGCGGGTCGGGGGTGTGGAACTGGTAGAGGTCGATCCAGTCCGTTCCCAGGCGACGCAGCGAGGCCTCGGCGGCCTTGATGATGTACCGGCGGGAGCCGCGGGCGCCGAAGTCGTTGCCGTTGGCCCCGCGCATGTCCATTCCGAACTTGGTGCCGATCACGGCGTCGTCGCGGCGGCCCTGAAGGGCTTTGCCCAGCATGGTCTCGCTGAGGCCCGGCTCCTTGCCGTACGTGTCGGCGACGTCGAAGAAGGTGATTCCGGAGTCCAGGGCGGCATGGACGACGGCGTCGGTCCCCTCCTGCGACTCGGTGGCCGTATTGGACCGGCCAAGGTTGTTGCAGCCCAGCCCGACGACGGAGACGGTCAGTCCGGAATTTCCTATGCGGCGGTATTCAGTCATGGGGTTCAGCCTATAACGCCCGGCAGCCGCTTCCGGCTGCGGGCCGGGGCCGCCGGTCTGCCCGCAGGTCTGCCCGCGCGGGTCAGCCCGCGGGCAGTTCCAGGCCGCGTTCGTCGAGGGCATCCTCGAGCTGGGCCAGAGTCCGCGGGCAGATCCCGTGCATCCCGGCAAGCCGGCGCCGGCCGAGCTGCACGAGGTGTTCGAGGGTTTCCACCCCCGCGTGGGCGAGGGACCTGCGTGCCGGGGCCGCCAGGCCGGCCGGGAGCGGTGTGCTGCCTGGGTGAGGGGATTTGCGCGTCATGGCGTTGCCTTCCAGTCGGTTGCCCCCAAACTGATGTGAGCCGTGCCCGGCTCCTTGCAGGTGGTACCTAAAGCGTGAAGCTGTTCGCTTGCTTCGGGGAGTGCTTGAGCTTGAAGGTGTCCTCGCCGAAGGCTGCGGCCCCGATGCTCAGCTTGGTGAAGTCCAGGTCCTCGCCACGGATGCAGACCTTGACGGCGTTCACCGTTTTGTTCACGTCCGGGGTGAGGATGAAGATGTTGAGCTTGGCGTCGGAGAATTCGGAGCGGTCCACGATTCCGAGGCCCCGCCATGCCAGGTGGCTGATCAGGGCGTCCTTGGCTTTTTCCTCGAGGTACCGGTCGCGGCTGGTCCCGTCCTTGGTTTTGAGGGCGTACTGCGCCACCACCCAGAACTGTTCCTCGTCCGGAATTTCGGCGTACCCGTCCTCGGCGCACTGCCCGGCGAAGGCGTCCATGAGCCGCTCCGCGGCCTCGGCGTCGACGGCGTCCGTCTCCTCCGTGGTGCTCTGGTGCCCCACGACGCCGTGGTTCATGACGAATTCGTTGAAGTCCTCGTCAATCCAGGCTTCCCTGAACCGCAGGGTGCCGTCGTCGTCCCGTTTGTAGACCCTGATAATTCCGCTCATGCCCGTCCTCTCCTGAACCATTCGCGGTCTGAGCCGTCGAATGGTGGCTGTTGTGCCTTGACGGCCTGGTACAGCTGATCCGACGCAGCGGTGATCCGGTCCACCACGTCTGCGGGGTAGTCCATCTCGATCCGGTGCTCGGCAAACTCGTCCTCATCGTCGACGTAGACGCCGCGGTCCGCGGTCCGGATGACGTCCAGGTCCATGTCGATCAGGTGGAACTCGGTGACGCCGGGCCGGATGGTGGCCCAGCCGTGGTCCGTCGCCAGGTCCACGTAGACCTGTACGCCGGCGGGGTGGGCGTCGTCGTAGAAGGTGGCCACGTACTCGCCCGTGCGCGGGACCAGCAGCACGGCGTCGGATTCGGCGTAGAACGCCGCGCCCGGGCGGGAGCAGAACTCGTTGGTGCCTTGGAAGATCCACCAGCCGTGGGCGTCCTCGCCCAGATACGTCCCGGGCACCACCCAGTGGGCCTTGCCGTTCCATTTCCGGTTCCGGGCGACCACCATGTCGCCCGGGGTCAGGCCGTCGGGGGTCCTCACAGAATCGGCAGGCTGCCGGTGGTGGGGTGTTCCTGGCCCGGGAGGGGCCGGGCGAAAGGCACCTTGGTCCCCAGGACCTGCGCCACGACGTCGTGGGTGATCTGCTGGGCCGTCAAACCGACCCGTTCGAGTACCTGGCTGCGGGAGCCGTGGACCAGGAACTCCACGGGGAGGCCCACCTCGTTGAGGGCGGTATCCACCCCGGCGGCGCGCATTTCCTGCCGGATCCGGGAGCCGACGCCGCCGGCGCGGACCCCGTCCTCGATGCAGATGACAAGGCGGTGGTGCGAGGCGAGGGCGACCACGGACTGGGGCACCGGAAGGACCCAGCGCGGGTCCACCACCGTGGAGCTGATGCCTTGGGCGCCAAGCCGGTTCGAGACGTCGAGGGCGAGTTCGGACATCGCGCCGACGCTGACGATCAGCACGTCGTTGTCGCTGGCGCCGGCCGGGCGGCGGGCCAGCACGTCCACCCCGTCACTGAGCCGTTCGATGGCCTCCACTTCGGCCCCTACGGTGCCCTTGGAGTAACGGATCACGCTGGGGGCGTCCTCGATGGCGACCGCTTCGCGGAGTTCCTCGCGCAGCCGGCTGGCGTCGCGCGGCGCGGCCAGGTGCAGGCCGGGCACGATCTGCACCATGGCCATGTCCCACATGCCGTGATGGCTGGCGCCGTCGGGCCCGGTGACACCGGCACGGTCCAGGACGATGGTGACCCCGGCCTTGTGCAGGGCGACGTCCATCAGCAGCTGGTCGAAGGCGCGGTTGAGGAAGGTTGCATAGACCGCGACGACGGGGTGCAGCCCGCCGAAGGCCATGCCGGCGGCGGAGGTAAGGGCATGCTGTTCGGCGATGCCGACGTCGAACACCCGCTCCGGGTGCCGTGCGGCGAACTTGTGCAGCCCCACGGGGATCAGCATGGCGCCGGTGATGCCGACGATGTCCTGGCGCTCGTCCGCGATGTCGGCGATCTCGTCGGCGAACACCGACGTCCAGGACTTGGCGCCGCCGGCCTCGGTGGGTTCACCGGTCTCCGGATCGATGATCCCGACGGCGTGGAACTGGTCCGCCTCATGGGCGCGGGCCGGCGCGTAACCGTGGCCCTTCTCGGTCATGGCATGCACAATCACCGGACCGGCGTAGTTCTTGGCCGTGGACAGGGCGTGCTCCATGGCCTGGAGGTCGTGGCCGTCCACCGGCCCGATGTATTTCATGCCGAGGTCCTCGAACATGCCCTGCGGCGCCCACCAGTCCTTGACGCCCTTCTTCATGGCGTGCAGGCTGCGGTACGTGAACTGGCCGGCGGGCCCGCCGTTCTGCAGTTTCCGCCGCCACCAGTCCAGGGTGCCCTCGTAGCCGGGAGCGGCGCGGAAGGAATCGATCGTAGGGCGCAGCGAGGCGAGGTAGTCGGCGAACCCGCCCACGGTGGGGGCGTAGGAGCGGCCGTTGTCGTTGACGACGATCACGACGCGGCGCTTCTTGTCCGCGGCAATGTTGTTGATGGCCTCCCAGGCCATACCGCCGGTGAGGGCGCCGTCACCCACGACGGCGATCACGTACCGGTCGCCGTCGCCGGTCAGCTGCCGGGCGCGGGAGATCCCGTCCGCCCAGGACAGCGAGGAGGAGGCGTGCGAGCTCTCCACGATGTCATGCTCGGACTCGGCGCGGTCCGGGTAGCCGGACAGGCCGCCCTGCTGGCGCAGGGTGCTGAAGTCCTGCCGGCCGGTGAGGAGCTTGTGGACATACGACTGGTGGCCGGTGTCGAAGACGATGCTGTCGCGGGGGGAATCAAAGATCCGGTGCACCGCGATGGTGAGCTCGACGACGCCGAGGTTCGGGCCCAGGTGCCCGCCCGTCTGGGACACGTTGCCGATCAGGAATTCCCTGACCTCGGCTGCCAGCTGATCCAGCTGCGCCTCGGACAACTTGCTCAGGTCCTGCGGATTCCGGATGGTCTCCAAGATTCCCAACGGCCCCTCCTTCGGGTGGTAGACATGCCTTTTAACTCTAACGCCTCCGGAGTGGCCCTGCTGCCGGGACGCGGACGGACTGCGCCGGGCACGGGAAAGCCCCGGACGGTCTGGGACCGGCCGGGGCTTTCGCGTTGTACTGCTGGTTCTCCGCTGGCGCGCGGAGACAACTTCCGCTAGTTCGCGGAGACGATCTCCGCGCCCCCGCGGTAAACCCGGCGGAAAAGCGTTGCCAGGTTCACCACGGGTCCCTACGCGGAGATCTGGCGCAGCACGTACTGCAGGATGCCGCCGTTGCGGTAGTAGTCCGCCTCGCCCGGGGTATCGATGCGCAGGACCGCGTCGAAGGAGACAACCTTGCCGTCTTCGGCGGTGGCGGTGACCTTGAGCGTCTTCGGTGTGGTGCCTTCGTTCAGGGCGGTGACGCCCTCAACCGCGAAGGTCTCCGTGCCGGTGAGCCCGAGGCTGGCCGCGTTCTGGCCGGCCGGGTACTGCAGGGGCAGGACGCCCATGCCGATCAGGTTGGAGCGGTGGATGCGCTCGTAGCTCTCGGCCACAACTGCCTTGACGCCCAGGAGCGCGGTGCCCTTGGCAGCCCAGTCACGGGACGAGCCGGAGCCGTACTCCTTGCCGGCCAGGACCACCAGCGGGGTGCCGGCTGCCTGGTAGTTCTGCGCGGCGTCGTAGACGTAAGCCTGCGGGCCGTCAGCCTGGGTGAAGTCGCGGGTGAAGCCGCCCTCAACGCCGTCCAGGAGCTGGTTCTTGATGCGGATGTTCGCGAACGTGCCGCGGATCATGACCTCGTGGTTGCCACGGCGCGAGCCGTAGGAGTTGAAGTCCTTGCGCTCCACACCGTTGGCCAGCAGGTACTGCCCGGCCGGGGTGTCCGACTTGAAGGAGCCGGCGGGCGAGATGTGGTCCGTGGTGACGGAATCGCCGAGCTTCAGCAGCACGCGTGCGCCGGTGATGTCCTTGACGGGCTCCGGCTGCGCCTTCATGCCCTCGAAGTACGGGGGCTTCCGGACGTACGTGGACTTCTCGTCCCAGGCGAAGGTGTCGCCGGCGGGGGTGTCGAGTGCCTTCCAGCGGTCGTCGCCTTCGAAGACGCCCTCGTAGCCGCGGGCGAACATGTCCTTGTCGATCGAGGAATCGATAACCTGCTGGACCTCGACCGGGTTCGGCCAGATGTCCTTCAGGAAGACGTCGTTGCCGGCTTCGTCCTGGCCCAGCGGGTCGGCGTCGAAGTCGAAGTCCATGGTTCCGGCCAGGGCGTAGGCGATGACCAGCGGCGGGGAGGCCAGGTAGTTCATCTTGACGTCCGGGTTGATCCGGCCCTCGAAGTTGCGGTTGCCGGACAGCACGGCGGTGACGGAAAGGTCGTTGGCCTGGATGGCCTCCGAGATTTCGGCGTCGAGCGGTCCGGAGTTGCCGATGCAGGTGGCGCAGCCGTAGCCGACGATGTAGAAGCCGAGCTTCTCCAGGTACGGGGTGAGGCCCGACTTGTTGTAGTAGTCGGTGACCACCTTGGAGCCCGGAGCCACGGAGGTCTTGACCCACGGCTTCGAGGTGAGGCCCTTGTCGACGGCGTTGCGGGCCAGCAGTGCGGCGGCCAGCATAACGGACGGGTTGGACGTGTTGGTGCAGGAGGTGATCGAGGCGATCGACACCGCGCCGTGGTCCAGCTCAAACTCGCGGCCGTCGGCGGTGGTGACGCTGACCTTGTTGGACGGACGTCCGTTGGACGCCGGGCCGTGCGCGTGCGGCGCATCGTCGGTCAGGTGCGTTCCCGAGGCCGCGAAGGACGGGGCGTCCGACGCCGGGAAGCTCTCGTCGATTGCCTCGTCGACGCTGCCGTTGGCGAGGTCTTCCTTGACGTAGTTGCGCAGGTCCTGGCGGAACTGGTCCTTGGACTCGGTGAGGATGATGCGGTCCTGCGGGCGCTTCGGGCCGGAGATCGACGGAACAACCGTGGACAGGTCCAGCTCGAGGTACTCGGAGAACTTGATCTCGCGGGACGGATCGTGCCAGAGGCCCTGTTCCTTCGCGTAGGACTCCACGAGGGCGACGTTCTCTTCGGACCGGCCGGTGAGGCGCAGGTAGTCGAGGGTGACGTCGTCGATCGGGAACATCGCGGCGGTGGAGCCGAATTCCGGGCTCATGTTGCCGATGGTGGCGCGGTTGGCCAGCGGCACAGCCGCGACGCCTTCGCCGTAGAACTCGACGAACTTGCCGACCACACCGTGCTGGCGAAGCTGCTCGGTGATGGTGAGCACAACGTCGGTGGCGGTGGCGCCGGCCGGGATGGAGCCGGTGAGCTTGAAGCCCACGACGCGCGGGATGAGCATGGAGACGGGCTGGCCCAGCATGGCCGCCTCGGCTTCGATGCCGCCGACGCCCCAGCCCAGCACGCCCAGGCCGTTGACCATGGTGGTGTGCGAGTCGGTGCCGACGCAGGTGTCCGGGTACGCCCGGAGGGCGCCGTCCACCTCGCGGGTCATCACGGTGCGTGCCAGGTACTCGATGTTGACCTGGTGCACGATGCCGGTGCCCGGCGGGACAACCTTGAAGTCATCGAACGCCGTCTGGCCCCACCGCAGGAACTGGTACCGCTCGCCGTTGCGCTGGTATTCGATCTCCATGTTGCGCTCCAGTGCGCCGGAGTTGCCGAAGGCGTCGATCTGCACCGAGTGGTCGATCACCATTTCGGCAGGTGCCAGGGGGTTGACCCGCTTGGGGTCCCCGCCGAGTTCCTTGACTGCTTCACGCATGGTGGCAAGGTCCACAACGCAGGGCACGCCAGTGAAGTCCTGCATGATCACGCGCGCCGGCGTGAACTGGATTTCAGTGTCGGGCTCGGCGCTGGGGTCCCAGCCGGCCAGTGCTCGGACGTGATCGGCCGTGATGTTGGCGCCGTCCTCGGTCCTCAACAGGTTTTCAAGCAATACCTTGAGGCTGAACGGAAGGTTTTCTGCACCTTCAACGGAGTTCAACCGGAAAATTTCGTATTCGGTACCGGCTACATTAAGTTTGCCTTTTGAACCGAAGCTGTCCACAATGCTCATCGCAGGACTCCTCTCGCAACAGTTTCATCTTTGTCGCGCCGCAGACCCCTTGCTAGTTAGGTCATCCTAACTAGTGCCTCGCCTTGTTCGCACAAGGATCAGTACAGGGTGCAGGAGGTCAGCCGTGATTACGGAGCGCGACGTCGGACTACTCCGCCCATCCTAATGGCCTCAGGCCCGGGGAGTCAGCAGCGCCACAGTCTCCATGTGGTGGGTGTGCGGATACAGGTCAAAGGCGCGCAGGCCCAACAGATCCCAGCCGGCCTGCTGGAAGTAGCCCAGGTCCCGGGCGAAGGACGCCGGATCGCAGGACACATAGGCGACGGCGCGGGGGCCGGCGCCGGCCAGCTGGTTCACCACCGCCTTGCCTGCACCGGCCCGGGGCGGGTCCAGCAGGATCGCATCGAACCTGCGTGCCTTCTCCCGCAGCACCCGTTCCACCCGGCCCTGGACGATCTCCACCTGCGGCGCGTCATGGAGGTTCTTGCGGGCGTCCCTGCTGGTGCCCGGCGATCCTTCCACGGACAGGACGGACCCGGTGACGCCCACGGCAGCTGCGAGCGGCGCGGTGAACAGGCCCGCCCCGGCGTAGAGGTCCGCCACCACGGAGCCGGCGTCGAGGAATCCGCCGTCGTGCAGGAATCCGGTGACGGCCCCCACCAGGGTGTCCGGCGCGTCCCGGTGGATCTGCCAGAACCCGTCGCCGGTGACGCGGTAGTCGTGGCCGGCGGCCGTCTCCTGCACGTAGGTGCGGCCCCGAAGGCGCAGGATTTCGCCCTTGACGGGGTCGACGCTGGCCACCGAGACGTCGTCGGGCAGTTGCGCGAGGACCGCGCTGAGCCGCTTCGCCCGGGTTCCGGCGGCGGGGTACAGCAGCACCAGCGGGCGGGAACCGTTGGCCGGGGCGGCCACCTCAACCCGCTCGATGCCCTGCAGGTCGATGTCCCAGAGCCGGAAGGCGTTGATCGCATCGACGGCCAACGGCATTTCCCGGACCGGGAGGACCGTGTCGGAGCGGTGCGCGTGCATCCCCAGCTTCCCGGCCGGGGTCATCGCGAACCCGGCGCGGGTCCGCCAGGCGAGGCCGGCCGCCGCGTCGCCGGGCTCCCCCACGGCTTCCACCGTTACGGGGACGTCGACGCCGGCGAGGCGGCGCAGCTGTTCGGCGAGCACCTCGGCTTTGAGTGTGCGCTGGCGCGGCAGGGAGATGTGGCCGAGTTCCGCACCGCCCACCGGCGGGTGGCGGTGAGACCAGGAGCGTGCGGAATCGGCGAGGTCCCAGAAGTGCGGCACCCGGTCGGGGGACGCCTCCAGGACCTCCACGACGTCGCCGCGCCAGAACTTGGCGTCCGGGCCGGATTCCGTGAGCCGGACCCGGACCTTCTCGCCGGGGATGCCGTGGCGGACGAACACCACACGGCCCTCGTGCCGGGCCACACAGTGCCCGCCGTGGGCCACCGGGCCGACGTCGACGGTCAGTTCAGCGGGGGCTTGCGTCTGGGTGTCGGAGCTCATTGGATGTCCTGCAGTCTCTTGGCTTCTTCGGATGATTTCAGCTGCCACGGCACACTGGCCACCATCACGCCGGGCTCGAAGTGCAGCCGGGTCTTGATGCGCAGCGCGGTCTGGTTGTGCACCAGCTGCTCCCACCATTTGCCCACGACGTATTCGGGGATGTAGACCACAATCAGGTCGCGGGGCGAATCGCGCCGCATGTTCTTGATGTACTCCATGATGGGCGTCACCGTTTCGCGGAACGGGCTGGCCAGCACGGTCAACGGTACCGGTATTTCCAGCTTCTCCCAGTCCGCGACCGTCTGTTCGGTCTCCTCGCTGCTGATGTCCACGGTGATGGCGTCCAGCCGGGAGGGACGCGACGCGCGGGCGTAGGCCAGCGCCCGGAGCACCGGCTTGCGGACATGCGAGACAAGCAGCACGGCGTGCACGCGGGTGGGAAGGGCCCGCGGCGAGGAGTCCTCATCCACAGCGAGTTCCTTGGCCACGTTGTCGTAGTGCGCCCGGATGCTCCACATGATCAGGAACAGCACGAACATGGCCAGCAATGCGATCCACGCGCCCTGTTCGAACTTGGTGATCAGCACGATCAGCAGGACGGTGGCGGTCATGCCGAAGCCGATGCCGTTGATGATGCGTGACTTGAGCATCCGCCGCTTCACGCCGGGGTCCTTGGCCAGTTTCAGCTCCCGGCCCCAGTGCCGGACCATGCCGAGCTGGCTGATCGTGAAGGAAATGAAGACGCCCACAATGTAGAGCTGGATGAGCTTGGTGACATCCGCATTGAACGCGATGATCAGCACCAGCGCGCCGGCGGCCAGCGCCAGCACGCCGTTGCTGAAGGCCAGCCGGTCCCCGCGGGTGCGCAGCTGGCGGGGCAGGTAACCGTCCTGGGCCAGGATCGAGCCCAGCACCGGGAAGCCGTTGAACGCGGTGTTGGACGCGAAGACGAGGATCACGCCGGTGGCGGCCACCACGATGAAGAACAGGACGGACCCGGCGCCGAAGATCGTCTGCGCAATCTGGCTGATCGCCGGACTCTGGATATAGCCCTCCGGCAACGGCTCGCCGTCCAGCAGGAACTCGGTGGCCGGGTCCAGCACGATGTGCACCTTGGTGGCATTGGCCAGGAAGATGATGCCGGCCAGCATGGTGGACGCAATGATGCCGAGCAGCAGCAGGGTGGTCGCGGCGTTCTTGCTCTTGGGCTTCTTGAAGTTCGGCACGCCGTTGCTGATGGCCTCAATCCCGGTCAGCGCGGCGGCGCCCGAGGAGAAGGCCCGCAGCAGCAGGAACGCGCCGGCGAGTCCGACCAGTCCTTCGTCGAAGCCCGGCGCGGGAACGATCGTGAAGGCCGCCGACGGTGCCTCGCCCAGCTGGCCGGTGGCGGCCTGGAAGACGCCTATGGCGGTCATGCCGAGGATGGAGGCCATGAAGATGTAGGTCGGCAAGGCGAACAGCGTGCCAGCTTCCTTGACGCCGCGCAGGTTGACCAGGGCCAGGATCACAACGCCGATCGTCGCGATGGCGGCCTGCTGGCCGTGCAGCGAAGGCACTGCGGTGGTCAGGTAGGTGGCGGCGGAGGACATCGACACGGCGACGGTCAGCACGTAGTCGACCAGCAGCGCGGAGGCTACGGTGAGCCCGGCATATTTGCCCAGGTTCTCGTTGGCGATCTGGTAGTCGCCGCCGCCGGAGGGGTAGGCGTGGACGTTCTGGCGGTAGGAGGCGACGACGGTCAGCAGCACCACCATGACTGCCAGGCCCACCCAGGGCGAAAACGCCACGGCACTGATGCCGGCCAGCGCCAGCGTCAGGAGGATTTCGTCCGGCGCGTACGCCACGGAAGACAGCGCGTCGGAGGCGAAAACGGGCAGGGCGATCCGCTTGGGAAGCAGGGTGTGAGCCAGGTTGTCGTTCCGGAACGGCCTGCCTACCAGCACCCGCTTCACGGCATTGAAAATTGTCGGCACCACACAAAGCTAGTCCGATTCGGACGTGATGTCATGACGGCGGCACTCCCCCCCGCCGCGCCTGTCCCTGCCACGCCTGTCCCTGCCACGCCTGTCCCTGCCGCAAGCGGGGGGGGTGCCGCGGTGGCCGGTAGAGTTTTACCCAGCAGCAGGTCGGGAACAACAGGAGGAACGGTTGGCGCACTTCGTGATTATGGGTTGCGGCCGCGTGGGGGCGACCCTGGCGCACACCCTCGAGGACGCGGGCCACTCCGTGGCCATCATCGACCAGGACGACCGCGCCTTCCGGCGGCTCCGGGCGGGGTTTACCGGACGCAAGGTCACCGGCGTCGGCTTTGACCGGGAAACCCTGAAGCAGGCCGGCGTCGCGGAGGCCTACGCCTTCGCCGCCGTCTCCAGCGGCGACAACTCCAACATCCTTGCCACCCGGGTGGCCCGCGAAACGTTCCATGTCCCGCACGTCGTCGCCCGGATCTACGACCCGGGCCGCGCGGAGATCTACCAGCGCCTGGGCATCCCCACGGTGGCCGCCGTCCGCTGGAGCGCGGATCAGGTGCTCCGCCGGATCCTGCCCGAGCAGCACCTGGCCGGCGACTTCCGGGACCCGTCCGGTCGTCTGGTGCTCGCCGAGGTGGACCTGAATCCCGAGTGGATCGGCCACCCGGTGACCTCGATCGAGAAAGCCGCCGGGATCCGGGTGGCCTACCTGACCCGGTTCGGTGAGGGCATGCTGCCCGTGGCCGGCACCCTGTACCAGGACGGCGACACCGTCCACGCCATGCTGGGTGTGGACCGCAGCACCGAAGTCGCGCACATTCTTGCCAAGTCCCCCGCCAAGGAGTCCTAAGTGAAAGTCGTTATTGTCGGGGCGGGAAGCGTCGGTTCCTCGATCGCGCGCGAGCTGCTGGCCCACAAACACGAAATCCTGCTGATCGATCTCAAGCCCGAGGTGATTGGCCGCAGCGGACTGCGCGGCGCCCACTGGCTGGTCGGGGACGCCTGCGAACTCAGCACCCTGCAGGACGCAAAACTGGAGGACGCCGACGTCGTGGTCTCCGCGACCGGCGACGACAAGGTGAACCTGGTGGTGTCACTGCTCGCGAAGACCGAATTCGGCGTCGGCCGGACGGTGGGCCGGGTCAACAACCCGAAAAACGACTGGATGTTCGATGACTCCTGGGGCGTGGACGTCGCCGTCAACACGCCGCAGCTGATGACCGCGCTGGTTGAGGAGGCCGTGGAGATCGGCGACCTCGTCCGCCTGCTGACGCTGCAGACCGGGGTGTCATCCCTGGTCGAGTTCACGGTCCCCCACGATTCACACGTGATCGGCCTGACGGTGGGCGGCATCGACTGGCCGGAGGATTCCACGCTCGTTGCGATCCTCCGCGACCAGGCGCCCATCACGCCGAGCCGCGATGACGTGCTGGACGGCGGGGACGAGCTGTTCTTCGTGACCACCATCGCGGCCGAGGACCAGCTGCGGGCCCTGCTGTCGCCCGAGTCCCCCGGCGACGGCGAGGACGCTGACGAGGCGTTGCCCGTCACCGCGGACCGGCAGGGCGCCGGCGGGCAGGCGCCCGAGGACGACGGTTTCGACGGCTGACCCCGCCGGGGTCAGCCGTCGGCGGGGGTCAGGTGGCGGCGGAGGCCGGGCGGGTCAGCAGCCAGGCGATCCAGATGCCGAGGATGTACAGCGGCGCCCCCATCAGGAGCCGCGTCGTGGCGAGGGCCGCGAAGCCGTCCTCGCCCATGAAATACAACGGCACTTGGACCAGCAGCCGCAGGGCCAGCACGCCGATGATCACCCACGTGCCGATCTGGTACGCCTTGACCCTGGCGGGGTCTTTCCGCCAGTCCAGGCCCTCATTGCGGATAAAGCCGAAGATCAGCCCGGCGAAGGGCCAGCGCACGGCGATGGAAATGCCCATTGCCACGATGTAGCCGAAATTGGTGAAGAAGCCGGGAACGTAGAAATCTTCGGCCTTGCCCGTGGTGTTGGCCAGCCACGCGGAGACCCCGACGCCGGCAATTCCGGCCAGTGCCTGCGTCAGCGGTTTGCGCTGGATCAGCCGGGCCACGGTAAACGCAGCGGCTATGGCCAGTGCGAACACCAGCGCCAGGGTCAGCTCCCGGGTGATGGTGAACGCGACCAGGAACACCAGGCCGGGAAGGATGCTCTCCGCGATGCCCTGGACCCCGCCGGCGCTCTTGAGCACGTCAATGTTGCCGTTGTGGGACCGGTGCAGCCCGGCCTTGGCCGCGTAGCCTTCGGCGAGCTGCGCCACCGTGGGCTGGGCGTCCGCCGGCTGGACTTCTCCCCGCTGCGCGGCGGCGGGCCGGGCGTCCGCCGCTTCGGGTTTCTCCGGTTCGGGTTTCCGGGGCACAGTCATTGCTCCTCCTGGTGGGAGAGAATCTCATAGCGGGGGTTGAACATGGTGGGCAGGCCGTCGCGGACAGTGACCATGCCCTGCAGGCGCAGTTCGGTGCCGGCCTCGATGCCGGGGATGTGGCGGCGGCCCAGCCACACCACACGCAGCCGGCCCTTGGCCCCGGCGGGCCGCTGGCGCCGGCCATTGGCGGCAGGGCGGGCTGCAGCGGGCTGGGCCGCGGGCTGGGCGGTGACCCTTCGGGTCGGGGCCTGCGGTGCGTTGTGGTCGATGACCACCGCCGTGAACGCCGCCACCTGGTTTGCCGGCGGGTAGGTCACGGACTCGATGAAGCCGTGGCACAGCACGCGGCCGCGGTCCGGCAGCTCCCCCACGGAGACGGAGGAAGCCGGGTCCTTGCGGGGGGCATCAACCAATCTGGGTAGTCTCCGGTCCACGTTCCGGCCGGCTAAGGTCGGGGGCCGACTGCGGCGCGGGTACGGCGTTCTCCTTCGGCAGGCGAAGCTGCAGCAGGTCGCGGGGCGGCATGGGGTTTTCGCCGCGGACCACCACGATCTGCCGGAACAGGCCCTCCAGCCCGGCAGCCGCCTCGCGGTCGACGGCGGCCTCGCCGCCGAGCACGCCGCGCAGGAACCAGCGCGGACCGTCGACGCCGATAAAGCGGGCCACACGGTAACCGTGGCTTCCATCGGCGCTGCTGGCCGGGAGCTTGGCGAGCAACTCAGTACCGAAACCGCCCTGGATCTCCTCGACCTGGCCGCCCTGGCTGCCGACCGACTGGCCGATCTGTTCACGGATTTCGTCCCAGAGGCCCTCGGAGCGGGGAGCCGCGAAGGCCTGGAGCTGGAGGCTGGAGCCGTTCAGGTCCATGGTGACGGCCACGACGCGCTGCGTGGCCTCTTCGACCTCAAGGCGGAGCTGCAGGCCTTCCGAGGGGGCAATCAGCAGTGCGCCAAGGTCCACGTAGCCGTCCTGGTCCTCGATTTCCGAGACATCGAAGGGACCGGTGGCGGCACGGCCGGACGCAGCGGAGGACACTCCGGCAGCGCCGGATGATGCAGTGCCGTCGGCGGCAGCATCAGCAGCTGCCTCCCGGGTCTCCCCGGAATCTGTCGGCTGCTCCTGCTTTGCTTTCCTGCCACGCCCAAAAACCATGGGGTCGTCTCCTTAGTTGTGTTCTCCTGCCGGCCGCGCGCACGTGGCGGCGGCCGCCCGGTGCGCTTCCGCGCACCGGCAGGCGGCCGGTGCGGCCGCGGACGGGTCCTGCTTCAAAATTTCACTGCGTACATTTCCCTGCGTACATTTACCTGCCCAAATACTGCAGGTGTTCAGCGCCGGCGCTTAGACCGGCGCGCCGAACCCGCCGGTGGAGCCAAAGCCTCCGCCGCCGCGCACCGAGCCGCTGAGCTCCTGGACCGGCAGGAACCGGGCGTATTCGACGCGTTGAATAACCATTTGTGCAATTCTATCGCCGCGCTTAAGTTCGATCGCGTGCCGGCTGTCAGTGTTGAGCAGCGTCACCGCAATCTCGCCGCGGTAGCCGGCGTCGACCGTTCCGGGGGCGTTGACCACGGTGAGGCCGTGCTTGGTGGCGAGTCCGGACCTCGGGTGGATCAGGGCCACAAAACCGTCCGGGAGGGCGATGGAGACGCCCGTGGGGACCAGCCTGCGCTCCCCCGGTTCCAGCCGGACGTCCTCACGGGCGCGCAGGTCCGCGCCGGCGTCGCCCGGGTGGGCATACGACGGCGGTTCCAGGCCGTCGTCGAGCATCTTCAGCTGGACCGTCAGTGTGGGCGTTCCGTACTCTGCCGTTTGTGGTGCATCCGGCTCTGTCTCCAGCTCTGCCTCAGGCTGTGCTTCTGCTGCTGTCACAGTCGTCGTTTCATCAGTCACAGTCCCTCACTCTAACGGCAGCGGCGAAGTTCGTCCTAGCCGCAGCCGCCGGGCCGGGCCGCCGCGGCTGCCGCTTTATGCCAAGGTGAAATAGCCCGGAAAAAGTGGAAAGCTGGGCACATGCCCGAATCCAGCGCAGCCGTTCCTGCCCCCAACAGCACCCCTGACGACGCCGTCGTGTACACCGAGAAACTGTGGCCGAACTTCTGGATCTGGCTGGTGGCGGCGGGACTGTCGGGCGCCGGGATTTTCGTGTTCGCGCCGATCAGCCTGACTACCGGCCTTGTCGCGGCCGTGGTGCTGTTCACGATCCTCGCCGTGCTGCTGGTCCTCTCGACCCCCACCATTACCGTCACAGGCTCCACCCTGCGCGTCGGCCGGGCCACCATCGAACGCCGCTTCCTGGGCGCCGCAGCAGCCTTCGACGGCGCGGAGGCCACGGCCGAACGCGGCACCCGCCTCAACGGCCTCGCCTTCCTGTGCATCCGCGGCTGGATCAGCCCGGTGGTCCGTATCGAAATCACGGACCCCTCGGACCGCACCCCCTACTGGCTCACGTCCACCCGCCACCCGGATCAGTTGCTTGCCGCGCTGAGGTCCTAGCCTTCGCCGAGGGCTTAGCCCCCGGAACGGCTTTAGCCTTCGCAGTCCCTGCAGTATTTGAGCCCGTCCTTTTCGCGGGCTACCTGGGAACGGTGGCGGACCAGGAAGCACGAGGCACACGTGAATTCGTCGGCCTGGGCGGGAAGGACCTGGACCATGAGCTCCTCGCCGGACAGGTCCGCGCCGGGGAGCTCGTAGCTTTCCGCAAGGTCAGATTCGTCCTCGTCAACCACTGCGGACGGCTTTTCCGTGCGCCGGGCCTTCAACGCCTCTAGGGAGTCCTCACTGAGGTCCTCCTCGGTCTTGCGAGGCGCATCGTAGTCTGTCGCCATGGTCGGTTGCTCACACTCCGCAGTCGTTCGGTGGGATCGCCGTCCCCGGGAGTCCTGCCGGGCTGTGGCCCTGGGCTTCCGGAGCGGCTCTTCCGATGTCAACGCCGGCCACGCGGTTTTTGTGCCCGATGTCGGGTCATTTTTGCTTAAGCCCCGGATGAAAACCAGAGGCCACCGGTCCGGGCTCCCGGGAGGTCCGCCCGGGGGCCGGAAACCGGCGTCAATTCGCGGAAAATCACGGCGCGCCCGGCGTCCTCTCGGGAAATGACGCACATCGGTGGCAGAGTTTCGATTGTTAGTAATGCCAGGGTGGAGGATTGTATGCAGGATCTACGGCTTGTAGGCGTCCACGACGACGGGGAGCATCTCCTGTTGAGCGGCACCGGCGGCGCGATGTTCCAGTTGCCAATCGACGAAGCACTGCGGGTTGCAGCCAGCCGGACGATGTCCAAAGCGGCAGCCGCGTCCGTTGCGGCCGCTGCCCCGATTGCCATGTCCCCGCGGGACATCCAGGCGCGCATCCGCGCCGGCTCGACGGCGGCAGAAGTGGCGGAGCTTTCCGGAATTCCGCTGGCGAAGGTGCAGCGCTACGAGGGCCCGGTCCTCGCCGAGCGCGAGTACGTCGCCCAGCAGGCCCGCAAGGTGGAGGTCGCCGCACCCGCCCCCGGCCACGACGTCTACCGCTCTGTCTTCGGCGACCAGCCGGCCTCGCTCGGCGAGATGGTGGCCCACCGGTTGAGCGCGCACGGGATTGAGTCGTCCACCGTGGAGTGGGACTCCTGGCGGCGCCCGGACGGCAGCTGGACCGTGGTGGCCCGCTTTGAGGCCAAGGCAGGCGGCCCGGCAGGCATCGGCGAGGAACCTCCCGCCATGTGGACGTTCAGCCCGTCCCGGAGATCGCTGCAGAACGCGAACCGCTGGGCACAGCAGCTCAGCGAGCTGGAACCCCTTGACGGCCCTGTCCCCGCCCGGCGGCTCACCGCCGTCACGGACCGGCCCTTCGACTTCGAAACCGATGCCGAGGCCGCCGCGCGCACGGCGACCTCCCAGCTCCAGGTGGTTCAGCAGCTGCACGGGCAGCACGACCAGGAGTCCGACGGCCTGCTCGACATGCTCCGTTCCCGCCGCGGGCAGCGCCTGGGCGTGGACGAAGACGCCGACGACGCCCTCGCGAAGCTGCTGACCAACGGTGTCCCCGCAGCCCACCCCAGGCCCTCGGAGGTGCTCGCGGAAGCTCCCGCCCACAGCGGGGAACCTAGCAGCGTGGAACCTAGCAGCGGGGAACCCGGCGGCGAACAGTCCGCCGGCGACGAAACTCCCGGCGACGAAACTCCCGGTGACGAAACAGCCGTCGAGTCCGCGGACACGGCCTCCCGTCCCGGCACCAACCCGTGGGAACGCCGCCGCGACGGGAGGCCGTCCATCATGTCCCGGCTGACCCTGGCCCCGCGCCACGACGAGGATCCGGACGACGCCCTGAAGCTGCACGACGGCGTCAGCACGGACACCCGGGAAATAACCATCGCGGCGTCGCAGCTGCGGCCCGTCGGCCAGCAGGGGTCCACCTCCAGCCCGGGGCTGGACGAGCTTCTGGGCGGCGGTTCCACCCGCCGGCAGCAGCGGGAGTCCGGCGCCGCGGCTGCACGGAACCACGGCGACGACCGCGACAACCAAGACCCGCTGCAGCCGGAGCGGCAGCCTGCAAAGCCCAAGCGTTCCAGCATTCCCAGCTGGGATGAGATCGTGTTTGGCGCCCGCGGCGACTAGCCGCCAGCGGGAGGGCCGGAGTTCCGCAGGTCAGGACCCCCGGGGTGGCATGGCCGCAGCACGCGGTCAGGCGCGCGGTGCCCTGGCGCCGTCGGCCTGGAAACAGAGCAGCGGGACTTCGCGTTCGGCTTTGGTGAGTGAGCCGTGCTGCCCCACCACTTCCATGGCCGCGGGCCGGATGCGCCGGATGTCGTAGAAGGCCAGCTGCTCCCGCGCAGCGATCATCACGTCGCCGATCCGCGGGGCCACCTCTGGCCGGATGTCGCCGAAAAGCCCCGCTGCGGCGGCCTCCTCCCGGGTGAAGGCCCAGATCCGGTCGGCGAAGCGCGCCCGCCAGGCATCAAGGAGCCGTTCGCGGCCGGCGTCGCCCTCCCCTTCCTCCAGGTACAGGTGGACCATGCGCGGTTCGCCTGCCGTGTGGCGCACGCCGGCGATGAGGGCCGGGTCCGCCGAGTAGTCGATCCGCTGGGATTCCGGCACGTCCAGCATGCCGTGGTCCGCGGTGAGGAGGATGGTGGTGCCTGCCGGCAGCGTGGCGCTGAGCCGTTTCACGGTGGCGTCGAGTTCCTCGAGCTGGTGCTCCCACTGCGGCGACTGGCAGCCGTGACGGTGCCCGGCCTTGTCCAGTTCGTTGACGTAGAAGTACATCAGCGACCTGCCGGACCCGGCCATGGCCTGGGCCGCGGCGGCCGTCCTGGCGTGCGAGGTGGTGGCGGTGACATAGCGGCCTCCCCGGAGGGCGGCCCGGGTCATGGCGGAGTCGCTGAACTGCGGGAGGCTGACGGTGGTGACCTCCACGTGCTCCGCCGCCCGCTCAAGGACGGTGGGGAACGGCTGCCACTGCTGCGGGTCGACGCCGGCATCCCAGCCGCCGAGCATGTTGACCACCCGGTCCTGGTCCGGGTCCAGCACGTCGTACCCCACCATGCCGTGCTGTCCGGCTGCGAGGCCGGTGCCGAAGCTGGCCAGCGACGCCGCGGTGGTGGACGGAAAAGCCGAGTCAAGGGACACCGGCACCTGCCCCTGGCCTGCCTGCATCACAGCGCGAAGGAACGGGGTGTGCGCGGATTTCTGCTTCAGCAGGTTCCGTCCCAGCCCGTCCGCGAGGACGACGCACACACGCTTGGCCGCGGGCAGGCGAAGGCTGTTGTCGAAGCCGGGCACGCCGAGGCTCGCCGCGGCGCTCGTGAGGACCTCGGCGACGGAGCGGTGGCCGAAGGCAGGGGGCGGCGGCATGCTGCCGGCGGCCCGGTGGGCCGGAGCCTGCAGGAGGGCCGGGGCGGAAGAGACGGGTTCAGGCACGCGGTCCGGGGCCATTTCAGCGCTGGTGGCCGCGGCTGGCGCGGTTTCCGAAAACGCCCATCCGGGGGCGGGGCGGGAGCCCGGGGCCGGTGTGGGGCACCGGAGCCGTGGATCCGGTGTTCACGGCGCGGAGCGCGCGGGCAAAGAGCTTGGCGTCCTGGACGGCCTGCAGGCCGTCCGCCTCGGCGCTGATCCGGAGCACGATGTCCTCCTGGGCGATGGTGCCGCTGTAGCCGTGGTCGGCTTCGCACTGCGGGTCACCGCAGCTGGCCGGGCCCATGTCGAGGCGCTGGCCGCCGGACCAGGCAATGGACAGCGTCAGTTCGCGGACGGGGTCCGAGGGTTTGTAGTCCTGGGGCTGGGCGTAGACGTAGCTGAGCACCACGGAGCCGATCTGCGTGACGGGCACGGACTCGGTGGAGACCTGTGCAACGGTCTGCTCCCCCGCCTCGTCCAGCTGCTGGTCGTCGACGTGGGTGATGACCAGCATGTCCTCGGTGAGGACCAGCACGGTGATGTGGCGGCGGACCTCGGCGCGGTCGAAGTGGGTCTCGAGGTGCACCAGGTGGGCCACGCAGTCGCGGCCGTCCAGGGCGTCCGCAACGACGTCGGCGACCAGCCGCGGGTAGAACCCTGCCTGCTGGAGCGCCCCTTCCAGGCTTTGACCCTGCGCACTGTGGTCATGCAGGCCGTTGTGGTGCGCGCCCGGGCGTCCGGTGACGGTCGCCTGGGGCCTGGGTGTCGGAGACTGAAAGCTCATGGTCTCCATTTTCACAGATCGGCTGGGGACATGCTAACCATTCCCCGTCCCGGTTCCGCCGGCGGCGGACACTGTCAGCCCGCGCCGCTCAGCTTCCGCCCCGCGCGGGTGTCAGCTGCGCATGGCGCGGCGGGCACTGTCGGTGCGCTGGGCGGCGTTCGCGATCCGGACGTCGGCGGCGAGGATGGATGCCCCGTCAGGGCCGGCGAGCACGGGGTTGAAATCGACCAGGACGATTTCCGGGTGGTTGTCCTTGAGCCTGGTCAGCCGTGCCGCGAGGTCCTCCAGCGCCGCCGCATCCACGGGCGGCAGGCCCTGGTACCCGAACAGCTTCCGGGAGGCCCGGGGGGCCCGGATGAAGTCGCGCACATCGGTGCCGGACAGCGGCGGCACCCGGTGGGCCCAGTCGTCCAGCAGGTTGACGGCGTCACCGGCCAGCCCGAAGGAGATCACCGGGCCCAGCAGCGGGTCCTCGATGGCGCGGAAGGTGCAGGCCTGCCCCACGGGCGCCATGGTCTGCACCTCCAGGGAGGGCGAGCCGTAGCGTTGCAACGATTTGCGCATTTCCAGCACGTTCCGCCGCAGGGAGTCCGCGTCCTGGATGTCCAGGCGCACCCCGCCGAGGTCCAGGCGGTGCCGCAGCGCCGGGTCGGTGGTCTTCAATGCCACCGGCCAGCCCAGCCGGTTTGCGGCGGCGACGGCCTCTTCGGCCGTCTCAAAGCCGACGGATGGGACCACCCTGATGCCGTAGCGTGCCAGCAGCGCCGCAGCCGTGTCCGGGGCCAGCCGGACCAGCTGCTCGCCGCCCACGCCGGACAGCAGGTGCTCCAGCTCGTCGCGTGTGCCGTCCGGATCGCAGCCCTCGGGTTCGACAAACAGGCCCTGGTCCCGGTCCAGCCACTGGGCGTAGCGGACCACGGCGCCGAGGGCAGACACGGCCGCGCCGGGATTGGAGTAGCAGGGGACAGCGGCCGCCCCGGTGTCGCCGCCCACCATTCCTTCCACATAGATCGACGGGTCCAGGATTCCACTGAACGCTGCCACCACGGGTTTGCCGGCCGCCACCGAACATTCAGCCAGCACACCGGCGATCTTCTCCACGGTGAGCCCGTGCGCGGGCAGCAGCGCCACCACCACGGCGTGGACGGAGTCCGCGGTGAGGACTTCCTGCAGGCTGTGCCGCAGGGCGGGCAGCGCCACGGACATCCCGGCGTCGAGGTCGACGTCGGCGACGATCCGTTCCACGCCGAGCCCCTGCGCCGCCGCACTGTCGGCAACCACTTTGCCGAGCGCCCGGGAGTTGCTGAACACGGCGACCCCCGGCCCTTTCGGCAAGGGCTGTCTGGACACGATCTGGGCGACGTCCATGAGCTGTTCGATCGTCTCGACACGGATGATGCCGGCCTGGCGCATCATGGCGTCGAGCGCCTCCGGCGGCGCTTGGGTGGTCTGGACGGCGTGGCCCGGGGGCAGGCCCAAGGCGTCGGATTTGGCGACGATGACCGGCTTCGTCCGGGCCAGGCGCCGGGCCAGGCGGGAAAATTTGCGGGGGTTGCCGATCGATTCCAGGTAGAGCCCGACGGCGGTCGTGTCGGCGTCGTCCTCCCAGAACTGCATCATGTCGTTGCCGGAGACGTCGGCACGGTTGCCGGCCGAGAGGAACGTGGAGATCCCGACGCGGCGCCGGCTGGAGGCCGCGTAGAGGGAGACGCCGATCGCCGCCGACTGGCTGAACAGGCCGAGGCCGCCGCGGCGGCCGAGCGAGGGCGCCATCGAGGCGTTAAGGGACACGGCCGGGTTGGTGTTCATGATGCCCAGCGACGCCGGGCCGATCACCCGCATGCCGTTGGCGCGGGCCTGCCGCACAAGTTCACGCTGCCGCGCGAGGCCGCGTTCGCCGTCGTCCGCGTAGCCTGCCGTGGCCACTACGATCCCCTTGACCCCGGCGGCACCGCATTCCTCCACGACCTTGGGGACCTCGGCGTAGGGAACGGCGATGATGGCGAGGTTGACGGGGCCCGGTACCTCGGAGAGCCGCGCGAAGGACAGCATGCCGGCGAGCTCGAACGCCTCCGGGTTGATCGCATAGACGGGCCCGGTGAAGCCCCCCTCGATGATGTGCTCCAGCAGCTGGTAGCCCACAGTCCCCCATTTGCGGCTGGCCCCGATCACGGCCACGGAGGACGGTGCCAGCAGCTCCTGGATGCTGCGGGCCTCCGCGCGGTGTTCCCGGGACTCCATCACGGCGCGGGATTTGTCCGTGGGGTCGATGTTGAACTCAAGGCTGACCACACCGTCGTCGAAGTGGCGTTTGACGTCGTACCCGGCGTCGGAGAACACCATGAGCATCTTCCGGTTCTCCGGGAGGACCTCGGCGCTGAACTTGCGGATCCCGTTTTCCCGGGCGGCGGCGGCCAGGTGTTCGAGCAGGATGGATCCAATGCCGCGGCCCTGGTGCGCGTCGGCGATGTTGAACGCGACTTCGGCCTCTTCGGGGTCGTCGAGCCGGTCGTAGCGGCCGATGCCGATGATGTCGCCGCCGATGGTGATGACCAGCGCCACCCGGTCCTTGTAGTCCACCTCGGTGAACCGTTTGAGTTCCTTGGCGGAGAGCTTGGATTTGAAGGCGAAGAAGCGCATGTAGATGGACTTCTGCGACTGGCCGCCGTGGAAGGCCTGCACCGCGTCCGCGTCGGACGGGTGGATCGGGCGCAGATGCGCCGTCCCGCCGTCGCGCAGGACAACATCGGCTTCCCAATATTCCGGATATACACCGTCCGCGGGCTGATCCACCATAGGCTTAGCCTAGTCATAAACGTGCCCAGCACACGTTCAGCACCCCTCAGAAGGACCCACCAGCCCCATGGCACGCCGCCAAACCCCGTCCCCGGCAGGGGAATCCAGCAAGGATTCCGCAGGAACATTCACAGAGAACATCGTCGACATCGACGTCACGTCGGAGATGGAAGGATCGTTCCTCGAGTACGCCTATTCGGTGATCTACTCGCGGGCGCTTCCGGACGCCCGCGACGGGCTGAAACCGGTGCAGCGGCGCATCCTCTACATGATGAGTGAGATGGGCCTCCGCCCGGACCGCGGGCACGTCAAGAGCGCCCGTGTGGTGGGCGAGGTCATGGGCAAGCTGCACCCGCACGGCGACACGGCGATCTACGACGCGATGGTGCGCATGGCGCAGGACTTCTCGCTGCGGCTGCCGCTGATCGACGGGCACGGTAACTTCGGCTCGCTCGACGACGGACCCGCGGCTCCGCGGTACACCGAGGCGCGCCTTGCGGCCGCGGCGCTGACCCTGACGGACCACCTCGACGAGGACGTGGTCGATTTCGTCCCCAACTACGACAACCAGCTGACCCAGCCGGACGTGCTGCCGGCCGCATTCCCGAACCTGCTGGTCAACGGCGCCACCGGCATCGCCGTCGGCATGGCCACGAACATGGCCCCGCACAACCTGGTGGAGGTGATCTCCGCCGCGCGGCACCTGATCGAGCACCCTGACGCCACGCTTGAGGACATCATGAAGTTCGTCCCCGGCCCGGACCTGCCCACGGGCGGGCGGATCGTGGGCCTGGACGGGATCCGCGACGCGTACGCCACCGGCCGCGGCTCGTTCAAGACGCGCGCCAAGGTGGAGGTGGAGCAGCTCTCGGCGCGGCGCACCGGCCTGGTGGTCACGGAACTGCCGTACATGGTGGGCCCGGAGAAGGTGATCGAGAAGATCAAGGACGCCGTCAACGGCAAGAAGCTGACCGGGATCAGCGACATTGTGGACCTTACGGACCGCAAGCACGGCCTGCGCCTCGTGATCGAGCTGAAGAACGGCTTCAACCCCAACGCCGTGCTCCAGCAGCTCTACCGCTACTCGCCGATGGAAGACTCCTTCGGCATCAACAACGTCACCCTCGTGGACGGCCAGCCGCAGACCCTCGGGCTGCTGCAGCTGCTCTCGGTCTACGTGGAGCACCGGATCGACGTCGTCCGCCGCCGCACCGTTTTCCGCCTCGGCAAGAAGAAGGACCGCCTGCACCTGGTGGAGGGCCTCCTGGTGGCGATCATGGACATCGACGAGGTCATCCAGATCATCCGTTCCTCGGATGAGGCGGCCGCGGCCCGGACCCGGCTGATGTCCATCTACGACCTCTCCGAGATCCAGGCCAACTACATCCTGGAGCTCCGGCTCCGGCAGCTGACCAAGTACTCCCGGATCGAGCTGGAGAAGGAACAGGACGAGCTGCGCCGCGAGATCGCTGAACTCGAAGCCATCCTCGGTTCCAGCGAGCGGCTCCGCGCCCTGGTCTCGGCCGAACTGGCCGAGGTCGCCGAGAAGTACGGCACCCCGCGCCGCACCGTGCTGCTCGAGTCAGAGGCGGTCTCCCCCACCGTGGCCGCCCTCACGGCCGCGCCGGGCACCAAGGGCAGGGCAGCCCCGCTGGCGCTCGAGATCGCGGATGACCCCTGCTGGGCGATCCTGACAGCGTCCGGCCAGATCGCGCGCACCGCCAACCAGGACAGCCTCGCCGAGTCCGGCCCCCGCGCCAGGCACGACGTGTTCACCTCCGTGATCAAGACGTCGGCGCGCGGCGAGATCGCCGCCGTCACCTCGCAGGGCCGCATGCTGCGGCTCCAGGTGATGGACATGCCGGTGCTGCCGCCGACGTCGGGCACGCCGAACCTGGCCGGCGGGGTGCCGGCCAAGGACTTCATCACGCTGCTCAAGGGCGAATCGCTGGTGGCGTTCGCACCGCTGGATGAGGTGCTGGCCATCGGCACCGCCCAGGGCGTGGTCAAGCGGGTCCAGCCCGACTATCCGCTGAACCGCGAGGACTGGGACGTCATTGCGCTCAAGGACAAGGACACCGTGGTGGGCGTCGCTCCCGCGGGTTCCGAGGACGTCGACCTCGTCTTCGTGACCCGGCAGTCGCAGCTGCTGCGCTTCCCCGCCTCGGCCGTCCGCCCGCAGGGCCGGACCGCCGGCGGCATGGCCGGCATCAAGCTCGCCGCCGGGGACCGCGTGATGTTCTTCGGCGCCGCCAGCCCGGCTGATCCTGACGCTGTGGTGGTGACCATCGCCGGCACCGAGGGTGCGCTGCCCGGCACAGCACCGGGGGCAGCCAAGGTCACGGCCCTCGCCGAATACCCCGCCAAGGGCCGCGCCACCGCGGGCGTTCGGGCGCACCGCTTCCTCAAGGGCGAGGACACGCTGCTGCTCGCCTGGGCCGGCCACGGACCCGCGAAGGCATCCTCCCTGGCCGGTGTGGCCCGGTCCCTGCCCGGGGAACACGGGCGGCGCGACGGCTCCGGCATCCCGCTCTCCCAGGCCATTGACGCGATCGGCCCGAGCATGGCCTGGCCGACGGCACCCGGGACCGACGCCTAGGCCCGCCGGGGCGCCGCGCCGCATCCGGGCTTCGGCGGCTGGTTTCCGCTTAGACTTCTGGCATGCCTATCATCCCGGATACCAAGGACTGGACCTGGGTCCTGCAGCGGCCCTGCCAGGAATGCGGTTTCGACGTCCGGGGCTGCACGCCGGCCACCGTGCCGGGGAAGCTGGCCAACATGCTGCCGCGCTGGCGGGCGGCACTGCGCCGGCCGGACGCGGCCGAACGCCCGGATGAGAACACCTGGTCGGTCCTCGAATACGCCTGCCACGTCCGCGACGTGTTCACGCTGTTCGACCACCGGCTCAGCCTGATGATGACCGAGGACGACGCCCGCTTCGAGGACTGGGACCAGGACCTCTCGGCGGTCGAACTGGACTATGCCAACGCCGACCCGTCGCGGGTGAGCACCGAGTTGACCACCGAAGGCGAGCTGATCGCCGCGTCGTTCGGGCGCATCCCGGAGGACCAGTGGGGCCGCAAGGGCACCCGCAGCAACGGGTCGGAGTTCACAGTGCTGACGTTCGCGCAGTATTTCCTGCACGACGTTGTCCACCACCTCCACGATGTGGACGGATAGCGCGTGCACTGCTGACTACAGTTCCTTGTCCCACGCCATGCTGCTGTTGACGGCGACGTAGCCCATCTTGCGGTAGAGGGCCAGCGCCCCGGTGGGGTTCTCCGAGTCGACGTCGAGCGAGGCTTTGTCCATACCGGCGGCGGCAAAGCGGCGCATAGCATCGGCCAGCAGGGCCTGCGCCACCCCGCGGCCGCGGAACTCGCGGCGCACGCCCAGCAGGTCCGTGTAGCCCTCCTTGTAGCCCCGCGACGCGGCGCTGACCTCGTCGTAGCTCGCCAGCTGGTACCCGGCCACGTTCCCGGTGGCCTGCTCCACGACGACGGCGCTCAGGTCCGGGCGGGCCAGCGGGTCGTTCACCACAAAGCCCCAGCCCTCCTCGTCCCGGGGCTCGCTGCCCCAGTGGTCCCGGAAGGCCTCGTTGTGCGCCAGCCGCACGGGTTCGTGCAGCTCCGGCCCGAAGCCCACGATTTCCAGCCCGTCGGCCAGCACCGGCTCGGGAAACCCGTCCTTGAGCGGCCGGTGCATCTCGTTGTAGTAGCGGACAATCCGGTAGCCGGCGTCCCGGAACAGGGCGGCCTGGTGCGTGTGCTGCTGCTCCATATGGAACCGCAGCCTGGCCGGCACCGGAGCCCCGTCACCGGCAAAGCGCTGCCGGGTCCTCTCCTCCATCCAGCCCAGCAGCCCGGTACCGACGCCGGTGCCCTGCCACTCAGGCTCGACGCAGCCATATCCGATGGCCTTGTCGCCGTCGGGGTTCTTCGTGATCCGGCCGTAGGCCCGGGCCACGCCCTGCGCGTCGAAACCGAGGATGGTGTTGGCGGCAGCCGGGTTCTTTTTTGACTCGAGGATCTGTTCGAGGTCGGCCCGGCGTTCAAACCAGACGGGCTGTTCGACGGCGGCGGTCCGGGCGATGAGCCCGGCCCAGGCGTCCAGGTCCCCGGTGTCCGCGGCCCGCCACGTCAGGCGGGGGTCCAGGCTGGCCAGCGGATCTGCGTCGGCGTGTCCGTTCATGGGAACAGGCTAACGTCCGGCCTACCCCCGCGCCAGCAAGGCCGGGGGCTCCGCCGGCCGTGCCGCGGCCGCGGCACGGTCCAGGTCCAGCCGGGCGTCCTCTGGGGAAATGTCGTCCGGGTTGTGCGTCACAATGACCACGGTGCGGTCCCGCAGGCCGTGCCGGAGCTCGGCGATCAGCGCCCGGCCGGACTCTGCGTCCAGATGCGCCGTGGGTTCGTCCAGCAGGATCACGTCCGCCCCGGTCAGGAGGGTGCGGGCGACGGCGAGGCGCTGCCGTTCTCCACCGCTGAGGAAAGCCCCGCCGGGTCCGATCCGCGTGTCCAGGCCATGCTCCAGCCGCCCGATCAGCGGTCCCAGGCCCACTGCGGCCAGGGCTTGCCGGATCCGCGGGTCCGTGTCGGCCCCGCGGCTGCTGTCCGGAAGGCCCAGCAGCAGGTTGCCGCGGATGGTCGAGTCGAAGAGGTGCGCCTCCTGCGGGCACCAGGCCGCACGCCCGGTGAGGAGGATCTGGCCGCGTGCTGCCGGAAGGAAACCCAGGATGACCGCGAGCAGCGTCGATTTGCCGGACCCGGAGGCCCCGGTGACGGCGAGCCAGCGCCCGGGCGCCGCGGCGGCGGACAACCCGGTGAAGACCGCGGGGCCGCCGGGCCACGCGGCGGCCAGGTTCCGGAGTTCAATCCCGGGTGCACCGCCGGGCCGGCCGGCCACGGGGACGAGGCCGCCGGCGGCGTCTTCACTGCTGTCGGCGTTGGTGCCTGTACCATCGCTGTCGCCCGGGCCGTCCAGGACGCCGGCTTCACCGATGCGCCGCAGCACCGACCGCAGGGCCGGGTACTGGCGGACCGCCGTCGTGATGGCGGCGTAGGGTTCCACGAGCGCCAGCTGCAGCAGCACCACCACCGCGACCGTCGCGGGTTCCACGGCTCCGCTGAGCGCCAGCGGGGCGGCCAGCACAGCGCTGGCCAGGGCGGCGGTACCGCAGGCGAGGACGGTCAGCCCCTGGCCCAGCCCTTCGGCCCACGCCGAGCGCTGGGAGGCTGAGGTTGCGGAGCGGTCGGCACCGGTGATGGCGGCCAGCACCGGGGCGGAGACGCTGTTGGCGTGGAGCTCGGCGCGGGCGTCGAGGGCGGCCGCGACCTGGCGGAGGACGCCGGAACGCAGCCTCTGTTCGGTACCGGCCGACATCCGGTCCGCCGCCAGCGCCAGGGCGGGGGCCGCCAGGAGGCTCACCAGCGCGGCCGCGATGACGGCAGGAAGCGCTGCGGGCAGCAGCAGGGCGGTGCTGATGACGGCGGCGGCTCCGACGGCCACGGACGTCAGCGGCGGCAGGACCACGCGGGGCAGCAGCTCCCGGACCGTGTCGACGTCGTCCACCACGGTGCCCAGGACATTCCCGCCCTGCAGCAGCCGGCGCAGCGAGAGGGCGCGGCGGCTCAGCGATTCCCAGAGCCTGCCGCGGAGCCGGGTCAGGGCGGAGAAGACGGCGTCGTGCAGCAGGAGGCGTTCGAGGTAGCGCAGGGCCGCCCGGCCGATCCCGAAGAAACGGACGCCGACGATCGCGGTGAGCAGGTACAGAATGGGCGGCTGCTCGCTGGCGCGGATGATCAGCCATCCGGACAGCCCGGCCAGTGCGACGGCGAAGAGGGCCGCCAACGTGCCGACGGCGCCGGCGGCGGTGAATTTCCCGCCGACTGGTGCGAGCAGGCGGCGGAGCCGGGCTGCCGTGGACGCGCCCCGGTAGTAACCCTCGGCGTGGGGCACGCTCGGGTCTGCCGTGCCTGCCGCGAGGGGCTCATCCGGCCCGGCGACGGAGAGGGCCGGGGCCCGGGGGGCCGTCCGGGGTTCCGGCGTTTCTGCCGGGGCTGCCGCCCGGGCGGGGCTGGAGGCAGCGGCAGCGGAGACGGCTGTGGCAGCGGCGGTGCCGGTGAGGGCCGGGGCCGCGGCGCCCGGTGCCACTGCGACGAGCTGGTCGGCCAGTTCCCGGGTCTGCCGGTCGTGGGCCACCAGCAGGACGGTGACCTTGCCGCGGAGCCCGGTGATGGCGTCGCTGACGGCGGTGGCGGATTCGCGGTCCAGGTGGGCGGTGGGTTCATCGAGGAGCAACACCGTGGCTCCCGCTTCGATCCGGGCCAGGCCGCGGGCCAAGGCCACGCGGCGCAGCTCCCCCGGGCTCAGTTCGGCGGGATGTCTGGCGGCGAGGTGCTCGGCGGCGCAGGCTGCCAGGCAGCGCAGGGCGGCGGCGTCGGCGGCGCGGTCGGTCTCGGCGTCGGCGTCAGCGGCGTCAGCGGACGCGGCAGGGCGCTGGGCCGGTTCCGGCGCGGACCCGAGGTAGAGCCGGACTTCCGCCAGCACGGTGGGCGCGACCATCACCGGGTGCTGCGGCACCCAGGCGAGGTCCGCCGTCGTAAATCCTTCCAGCCGTCCGCTGACGGCCGTCTGCCGGTCCGCGGCGCCGCCGCTCCCAATGGTTCCGGCGAGGACACCCAGCACAGTGCTCTTGCCGGCGCCGCTGGGCCCGTCGAGCGCGGTGATCCGGCCCGGGGCCGCGGTGAAGCTCAGCGGCCCGACGGCGGCACCGGACCGGCCGCCGTAACGGACGGTCAGTCCCGTCACGGCCACGGCGGGCGGGCCGGAAGTCACTGCGTCCGACGCACCAGCAGGAGCGGCCGGTTGCAGCGGCACGGACTCGGGCGAATCGAGGACGTCGGTGGTTTCGGCGAGCGCGGCACGGCCTTCGTCACTGGCGTGGTGGGCGGTGCCGAGCTCACGGAGCGGCAAGTAGCAGTCGGGGGCGAGGATCAGGGCCAGCAGCCCGGCTTCGAGGGCCATGTCTCCGTGGACCAGCCGGACGCCAATGAAGACCGCGACGACGGCCACGGAGATCGTTGCGATGAGTTCCAGTGCCAGGGCGGAGAGGAAAGCCGTCCGCAGGGTTCCCATGGTCCGGTGCCGGTATTCCTCGGAGAGGTCTTCGAGGGCCTTGCGCTGGGCGGCGGCGCGGCCCAGCCCCACCAGGACCGGCAGCCCCTTGGCGAGTTCCAGCATGTGGCCGGAGAGGCGCGAGAGGGCGGACTGCGCCTCCCGGACCCGGTCTTCGGTGTAGCGGCCGATCAGGACCATAAAGAGCGGCACCAGCGGGACGGTCAGCACAATCACGGCGGCGCTGATCCAGTCGGCGTAGAGGATGCGGGCGCCTAGGAGCAGCGGGATCACGGCGCAGTTCACCAGGGCGGGCAGGAACTGGGTGTAGTAGTTGTCCAGGGCGTCCAGCCCCCGGGTCGCGAGGATGGCCAGGCCCCCGTCGGCAGGACCGGCGGACCGGGCGCCGTTGCGCAGCGCGCGCTCGAGGAGGCGCGACCGGAGCTCCTCCTTCACGCCCAGCGCCGCCCGGCGCGACGCCACGGCCTGCGCCCAGACGGTGATCGAGCGCAGCACCACTCCCGCGGCGCCCCAGTACAGCTGCGCGGTCCAGCCGGGGTCCCCGGCCATCAGTCCCGCAAGCATGGACGCAACGGCCTGCGCCATCAGCACCAGGGACAGTGCCTTCAGGGCAGCGAGCAGGCCCAGGAGGTAGAGGGCGGCGCGGTTCGCCGGGCCGTCGGGGAACTGCGGTCTCATCAGGGCTGGTCCTTGGGTACCAGGGCTTTGGCGGCGATGGCGGGGAGGAAGCTGTGGGCCTCGGGGATGTGGTCCCCGCTCACGCGCCGCCGGAAGACCCAGTAGGTCCATGCCTGGTAGGCGAGGACCAGCGGCAGCCCGATGCAGGCGACCACCGTCATGAGCCCCAGGGTGTAGTCCGAGGACGAGGCGTTGGAAACCGTCAGGTTGAACCCGGGGTTCAGGGTGGACGGCAGCACCACGGGGAAGGCTGCGCCGAAGATCGAGGCGCTGCCGAGCAGCAGGAATGTCCCCAGGGACATGAAGGCGCGGCCCTCGGCTCCCGTGCGGGCGAAGTTCCAGGCCAGGACGGCGGCCACGACGGCGGCGGCGACGGCTGCCACGGTCCATGCCTCCCCGCTGAGCAGCTGCAGGCTGACGGCCCAGCCGGCGATCGGCAGCAGGAGTACAGGCAGGAGCCTGACGAACCACTGGCGGGCCCGGTGCCGGACGTCGCCGTCCGTCTTCAGTGCCAGGAAGGCGAGGCCGTGCAGCAGCGAGAATCCGACGACGGCGAGGCCGCCCAGTACTGCGTAGGCGCTGAACCACGCGAAGGGGCCGCCTTCGCGGTCGCCGTTGGCGTTCAGCGGCAGTCCCGTGGTGGTCAGCCCCAGCGCGGCTCCCACGCCGAAGGCCGCCACGAGGGAGCCGAGGGAGATGGCCCAGTCCCAGCGGGCACGCCACCGCGGGTTGTCCACCTTGCCGCGGTATTCAAAGGCCACGGCGCGGAAGATGAGGGCGACGAGGACCAGCAGCAGCGGCAGGTAGAGGGCCGAGAACAGAGAGGCGTACCAGAGGGGGAAGGCCGCGAAGGTGGCGCCGCCCGCGGTCAGGAGCCAGACCTCGTTGCCGTCCCAGACCGGGCCGATCGTGTTGAGCAGCACGCGGCGTTCGGTGTTGTTCCGGGCGAAGCCCTTCATCAGCATGCCGACACCGAGGTCGAAGCCCTCGAGAAAGAGATAGCCCGTCCACAGCACCGCGATGGCGATGAACCAGATGGTGGGAAGCAGTTCCATGCTGAGTATCCTCTGCGTTTTCTTGTGGGAGCGGCGGCTTAGTAGGCGAAGGCGAGGACGTCGTCGCCGGGCTTGCCGGGACCGCCGCCCTTGGGGGTGGCATCCTCGTTCTCATCGACCGGGGCGTGCGCGAGTTCGGGCATGGCAGCCGCCACCCCGCCGCGGATGTACTTGACCAGCAGCTTGACCTCGACCACCAGCAACACCGCGTACACGGCCGTGAGCACCACCAGGGACGTCAGGAGCTCGCCGGCCGAGACGCCGGGAGAGACGGCCGCGGCCGTGAACATAAATACCTGGTCGATGCCGCTGGGGTCCGGGTTGGGGGCGACGACGAACGGCTGCCGGCCCATCTCGGTGAAGATCCAGCCGGCGGCGTTGGCCCCGAACGGAGCCAGGATGCCGAACACGGCGAGGCGCATGAGGCCGCGCGACGCGGGAACAGTTCCCTTCCGGGCCAGCCACAGGGCCGCCAGGGCCGCGACGGCCGCCAGCCCGCCGAAGCCGATCATCATCCGGAAGCCCCAGTAGGTGACCTCCATGACCGGAACGTACTGGATTTCCTGCCCGGCCCGCTCCCCGTAGATGGGGTTGTCCGGCAGGTGCGTGCCGTAGTCGGCCTTGTACTGGTCAATGAGGCTGTTGACGCCCTTGACCTCGGTGGTGAAGTCCCCCTTAGCGAGGAAGGACAGGATGCCGGGGACCTCGATGACGGCCACGATGTCGTCGCAGTTCTTGGTGCCGAGGTTGCCGATGCTCAGGATGGAGAAGCCGGTGCCGTCGTGGCAGGCCGCTTCGGCCGCCGCCATCTTCATGGGCTGCTGTTCGAACATGAGTTTGCCCTGCAGGTCACCGGTGATGGCGGTCCCGGCGAAGGAGATCATGGCGACGACGGCCCCGATCCGGAGCGAGCGGATCCAGACGGCGTGGTCGGTGCGGTCCCGGCCCGGGATGGCGGACTCGCCGGGGATGACCTTGCCGTCCGCGCCGATCGTGTCGATCCCGTCGTGGCGGCGGCGCCACAGGTGGTACCAGGCGATGCCCAGCAGGAAGGCGCCGGCGACGGCGAGGGCGCCGAAGATGGTGTGCGGGACGGCCACCAGGGCGGTGTTGTTGGTAAAGACCGCCCAGGCGTCCGTCATCACGGGCCGGCCGTCGATCATCTCGACGCCGACCGGGTGCTGCATCCAGCTGTTCGCGACGATGATGAAGTAGGCGGAGAAGACCGAGCCGATCACGGCGATCCAGAGGCAGGCCAGGTGGACGGCAGGCTTGAGCTGCTTCCAGCCGAAGATCCACAGGCCCAGGAAGGTGGACTCCACGAAGAACGCCAGCAGCGCCTCCATGGCCAGCGGAGCCCCGAACACGTCGCCGACAAACCGGCTGTACTCGCTCCAGGCCATGCCGAACTGGAACTCCTGCACGATGCCCGTGGCGACGCCCATGATGAAGTTGATCAGAAAGAGCTTGCCCCAGAACTTGGTCATCCGGAGGTATTCCGGCCTGCCGGTGCGGTACCACATGGTCTGGATCACGGCTACCACCAGGCCCAGGCCGATGGTGAGCGGCACCATCATGAAGTGGTAGACGGTGGTGATTCCGAATTGCCAGCGTGCGATTTCCAAGGCGTCCAAGGCAGTCCCTACTTTGCTCGGCAAACAATTTCTACGTCACGTAGAAAGCTTCTTCTACAGAGTGTAGAACACATTGATGGTCTCCTGCACTTCAGGCTCCCACGCGTGGCGGACGCCCGCAATGGACTGCCCGACACGCCAGGGCCGGGCAGTTCTACCTCATGTAGAAACTCTGCGCAAAACACGGTAAATTTATTGCAGAAGTATCTAACGACCGCCCGGCAGAGTCGATGCGCCGGGCGGCCCTCACGAAGGACGTACGGAATGGCGAGTCTCGGCGAACTCGAACGGGCAGTGATGGACCTGCTCTGGGCAGGCCATGAGGCTGCAACAGCGAACACCCTGCGGGACATGCTCGCGCAGAACACGCGCGCTGAAAACGGCGCCGCGGGGCACGAGGGCAAGGACCTGGCCGTCACGACGGTGCTGACGGTGCTCTCCCGGCTGGAGCGCAAGGGCCTTGTGGAGCGGGAACGCGGCACGCGCCCGCACCGCTACCAGGCGGTCTCCAGCCGCGAGGACCACACGGCCGAACTGATGCACGAGGTCCTGGGGTCCGCACCGGACCGCGAAGCGGTCCTGGCCCGCTTCATTGGGTCCGTCACCGACACCGAGGCAGAAACGCTGCGCAAGCTACTGGGGCTCAACTAGCGCCCCATGTTCTGGACCTCATGGTTTCTGGCGGTCCTGGCGATAGCACTGGCCTGGCCGGTGCCTATCCTCCTTTCCCGTGCCCAGTGGCCCGCGCGTTCGCCGTTCACGGCCATGCTCCTGTGGCAGACCATCGCTCTGGCCGGCGGCTTGTCCATGATCGGCGCCATGTTGGTCTACGGCCTGGAGCCCGTGGGCGACAACCTGCTGGCCGGCCTGCGGGCCCTGGCCGGCATGGTGTTCAACAACGCCCCCACAACGGCGCTGGGCTTCTGGCACATCTTTGCGCTTTCGGCCGCGGCGCTGCTGACGGCCCACCTGGTGTTCACCCTGCTGCTGACCTACTACAAGATCCAGCGCCAGCGGCGGAGGCACCGCGAGCTGCTGGCGTTGCTCGCCTCCCCGTCCGCAGACGGGCCGCAGACCATGGTGATCAACGTCGATTCGCCCGTCGCGTATTGCCTGCCGGGCGGCGCCCGCTCGGTCACTGTCCTCTCCGACGGGCTGATGGCGGCGCTGGAACCGGACGAGCTGCGCGCCGTGCTGAACCATGAAAACGCCCACCTGGACCAGCGCCACCACCTGCTGCTCTGGGCCTTCGCGGCCTGGCGGCAGGCGCTGCCGTGGCTTCCCACCACGCGGCTGTCGCAGGAGGCGGTCAGCTCGCTGATCGAGATGCTGGCCGACGACGTCGCGCTGAAGACCGGGAGCCGGGCCACGCTCATCAAGGCGATCGCGATTGTGGCCAGCGGCTCCCCCGGCATGTCCGGCGCCCGCATGGCGTTCGGCGAACCGGAACTGTCCGACGTCGAGTCCGGCCAGCCGGGTGCCGCCGGCGGCGCCGGGTCGGCCCGGACGACGGCGTCCCGCGTCAGCCGCCTGCTCTCCCCGCAGCCTCCCCTTCCGGAGCCCGTGCGCGCCGCAGTGCTGGCGGCCTGCGTGCTCCTGCTGGCGGTTCCCACGGCCCTGCTGATCGTTCCCGGCCTGCTGGGCTGAACCCGCCCCGGCACGGCGGCCCGGACCCGCGCCCCGGATCGGCGGCCCGGGTGGATGCTCCCGCACGGAGGCCGGGCCGCCCCGCCCGGAGGCAGAGCGGCCCGGCTCCTGTGGCAGTGCGGCCTGAAGCTACTTGAGCAGCTTGTTGGCCTTGTACTCAAGGTCCACGTTGCCGGTCCCGTTGCCCTTGCCCGTGCCGTTGACCGCTGAGGTGGTCATGGCGAAGGTCAGGGTGGCGTGGGCGATGGCGTCTGACATCTCCTCCAGCACGGTGGTGTTGACGTTATTGATGGTGTCGCAGGCAGCGTGGTAGCACGGGTCCAGGGGTGCGCCCGCGGTGCCGCCGAAGACCGCCGCCTCTTCTGCCGTCTTCAGATCCTCCGCGCCGGTGAACAATCCGCCGGCCGGAATACCGTTGTTGATGAAGCCGAAGTAGTCGGACCGTCCGTCGAATGCCGTGGGGGCGACGGGCAGGTTCTGGGACGCAAAGTAGTCCAGGAAGACCTTCTCCACCAGCGCGGAGCCGTTGGGTCCCTTTTCACCGAACGCGGAGCCGTCGCCGTCGTAGACGTAGCGGACGAAGTTGGGCGACCCCACCATGTCGAAGTTGAGGTTGACGGCGTGGTCCTTGAGCTGGCGGGCAGACAGCTGGGAGACGTAGTACTCGGACCCGATCAGCCCGTCCTCCTCGCCTCCCCAGAACGCGAACCTGACCCGGTTGGTCGGCTGGATCTCCAGCTCGGCCATCTGGAGTGCCGTCTCGAGGATGGCTGCTGAACCGGAGCCGTTGTCGTTGATGCCGGGGCCTTCGGCCACGGAGTCCAGGTGCGCGCCCACCACCACGGTGCGGTCGGTCCGGCCAACGGGGGTGTCGGCCAGGAGGTTGTAGGAGTCGATCCGGCTCACGCCGGCGTCGACGGCCAGGTGCATCACGACGCTGCTGAGCCCGGCGAGCTGGGCTCCGGTGGCGTAGCTGGTGCTGACCACCGGGATGGCGGCCTGCGGCAGGTCCAGGGTGCCGCCGAACAGGCCCAGGCGGTCATCCCCCTCGACCACGTTGCCCTGGTTGAAGATGATCACCCCCGCGGCTCCGGCGGCTGCGGCGTTGTCCGCCTTGATCCGGAAGCTGCAGGTGCCGCGCTGGATGAGGGCGATGTTTCCCGCTGCGAAGCCGGCGAAGTCTGCCGCTTCGCAGCCGCTGGTGGAGGCGCGGTCGCCGGCCAGGTTGAGGTCCACGGCGGTCAGGGGTGCGGTGACGTCCCCGGAACCCGAGTAGGACATGTCCAGGAAGCCGGTTCCGTAGGTGTAGGTTTCCGGAGACGGTGATACGCGCTCCAGGGACGCCGACGTGAAGTCGTAGCGGTCGTAGCTGAACGCCTGCCGCTCTGTTGTGTAGCCGGCAGCGTCGAGCAGTTCCTCGACGTAATCGAGCGAGGCCGCATAGCCCGGGCTGTCCGCCGCGCGGTTGCCGCCGTTGGCATCCGCGATGTCCTGGAGGGCGTTGAGGTGGGTCATGACGGTGCCGGCGGACACTGCGTCGCGCAGGGCCGTGGAGCTGGTTCCGGTTGCTGCAACGGCGGGCGGTGCGAAGCTGACCGCCAGGCCGATCGTCGCGGCGATGGCCGCGCGCTGGATATTCCGAGTTTGCCTCATAGGGGTCTCCTGATTTTCTGCGGAATCCGGCCCCGGGCGTCATTGCCCGGGGCCGTGAGACGACACTATCGGAAGGAGGCATCCCCGGTGTGAGGGTATTTTGGCACTGGCGCCGGCCGGCGCTTGTTTGGATAATCCGCACCGCCGGGCCGGATCCGCAGCCGGTCGTCGGGTGTCAGGCGTCGGGTGTCAGGCGTCGATGCGGTCCCGGTCCAGGCTGGCGGCCCCGGCGATGATGAAGTCCTTCCGGGGCGCGACGTCGGAGCCCATCAGCAGGTCAAAGGTCTCCTCGGCCTGCTTGGCGTTCTCGATGCCCACCTTGCGCAGGGTGCGGTGCCGCGGGTCCATGGTGGTCTCCGCCAGCTGCTCCGCATCCATCTCACCCAGGCCCTTGTAGCGCTGGATCGGCTCCTTGTAGCGCTTGCCTTCCTTGGCGAGCCGGGCCAGCAGGACGTGCAGTTCCCCCTCCGAGTACGTGTAGATCATCTCGTTGGCTTTCTGCCCGGCGTTGATGACCTCCACCCGGTGCAGCGGCGGAACGGCAGCGAAGACGCGGCCCTCCTCGATCATCGGGCGCATGTAGCGGAAGAACAGCGTCAGCAGGAGCGTCCGGATGTGGGCACCGTCGACGTCGGCGTCGGTCATCAGGATGACTTTCCCGTACCGGGCCGCGCCGATGTCGAAGCTCCGGCCGGAGCCCGCGCCCACCACCTGGATCAGGGCCGCGCACTCGGCGTTGGAGAGCATGTCGCCCACGGAGGCTTTCTGGACGTTCAGGATCTTGCCGCGGATGGGCAGCAGCGCCTGGAAGTCGGACGAGCGTGCCAGCTTGGCCGTGCCGAGCGCGGAGTCACCTTCGACGATGAACAGTTCGGAGCGCACGACGTCGTCGGTGCGGCAGTCGGCGAGCTTGGTGGGCATGGAGGAGGTCTCGAGGGCGTTCTTGCGGCGCTGGGTCTCCTTGTGGACGCGCGCAGAGATGCGTGACTTCATCTCGCTGACGACCTTTTCCAGCAGCAGCGCCGACTGGGCCTTGTCGTTGCGGTTGGACGAGGTGAGCTTCGCGTTGATCTCCTGCTCCACCACCTTGGCCACGATGGCCCGCACGGCGGAGGTGCCCAGGATCTCCTTGGTCTGGCCTTCGAACTGCGGTTCCGCGAGCCGGACGGTCAGGACGGCCGTGAGCCCCGCGAAGATGTCGTCTTTTTCGATCTTGTCGTTGCCGGCCTTGAGCTTGCGGGCGTTGGTTTCAACCGCTTTGCGGAAGGTCTTCAGGAGCGCCTGCTCGAATCCAGCCTGGTGGGTGCCGCCCTTGGGGGTGGAGATGATGTTGACGAAGGAACGGACCGTGCTGTCGTAGCCGATGCCCCAGCGGAGCGCGACGTCCACCTCGCAGTCACGCTCGACTTCGGTGAGGTGGCTGTGGCCCTTGTCGTCGAGGACCGGCACGGTTTCCTTGAACTTGCCGGCGCCGTGCAGACGCCAGACATCCGTGACGGCGGGGTCGGCGGCGAGGAACTCGACGAACTCGGAGATGCCGCCGTCGTGGTGGAACACTTCCTCGTGCGGTCCGGACTCGCCCGGGGTGCCGGCGAGCCGGCGCTCGTCGCGGACGGTGATTTTCAGGCCTGGGACCAGGAAGGAGGTCTGCCGGGCACGGGCGGCCAGCTCGTCGTAAGAGAACTTCGCATCAGGGGTGAAGATCTGCCGGTCCGCCCAGTAGCGGATCCGGGTGCCCGTCACGCCGCGCTTGGCCTTGCCCACCACGTCCAGGACGGAGCCGTCAACGAAGGGCGAGAAGGCCGACGCCGGGTTCGGCCGGGAGCCGGCATCCTTGAAGCGGCCGGGCTCACCCCGCCGGAAGCTCATCCCGTACGTCTTGCCGCCGCGGTCGACTTCGACGTCGAGGCGGGCCGACAGGGCGTTGACCACCGAGGCGCCCACGCCATGCAGTCCGCCCGAGGCGGTGTAGGAGCCGCCGCCAAACTTGCCGCCGGCGTGGAGTTTGGTGAAAACGACCTCGACGCCGCTCAGCCCGGTCTTCGGTTCGATGTCCACCGGGACGCCGCGGCCGTCGTCGTGGATCTCCACGGAGTTGTCCGCGTGCAGGATGACCTTGATGTCGTGGCCGAAACCGGCCAGGGCCTCATCGACGGAGTTGTCGATGATTTCCCAGAGGCAATGCATCAGGCCGCGGGAGTCCGTGGAACCGATGTACATGCCCGGGCGCTTGCGGACGGCTTCGAGGCCCTCCAGCACGGAGAGATGCCGGGCGGTGTAATCAGAACTTGGTGCCACGGGGCGGAAACTCCTTCAGGAACGGGACCGTCGTTGCGGGACGGGGACAGCTTTTTGGCGCTCTTCCTAGGGTAGTCGGAGTGCCGGGCTGCGGCGCGCCGCCACTCCCCCGCGGCCCCGCCCGCCCGGACCCGTTACCGAGACGTGATACGCGCACAGCGAAAGTGGGCCATCCCAGCCATGGTTTCGCTGCGAATGCTGGTTATATAGGTATACCGATCTACCAAGGAGGCCGAACATGACAACAGCAGTTGCGGACCGCACACTCACCACCGTCGACCGGTGCGATCGTTGCGGAGCACAGGCGTATGTCCGGGTTGTTCTCGGCGCCTCCGGGGGTGAGCTTCTTTTCTGCGGCCACCATGCCCGTGCCGTAGAACCGACGCTCCGGCCGCTGAGCTCCGACTGGCATGACGAGACCGCTCGTCTGCACGAGAAGCCGCCGGTTCCGGCCGACTAGACCACACAAGAACGGGCCCCCTCCGAATTCGGAGGGGGCCCGTTTTGCTTTAAGCCGGCGTTGTGGGGGCCAACGTTGACCGCGGACGACAGCCGCAAACAATGCAGGGCCACTCCCGGCCGTTCCTGAGGGACGGGCCGGGAATGACCCCGCATGGTGTTGGTTCTGCCTAGTCCAGATAGTCCCGGAGGACCTGGGAGCGCGACGGGTGCCGCAGCTTGGACATGGTCTTGGATTCGATCTGGCGGATGCGCTCACGCGTGACGCCGTAGACCTTGCCGATTTCGTCTAAAGTCTTCGGCTGTCCGTCGGTCAGGCCGAACCGCATGGCGACCACGCCGGCTTCGCGCTCCGAGAGCGTGTCCAGGACCGAGTGAAGCTGTTCCTGCAGCAGGGTGAAGCTCACGGCGTCGGCCGGAACGACGGCTTCGGAGTCCTCGATGAGGTCGCCGAATTCGGAGTCGCCGTCCTCGCCGAGCGGGGTGTGCAGCGAGATCGGTTCGCGGCCGTACTTCTGGACCTCGACGACCTTTTCCGGCGTCATGTCCAGTTCGAGGGCCAGCTCTTCCGGGGTGGGTTCCCGGCCGAGGTCCTGGAGCATCTGGCGCTGCACGCGGGCAAGCTTGTTGATGACTTCCACCATGTGCACCGGGATGCGGATGGTGCGGGCCTGGTCGGCCATGGCGCGGGTGATGGCCTGGCGGATCCACCAGGTGGCGTAGGTGGAGAACTTGAAGCCCTTGGTGTAGTCGAACTTCTCGACCGCACGGATCAGGCCCAGGTTGCCTTCCTGGATGAGGTCCAGGAAGAGCATGCCGCGGCCGGTGTAGCGCTTGGCCAGCGAGACGACGAGGCGAAGGTTGGCCTCGAGCAGGTGGTTCTTGGCGCGCTTGCCGTCGTGGATGACGAATTCGAGTTCGCGCTTGAGCTTCGGATCCATGGACCCGTCGTCAGCGGCGATCTTCTCCTCGGCGAAGAGGCCGGCCTCGATCCGCAGGGCGAGGTCGACTTCCTGCTCGGCGTTCAGCAGGGCGACCTTGCCGATCTGCTTCAGGTAGTCCTTGACGGGGTCGGCGGTGGCGCCGGCGGACATCACCTGCTGGACGGGTGCGTCGTCGTCGTCGGCGTCGGAGTAGACGAAACCGGAGCCGGTGGCGGCTGCTGCGGCCTTGCCCGGCACCTCCTCGCCGTCATCACCGATCTCTACGGCGTCCACGATGGCGTCGTCGAGGTCAACCTCGATGTCGTCGTCGGCTTCGTCGTCACCGGTCGCGGCTTTGCCGGCGGCTTCTGCCGCGGCCTTGGCGCCAGGCTTGGGGCCGCGCTTTTTGGGTTCAGGCTTGGCGACTGCCGATGCGGTGTCGTCACCTTCGGCCAAAGCAGCGTCTTTGACAGCCTTGTTGGCAGCACGCGTGGCAGCGCGCTTGGCGCTGGTCGCAGCCTTCTTTTCCTCGGGCGACAATACGGCCTGGTCGGCGGGTTCCTTCTTCGCGGAAGACGGGGTCACAGAAAACCTTTCTAGCGGCGGTCTGTGGAATCACCATACGGGCAACACCACTATGACCCTGTCAAGTCCGTGTTTTCCATCAGGTGCAATCACGACCAGCAGAGCCACTAAGTAGAACTCCTGGGGCGACCGTAATGTTCCCTGTTTCCAGGGCAGACTACAAGCACTTAATACACGGACCCAACCGGGTCTCGGCAACCATTGTCTCACGAATTTTCGAATCGACACCCTTGGCCGGCCCGGCGGGCCCAGCATCCCGCCGCCGGCCGGGGTCACGCCACGTCCGGCTCAAACTTCTGCCACGCCGTCTCCTTCCGCGCCGCCCAGCCGCACAGCGTCCCCCGGCCCGCCAGCTCATCCAGCAGTTCCGCCAGGCGGTAGCCGGGATGTTCCTCCTCCGCGCGGCTGAACAGAGCGTGGGCAAAGGACCCCTTCCCACGGCACCACTCAATCCAGCCCCGACCGGTCAGGGCGGCGGCACCGGCTTCGCCGCCCGCCGCGCCGATCTGCTCGAGGATCCGCTCCAGGCTGGCCATCTTTCCCCAGTCCGGCACGGGCGGCGCCAGCCCCAGCAGAACCTCCCCGTAGCCCGCCACCGCCGGCACGTTGCCCCTTACGCCACTGGCCCCGGCGCCCCTGCCCCCGCAGCTCCCCGCACCACTGTTCCCGGCACCACTACCCGCGAACCTCCCGCTCCCGGAGGAACTCCTCCCGGCACCGCCGCCGGGTGCAGCGCTCCGGGGACGCACGTGCGCGGGAGGAAAGCCATCGAGGGGCGGCAACGGCGTGGGCGGGAGCGCGCCTGGAATCGACCCGGGCAGGGAAACGCCCTGGCCGCTGCCCGCCGCGGCATCCGGTGACCCGGCATCAAAGACGCCAAACTCCTCCGCCCCGCGCTCCGCGGCCTCCGGACCCGCCGCCGTCATCACCAGCACGGCGTCCCGCCACGGAAGGACGCACAGGGAAGCCCTGAGGTACCCGGCAAGCGCCGCCGGCAGTGTGGGCAGCGGCGCCGCGGCGTCCAGCACCCGCGACCAGACCTCCAGCACCTGGCGGAACTGCGCGGCATCCCGGGCGTGCAGGGCGAACAGTTGCTCCCAGTCCCGGTGCGCCTCCAGCACAGCAGGATCCGCGGGCACCGGCGGGGTCCGCAGCGCGGCGCCGGGGGCCGCTCCGACTGTACTGCCACGGAACACCATCTAGGCGTTGAGCCGGCTGTTCCGGATCTCGTCCACGGGCCGGCCAGGCGGCGCGCAGCACGACGGGTCGGTGCAATAGGCGTTCCGCCAGTAGTCGGAGCCGACCAGCCAGGCGTCCCGCACCGGCATGCCGGCGTGGTCCAGTGCCCGTTCGAGCTCGGCCAGGTGACGCGCCCACGGCGCATTGTCCGTACCGGCTTCCGTGAAGAAGGCCAGCAGTGAGCCGTCCGCCTCGTGGTCGGCTGCCAAATAGGACGCCACGGACCGGGCAAAGCCCGCCGGCCCGGCGGGACCGGACCTCGTGGCGGCGGCGCGGTCGGGAAGGTCCACCCGCAGGGTGGCTCCCAGCCGTTTGCCCTGCATTGTCATGGCCACCAGGCTGCCGGCCGGCCAGTAGCCAAGGGAGTGCGGAATGAACCCGAGGATGTCCTCCGGGCCGGTGATTTTCAGGTGATCGGAAGCTGTCATAAAACCAGCTTCGCCGGGCCTGCATCCGCGCGTCAGTGCCGGGCCGGCGTATGTGGATAACCGCGGGGCGGCACCGGCCCCGGGTTCCCCGCCCGGCGGCATCAACGAGGCGGTGGCAACCACGCCCCGGGTATCGCGCGGCGGCACCCGGGCGGGCGGCACCGTTGCGGTGCCAACCACGCCCGGGGGGTCCGCGCAGCGGCATCGAGGCGGCGGCACCGACGCGGCCGGCAGGCTCAGGACGAGCGGCGGCGTTCCGCGCTGAGCCGGCGCTGCGCGGCGAGTGCCGCCAGCAGCGGAGGCACCACAACACCCTGGGCCGCCATCTGCCGGCGTACCTTGCGCCGGATGAACAGAATCGCCGCGGCACCGCCGGCCAGCAGCAGGAACTGCACACTCAGAGCGATCCGGAACGGATCGAGCCCGTACAGTTCCCCTTGGGAAAATCCCGTGGCGTACAGGACGTCGAGGACCAGCCCGATCAGGTAGATGGCGATCAGCGCGGCGATGAAGCCGCCCACGTTCACAATCCCCGTGGCGGTGCCGATGCGGTGCGCCGGGTTGAAGGTGCGGGCAAAGTCGAAGCCGATCATGGAACCGGGCCCGCCGACGGCGAGCACCACCACCAGCGCGGCCAGCAGCCACAGCGGGGACCGCCCCGGGATCAGCAGCACCGCCGCCCAGGCCGCGCCGGTGGCGGCGGAGATCAGCAGCACCATGGTGGAGCGCCGCAGCGGGTGGCGCGACACGAAGCTGCCCATCAACGGGCCGGCGGCAATGGCCGTTGCCACGTACAGCGTCATCAGGCCGGACACGGCGGGGGCATCCAGGCCCTGCGCTGAAATAAGGAACGGGTAGCCCCACGTCATGGCGAAGACGGTGCCGCTGAACTGGACGGTGAAGTGGCTCCACAGGCCCAGCCGCGTTCCCGGCTGGCGCCAGGCGTGGGACAACGAGATCCCGGTGGCGCGGAGGCCGGTGGACGGTTCCGGCGCGGGGTGCCCGGGGGGCAGGTCCTGGAGCAGCACCACCACCAGCACCACAGCCAGGGCCGACATGGCCGCGAGCGTCAGGAAGGCGGGGGTCCAGCCGGCGAGGTGCAGGATCGCAGCGAAGGGCACCACGCTGAAGAGCTGGCCCAGCTGGCCGGACATTCCGGTGAGTTGGGTGAGCAGCGGGACGCGGGCCGGCGCAAACCAGAGGGGAATCAGCCGGATCACGGAGATAAAGGTCATCGCGTCGCCCGCGCCCACCAGCACCCTGCCCAGCACACCGCCGGGAATGTTCTCGGCGAAGGCCAGCTGCAGCTGGCCCAGCCCCATCAGGAGGGCGCCGCCGGCGATCATGGCCCGGGAGCCGAAACGGTCCACCAGGACGCCCACCGGAATCTGCAGCGCGGCGTAGACGAGGAGCTGTAGCACGGTGAAGAAGGAGATTTCGGCGGCGCTGGCATGGAAGCGTTCCGTCGCTTCCAGCCCCACGACGCCGAAAGACGTGCGTTGGCTCACGGCCACGAGGTACGCGAACACCCCGATGATCCAGATCAGCCAGGCGCGGGGTGAAGTCACTCCCCTATTATGCCCAGCCGATGGAAAAATAGTATTTATTCGCCGGGATCTTTACGGGCCAGGTAAGCCTCCACAGCGGCGCCGAGGTCCTCCGCATTGGGCAGCTGGTCGTTCTCGTCCGCGAGCAGGGAGCGCCGCACGGTTCCCTCGGCGTACTCGTCATAGCGCGTTTCGAGCCGGGAGACCACCTGCTGCACATCTTCGGAGGCCGCAACCTGCTCGGCGATCTGGCGAGCGACTTCCCGGCCTGCTTCCCGGAGCCGGTCCGTGGGCAGCATCAGGGAGGTGGCCGCCCCGAGGTACTCGAGCCCGGCGACGGCGGCCGTCGGGTACTCGGCTTCGGCAAGGTAGTGCGGCACATGCATGACATAGCCGGCAACGTTGCGCCCGGCGTCCGCCAGCCGCAGTTCAAGGACGTGGCCGACGGCGGCCGGCACCTCCACGGTGGGTTTCCAGACAGAGATGCCCTCGATGAGGTCCGGACGGTTGCCGTGCACGGTCACGCCTACGGGACGGGTATGGGGCACGGGCATCGGGATCGCATGGATCCACGCCACGAGGTTCACGTCCAGCTCCTCGACGATCCCGACGACGGCGCGCGCAAACCGCTCCCACTGCAGGTCGGGTTCGAACCCCGCCAGGAGCAGGAACGGGTTGCCCAGCCCGTCCACCAGCCGGTACAGGGCCAGGCGCGGCGCCTGGTAGTCCTGCAGGTGGTCCTCGACGAAACTGATCTGCGGGCGCCGGGACCGGTAGTCGATGAGCTGGTCCGCATCGAATTCGGCCACTGTCACCGCGTCCGTGGTCTCCAGCAGCTCGGCGGTGATCTGCCGGACGACGTGCCCTGCATCGGCGAACCCGGTGAAGCCCATCACCAGGTTCAGTCCGCGCAGCTCGGGGTCGTGGAACAGCGCGTCATCACGCACATAGAGTGATCCGGGGTCCAGCAGAGTGCCGGAAATCCGTTCCATCACGGCATGTTCCTTTCCTCGAAGTCGGTGGGGCGCCCGGCCGGCCCTGCGGGGCGGCGGCGCTGCTACCGGGTACAACGCACCGGAGGCGGGGCGCATTCCTCATCACGGTGTGCTCCAGCTCTCATTCAATTGAACACCCGCGCCGGGGAGAGACTACGATCGGAGCTGGCCTTGTGACGGCTTTGCAGACGCCCTGTTTATCTCAGAAGTTGTTGTCAGAAACAGTGACGTCCCAAACCGGCAGTGGCCCAGGTTCCAGGGCAGGGCGCCGAACATGCATCCCTGCCGAAAAAACTCAGAGAATTGAGGACTGTCCTCGTGGTCAAGAATACCGAAGTGAAACTCAGTGCAATCGCCGGGGACCTCAAGAAGTCCCCCAGCGGCGCCCTCGTCATCGGCGTGGGTCAGGGCACGGACGGTCCCGTTCTGCTCGCCAACCCCCTGACGGCCAAAGCCGCCGAGGCGCTGGCTGAATCACTGGTTCTTCTTGGCATCACGGGAGCCGCCGACCAGGCCCACCGCCTCCCGGGACTGCCCGAGGCCGGCGCCGAGGTCCTGGTGCTCGCCGGCGTCGGCAAGGTCTCCGCCTCGCAGCCGCTCACCGAAGAGGCGCTCCGCCGGGCTGCCGGCTCGGCGGTCCGCCAGCTGGCCGGCGTCACCACGGTGAGCCTGGCCCTCCCGACGTCCACACTCGGCGACGTCGCCGCCGTCGCCGAGGGCGCCGCCATGGGCGCGTACTCCTTCACTGAGCACCGCTCCACCAAAGACGGCCTGAAGGACCCGGTAAAGAACGTTGTGATCGTTACGGACTTCGCTGCCGACAAGGGCCTGCCGCCAGTGCTGGAACGCGCCGCGCTCATCGGCAAGGCCGTCAACGCCACCCGCACGCTGGTCAACCAGCCGCCGAGCCACCTCTACCCGGAAACCTTCGCGGACGCGGCCAAGGAACTGTCCAAGGGCCTGCCCGTCAAGGTGACGGTGTGGGACGAGAAGCGCCTGGAAAAGGAAGGCTTCGGCGGGATCCTCGGCGTCGGCAAGGGCTCCACCCGTCAGCCGCGCCTGGTCAAGGTGGAGTACTCCCCCGCCAAGGCCGCCGCCAAGATCGCGCTCGTGGGCAAGGGAATCACCTTCGACACCGGCGGCATCTCCATCAAGCCGGCCCTGGGCATGGGCGACATGAAGTCCGACATGGCGGGCGCCGCCGTCGTCCTTAATACTGTGCTGGCCATCGCCGGCCTGGGCCTGCCCGTCAAGACGACCGCCTGGCTGTGCATCGCCGAGAACATGCCCTCCGGTGCCGCGCAGCGCCCGGCCGACGTGCTGACCATCTTTGGCGGCAAGACCGTTGAGGTGCTCAACACCGACGCCGAGGGCCGCCTGGTCATGGCGGACGGCATCGTCGCCGCCGGCCAGGAGTTCCCGGACGCCATCATCGACGTCGCCACCCTCACCGGGGCGCAGCTGATCGCCCTGGGCGACCGCACCGCCGGCGTGATGGGTTCCGATTCCGTCACCGGCCCGCTCAAGGCGGCCGCCGACCGCGCGGGCGAGCTCGTCTGGCCGATGCCGCTGCCGGAGGAACTGCGCTCCAGCCTCGATTCGCAGGTCGCGGACATCGCCAACATCGGTGAACGCCACGGCGGCATGATGACGGCGGCCGTGTTCCTGCGCGAATTCGTCGGCAAGGGCAAGGACGGCGAGCAGATCCCCTGGGCACACATCGACATCGCCGGCCCGTCCTTCAACAACGGCAGCCCCTACGGCTACAACCACAAGCAGGGCACCGGCTGCACCGTGCGCACGCTGGTGGCCTATGTCGAGGACATCGCAGCCAAATCCGCATAGGACCCGGCGCCCGGCCGCCACGCGGCTTTGCGGAGGGGACGACCCCGGCCGCAAAGCCGCGTGAGACTGGACACAAGCGCTCCACAAACGCCACGGCAAGGTGGAGCATGTATAAGGGGTTCGCTAAGGTGAACTCCGGTAGTCACAAATGAAAGGGAACTCCCCCGCTGGCATAATCACGGCAGGGAAGTTCCAAGACCAGATGATGCGTACTCTCGTGTCATCGTTCACGCGAGGGAGCGTTTTAGTGGCCGATCAGGCAACTGCGCAAGAATTCGACATCCTGGTACTCGGCGGGGGAAGCGGCGGCTACGCCACTGCCCTGCGTGCCGTCCAGCTCGGCCTCACCGTCGGCCTCATCGAAAAGGGCAAACTCGGCGGCACCTGCCTGCACAACGGCTGTATCCCCACCAAGGCCCTCCTGCACTCCGCGGAACTGGCCGACCACGCCCGTGACTCGTCGAAGTACGGCGTCAACGTGACCCTCGACAGCATCGACATCACCGCTGTCAACGCCTACAAAGACGGCATCATCGCCGGCAAGTTCAAGGGCCTCCAGGGCCTCATCAAGGGCAAAAAGGGCATCACCGTCATTGAAGGTGAAGGCAAGCTTCAGGGCACCGACACCGTCGTCGTGAACGGCACCGCGTACAAGGGCAAGAACATCGTCCTCGCGACCGGCTCCTACTCCCGCACCCTTCCGGGCCTGGAAATCGGCGGCAAGGTCATCACCTCCGACGAAGCCCTCACCATGGACTTCATCCCCAAGAGCGCCATCATCCTCGGCGGCGGCGTGATCGGCGTCGAGTTCGCCTCCGTCTGGAAGTCCTTCGGCGTCGACGTCACCGTCATCGAGGGCCTGCCGTCGCTGGTCCCGAACGAGGACGCAACGATCGTCAAGGCCTTTGAGCGTGCCTTCAAGAAGCGCGGCATCAAGTTCTCCACCGGGACCTTCTTCCAGGGCGTCGAGCAGAACGCCGACGGCGTCAAGGTCACCCTCGTGGACGGCAAGACCTTCGAAGCGGACCTCATGCTCGTCGCAGTCGGCCGCGGCCCCGTCACGGCCAACCTCGGCTACGAGGAAGCAGGCCTCACCATCGACCGCGGCTTCGTCATCACCAACGAGCGCCTGCACACCGGCGTCGGCAACGTCTACGCCGTGGGCGACATTGTCCCCGGCGTCCAGCTGGCCCACCGCGGCTACCAGCAGGGCATCTTCGTCGCCGAGGAAATCGCCGGCCTCAAGCCGGTGGTGGTCGAGGACGTCAACATCCCCAAGGTCACCTACGCGGAACCGGAGATCGCGACCGTGGGCTACACCGAGAAGGCCGCCAAGGCCAAGTTCGGTGATGACCAGGTGGAGACCCAGGAATACAACCTTGCCGGCAACGGCAAGAGCTCCATCCTGGGCACCTCCGGCCTCGTGAAGCTGGTCCGCCAGAAGGACGGCCCCGTCGTCGGCGTCCACATGATCGGCTCCCGCATGGGCGAGCAGGTCGGTGAAGCCCAGCTGATCGTGAACTGGGAAGCCTACCCGGAGGACGTGGCGCAGCTGGTCCACGCGCACCCGACCCAGAACGAGTCCCTGGGCGAGGCCCACCTGGCGCTGGCCGGCAAGCCCCTCCACGGCTAGCAGTTCCCGCCCGCACCACAGCAAGACCACCGCGTTTAGTGCACCCGGCCCGAGATGCCGGGTGCACTAAGCTCGACCAAGGCAGCAATCATCCGCACTAAAGATCAATAAGGAGAACGGGGACGACATGTCTGAATCCGTTAACTTGCCCGCCCTCGGTGAGAGTGTCACCGAAGGAACCGTCACCCGCTGGCTCAAGCAGGTAGGTGACCGGGTAGAAGTGGACGAGCCGCTGCTCGAGGTTTCCACCGACAAAGTAGACACCGAGATCCCCTCTCCGATCGCCGGCGTGATCGAGGAAATCCTCGTCGCCGAAGACGAGACCGCTGAAGTTGGAGCCCCGCTGGTCCGCATCGGCGACGGCTCGGACTCCGGCGCAGCCGAGGCCCCCGCGCCCGCCGCCGAGGCACCGGCCGCTGAGGAAGCGCCCGCAGCGGAGTCCCCGTCCGCCGCAGAAGCACCGGCCCCCGAGGCGGAGGCGCCTGCCGCCGAAGCCCCCGCAGCTGAGGCTGCCGCCCCCGCCGGTGAAGGACACGAAGTCACGCTGCCCGCCCTGGGCGAGAGCGTCACCGAAGGCACCGTCACCCGCTGGCTGAAGAGCATTGGCGACACCGTCGAGGTCGATGAGCCGCTGCTCGAGGTCTCCACCGACAAGGTCGACACCGAGATCCCGTCCCCCGTGGCCGGCACCCTGCAGGAAATCCGCGTGGGTGAAGACGAGACCGCTGAGGTGGGCTCCGTCCTGGCTGTCATCGGTTCCGGTGCCGCCGCTCCTGCCGCTGCCCCCGCCCCGGCAGCTCCGAAGGAAGAGGCTCCGAAGGAGGAAGCTCCCAAGCAGGAGGCCCCGAAGGAAGAGGCCCCCAAGCAGGAGGCTCCGAAGCAGGAAGCTCCCAAGGAAGCCGCCGCACCGGCGGAGGAGGCGGCTCCCACAGCCTCCGCTGCGTCCTCCGATTCCGGCTACGTCACGCCGCTGGTCCGCAAGCTCGCCAACCTGCAGGGCGTCGACATCGCGTCCCTGACCGGAACCGGCGTCGGCGGCCGCATCCGCAAGCAGGACGTGCTGGCGGCGGCCGAGGCCAAGGCTGCCCCGGCTCCCGAGGCAGCTGCACCGGCAGCTTCCGCTGGCTCCGCCGCCCGCCCCTCCGCTGACCAGTCCTCCCTGCGCGGCACGGTGCAGAAGGCTCCGCGGATCCGCCAGGTCATCGCCCGCCGCATGCGCGAGTCGCTGGACATCTCCACCCAGCTGACCCAGGTGCACGAGGTGGACATGACCAAGGTCGCCAAACTGCGCGCCCGGGCCAAGAACTCCTTCCAGGCCCAGAACGGCTCCAAGCTGACCTTCCTGCCCTTCATCGCCAAGGCCGTGGCCGAAGCCCTGAAGCAGCACCCGAAGGTCAACGCCTCGTACGACGAGGACAAGCAGGAAATCACCTACCACAACGCCGAGCACCTGGCGATTGCGGTGGACACGGATAAGGGCCTGCTGGTTCCGGTCATCGCCGACGCCGGCAACCTGAACCTGGCCGGCCTGGCCGGGAAGATCGCTGATGTTGCCGGGCGCACCCGCGACGGCAAGATCGGCCCGGACGAGCTCTCCGGCGGAACCTTCAGCATCACCAACATCGGTTCCGTGGGCGCACTGTTCGACACCCCGATCATCAACCAGCCGCAGGTCGCCATCCTGGGAACCGGTGCGATCGTCAAGCGGGCCGTGGTGGTTGCCGATGAGAACGGCGATGACTCGCTGGCCATCCGCTCCATGATGTACCTCTCCCTGACGTACGACCACCGCCTGGTGGACGGCGCCGACGCAGGCCGCTTCCTGCAGACGCTGAAGGCACGCCTTGAGGAAGGCGCCTTCGAAGCCGACCTCGGGCTCTAGCCGCCAGGGGTACACGGAACAACGGGCGACGGCGGCGCGGACGCCGGTGGGAAACCACCGGCACCCGCGCCGCCGTCGCCCTTTTGGTGTGGGCAGGTGCGCGAAGCAGCTCAGCCCGGCGGACGGGCGGGTCCTACTACGGCGCGTAGAAACTTCTGGCTAGACTGATGCCATGAATATCGTCTATAACGTCATGGTTTTCCTGCACATCGTCGGCGCCGCCATGATCGTGGGCATCTGGATCGGCCAGATGAAGAAGCCCACCGTCCACCCCCGCCAGTTCGACGGCGCCATGCTGCAGCTCCTCACCGGCATCGCCATGATGGGACTCATCCCCGCCCTGGACATGGACGCCAACTACGCCAAGCTCGGGCTCAAACTCGCCATCGCCCTGGCCGTCGGCGTCCTGGCCTTTATCGGCCGCCGCAAGTACAAGAAGGGCGAGGACGTCGGCGCCGGCCTCGCGCACGCCGTCGGCGGGCTGGCTCTGCTCAACGTGGCCATCGCCACCCTCTGGCAGTAGTCCCCGGGACTGTTCCTCAGACCGACACGCGGCGGCGCACCCCACACGGGGTGCGCCGCCGCGTGCGTTCCGGCCGAGCGCCGGCCCTGTTCCGCCCCTGTCCCGATGCGTGCGGGTCACAATCCACTGACAGCGGAACCTCCGTGCACCGGCGGCGCGGAATCCCTAGGATGGGACACGGCATCCGGCGCAGGCGCCGGATCACGCATTGACGACGACGAGGAGTGGACATGGCAGCAACACGCACCGCACACACGGTATGGAACGGCGACCTGATGACGGGCGCCGGCAACACCACGCTGGACAGCTCCGGCTTGGGCAACTTCGATGTCACCTGGAAGGCGCGCACCGAGGCCTCCGAGGGCAAGACCAGCCCCGAAGAGCTGATCGCCGCAGCGCACTCTGCCTGCTTCTCCATGGCGTTCAGCCACGCCCTTGCCGGCGCCGGCCACACGCCCGAAGAGGTCAACACCAAGGCGGACGTCACATTCGTGCCGGGCACCGGCATTACGGACAGCCACCTGACCGTCAGCGCGCGGATCCCGGGAATCTCGGAAGAGGACTTCCAGCGGATCGCCGAGGAAGCCAAGGTGGGCTGCCCCGTCTCGGGCGCTCTCACCGGCCTCAAGATCACCTTGGACGCCACGCTGGTCTCCTAAGACGGGCCGCCGCCGGACACGGACAGCCAAAGGCGAAGGCCCCCGCACCCTGCAGAAGGGTGCGGGGGCCTTCGCCGTTGCCGGCTGCGCGCAGCGGCGGCCGCGTGCGGGTCGGCCGGCGGCTAGCTGCCCTGGCGGCGGGCCGGCAGCGGAGCGGGCCGGACCAGGCGGTAGCCTTCGCGCAGCGGCGGCCGGTCGGTGGGCAGCTCCTGGATCATTTCCTTGAGCGCACCGATGCCGTATTCCAGCTGGGGGTCCGTGCCTGCTGCATAGGCGTGCGGCGGGAAGGTGACTTCGATGTCCGGAGCGACGCCGAAGTTCTCCACGCCCCAGCCCACGCCGCCGGAGAACCATGTCGCATAGCGCGGCTGGGTGACGCCGGTCCCGTCGGCGAGGGCGAAGCGGTTGTCGATGCCGACCACACCGCCCCAGGTCCGGGTGCCGATCACCGGCCCGATCCCCCGCAGCTTGGAAACCTGGGTGATGATGTCGCCGTCGGAACCGGCGAATTCGTCGGTCAGGATGATGACGGGACCGCGCGGTGCGTGGTGCGGGTACGTCCGCGGGCGCTCCCCGCGCGGCATGCTCCAGCCGGTGACCTTACGGCCGATGAGCTCCGCCACGAGCTGGGACGTGTGTCCGCCCCGGTTGCGGCGGACGTCGACGATCAGCCCGTCGAGTGCCGTTTCGGTATCAAGGTCGCGGTGCAGCTGCGCCCACCCGTTGGCCATCATGTCCGGGATGTGCAGGTAGCCGAAGGTTCCCTGCGATGCCTGCCGGACCGTCCGGCGGTTGGCCGCCACCCATTCCTGGTACCGCAGCCGTTCCTCGTCCCGGACGGGTACGACGGCGACGCGGCGCTGCCGTCCGGCGTGATCTCCGTGACCGGCGCCGTTGCGGAGGGTCAGCTCCACGGCCCGGCCGGCGGCACCCACCAGCTGCATGGCCGGGGTGCGCGTTTCGGTGAGCTCGACGCCGTCGATCGCCAGCAGCACGTCTCCGGGCTTGGCGTCGGCTCCGGGACGTGTCAGCGGGGAGGTGGCCAGCGGGTCCGAGGACTCCCCCGCCAGGATCTTGGTGATTTCCCAGCCCTCGCCGGTGAAGGCGAGGTCGGCGCCGAGGCGGCCCTGGCCGTTGCTGCCGTTTTCGGTGACGGCGGCGGGCCGGACGTAGGCGTGCGAGGTGCCGAGTTCGCCGTGAAGCTCCCACAGCAGGTCCACGAGGTCATCGTGTGAGCCGAGCCGGTCCACGATCGGACGGTAGCGGGCGTGCACCGAGTCCCAGTCCTGCCCGGCCATGTCTGCGGTCCAGAAGAAGTCCCGCTGGAGCCGCCAGGCTTCATCGAAGGCCTGGCCCCAGACGCTGAGCGGGTCGAGCTGCGTGCGGATGCGGCTGAGATCCACCAAGACCTGCTGGCCGGACTCCTCGTCGGCTTTGGCCCCGGCGGGAGCGACGCGGACCTGCTTGTCGTGCACCGCCACTACCTTCCCGCCGTCGCCGGAGAGCCGGTAGCTGTCCAGGGCGTCCATGATGGTGGTGGTTTTCCGCCGGGCGACGTCGAAGCGGACCAGGCAGGGGGCTGCGTTTTTGTCCTCGAGGCTGGCCCGGCCTTCGCCGGTGACGCCGGAGAGTTCGCTGTCGAGCCAGAGCAGGGCCCCTTCGGTGGCGGTCAAGGCGGAGTAGTTGCCCTGCGGCACGGGAACGCTGATGACGCGGTGCGCCAGGCCTTCTGCGTCCACCCGGACGGCCGGGACGGTGTCCTTGGCATCCGCGGCGTCCTTGGCGTCGTCTGCCGCCGTCCCGGCCTCCGCCTCGGCCGTCAGGTCCACGGTGGGGCCGAACGGGGACGGGGTGTCGGCGGCGAGGGCCACCAGGTAGGGCTTGATCGGGCTGGGAAAGGACAGGTCGAAGGAATGACCGTCGTAGACCGGGTCGAAGCTGCGGTTGGAGAGGAAGGCCAGGTACTTGCCGTCCGGGGTGAACGACGGCGATTCGTCGCGGAAGCGCCCGTCGGTGACCTCGATGATGGCCCGCTGACCGTCCGGCGTACCGGTGTCGTCCGCTGTGGTCAGGCGCAGCCGGCTGCGGGAGCCGAAGGACGTGACCGGCTCCGACCAGCCCAGCCACGCCGAATCCGGGGACCAGGCGAAGCTTTCGATGCTGCCCTCGCCGATGCTGCTCACGAGGCTGAGTGCCCCGGTGCGGGTGTTGGCGAGGTAGATGTCGCCGAATGCGGAGCCGACGGCGAGCCAGTTGCCGTCCGGGCTGGCCTCAATGGCGCTGGTCCGGGTGGCTTTGGGGAAGTCGATCCGGGTGGGCCGGGGGGACGCGGGCTGGCCGGATCCGGCGCTGCCGGCGGCAGCGGAGTCGGCCGTGACGGCGGCGCCGGAGTGGTGGGCCGGCGCGCCGGTGCCGGGCGCCGGGACGGCGGTCACGGCGTCAGGCCGGGTGAGCGCGGCGGCCGACACCGGGCTGGGCAGGGGTGTGCCGGCGTCCTGCGGCTTGGCGGCCTGCTGCGCCGGAGCGGACGGCTGTGCGGCGGGCTGGTCGCCGGAGTTCCGGCCGGAGTCTCCGAAAACTGCTTTTCCGGAGGCCGCTTTTCCGGAAGCCGGGTCACCGGCGATGTCCTTCAGGTACAGGGCCTCGACGCCGCCGTGGTCGGCAACGTAGGCGATCCTGCCCTCGCCGAAGGGCCGGGGCAGGCGGGCACGTACGCCCGGGGTGGCTTCCAGGACACGGGACGGCCCGTCCTTGTGCCGGAGCCAGTGCAGGGTGCCGTGGGCTTCCACGGCGCTGGAGCCGCCGGCGCGGTCCGGGACCACGTCGCCGAGGTGGCGGGAGGGCTTCAACGGCGCGCTGCGGCGGGCCTGGGAGGCCGAGCCCAGCCGGATGTCGAGTTTGACGGCGTCCGCGCCGAGGTCCGGCAGGAGCCACAGCTCGCCGGCGGACTCAAAGACCACGCGCCGGCCGTCGGTGGCCGCGTGCCGGACATAGAAGTCCTCGTGGTCCGTGTGGCGGCGCAGGTCGGACCCGTTGGGCAGCACGGAGTAGAGGTTGCCGTAGCCCTCGTGGTCGGACAGGAAGGCGACCCGTCCGTCGACCCACATGGGGTCGGTCAGGTTGCCGTCCAGCCCGGCCGCGAGGCGCTCGAACTCACCGTTGCCGTCGGCATCGATCCAGAGTTTGCCGGCGGCGCCGCCCCGGTACCGTTTCCACCAGGCGGGTTCACGGGAGAGCACGCTGGCAAGGACCACGGGACGCTCGTCGCCCACCACCGGCCCGAACGCGACGGATTCCACCGGGCCCAGCGGCAGTTCCGCGGCCCAGCCGCCCGCCACGGGCAGGCTGTAGGCGTGCGTGTGCCGGCTGTCGGCCTGGCGGAAGGCGCTGGTGACCAGGATGTCGCCGTCGGGCGTGAATCCCTTGACCTTGGTGGAGGCGTGGCCGAAGTAGCTCAGCTGGCGGTAGCCGCCGCCGTCGACGTCCGCCACGACCACTTCCGGGGCCGTTCCCTGGACCACGGTCCACACCAGCTGCTTGCCGTCCGGCGTAAAGCGGGGGTTGCGGGCGGGCAGCTGCAACGAGGAGACGCGCCAGGCGCGGCCCCCGTCCAGGGGCGCAATCCAGACGTCGTCCTCGGCCACGAAAGTGACCAGATCGCCGTGCAGATGCGGGAAACGGAAGTAACTCGAAGAGGTCATCGTACGATCATAGTCAAGGCGCACCCTCCGGCCCGGGAGGTGCCGCGGCCGTGCCGGGCATGGTGAGATGGATCATGAGAATCATTGTTGCCGGAGCCTCCGGGCTACTCGGAACCGCCATTTCCAGCTCCCTGCGCAGCGCCGGGCACGACGTCGGCACCCTGGTCAGGAGATCGCCCGCGACACCGTCCGAGTTCCGCTGGGACCCTGCGGCGGGCCGGATCGACGAGTCAGCGCTGCGCGGCGCGGACGCCGTCGTCAACCTCTCCGGTGCGGGCATCGGCGACCGGCCCTGGACGCGGGCGCGGATCACGGAACTGCGCACGTCCCGGCTGGACGCGACACGGACCCTGACCGCTGCCATGGGCCGGCAGGACACGCCGCCGGCGGTCCTCCTCAGCCAGTCCGCATCCGGCTACTACGGCAACGCCGGCCCTGCCGTGCTCCGAGAGAATGCCCTCCCCGGCAGCGGTGTCCTCGCCCGCATCTGCGTTGACTGGGAGGCTGCGGCGCACGAGGCTCCTGCCGGCGTCCGGGTGGTCACTCCCCGCACCGGTGTGGTGTTGAGCCGTTCGGGCGGCGCCCTGGGCAGGCTGCTGCCGCTGCTGCGGCTGGGCGTCGGCGGGCCCCTCGGCAACGGGCGGCAGTACTGGCCCTGGATCACGCTGCCCGATGTGGCCGGCGCCTTCACGTTCCTGCTCGATAATCCGTTGTCCGGGCCCGTCAACGTCTGCGCACCCGAGACTGCGGATGTGAACTCGCTGATTGCGCACCTCGCCGCGGCCCTCCACCGGCCAGCGGTGCTCCGCGTCCCCGCTCCGGCGCTCCGGCTGGTGATGGGCCAGCTGGCCGATGAGCTGCTGCTCGCCAGCCAGCGGATGGAGCCGGCCGTGCTGGAAGGCGCCGGTTTCCAGTGGCAGCACCCGTCGCTCGCCCAGGCTGCCGCCTGGGTCGCGGACCGCGGCCCGGACTCCTGAGGCCCCGGCGCCTGCCCGGCGGCGGGTGCCGGCGGGCGCCGCTACCCGGTGCCGGCCGGGAGGATGTCCTGGATCCGCCAGCGCCCCTCGACCGGTGCCAGCACCAGCCGCAGCTGCTGTTCTGGTGCCTCGGCCGCTTCGGCCAGCACCGCCCCGCGGGAATCACTCTCCCGGTAGGCGGTGGTGCCGGCGGTCACCGCCACGACGGCCAGCGGGCCGCCGCCGTCGTCCGTCCGTTCCGCCCGGGCCACGTGGATGGCGAATCCGGCGAGCACCCGCCCGGATTCCTCCAGTCCGGCGGCGATCTGCCGGTCCGCCACCGCGGCAGGCGACGCCGGGACGTTGACGTGGTCCAGCAACCCGAAGTCGCCTGTGCTCAAGGCCAGGGACCGGAGACCTGCCAGTCCACGGACTGCTTCCGCGGGGTCCGGCGAGGCCAGCTGCTCCTGCAGCGCGGGCGGAACTACAGCCCCGACGGCGGGATCCGCTTGGGTCTCGCCAGGGGCCTGGCCGACGTCCGCGTTGGCGGGCTGATCAGCCTCCTCCTCAAAACCGGGCGCGGGGTCTGCAGCGGTGGCCTGTTCCGGGCCGGATTCCTGGACCGCGCCGGCGTCCTGCGCGGCGAACCCGGGAAACGCCGGCGGCAGCGGAGCACCCGCAAATCCCCAGGCCGCGACAAGGACACCCAGCAGGACCAGGCCCCCGGCTGCGGCGCGGACGCCCCGCCGCGCTGCAGGTTGCCGGCGCGCGGCAGGCGGCACCACGGCAGTCCGGCGGACGGCAGGCTGCGGGCCTGCAGCGGCCAACGGAGCGCCGCTGCGGGCATCGGGTTCAGGGCCGGCTGCGGAGGGACGCACGGCACGCCGGCGGCCCGAGGTTGGTGCACCGTCCGGGCCCGACCCAGCGGCGCCCCGCCGGCCCGCATGGCGCCCAGCTGTGCTGCGGGCAGTGGTGCCATGCCCCGCGGCGCCAAGGACTGCAGCGTTCCGGCCAGCGGGGTCAAGGACGTTGGCGTTGAGGCCAGCGGCGTTAAGCGTGCGGCCGTCTTCGCGCTCGGCTGCCGGGCGGCCGCCCGGGACCCCGCGCAACCTGCGGAGGGCACGCGGCAGGGAACGCAGCAGGGAACGCAGCTTTTCGGCCCGCCGCTCCCTCGCCGTGCCGGGCAGGGAACGGCGCGTCAACAGCTGCGGAATCACCGACGGATGGACCGAGACCGAAAGGTCCACCGGCGCGGCCACGGCACTGCGGTGGACGGCGCCCGCGAACTCCGCAGCGGTGGGCCGCAGCCGGCGGTCCTCGGCCAGGCCGGATTCCAGCGCGGCGGCCAGCGCCGGCGGCACCTCCGGAACCAGCAGCGGCAGCGGCGGACGCTGCGCGCCCGGCTCCGGCGGGCTGCCGGTCAGGCAGTACCAGCCCAGTGCCGCCAGGGAATATACATCGCGTTCCGGCTGGAGTCCGGCCCGGACCGCGTCGATCGGTGCCGGGTCGCGGAAGCCGTCAGTGCCGGCGTCGGGCGACGCCGGGGCATCCGCCGCCATCCGGGCCACCCCAAGATCGGCCAGGAGCGGTTTGCCGTGGGCGGTGAACAGCACGTTGCCGGGTGAGACGTCGCCGTGGGTGCAGCCGTTGCCGTGCAGGTATGCGAGGGCCTGGGCTACCGGCGTCAGAACGGTCACGGTCTCCCCCGGCCCCAGCTTTCCCCGGCCCGCCACCAGCTGACCCAGCGAGCCGCCCGCTGCGTAGTCCATGATGAGCCCGAGCGTCGGGTCAAGGCCCTCGCCGCCGCCGTCGTTCGCACCGCTGGTGTCGACGCCGTCACTTTCACCGCTGCCGGACCGGGTGCCCGGCTTTCCCCGCAGGCGCACCACGGAACGGGCACGCACCAGATGGTCGTGGTCCAGGACGGACAGGATCCTCACTTCGCGCCGGACCGCTTCCTCAGCGTCGGCCCCGGCGGCTCCGTCGCCGCCGGTGAAGCACTTGAGGGCGTACTCGTTGCCGCTCGAATGCTCGGACACGAGCCAGACGCTGGCGGTGCCGCCGCGACCAAGGCAACGGACGACGTCGAACCCGGTCACCTCGGGCGCCGCACCGGAACTCCCCGCGTAATCTTCCATAGCCAAGGAATAGCGGATCCGGGAGAATCCCGCAGAAGTTATCCACAGGGCACTGAGAGCTTCGCCACAGAAGCGGCCACGGCGGAAGGCGGGGTCTAAGCTGGATTCCATGACTCTTGAGTTCTCCCAGTTGGGTCTCGCCCCGGAATTCGTCGAATACACCCGCGGCTGGGACATCCAGCGCGAACTCCACGCCGCCGTCGTCGCCGGTACCTCCCCCAGCACGGTCCTGCTGTTGGAACACGCCGCGGTGTATACGGCAGGCAAGCGGACCGAAGACCACGAACGCCCCTTCGACGGCACACCTGTCGTCCCCGTGGACCGCGGCGGCAAGCTCACTTGGCACGGCCCCGGGCAGCTAGTGGGTTACCCCATCATCAAGCTCAAGAACCCGGCCGGCATCCGCGACTACGTGGAGCGGCTCGAAGCGGTGATCATCGCCGTCCTCGCGGACTACGGCATAAAGGCCGTCCGGATCAAGGGCCGCGCCGGCGTCTGGATCGACCAGGACGGGAAGGGACCAGCGCGCAAGATCGCCGCGATCGGCATCCGCGTCCATGAAGGCGTCACGATGCACGGTTTCGCGATCAACTGCAACAACGACCTGGCACCGTACGGCCAGATCATCGCCTGCGGCATCACCGACGCCGGCGTCACCACCATCTCCCATGAGACAGGCCGGAACGTCACCCCCGCTGACCTCGTTTCGCGGATCATCGAAGAACTGCGCAACAATGAAGAAGCGCTAGTTGCAACCCATGAAGGAGCTCTACTGTGACCCTGGCACCAGAAGGCCGGAAAATGCTGCGTATCGAGCAGCGCAATGCGGCCACCCCGGTGGAACGCAAGCCGGAATGGATCAAGGCCAAGGTCCAGATGGGTCCCGAGTTCGTGCAGCTCAAAAACCTCGTCAAAAAAGAAGGACTCCACACCGTGTGTGAAGAGGCCGGCTGCCCCAACATCTTCGAATGCTGGGAAGACAAGGAAGCGACCTTCCTGATCGGCGGATCAGAGTGCACCCGCCGCTGCGACTTCTGCCAGATCGACACCGGCAAGCCCTCCCCCGTGGACGTGTTCGAACCCACCAAGGTGGCCCGCTCCGTCCAGTCCATGCAGCTGCGCTACGCCACCGTCACCGGCGTGGCCCGCGACGACCTCGCCGACGAGGGCGTCTGGCTCTACGCCGAAACGGTCCGCAAGATCCACGAACTCAACCCGGGCACCGGCGTCGAGCTCCTGATCCCGGACTTCTCCGGCAAGCCGGAGCACATCGAGGCGATCTGCGACTCCAAGCCCGAGGTCTTCGCCCACAACGTCGAGACCGTCCCGCGGATCTTCAAGCGCATCCGCCCGGCCTTCCGCTACGAACGCTCCCTCGACGTCATCACGCAGGGCCGCAACCTCGGCATGGTCACCAAGTCCAACCTGATCCTGGGCATGGGCGAGACCCGCGAGGAAATCTCCGAAGCCCTGCGGGACCTGCACGAGGCCGGCTGCGACCTGATCACCATCACCCAGTACCTCCGCCCCTCCGAACGGCACCTGCCCGTGGACCGCTGGGTCAAGCCGCAGGAATTCGTGGACCTGCAGCAGGAAGCCGACGAGATCGGCTTCCTCGGGGTTATGTCGGGGCCGCTGGTGCGTTCCTCGTACCGCGCCGGCCGCCTGTGGGCCACCGCCATGCGCAAGAAGGGCTGGGAAATCCCGGCCCAGCTCGCCCACATCGAAAGCTCCGGCAGCACCCGCCAGGAAGCCAGCTCACTGCTCGCAGCGCACTCCTGAACCGGACGCAATAACCGCAGAGAGAGGCCGGCACCGGATTTTTCCGGCGTCCGGCCCTTTCCTGTCCATCACGTAGAATTAAGGCACTATGGCGACTTCCCCTGACTCCAGCAACTCCACTCCGGCTTCCGACGCTCCCAAGCGCGGCCTCTTTTCCCGTAAGCCCAAGGTGGCCAAGGTCAAGAAGCCGAGCCGCCTGAAGCAGATCCGCGAGGTCTTCCAGATGACCCGCGAGCACGACCCGATGGTGCCGTGGCTGATGCTGCTGGCGTTCCTCGGCGTCATCGCAGTCAGCTTCCTCATCGGATTCCTGCTGGACAACTGGATCACCGGCCTCATCATCGGCATCCCGCTGGGCCTGCTGGCGGCAACGCTGATCCTGTCCCGCCGGGCAGAGCGGGCAGCCTTCGCCCGGATCGAGAACCAGCCGGGTGCCTCCGGCGCCGCACTGGGCACGCTCAAACGCGGCTGGATCGTCGAAGAGCAGCCGGTCGCCGTGAACCCGCGCACCCAGGACGCCGTCTTCCGCGCCATCGGCCGTCCCGGCGTGATCCTCGTCAGCGAGGGCCCCAGCACGCGCGTCAAGCCGCTGCTCGATGCCGAACGCAAGCGGCTCGCACGCATCCTGCCGAACGTCAGCATCCACATCATCGAGACCGGCCGCGGTGAGGGCCAGGTCCCCATCAGCCAGGTCGCCAAGAAGATGACGAAGATGAAGAACGAGCTGACCAAACTCGAGGTCAGCACCGTCTCCAAGCGCATCTCGTCGCTCGGAAGCCGCCTGCCCATCCCCAAGGGCATCGATCCTTACAAGGCGCGCCCCGACCGCAAGGCAGCCCGCGGCCGCTAGGCAGCACTCCAGATGACCAGGACGCCCCGGTAACCGCCTCTCAGGGCTGGCAGCCGGGGCGTTTCCTTTGCCCACGAACGTCTTTACACCCACTACGTCCCTGAGTCCCGCCGGGACAGAACCGGAGGCCACCCATGAAACTGCCATCGACCCCTGCCATGATCCGCATTTTCCGGATCCTCGCCGTCGCCGAAGCCTTCAGTTGGGCCGCCCTGCTGGTGGGCATGTTCCTCAAATGGGTCACGCACACAACAGAGCTCGGCGTGGAAATCGCGGGCCCTATCCACGGGGCGTTCTTCATCGGCTACGGCATCGCGGCCCTCAGCCTGTGGGGCATGCAGCGCTGGCCGTTCCGGGTGGCGCTGTTCGCCGGGCTGTCCGCAGTCTTCCCGTTCGCCACCGTGTGGTTTGAGCGCTGGGCGGACCGCCACGGCTACCTGACGGCGAAGGCCGGCCAGGGCGCTTCCACCCCGGCGCAGGAAACGGCCGGAGTCTAGCCACGCTGGGGGCCGGGGCGCCGCGCTGGCCGTACCAAGTGCTCAGGCCTTTTCTGGCCAGCCACGGGCACCGAACTACCGCGAATGGCCGCTATCCGAGGTGGTTTAGCGGCCATACGTGGTGAATCGACGAGGTTTAGCGGCCACACGAGGTGAATTGACGAGGTCCCCGCTATCCGGGGTGGTTTAGCGGCCATTCGCGGCCAACGGGTGAGGCTCCGGCGCGGCTGGCTTACATCCGGACCAGGACGGTGTTCATGGCCTTGTCGTGCACTCCGCGGTGGTCCGGGTCGAAAATGACAGCGGGGATGACGAGGCACAGCAGCAGGCTGCGGACCAGGGCCGGGACCGGGCCGGCAGGGCCGCCGCCCAACCGGATGACGTGGATCCCCATGACGCGGTGGCCGATGCTGTAGCCCAGCGTGCCCACCAGCAGCGCCTGCTCCACGGCGAAGACAGCCAGAGTGGCCCAGGGGTTCCCGGCGAAGGCGTAGTTGCTGATCAGCAGTGCGATGCCCCAGTCAATGCAGATGGCCACAATGCGGCGGCCGGCACGGGCAATGGATCCCGGACCGGACTCGGGCAGGCCCAGCCGCTCCCCCGGGTACTTCGAGATGCCGGACGTGTCCGGCCCGCTGAGCCATGAGCCTATGTCTTTACGATCAACCACCCATTAAGACTATCGGCAATACCGCCTTCCCGGCGCTGACCAGAGTGTGGACATCCGGAGGCCACACTCTGGTCACGGATAGGCCACGTTGTGGACAACGACTACCGTTTACGTGTCAGGGCATTCTGTAACCTGCCGGAAACAAAGCGGACACCATGGGGAAATCCCGTGTCCTTAGAGTGGTAACAGTTGCTGGCGGCATAGGAGCGGGGCAAACCTTTGTGTTTTCCCCGCTGTCGGACTGCGCTGGACCACACGGCCTGACGGCCAGATCTTTCACATGCATAAGGAGCATAGATGTTCAAGACTGCGGACGAAGTCCTCAAGTTCATCAAAGACGAAGACGTTAAGTTCGTCGATATTCGCTTCACCGACCTTCCCGGCGTTCAGCAGCACTTCAACGTGCCCGCCAAGAGCGTTGACGCGGACTTCTTCGTCCATGGCCAGCTCTTCGACGGTTCGTCGATCCGCGGCTTCCAGGGCATCGCCGAGTCGGACATGCAGCTCATCCCGGACGTTACCACCGCGTTCCTCGACACGTTCCGCATGGAGAAGACCCTTGCGTTGAACTTCTCGATCGTGAACCCCCGCACGGGCGATCCGTACCACCGCGACCCCCGCGGCGTCGCCGAGAAGGCTGAAGCCTACCTCGCCTCCACCGGCATCGCCGACACCGCGTTCTTCGCCCCCGAGGCCGAGTTCTTCGTGTTCGACAACGTCCAGTACCAGTCCTCCCCGCAGGGCAGCTTCTACAAGATCGACTCCGAGGAAGCGCACTGGAACACCGGCCGTGAGGAAGAGGGCGGAAACCTCGGCTACAAGACCCCCGTCAAGGGCGGTTACTTCCCGGTCTCCCCCACCGACAAGCAGGCCGACCTGCGCGACGCCATGTGCATCGCCCTGGACGAGGCCGGCCTTGAGGTCGAGCGCAGCCACCACGAAGTCGGTTCCGCCGGCCAGGCTGAGATCAACTACAAGTTCACCACGCTGACCCACGCCGCTGACGACCTGCAGAAGTTCAAGTACGTCATCAAGAACACTGCGGACGCCTGGGGCAAGTCGGTCACCTTCATGCCGAAGCCGGTCTTCGGCGACAACGGCTCGGGCATGCACTGCCACCAGTCGCTGTGGAACGGCGGCGAGCCGCTGTTCTACGACGAGAAGGGCTACGCCGGTCTCTCCGACACCGCCCGCTGGTACATCGGCGGCCTCCTGAAGCACGCCTCGGCCGTGCTGGCCTTCACCAACCCGACGGTGAACTCCTACCGCCGCCTGGTGAAGGGCTTCGAAGCCCCGGTCAACATGGTGTACTCGCAGGGCAACCGCTCCGCCGGTATCCGCATCCCGATCACGGGCTCCAACCCGAAGGCCAAGCGCATCGAGTTCCGCGCTCCGGACCCCTCCTCCAACCCGTACCTGGCGTTCGCTGCCCAGCTGATGGCCGGCATTGACGGCATCCGTAACCGCATCGAACCCCCGGCTCCGATCGACAAGGACCTTTACGAGCTCCCCGCCGAGGAAGCCAAGGACATCCCCAAGGCTCCGGGCACGCTCGAAGAGGCACTGGATGCCCTGGCTGAGGACAACGAGTTCCTCCAGGCCGGCGGCGTCTTCACCCAGGACCTGATCGATACCTGGATCGAGTACAAGTACGAGAACGAGATCCGTCCGCTCTCGCTGCGCCCGAACCCGTACGAGTTCGAGCTCTACTACGGCGTCTAGCCAGTAGCGGTCTTCCGCACAGGAATTGACGACGGCGGCCCCCACCTTGCGGTGGGGGCCGCCGGTCCTTAAACACCGGTCGTACAGCGTCGGGCCCGGGGGGCTGCACGTCAGGGGGCGGGATCCGGCGGTGCGTGGCCGGCGGCGTATTCCTGCATTGGGACCTGGCCGGCGGCCCACGCCTTCATGACGGGGTCGATGATGCGCCAGGACTCTTCGGCTTCGTCGCCGCGGATGAACAGCATCGGGTCATTGTGCAGCATCTGGAGGATCAGGTGGGCGTAGGCGGTGAACTGCGGAGGCGTCGTGGTTGCGTGAAGCTCACGGACCTCCGCCGTCTTTTCGGGGCCGTTCAGGGTTGTGGAGAGCCGCACGTACGGCTCGTTGAGTCCGATCCTGAGCACATTGGGCTCGACGCCGGGCCACTGGTCCGTGAGGTACGCGGGCAGTGGACGAAAGCGGATGGCGATCTCGGCTGCGTCCTCTGCGAGTGCTTTACCGGAACGCAGGGTGAAGGGCACGCCGGCCCACCGCGGGTAGTCCACCCGGAGGGTCAGGGAGGCATACGTCTCGGTGTTGCGGCCGGGGTCGACGCCGGGTTCGTTCACGTAGGAGGGCACCTGCCTCGAGCCGATGCTGCCTTCGGTATAACGTGCGCGGATGGTGTCGCGGCTCATCCGTTCCGCCGTCGGGGTGGCCACCGTGCGGAGCGCTTCTACCCGGACGTCCCGGAAGGAACGGGCGTCGATCCGGGCGGGCTGTTCCATCAGGACCAGCGCCAGGGCCTCCATAAGGTGGTTCTGCACCATGTCTTTCATGGCCCCTGCCCCGTCATAATATGTGGCCCGGCCCTCGAGCGTCAGGCTCTCCAGCCAGCTGATATCCACGCTCTCGATCTGCGTCGCGTTCCAGACCGGCTCGAAGACCCGGTTGAGGAACCTGAGGGCGACTACCCGGCGGACCAGCTCGCTGGACAGGAAGTGATCGATCCGGAAGATGGTCGGCTCAGGCAATCGGAGGTGCAAAATCTCGTTCAGGTGCCGGGCTGACGCCAGGTCGTTGCCAAAGGGCTTCTCGATGGCCACCGCATCCGACCGCCGCAGCTTGCTTCCCGCCAGCGCCGTCAGCACGGGCTCGAACAGGGACGGGGGCAACGCGAGGTACACGAGGGTGTCGGGGCGGTCATCCCCGAGCAGACGGCTGATGTCCTCGGTCTGCGTGACGTCCGTGGGCTGGAAAGTGAGCATTCCGACAACGGCTTCACGCGTGGACGCCGAGGCCGTGGAGTGCTGCTCCAGTCCGGCCGCAATGTGCTGGCGGAAGTCTTGGGTTGTCCACTCCGCGTTGGACGCGCCGACGATCGCAAACCCCGGCGGCAGGAGACCGGCCTGGGCGAGCTGGGCGATGGCGGGCAGTAGCAACCGGCTGGCGAGGTCGCCTGAAGCTCCGAGCAGAACCATTCTCTCGATCATGGGGTCGCCTCTTTCTCGATGGGTGCGTCCGGATGGTGCGCCGGTGCGGGCAGGTCAGCGAGCCGCGCGGAGGGCCGGCCTGCGACGCCGGGGCGGCACCGGAAGATGGCACCGGCCAAGGGCTGGGCGGTGCGGTTGTGTTCGTCCAAGTCGGTCCATGAGGTGGTGATGTAGAGGTCCTCGCCGTGCGGTCCCCCGAAGGTGACGGAGGTCGGGTTGGTCGTGGGCACATCGACAGCTCCGTCGAGCGCACCGTCCGGACGGAACCGGCGGACCGCGCCTGCCCGCCCCAGCGCGACCCAGAGCATTCCGTCGTCGTCGACGCTCATGCCGTCGGGCCAGACCTGTTCGTCACTGAAATCGAGGAAGCGGCGGCGACCGGACAGCACGCCCGTTTCCGGGTCCAGGTCGAACACGTCAACCACGCACAGGGCGGTATCGGCGAGGTAGAGCCGCCCCTGCACCTCATCGAAGGCCGGTCCGTTGGAGATGGTCAGGCCGTCGACGACGCAATTGGCCTTCCCTCCCTCGACCCGGTACAGCGCGGCACTTCCGGGACGCTTGTCGAAAGCCATCGTGCCGACCCACGCCCTCCCCCGGCTGTCGACCTTGATGTCGTTTGCCCGGTTCTCCGGCCTGTCCCGCTCGATCGGAACCCGGAGATCCAGCGCCCCGGTGGACCGGTCAAGGACGGCCAATCCCTCAGGGGCTGCCACCACCGGCTCCCCCTGAGCGTCGAGGACCACGCCGCCCGGTTGTCCGGCGGTGCTCCAGGAGCTGTCGTTGCTGGACGCCGGGTCGAAGCGGTGTACCCGTTGTCCGGTAATGTCAACCCACCACAATGCGGCCGTTGCGGCGTCCCACAGCGGGCCCTCCGCGTGCTGGGCCCGGATGTTCAATGCGACTTCGACCGGAGCGTCACCCATGGCGCCTACCTGCTCTCCACCTGGTTCGGTTGCTCAAATGTGTTCGAGGGCTCCGGGGAGCCGGGCGAGATCGTCCTCGGCGTGGGCCACCATCGGCATGCCTCCGTGGCCTACGGTCAGGGGTGTCCGGTGGTAGCCGTGGTAGGTCATCATTCCGCCGGAAAGCAGGGCGACGTCGTTGAACCCGTTCTGTTTCAGCACGCAGTAGGCGATGTAGCTGCGGAATCCGGAGCGGCAGTAGGTGTACACGGGCTTGTCGCGGGGCACCTCGTCGAGACGCTCGCGCAGTTCCGTGTAGGGAACCAGGATCGCCCCGGGAATGTGCCAGGCGTCGAACTCCGCCTGGGTCCTGGTATCGAGAATGGTCACCCGGTCGGCGCATTCCGGGAACTCCTCGGGGTAGCAGAGGTCGACGTCGCCGCGCAGCAGGTTGGAGCCGATGAAGCCGGCCATGTTTACGGGGTCTTTCGCCGCACCGTACGGCGGGGCGTAGGCGAGTTCCAGGTGTTCCAGGTCGTAGATCGTCATTCCGGCGCGCAGCGCGACGGCGAGGACGTCGATGCGTTTGTCGACGCCGTCCCAGCCGAGCACCTGCCCGCCCAGGAGCTTCCCGTCGTCGGGGGCGAAGAGTACTTTCAGGAACAGCGGCGAGGTGCCGGGGTAGTAGGCCGCGTGGCCGTTCTGGTGGGTGTAAACCTTGCGGTAGTCCATTCCCGCGGCGCGCAGTTCGGTCTCGGTCATCCCGGTGCCGCCGGCGGTCATTTCGAAGACCTTGACCACGGCCGTGCCCTGGGTGCCGCGGTATGCGGTGTTCCGGCCGGCGATAGTTTCGGCGGCGATCCGGCCCTGCCGGTTCGCCGGGCCAGCCAGCATCGAGAGTACCGGCTGGCCGGTGAGGAAGTGTGCGGTCTCGACGGCGTCACCGGCTGCAAGGACGTCGGGCGCTGACGTTCGCATCTGCGCGTCGACGACGATGCCGCCGCGGGGTCCGATTTTCAGGCCGGCGTCCCGGGCGAGGGCCACGTTCGGCCGGGCCCCGGAGGCCATGACCACGACGTCGGTCACGATGGAAGTGCCGTCGGACAGGTCGACGGCCAGCCGGTCGTCCTCGGTGCGGCGGACCTCGGTGGCGGAGGTGCCAAGTCGAAGGTCCACGTCCTGGGTGCTGACGTGGTAGTCCAGGATTCGGGTCATTTCGGGGTCCAGCCACGGCATCAGCCGTTCGGTCCGTTCGATGACTGTGGTCTGCAGCCCCCGGGCGCGGAACGCCTCCGTGAGCTCCAGCCCGATGTAGCTGCCACCGACGACCACAGCGCTGGAGGCCCCGCGGTCCAGGTGGGCTATGATCCGGTCCATGTCCGGAATGTTGCGCAACACATCGACCCTGGGGTCGTCCGCTCCCGGGATTGGAGGCCGGACCGGCTCAGCCCCGGTGCACAGCACCAGCTTGTCGTAGGGCTCCCGGTAGGTCCGGCCATGTTCCTCGTCGTGCACCTCGACTTCCTTCATGGCCAGGTCGATGCGGACCACGTCCTGTCCTGTCCGGACGTCGAGTGCCAGGCTCTTCGCCAGGCTCTCGGGTGTCTGGAGGAGGAGGCTGCCACGTTCGGGGATCGCCCCGCCGATGTGGTACGGCAAGCCGCAGTTGGCGAATGAGACGTACTGGTCCCGCTCGAGAATGACGATCTCGGCCGACTCATCGAGGCGCCTCAGACGCGCTCCTGTCGACGCACCCGCGGCAACTCCTCCGACAATGACCGTTTTCATCTTCGTCCCTGCTTCCTAAAGGTCCCACTCGCTGTGATCTGCCGGCCGGTGTGCCGGTTCCGGGCGGCAACGAGGCCCGGGCCCGGCCGCGAACCCCGCCCTGCCGGCATTCTGCTGCTGTTGTTCCGGTGGGCGACGGCGTCTGCGTCGAAGTGCCGGCCGTTGGAAAACCAAAACGCCTGCTTCGCGGCGCACCGTACACCGGGTCGGATTTCCGTGACGCCGTGTACCTAACGTCACGCTAGTCGCCGTGCCAGTCAGCTCAACAGGGTCTTAGGTCCGTGGCGTCAACGGCACAGGATGCAGGCTGGGTCGCCGGATCGACGGCGGATCGGGGCCGGAGCGCCCCGCAGGGTTCGGGATCACCCGTTGCGGGTGAGGCAGCTTTGCCGGGCGGAGCCAACACTGGTGGTACCTGCCAGTGTTGTGCTGCCAGGCCCAACGAATGTTCATGCCCGCCAGGTGGCCACGGCGTGCCCGGTCAGGACCGGGCACCGGCAAACCGCTCATGGACGCTGGAACGAACACTGTTCGGGAGGTTAGGCGTCTTATGACCGGAGTGGTCACCTGACCCAGGCCGGCCGTGGCCATTGAGCGCCGCGCACGGTGTTGACGTGGATCTACCCGCCCCAGGTCCGAGGAGGCCCCCGATGAAGGAATACCCGCTAATTGCCGACCACGGACTCATCGGCGACCTTCAAACCGCCGCACTGGTGGCAACAGACGGAACGCTTGACTGGTTCTGCAGCCCGCGCTTCGACTCCCCCAGCATCTTCGCCTCTCTGCTGGACAGGCAACGCGGCGGCCACTTCAGTACCCGCCCGCAGGGCGACGCCTTCGCCACGAAGCAGCTTTACCTGCCGGATACGGCAATCCTGATCACCAGGTTCCTGACCGAAGGCGGGGTTGGTGAACTTATGGACTTCATGCCTGTCGCCAGTTCCTCGCCCAGTGAACAGCACCGCATGGTCCGGATGCTGCGCTGCGTCCGCGGACAGATCTCGTTCGACATCGAAGTGGCGCCGCGCTTCGATTACGGGCGGCGCCCCCACCATCTGAGTGTCGACGGCGACGGCGCACTTTTTGATGCCGGAGAAATACGCCTGGCACTTAGCCTCATCTTTGAGGGAGACAGCGGCCCGCTCACCGGCAAGAACATCACCGAGACGGGTGACTTTCACAACACGCTGCACCTGGAACAGGGCCAGATGCGCGGCGTCGTCCTGGAAACGGGCCCGGATGTGGTGCCCCGGATCATGCATCCCGCTGAGGCCCAGCATCTGGTCGATGACACCGCACGCTTTTGGCATGACTGGGTCAGCCAGTCCACATACGCCGGCCGATGGCGCGAAGAGCTGGAGCGCTCGGCGATCACGCTGAAGCTCCTGACGTACGCCCCCACGGGTGCCCTGGTAGCCTCCCCCACTGCCGGCCTGCCCGAACAGATCGGCGGAGAGCGCAACTGGGATTACCGGTACACGTGGATCCGCGATGCATCCTTTTCGGTTCACACGCTCGTGCGGATGGGATTCGTTGACGAAGCTGTCGCCTTCAGCCACTGGCTCCGGGACCGCATCACGGAGCAGCTGGACAGCGAAACAGGGCCGCTTAACATCATGTACCGGGTTGATGGCAATCCGGAGCTCAATGAGGAAATCGTGACCGACTGGGAGGGGTATCGCGGCTCCTACCCGGTAAGGATCGGCAACGCAGCGTCCGGGCAACTTCAGCTCGATATTTACGGCGAGGCACTCGACGCCATTTACCACCTCGACCGTGTCGGAGTCGAAATCGGACACCCGGGGTGGACCGCCATCTGCGACCTGCTGGAGTGGCTGGCGGACAACTGGGATCAGCCCGAAGAAGGAATCTGGGAGACCCGGGGCGGTCGCAAGGACTTCACCTACGGGCGGTTGATGTGTTGGGTCGCTTTCGACCGGGGTATTCGTCTCGCGACGTCCCACGGCAGGCCTGCACCTATGGACCGGTGGATGACCGAGCGCGACGCGATCTACAACCAGATCATGGAAATGGGCTGGAACCCCGCGCGCCAGGCCTTTGTCCAGCAGTACGGCGACACGGTGCTCGATGCCTCCTTGCTGAAGATGTCGCAGGTCGGGTTCGTCTCGCCGGACGATCCGATGTGGCGCTCGACCCTTGCGGCGATGGACGCCGAACTCGTCTCGGACAGCCTGGTCTATCGCTACGACCCCAGCGCGTCGCCGGATGGTCTCCGCGGCTCCGAGGGCACGTTCTCGCTGTGCACCTTCCTGTACGTCGACGCGCTCGCTCGCGCAGGCCGGGTCGACGAGGCACGGCTGACCTTCGAGAAGATGCTGACGTACGCGAACCACCTCGGCCTGTACTCCGAAGAGATCGCTACCACCGGTGAACAGATCGGCAACTTCGCCCAGGCGTTCACGCACCTCGCGCTCATCGACGCCGCCATCACCCTCAACGAATGCCTGGACGACGCTGAAACTAATACCCGCCACCCCCGGCACCGGCCAAGGAGGGTCCTGTAACACCCGATCCGCAAACCCGGGCCGGGGCTGCCGTCGAGGGGAAACGGCCAAGCAGCAGGGCCTGATCGGCAGACTTCAGCCATCATCAAGCCTCCGCACCTGAAACAGCGCCAGACCGATACAAGGAGGGCATCATGGAGCCGGTGTCATCGGAATCCAGCCCACGCCCCGCCCTCCCCCGCAGCGTCACCATCCTGCTCGCCCTGGCCGGCGGGACCGTAGTGGCGTTTGGCCTTGGCGCGATGAGGGGAATCGTTACCCCGGTATTCCTGGCGTTCGTGCTCACCCTGTGTGTTCATCCCATCCGCCGCTGGATGCAGGCCCGGGGAATTTCCCGGGGCATCGCCACGGGCACCACCATTGCGGCCGTCTTCGGGTTGCTGACGGCCTTCGCCGCAGTCTTCGTTGCCTCCCTCGCCCAATTCTCCGCGCTGCTGCCGCAATACGCTCCCCAGGTGGCCCAACTCGGTTCGTCCATCTCCACGACGCTGGAATCCGTGGGTTTCAGTCCGGAACAAGTCCAGGAGGTCCTGGCGGGCTTTACACCGGGCCGCATCCTCGGATTCCTCGCCGGCCTGCTGGGGAACATCACCAACCTGGTGGGCAGCCTCGTGGTCATTTTGACGATGCTCATTCTCATGGCTGTCGACGGCTCGCGCATGCCCTCGATCCTGACCTATTTGACTGAGCGCAAGCCGGCAGTGGTTACCGCCTTCATCGGTTTCGGAACCGGCGTTCGACGCTATATGGTCGCGACCACGGTCCTCGGAATTGCCCAGGGATTGTTCAACTGGCTGGTTCTGGTCATCCTGCAGGTTCCGGGAGCCCTGCTCTGGGGATTGCTCTCCTTCATCTGCAGCTTCATCCCCAACATCGGCTACTTCATCGCAATCGTCCCGCCGCTGTTCTTTGGGTTCCTCACCGGCGGCTGGCCGACCTTTTGGGCGATCATCATCATCTACGGCGGAATCAACAGCGTGATCCAGTCGATCATCCAACCCAAGTACGTGGGCAACGCAGTGTCTCTCAGCGAGACCCTGACCTTTGCCTCCGTCCTCTTCTGGACTGTGGTCCTGGGCCCTGTCGGCGCCATCCTCGCCGTCCCGCTGACGCTCTTCGTGCGCACGCTCCTGCTCGATTCAGACCCGTCCATCTCATGGTGGCGGCCATTGACGGGCGACACGAAGGACGTGGCACCGCTGCTCAAGCAGGAAGACGAGGCGATCCGCGCCCGTCGCGGACGGCCGCGGCCAGGTCGTCCTGGCACCGACGCCGGCAGCGGCAGCGCACCGAAGGCATGACCTGCCGTCAGTGAGCCGCCCGGACCTGCCACCGCATGTCGAATGCCGGTGAGCTCAGTCCGTCCGGGTGATGCCCGGGCAGCTCCGGGACCCGTCGAGGGCCGCGGGCCCGGGGCCAGTACATCCGAAGGATGACAAACCAAGGGCCATTTGGCGACGTCGGCAGCCAGTTCGGCTCCTACCCGGCCGGAGGCGGGTCCGGCTGCAGGTGGAGTGTCAGCCCGCCGCCGTCATCCATCCGCAGTGCAGCCGCGGGGTCACCGACCGAGTAGCGGTCGACCGGGGCACCAACGGCAACGTTCCCCCTGGCCCGAGACCGGCGCTGCCGTCGCATCTGAAGGAGCGCTCGGGCTTTCTTCAGCAGGGACGACATAGGACGACACAGCGCCACTTCCTTGGGCGAATACGGAACCGCGCCGAGCGGGCTGGCTCCTAAGGCACAGGGGGACTTCGCGGGCCCGTACCGGGCGGTGACAACCACAAGCTGCAGGACGGCGCTAATCACCACCAACTTCCACAGGGCCCGCGTGATCCAACCAATGGCACCATTCGCAGCAAATAGGTTCACAAGAAAGTTGGCCGAGCACGGGAAAAGCCGACACCTGCCATAGGGCTTGCCTTCACCGTTCCTGACAAAGCCGGGTGTGCTCGTCCCCGAGGACCCGCCATCAAAAGACCCTGAGCGAAAAGCTCCAGGGCCAGTCACAGCGACGGGTAGGGCAGACCTGCCCATGGCCACTTGAATGGAAGTACCAGAGAATGATGGAGGCGCCCCCGCCGGGCACCCGGATGACAGATCCGATAACAAAAATGACTGGGGAACTTCGTGAAACTCGCAATGCATAAAGCAGCTACTGCTGCAGCTGTACTGGCTCTGGGCGCCAGCGCATTTCTGGCGGGCGCGCCCGCTGCCAACGCGTCAGGAACAGGAACCGCGTGCCCGTCAGCCCGCGTGTGCTTCTACTTCAACTCCGACTTTCAGGGCGCACGCGCCGACTACGCCAACAGCGACGCCACCATGGGCAACGAGCTCTTCACCGACGGCCCCGTCGGACGGAACGGATGGGGCGTCCAGGTCAACAACAACGCAGCTTCGCTAATCAACAACACGTACGCGTACATCACCATCTACGACAGCCCCGGCTGCGAAGGCTACGCCTGGTACATCCAACCGGGGGAACGTCTCAACCTGGGCGAGATGAAAAACAGGGTCAGCTCAATCCACGTAGCTTACAACGGCTGGGCCTGCCTCAACCGGGACCAGTCCTGGGCCTAGCCCACACTGCCCGCTGGGGTAACGCCGCGGCCGCCGGGCGCCGAATGCCCCAGCAGTCATGCAACGCCAGCCGAATCGGTATGGCCGCAAGGACTTCATTGCCAAAACCATGAATGACCAGCTGGACGCACCCGCCGCGCTCGAATAGGAGCGTGCGCCCGCATAGTTTTGGACCGTCATGCGGGTAATTCAGCCCCTGGTATGACGCGTGTGCTTCGCTGCAGGACCTAAAGTTTGTTTTCATGCTTGTGCACCGCCGAATCCATGCCTGGATGCAGAACAACCCCAGCAGGGTCGACACCTTATTCATGCTGTCCGGAGCCCTGTTTCTCGTGCTCCCGGTCCTGCTCTCCGGAAGCCAGAGGATCTTCCTCGACTTCCTGCTCTCCCTGGGCATCGTTGTTCCGGCGGCCTGGCGGCGGACCCGTCCGGTGCTCGGGGGAAGCCTAACGGCGTTCTTTTGCCTGCTGCAGGTGCTGACCTGCGATACCCCCTTGGCGGCCGATCTGATGGCTCTGCCTGCAGTTTTCGCTCTGGCTGCTTACGCACCACGATGGGCAAGCCTGGGCGGACTGGGCCTGGCCGTCGTTGGCGGCGTGCTGTTCGTCGTGCGCTACTTCGGGTTGCCTCTCACGTCGCCGTCGGTTGAACTTGCCAGATACGCCCTGGCCCTCGTGGCTGTCGAAGCAATGGTCCTGGTGTCGTGGACATTCGGAGACCTTGCCCGCATCCGCCGACTGGCTTTGCAGTCCCTGAAGGACCACACCCGACGGCTGGAGGTGGAACGCCAGCAGGAGCGGGATCTCGCAGCGGCCGATGAGCGAACGCACATCGCCCGGGAAATGCACGACATCGTAGCGCATTCGCTCTCTGTCATCGTCACCCAAGCCGATGGCGCAAGGTATGCGAGTGTTCAGGACCCGGAAATTGCGGCACGGACCCTTGGAACGATCGCGGACACCGGTCGCGGGTCGTTGCGCGAGATGCGGCGGCTGCTCGGCGTGCTCCGCGGTGACGAACTGGCTTCCAGCCGGCCGCTGCCGGCCCTGCAAGACGTCGCAACATTGGTGGACGCGGTACGGGAGACGGGACTAGAGGTGACGCTGGAACGCAGCGGAACCATGCTCCGGCCGCTGCCCGCCGGCGCAGAACTGACGGCTTACCGGGTCATTCAGGAATCCCTGACCAACATCATGAAACACGCCGGTCCCCGCGTGCGGGCCGCAGTTGACCTGGCCTGGACCGTCCAGGGGCTGACGTTGGGAGTGCACGACGACGGCCGCGGGGCCGCCGCCATCCTGCAGCCAGCCGCCCGGAGCGCCGGCCCGGGTGCCGGCATGGGCCAGGGCATCACCGGCATGGCCGAGCGCGTGGCCCTTTACGATGGAAGACTGGACGCCGCCCCGGCGGCCGGCGGTGGATTCCGCGTCACGGCATTCATCCCCTACACGGAGGCCTAACTATGAGCGGAGCCCTCGCCACTGCGACCGTGGCCGGTAGAACACCACCGGCTCCGATTCGGGTTGCTCTGGTCGATGACCAGCAACTGGTGCGGGGAGGTTTCAAAATGCTGATCAACTCCCAGCCTGACCTCACCGTCGTCGCCGAAGCCGGGAACGGTCATGAGGCGCTGCAGGCTTTGTCCGCTGTCAGGGCCGACGTTGTCCTCATGGATGTGCGGATGCCCAGCATGGACGGCCTCGAAGCGACAGCCCGACTCTTGGAGCGGTCCGCCGGACAGCCCGGGGGCCCTGCAGGCGCAGATCTGAAGGTGGTGGTCCTGACCACCTTCGACTTGGATGAGTATGCCCTGTCCGCCATCCGCGCCGGCGCCAGCGGCTTCCTGCTGAAGGACTCACCACCGGAGGAGCTGCTGGAGGCCATCCGCACGGTATACCGCGGCGACGCGGTGATCGCGCCGTCCACCACCCGCCGGCTCCTGGACCATGTGGCTCCCCTCCTCCGCGAGCCCACGGCCGCGGTCAGCCGGCACACTGCCGACGTCGGCCGGCTCACCCCCCGTGAGCGCGAGGTCTTCGGCCTCATCGCCCAGGGTTTGTCGAACCCGGAAATCGCGGCCAGCCTGTACCTCTCGGAGGCGACAGTGAAAACGCACGTGGGTCATATCCTGGCCAAACTCGGCGCCCGGGACCGGGTCCAGGCCGTCGTGATCGCCTACGAGACCGGGGTCGTCGCCCCGTAGCCGCTCTCCACCCGCGGTATGAGACGCCGCGCCTGAATCCCCTCCTCTCCTCCGATGTGCCGGCGCCGGCGACAAAAATAGCGTGGGGATATGACAACCCTTACTGAGCATTCCTCCGCCCCGGGGACCGGCGGAACCACCAACGCTGCGGTCGCCCGGTCCCTCAACAAGACGTACGGCACCGGGGACACCGCCGTCCGTGCCCTGACCAACGTGGACGTGAGTTTTGAGGCAGGGACCTTCACCGCGATCATGGGCCCGTCCGGTTCCGGCAAGTCCACCCTCATGCACTGCCTGGCCGGCTTGGACACGGCAGATTCGGGACGGATCTGGATCGGACAGACAGAGATCACGGCACTCAAAGACGCAGAACTTACCCGCCTGCGTCGTGACAGCGTGGGTTTTGTCTTCCAGTCCTTTAACCTGGTGCCAACACTGACCGCCGAACAGAACATCACGCTGCCGGTTGCCTTGGCCAACGGCACGGTGGACGACGGCTGGCTCGACTACATCACCGGAACCCTCGGCCTCACCGGCCGGCTGAAGCACCGCCCGCACGAGCTCTCCGGCGGACAACAGCAGCGCGTCGCCGTCGCCCGTGCCCTGCTGACCCGCCCGCACGTAGTTTTCGGCGACGAACCCACTGGAAATCTGGACTCCAAGGCGGGCGCCGAAGTGCTCTCGCTGCTGCGCCGTTCCACCCGGGAGCTGGGCCAAAGCATCATCATGGTGACCCACGATCCCTTGGCCGCGTCCTACGCGGACCGCGTCGTGCTGATGAATGACGGCGCCCTGGTGGGCGAGCTGTCCAGCCCGACGCCGGACACTGTGACCGCCGCTCTTACGAAGCTGGGTGCCTGAGCGTGCTGCGGGTAGCCCTGGCGCAAGTGCGCCTGAACGGGCGCCGCTTCATTGCCATCATCCTGGCCGTCACCATCGCCGTCGGGTTCCTGACCAGCACCCTGCTCATCAACTCTTCGTCCAAGGCCTCACTGACCCAGAGCGTGGGGCAGGGGTTCCGCAACGCCCAGCTGGTTCTTAGCGCTGAATCCGACGATCAGCCGGGTGCCCCGGGGGTCTTGAACGACGGCACTGCCGACGTCGTCCGGAAAGTCGCCGGCGTTGACGGCATCTACGCCGTGCGGCAGGCCTACGTCACCCTGGGTGAGGGCAAAACTGCGGTCAGCGCCCAGCTGAGCAACACCCCCGAAGCCGCCGCGCTTTTCCCTGTCGACGTGGTGCAGGGCAGCATTCCCGCTTCCGGCAGCGAGGCGGCTGTGGACCAGGACACGGCCACCCGGCTGGGGCTATCCCCCGGTTCGCGTCTGGCAATCACGGGCGGAGTTGGCCCACCCGCCATCGAACTGACGGTCAGCGCCATCGTCGCCACGTCGAAGGACCCGCGGACGATGGGAACACCGCAGCTCTACGCCACCGACACGACCGCGGAGATGTTCACCGGCCCTGGACAGGGGTTCGACATCATCCAGGTGGCCCTCGCCCGCGGTGCCGGGGTAAGCGATGTCCGGGACGCCCTGGCGAAGAGTTTGGCAGAGGGCGGGTTCGACGGAATAGCTGTCCGCACGGCAGATGAGCAGACGCAAGCGACCGTGGCCGCGTTCACCGGCGGCGATGACGTCCTGACAACCGTCCTCCTGGCCTTCGGCGCCGTCTCGCTGCTCGTCTGCGCACTCGTGGTTTCCAATACGTTCTCCGTGCTGGTGGCACAGCGAACCCGTGAGCTCGCTCTGCTGCGCTGTATCGGCGCCACCCGGTCGCAGATCCGGCGCTCGGTAATGGTTGAAGCCTTGCTGGTGGGATTCGTCGCTTCCGTGGCCGGTGTCGCGGGCGCCGTCGCATTGGTGGGAGCCACCGTGGCGTATCTGAAGGGCATCCCGGAAAGTGGGTTCGCCACCCTGGCAGTGTCTCCGCTGGCCACTGGCGTCGGAGTGGCGGTGGGTGTCCTGATGACCGTGCTGGCGGCACTCGTTCCCGCCAGGGCCGCAACGTCCGTCGCACCGCTGGTCGCTCTGCGCCCGGCCGACGATGTACTTGCCGGCACAAAGCGCGGCCGGCTTCGCCTTTCCATCGGGCTCGCACTGCTTGCCGGCGGCGCGCTGCTGCTCGGCATCGGCGCGTCCGCCGCCGACCTGCTGCTTGCCGTGCCCGGCGGCATGCTGAGCTTCGTCGGCGTGCTGATGTGCGCAACGCTGTTCATCCCGCCGCTGGTCCGGACCGTCGGTTCCTTGGCGGCCCCCTTGGGCGTGCCGGGCAAGCTTGCAGCAGTGAACGCCATCCGCAATCCACAGCGCACCTCGGCCACGTCTTCCGCGCTGCTGATCGGAGTGACCCTGGTGGCCATGATGATGACCGGCGCATCCACCGCGCGTGCCTCGCTGGATGACGTGCTCGCCCGCGAGTACCCGGTGGACATCAGTATCACCGGCGGGCTTCTCGACGATCCGGCTGCGACCGCTGCCGCCGCGGACGCGGCCCGCTCGGTGGACGGTGTGGTGAATGTGGTGCAAGTGCCGGTAGCGGGCGCCGTCCAGCTCAACGGCCGCACGGCACCCGTCTTCGCCCTGGATCCCGTGGACGCCGGCAAGGTCCTGCAGGACCGGGACCTTGAACTGCTTCCCAACACTATTCTGATGCCGCAAGGCACCATGGAGCGGACGGTCACAGTCCGTGGTGCGGGGTCCGACGTCGAGCTTGAGGTTGTGGTTGCCGGCAGTCGTTTACTGCGGCCGGTGATCAGCGCGCCGACCGCCGAGTTCCTCGGTGGTGCCCCCGCGACCGCGGAGAAAGACTTAGGCTCCCTGGGGGAATTCTGGCTCTCGGTCGAGGACAGCTTGTCGGCCAGCGAGCTGATGGACCTGCGCATCGCGTTGGCAGAGGCGGTGGGGGTGGACGAGTCCGCCATCTTCGGCGCCGCAATTGAGCGGGCGGCGTTCGAGCAAGTGATAGACGTACTGCTCTCGGTCGTCACCGGTCTCTTGGCGGTGGCCATCGTGATCGCTCTGGTGGGCGTGGCCAACACGCTGTCGCTGTCCGTGCTGGAGCGGACCCGGGAATCATCCCTGCTGCGGGCACTCGGACTGACCCGGGGCCAGCTGCGCGGCATGCTGGCACTTGAGGCGCTGCTGATCACCGGCGTCGCGGCAACGTTCGGCTGCGTACTGGGCGCCCTGTACGGCTGGCTGGGTGCCGTTACGGTGCTGGGCCGGTTCACCAACGTAACGCCGAGCCTCCCCTGGACACAGTTGGCAGCCGTTCTGGCTGTGGCCCTCGTGGCCGGACTGCTGGCCTCAATACTTCCGGCCCGGAGGGCCGCCCGCCTCTCACCGGTCGCCGGACTTAACGCCGGCTAGCTGAACTGCCCAGGGACGTTGGTTGGGTGAATGTGATGACTCGCTGAAGCCCTTGACGGACGGGTGGGGACCTCCGGTTGCACGGTGGAGTTGCTTAAACAACCGCTGCGGCGACCAGGAGGTCCTCAATGTCCCCACTGGCGCATCCCTGACTCCACGCCAACGTTTACCGGTCGGGCACGGACTCACTCCGCGAGCCTGGCCAGACCGGGTAGCCCGTCAAGACTCCGCGCTCATCGATCGCCCGGTTTCGTTCCGAGGGTCAGAGCCACCGGCGCCGGTTTGGCATCGCCTTGGCATCCGGCGCAGCAGGCTCCTTTTGGCCCAGCAGCACCGGATACTGCCGAGGCCGTGGTGGTGGCTGCGGGTGCGCAGCAGTCATCGTCCTCGTCAGCATGCGTGTCGGCGCCGTCGGTGTGGGGAAGGGTGCAGCAGGACTCTCCCTGCCAGGCGTTAATGCCTTCACGGATGGCGATTCCGGCGATGACCAGGGCAGCACCGGCGTCGGCCCACCACCAGCCCAACGCACTGTTCAGGACCAGCCCGACCAGCAGGACGGCGGAAAGGTACGTGCACAACAGGGTCTGTTTCGAATCCGCGACGGCGGTGCGGGAGCCGAGTTCCCGTCCGGCGCGGCGCTGGGCCCAGGACAGGACAGGCATGATCGCCAGGCTCAGGGCGGCGATGATAATGCCGGGAGTTGAATGCTGTGCTTCTTCCCCGCCAGTCAGGGCGCGGACGGCATCCAGCGTGACGAAGGCGGCGAGGGCGAAGAAGGAGATGGCGATGATCCTCAAAGTCAGGTGCTCGCGCCGCTCCGGGTTTTTGGCGGAGAACTGCCAGGACAACGCCAGCGCGGAAGAAACTTCGATTACCGAGTCCAGGCCGAAGCCGATCAGGGCAGAAGAGTCTGCGACGCCGCCGGCCCACAAAGCAACGACGGCCTCGATGACGTTGTAGGTGATGGTCGCGGCCGCGAAGAGCCGGATCCGCCGGCTGAGGACTGCCCGGCGCTCCGGGCTGGGGGCCTTGGTCAGCAGTGTCATACCAGGCACTCCCCGTCAGGAGCGCAGCAGGACGGATCCACCGCGAGGACAACACCGAGCAGGTCCTTGATCGCGTGCCCCAGCCGCACATCGGCCAGTTCGTACCGGCTCCGCCGCCCGTCGGGGACGGCCACGACCAGGCCGCAGCCACGAAGGCAGGTCAGGTGGTTGGACATGTTCTGCCGGGACACGCCCAGCGCCTCGGCCAGGTCGGAGGGATAGGACGGCGCTTCCGAAAGGGCCAGAAGAACCCGTGCCCGCGTAGGGTCCGAGACCGCATAACCGAACCGGGCCAGGACTGGCGCCTGAGTCAGTGTTTCCATGCCCTCAAAGTACATAGCCTGCTGTATTCATGCAAATGTGTATTAGCGGTAACTAGTGGCCAATCGACGAGCTCAACACCTGCCTCGAACTTACATGTATCAAAACGCTAGGGATTCGCACACCTGGCCAGCGGGGCGTTCCTCACCGAGGCCTCCTACATCGTTCTGCTCGGACCACCCGGAACCGGAAAAACACACCTCGCGGCCCGCGGTCGTGTCGCGTTTAAGGCCGGGCTGGTGTGGTCGAAGCTGAAGTCATCCAGCGATTTACGGGCGGGGAAGCCTGCTGCACGGAGCCTGCCACCCCGCGGTGGCTTAGGCATTGTCGATGCGCTGGTAGTTGTCCTCGTACTCGTCCAATACGATGTGTGCCGGGGTGCCCTCCGCGTCGGCGCGGACGACAAGGTCCTCCTGCAGCGTCGGAGTCCGGTACTCCCACCCCTGCGGCAACTTCAGGCGCTCCCCGAGTGTTGCCAGCCGGTCCACGGTGTTGGCCGGGTCGACGTGCTGGGAGGCGCTCTGCATGATGTAAACGCTGCCGGCCGGGGAGACCAGCTGGTAGACCTGCCGGCCGGCGTTGAAGAACCATTCCGTGGTCCGGCCGACCGTTATCTCGGTGTACGGCGGCCGCTCGCTGGCGACGAAGGCGTCCAGGTCGGGGACGCTCACGGTGGCGACCGTGCGCATCGGGATCGGGCCGACCATGCTGACCTTGGCGTCCTCGAAGACCACCAGTGTCATCCGGTCCATCAAGGCACGGCGTGGGCCGTTCAACCAAACCACGTCCCCGCCGAAATCCTTCTTCAGCTCTTCCGGATCAAGGGCCCGGAACCGGGCATCTAACTCCTCGTCTGACACGTCATCGGCCAGCCCCAGGGTGTTGTAGATCATCCCGAACGCTCCCGGTCCGTCCGGGTCCCGGGTAAACACGACGATCTCGGCGTGATGCTGCCCGTGGAGGTTCTCGGCGGAGACATGAACGGCTCCCCCTAGCTGGCTGGTCGACATGGGAAAGCCTTTAGCGTCAGGCGACTTGCACACGGCTTTTGCCCCGCGGACGAGCCTCCGCGTACTAACGATGGATGATTCCAGCGTCGCAAGATCTTCCCGCCGCTTCATCACCCCCGGAGGATGACCTGTTGGGTCCCTCGGACATGGGCTAGATCCCGCCTCACCAAGCCTCCTGTGGGAAGTATCTGGTCAGAACGCCCGGTACATGGTCCGCTGCGGGCCGGCGTCGCCGCCGAGGTACCGGCCGCGGTCCTCGAACCCGGCCTTCCGGTAGGCGGCCTGCCCGGCGGGATTCTGCTCGTTGACCGAGAGCACGACGCCGGCCTGGCCGCCGCCGAGGGCTGCCGTCAGCTTCTCCGCGGCGCGCACGGCGGCATCCGCGGCCAGCGTGCCCAGGCCTTTGCCCTGGTGCCGGCGGTCAATCAGGAAACCGCGCAGGAGCCAGACCGAGCCGTCGTCCGGCCAGCCGGCCAGCGTCGCGGCCCCCGCCTGCAGCGTCAGCACTCCCACCGCCGACCCGCCCGCGTCAATGGCGAAGGGGTGCCGGGAATCTTCCTCCAACCCGATCAGCACCATCCGCAGCGGCTCGCCGACGAACCTGCGCTGGTCCCCGGTGACCTCAAGCCCGGCGATCTCCCCCAGCTTAATGGCGCGGGCGTCGTGGTCGAGGTTGTTCAGCGGCAGCAGCCACACGTGTTCAGCCATACACGAAGCCTACCGACGACGGCGGGTGCCCGCCGGGCGCTGCCTCAGCTCAGAGCGCGGCGTCCTTGGGTGGGCCCGCCGGGTCCATCCAGAACACTTCCCAGAGGTGGCCGTCCGGGTCCTGGAAGCTGTGGGTGTACATAAAGCCGTAGTCCTGGGCTTCCTCCGACGGCGTCCCGCCGGAGGTGAGTGCCTTCCGGACGAGGTCATCCACGGCCTCGCGGCTCTCCAGGGAAAACGACATGATGACCTCGGCGGCGCCCCTTGCATCGGCGACGGATTTCGACGTGAAGGTCTTGAAGTACCCCTCGACCAGCAGCATCACGAACGCGCCGTCATTGACGATCATGCAGGTGGCATTCTCGTCGGTGAAGTCGGGATTGAAGGAGAACCCCAGCGCGGTGAAGAATTCCACCGTTTTGTCGAGGTCCTTGACGGGCAGGTTCACAAACAGTTGTCTGGCCATGCGGCCAACCTAGCACCGCACTCCCGGGGTGTCAGCCCCGGACAGGAGCGCGGCCGGCGGCAGCACCCGGGGACCACACCGCACTCACTGGCCGTAAAACACCCGCTCAAACACGCCCCGCGCCCGCCGGCTCAGCCGCAGGTAGTCTTCCTCGAGCTCCGCGGCGTTGCCCTGCCCGTAGCCGCACCAGCGGGCCACCGCTTCCAGGTCGCGGCGGGAGGACGGCAGGAGATCGGAGGCCCGGCCGGTCCAGATCACGTTGGCGGAGCGGATCCGGCTCGCCAGGCGCCACGCCCGGAGCAGGATGTCCACGTCGTCGTGCTCCAGCAGCTCCAGTTCGGCTGCGGCTTCCAGCGCCTCCACCGTGGAGGTGGTCCGGAGTTCCGGGTGCCGTCCGGCGTGCCGCAGCTGCAGCAGCTGGGCCAGCCACTCGACGTCGCTGAGCCCGCCGCGGCCCAGCTTGAGGTGGCGGGCGGGATCGGCTCCGCGCGGCAGTCGCTCGGACTCCACCCGGGCCTTGACCCGGCGGACTTCCCGCACGTCCTGCTCGGAGAGGGCATCGGGGTAGCGGATGGGGCCGATCAGGGCCACGAAGTCGGCGGCCAGCCCGTCGTCGCCCGCCATGGGCCGGGCCCGCAGCAGCGCCTGCGCCTCCCAGACCAGCGACCAGCGGCGGTAGTACTCGGCATAGGATTCCAGCGACCGCACCATCGGCCCGTTCTTGCCTTCGGGCCGCAGGTCGGCGTCGACCATCAGGACGCGTTCGGCGAGGATGGCGGGTTTCAGGGGCTGGGTCAGGAGGGTGGAGAGCCGGCCCACGATCTGCAGCGCCTGCTGCTGTGCCTCGTCCTCCGGGACGCCGGGAAGCCCGCGGTGCACGTACATTACGTCGGCGTCCGAGCCGTACCCGATCTCCCGGCCGCCCTGCCGCCCCATCGCGACCACCAGCACGTGGGTCTTGAGCGGTTCCTCGGCGGTGACGACGTTTTCGGCCACGCGCAGGGCGCCCAGCACCGCGGCGCGGTCCGTGTCGGCCAGCGCCGCGCCGACCTGGTCCTGGTCCAGGAGCCCCGCGCTGTCCGCGATGGCGATGCGCAGGATCTCGCGGCGCCGGATCAGCCGGATCAGGCGCATGGCGCTCTCCGGGTCCGCGTGGCGGGACATCTTGGAGACGATCTCCAGCCATTGCGCCTCGAACGTCAGGGGCACCAGGTCCTTGTCCGAACCGAGCCAGGCCACGGATTCGGGCGATACCTCCAGCAGGTCGGCGATCAGCCGTGAGTTGGACAGGACGTGGCAGAGCCGCTCGGCCGCCGCCGTCGAGTCCCGGAGCAGGCCGAGGTACCAATGGGTGGTGCCGAGCGCTTCGCTGACCCGGCGGAAGGCCAGCAGGCCGGCGTCGGGGTCCACGCCCTCGGCGAGCCAGCCGAGGAGGATCGGCAGGAGCTGGCGCTGGAGCGCGGCGCGCCGGCTCACGCCGGCGGTCAGCGCCTCGATGTGCCGCATCGCGCCGCTCGGATCGAGGTAGCCCAGCGCGGCGAGGCGCCCTTGGGCCGCTTCCGGGCTGAGCCGTGCCTCCTCGCTGCTGAGCGCCGCTGCGGTGTTCAGCAGCGGGCGGTAGAAGATGCGTTCGTGCAGCTCGCGGACGGAGCGTTTGGTCTTGCGCCAGGCCTCCACCAGGGCGTCGGGCTTTGGCCGTTCGCTGGAAAAGGGCCCGAGCACGGCCTTGGCGAGGGACCGCAGCGACTCCTCCCGGACGGGCATCAGATGCGTGCGGCGCAGCTGGTAGAGCTGGATCCGGTGTTCGAGGAGCCGGAGGTAGCGGTAGTCCCGGTCAAACTCGGCGGCGTCGGAGCGGCCGATGTAGCCGCCGGCGGACAGCGCGGCGATCGCGGAGGTGGTGTCGCGGCAGCGCAGGCTTTCATCGGACTTGCCGTGCACCAGCTGCAGCAGCTGGACGGTGAACTCGACGTCGCGCAGCCCGCCGCGGCCCAGCTTGATCTGCCGCTGCTCCTCGTCGGCGGGGATGTGTTCGGTGACGCGGCGGCGCATGGAGCGGACGGACTCCACAAAGCCCTCCCGGCCGGCGGACGACCAGATCAGCGGCGCGACGGCGGCCTCGTACCGGGCGCCCAGCTCGGCGTCCCCGGCGATGGTGCGGGCCTTGAGGAGGGCCTGGAACTCCCAGCTCTCGGCCCAGCGGGCGTAGTAGCTCTCGTGCGAGGCGAGGGTCCTCACCAGCGGCCCCGACTTGCCCTCCGGTCGCAGGTTGGCGTCCACCTCCCAGAGTCCGGGTTCGCGGCCTACGGACATGATCGCCCGGGAAATGCCCGAGGCGAGGGCGGTGCCGATCGTGTTGGCGCGCGGGTCGTCGAGTTCGCCGGATTCGATCACATAGATGACGTCGACGTCGGAGATGTAGTTGAGTTCGCGGGCACCGCACTTGCCCATGCCGATCACGGCCAGCCCGACGGCGGCCACCTCGGCGGCGCTGAACTGTTCGGCAGCCTCGGCGCGGGAGACGGCCAGGGCCGCCTCGATCGCGGCACCGGCGAGGTCCGCGAGTTCAGCACCGGCGGCGGGCATAAAGTCCAGCGGGTCCGCGGCGCAGAGGTCCTTGACGGCGAGCTCCACCAGTCCGCGCCGGTATTCCGTGCGGAGCGCCGCGTAGCCGTCCGGGCCGGCCAGGGCGGCCACCGGCCGGGCGGATTTCGGGTCCGCCTGCACGGACTGCAGCAGCCGGGCCCGCAGCTCGGCGGCATCCGCGGCGCGCGGTTCCGGGCTGGCTGTCACCTCGAAGGCATCCAGGTGCTCGGGGTGGCGGATCAGGAACTCACCGAGGGCCTCCGAGGCGCCGAGCACGCGGTACAGCGGCTCACTGCGCTCAGGCTCGGCGGCCGCGAGCGTCCGCAGGTCGGGATGCTTCTCGATCAGCCGGACCAGGGACTGCAGTGCAGTGTCCGGGTTCGCGGCCAGCTGCAGCCCCGCGAACAGGACGTCCTGGTCCAGGCCCTCCAGTTCGGGGGCCGCGAGGAACCGTTCGCCCTTCTCGAGGTCGCTGAAGCCGGCGGCAATGAGGCGGCGTGCCAGGCTCATGCGGGACGCCTAGAGGATGCCGAGGTTGCGCTGCAGCTCGTAGGGCGTGACCTGCAGGCGGTAGTCCTGCCACTCGGCCCGCTTGTTGCGCAGGAAGTGCTCGAAGACCTGCTCGCCGAGGATCTGCGGCATCAGCTCCGAGTCCTCCATGGTGCGGATGGCGTCGTGCAGGCTGGCCGGCAGCGGGTCGTGGCCCATGGCGCGGCGCTCGGCCGAGCTCAGCGACCAGATGTCGTCCTCGGCGGCGGCGGGCAGCTGGTAGCCCTCCTCGATGCCCTTGAGCCCGGCACCAAGGAGCACGGCGTAGGCCAGGTACGGGTTGGCGGCCGAGTCGATGCCGCGGTACTCGATCCGTGCGGACTGGCCCTTGCCCGGCTTGTACAGCGGGACACGGACCAGCGCGGAGCGGTTGTTGTGGCCCCAGCTGAGGTAGCTGGGCGCCTCCCCGCCGCCCCAGAGCCGCTTGTAGGAGTTCACGAACTGGTTGGTGACCGCGGTGAATTCCGGGGCGTGCTTGAGGATGCCCGCGATGAACTGCCGGGCGGTTTCGGAGAGCTGGAACTCGGCGCCGGCTTCGTAGAAGGCGTTGGTGTCGCCCTCGAAGAGGGAGAAGTGTGTGTGCATCCCGGAGCCCGGGTGGGCCGTGAACGGCTTCGGCATAAACGTCGCGTACGTGCCCTGCTGGAGCGCGACCTCCTTGATCACGGTGCGGAACGTCATGATGTTGTCAGCGGTCTGCAGCGCGTCCGCGTAGCGCAGGTCGATCTCGTTCTGGCCGGGGCCCGCCTCGTGGTGGCTGAACTCGACGGAGATGCCCACCGATTCGAGCATGGTCACGGCGGTGCGGCGGAAGTCCTGGGCGACGCCGCCGGGCACGTGGTCAAAGTAGCCGCCTTCGTCCACGGGCACCGGAGAGCCGTCGGGGCCGGGGTGCTGGGACTTCAGCAGGTAGAACTCGATCTCGGGGTGGGTGTAGCAGGTGAAGCCCATGTCCGCGGCCTTGGCGAGGTTCCGTTTGAGGACGTTGCGGGGGTCCGCGGCGGAGGGTTCGCCGTCGGGCGTCAGAACGTCGCAGAACATCCGGGACGTCGCTTCCGTCTCGCCGCGCCACGGCAGGATCTGGAAGGTGGCGGGGTCAGGCTGGGCCAGCATGTCGGATTCGAAGACACGGGCGAGACCCTCGATCGAGGAGCCGTCAAACCCGAGGCCCTCCTCGAACGCTCCCTCGACCTCGGCCGGGGCAAGCGCCACAGACTTCAGCGACCCCACGACGTCGGTAAACCACAGCCGCACAAACCGCACGTCGCGCTCCTCGATTGTCCGCAGGACAAACTCTTGCTGGCGGTCCATACTGGCCTCTTTCCGGTTCTTTCGTCCGTGCTCCGGGCCGCGCCGACTCCCGTCAGGCATGATCCCGCAACTGCTCAGGGTTCACTTTACTAATCATTGCGGGCGATTGCTGGCGGGGCCGACTCACGTAACGCAGCGTTAACACAAAGTCCCCCGCCCCGCCTCCCGGGAGCGGCAGCTGCGGACCTGCCCCGACGTCCGCCGCGGACGGCGCACGCACCCGGGGTGTGACGTGTTTCACCGGACCGCCGGCCGGGGCCCGGTAGCTAGTACGCGCGGTATCGCACTACGCTCGTGGCATGGCCATGAGCAAAAGCCCCGATTCCAGCACGCCCGCAGACGAAGTGCCGGCTCCCTACGGCACCGGACCGTCCGCGGCCGGTTCCGCGCAGCCGGGTGCCCCGGCCGCGGGCCCCGAGGCACGGAAGCCGGTGGCAAAAATCCGTACGCACCACCTGCGCCAGGCGAAGCTCAACGGCGAGCGCTTCGCCATGCTGACCGCCTACGACCAGTACACGGCGGAGATCTTCGACCAGGCCGGCATCGAGGTGCTCCTTGTGGGCGACTCGGCCTCGAACAACGTGTTCGGCAACGAAACCAGCCTGCCCGTCACCGTGGATGAACTGCTCCCCCTGTGCCGCGCCGTCACCCGCTCGGCCAAACGCGCCCTGGTGGTGGCGGACCTGCCCTTCGGCAGCTACGAGGTCTCCGCGCAGCAGGCCGTGGCCACCGGGGTGCGCTTCCTCAAGGAAGGGCTCGCCCACGCGGTCAAGATCGAGGGCGGCAAGTTCTACGCCGACACCGTCCGGGCCATGGTCCAGGCCGGGATTCCGGTCATGGCGCATATCGGCTTCACCCCGCAGAGCGAGCACGCCCTCGGCGGCTACCGCGTCCAGGGCCGGGGCGACGATGCCCGGCGGCTGGTCGAGGACGCCGTGGCCCTGGCCGACGCGGGCGCGTTTTGTGTGCTGATGGAAATGGTTCCGGCGGACACAGCGGCTGCCGTGGACGCCGCCGTCGACGTCCCCACCGTCGGCATCGGCGCAGGCAACGCCACCACCGGCCAGGTGCTGGTGTGGCAGGACATGGCGGGCCTCCGCGGCGGCAGGATGGCAAAGTTCGTCCGGCAGTACGCGGATCTGCGCTCCTCCCTCAGTGATGCCGCGAAGGCCTACGGTGACGACGTGCGGTCCGGCCAGTTTCCCGGTCCCGAACACTCCTTCTAGGGCGCTGGCTCTCCGGGCGCTGCGGCCCCGTGACCTCCCGCAGCTCCGGCGACTCATCCTTCACGAAGGATGCGTCACCTTCCCGGTCCGGGCAGGCTGACCACTAGAGACCCGCACCAGGGGCTCGGCAAATGCTCCGCCGTTCCGGACGGTCCCGCGCCTGACGCGACGGTCCGGCCGACGGCGGACACTAGTGGAGGAGTAGCGATGGACTCACTTACGACTGACTTCTGGGATATCCTCCTGTGGAGTTTTTGGTTCTTCATCTGGATCTCCGCGCTGATGATCTGGTTCCGCTGCCTGTTTGACCTGTTCGGCGACCCCGAGCTCAGCGGCTGGGGCAAGGCCGGCTGGGCGATACTGCTGATCTTCCTCCCCTGGCTCGGCGCGCTGATCTACCTGATCGCCCGGGGCCGCAGCATGGGCCGCCGGCAGATGGCCGCCGTGGCGGAGCAGCAGGCCGCCCAGCAGGAATACATCCAGCAGGTCGCCGGGAAGGCGTCGTCCCCGGCCACCCAGATCGCCGATGCCAAGGCCCTGCTCGATTCCGGGGCCATCAACCAGGCCGAGTTCGACTCGCTCAAGGCGAAGGCGATGGCCTGACCTGGTTCCTGCCAGGCCAAGCCCGCCATACACCCGTTCATGAGATTCACCTGGCTGGGCCACTCGTCCGTGGTCCTGGACCTGGACGGGGTCCGGGTCCTCACCGACCCGTTGCTCCGTTCCCATGCCGGGCTGCTGCGGCGGCTGGCACCCCGGCCGGACCCCGCCTCGTGGAGCCGTCCCGACGTCGTGCTCCTCTCCCACCTGCACCACGACCACGCCGAGCTCCGCTCCCTCCGCATGCTGGAGGGGGCGGCGCTCATGAGCGCTGCGGCGAACGTCGCCTGGCTGCGCCGCCGCGGGCTGGCGGACACGGTCCCCCTCGATGACGGCTGGACGCCGGCACGCAACCCGTCCGGCAGTCCCGTACGCGCCGGGGTCGAGGTCCGCCAGGTACCGGCCGAACACCGCCACCGCCCCATGCCCCACCGTCCCAACGCCGCCCATGGCCACCTGGTGCGTGGGCCGTCCGGCACCGTGTGGTTCGCCGGCGACACAGGGCTGTTTCCGGAGATGGCGGCGATGCCCGCCCTGGCCGGTGGCCCCATCGACGTCGCCGTGGTTCCCGTGTGGGGGTGGGGGCCCAGGCTCTCGGCGGGACACCTGAACCCCGAAACCGCCGCCCGGGCCGCAGCCCTGAGCGGCGCGCGCTTCGCCATCCCGGTGCACTGGGGAACGCTGCACCCTCCGCTGGTGACGCGCTTTGCCCGGAGCTGGCTGGAGCTGCCCGGGGAGCGGTTCGCCAGGGCGGTGGCGGAACAGGCGCCCGGCTGCACGGCAGTTATCCTCGCCCCGGGCGGCTCGTGGGCGGCAGCCGCGGGCGAGCCCTGAACCGGCGCGGCGTTCCCGGTACTCCCGGGGTTCCCTAGGACGGGACGTCCCGCAGGGCGGCCCGCTGGCCGGACGCCTCAAGCATCTTCACCAGGACGCGGTGGAGCTGGTCCGCACCTTCGATCCGTTCGGGCAGGTCCGCCATCAGATCAGCGGGGCCCAGCAGGACCGCACGGTCCTGCCATCCGCCGAGGCCGCCGTGGGACCCCACCAGGCCCTCGAAGGCCGCAACATCGCCGGTCACCGGATCGAGGGTGCTGTTGACGTACAGGTCGGGCGCTTCGGGCAGCAGCAGCGCGCGCCCGAGCACCCGTGCCGCGTGCGGGCCGTAGGCGGCCAGCGGGTCCTCGCCCTCCACCGCGCCGCCGGCGATGTCGTGGCGGCCGCGGGCGCCGATTGCCCAGGCGCGGCCGCCGTCGTCGACGCCGGCAACGAACCCTATGCCGGGGTGGCCGGCCAGGCCGGGAATCAGGGCCGGCCACTCGCGGGCCAGGTCGTCGAGCGTCCAGCGCCGCTCCCCCCGGATGTACACCAGGCCCAGGTTGCCCGAGCCGAGCACGACGACGGGCTCCTCGGCCGTGTCCCCGGGCGCCGGGGTCCCTTGGGCACGGACCAGCCCCTGGTTGGCCCGGACAGCCAGTTTGCCGGTCATCCCGTCAGAAGCGAGGTCGCCGGCCAGGGAATCCGCTCGCCCCAGCCCTTCGACGGAGGCGTCCAGGTTCTGCACGTGCTCATCCATAAGCCCGGCACACAGGTCCCCGAGCGTGACGCCGTACCGGTCGGCAAACGGGGTGCCCTGGGACTGGCCATGGTCCGAGAGCACCACCAGCCGGTAACGGCGCGGAGCGGATGCCGCGAGCTGGGCCAGGGAGCCCAGGGTGCGGTCCAGGCCGTCCAGGGACGCGAGAGCCTCGGGCCGGAACATGCCGGCATGGTGGGCGATCTCGTCGTAGTCGACGTAGTCGACATAGATGCTCTTCGTGCCGCGGCGCAGCTCCTCCGCCACCAGGGCCGTGTTCAGGTCCCGCAGAAGGCTGTTGGTCACCGCCCGCAGCAGGGCGAACGTCCAGTCCCGGTGCACCCGCGGGTTAAGGTCCCGCCGCACCTGGCGCCGTGCCTGCCACCGCTCCTTGAGGATTTCCCCGACCGTCCGGCTAAAGCTGCGCATGAACCCCGACGGCGAGTTGAAGAACCAGGCGAACGCCCGGCGGGTCTCGGTGGAGCCGCGGCTGACCTCCGCCCGGCTCATGGTGAGGAGGGAACGGGCAGCGTCCCCGCTGAACAGGTTGGAAATGGAGACCCCGTCGTCGCAGAGCAGGCCCCGGCCGGTGCTGTGCCGGTCCTCGATCACCCGGGCGTCCGCCGGGCGGTTGGCCACCAGGACCCGGTTGAGCTCCCGGTCGTACCACCGGAACGCCGGGATGCCCTCCACGGTGCCGTTCAGGATCCCCAGCTGGCTGGCCGGCGTGGTGCACGGCAGCTGCGGCGTCCATTCGCGCAGCCGGTAGTCCCCCGATGCCAGCCAGTGCCGGAGGTGCGGCACGGCCCCGGACTGGAGGGCCCACTGCAGCACCGGGAAAGGGAGGCCGTCGAGCTGCACGAACAGAACGCCGTCGACCTCCGGGTCGGCAACTGTGGCCTTCCGGCGCGCCCTTCCGGCCAGCGAGGTGATAAGGCCGTCATCGGTGCCCGCCGTGAAAGCCCACGAAATGATGGTGCCGGCGGCGGCGCTGACCCACGTGGCGGCCAGGGCGGTCCACCCCGTTGACTCGATGCCGGGCACCAGGCGGATCGCGGCATACATGATCACGGCCTGGCCGAGGAGAGCGGTGAGAAGCACCGCCACCCAGCCCACCCTGGCCGAGACCTCCACCAGCGCCGGGCGCAGGGCCAGGCCGACGATGCCGGCCGCTGCTGCCACCGCGGCATAGGACCACCAGCTCGCCGCCGAAAATCCCGGCAACAGCGCACCCGTGATGATGAGGGCCACGGTCGAGCCGGCCCAGGCCGCGGCGAGCCGGGCCAGGTCGGTGATTCTGACGCCGCGGGTGCGGGGAACGCTCGTCGGCATTTTCCCAGTATGTCCGGCTGCGGCAGCCGGGCACTCATCCTCACCGGGTGAGAATAATCAGGGTGAGAAAGTCAGCCCCGGGCGGCGTCCACCCGGCGGGGCTAATCGTCCTCGTCGCCCTTTTCCCAGGACTCGTTGCGGGCCTTGACCTTTTCGAGGGCGTGTTCGGCTTCTTCCCGCGTCTTATACGGCCCGATCAGCTGGCTCCAGTCGGACATCGCGTCCTCTTCCACCTCGTGGGTGTTGACGTTGTACCAGTACTCCGGCATCGATGCTCCTTGCGCTGATGTTTTGGCGTTTGTTTAATTGCCTTCGGCATCGCCTTATATGATCAATCTATGCCTTCCATCGCCTCGACTGCACCCATCGGCACCCTCGTCCCGGGAACAGTCAGTCCACAGCTTTCCGTTCCGGCGTCCATCCCGCGCCCCGAATACGTGGGCAAACCCGGACCGGCCAAGTTCACCGGCTCCGAGGTCAAGACGGCGGACACCGTCGAACGGATCCGCATCGCCTCGAAGATCGCCGCGCAGGCCATCGTCGAGGTCGGCAAGCACATCCAGCCCGGGGTCACCACGGACCAGCTGGACCGGGTGGGCCATGAGTTCCTGCTTGACCACAACGCGTACCCCTCCACCCTCGGCTACCGCGGCTTTCCCAAGTCGCTGTGTTCGTCCCTGAACGAGGTCATCTGCCACGGTATCCCGGACAGCACCGTGGTCCAGGACGGCGACATCCTCAACATCGACATCACGGCGTTCATCGGCGGCGTGCACGGCGACACCAACTACACGTTCCTCGTCGGCGACGTCGACGAGGAGTCCCGGCTGCTCGTCGAGCGTACGCAGGAGTCCCTCAACCGTGCCATCCGCGCGGTGGCCCCCGGCCGCGAGATCAACGTGATCGGCCGCACCATCGAGTCCTACGCCAGGCGCTTCGGCTACGGGGTGGTCCGCGACTTCACCGGCCACGGCGTGGGCGAGGCCTTCCATACCGGCCTGATCATCCCGCACTATGATGCGGCGCCCGCCTACAGCACGGTGATGGAGACCGGGATGGTCTTCACCATCGAGCCCATGCTGACGCTCGGCACCGTGGACTGGGACATGTGGTCCGACGACTGGACAGTGGTCACCCGTGACCGCAAACGCACCGCGCAGTTTGAACACACCCTCCTGGTCACCGAGTCCGGCGCCGAAGTCCTGACCCTCCCCTGATTCCCGCTTTACCCGAAGATCTTAGGTCTTCACCCGCCGGCCCTGGGCCGCACCCTGCCAGCCCCGCCCCCTGCCACGAACGGAACCACATTGGCCAAGAAGGACGAGAAGTTGAAGAAGAACGCCCCGCTGATCGGCATTGACGTCGGCGGCACAGGCATCAAGGGCGGGATCGTGGACCTGAAAAAGGGCAAGCTGATCGGGGACCGGCTGCGCATCCCTACCCCGCAGCCCTCCACGCCTGAATCCGTGGCCGAGGTTGTGGCACAGGTGGTTGCCGAGCTGGACCGCCGCCCGGACGCACCCGCCCCTGACTCGCCTGTGGGGGTCACCTTCCCCGGCATCATCCAGCACGGCGTGGTCCACTCCGCCGCCAACGTCGACAAGTCCTGGCTGGAAATGGACATCGACGCCCTGCTCACCGCGCGGCTGGGCCGCCCGGTGGAGGTCATCAACGACGCCGACGCCGCCGGCCTCGCCGAAGCCCGCTTCGGCGCCGGCGAATTCGTCGAAGGCACCGTCCTGGTCATCACGCTCGGCACCGGAATCGGTTCCGCGTTCATCTTCGACGGCAAGCTTGTCCCCAACGCCGAGCTGGGCCACCTGGAGATTGACGGATTCGACGCCGAAACGAAGGCCTCGGCCGTGGCCCGCGAACGGGACGGCCTCAGCTGGGAAGAGTACAGCGTCCTGCTCCAGCGGTACTTCTCCCATGTGGAGTTCCTCTTCTCCCCCGAACTGTTCATCGTCGGCGGCGGCATCTCCAAGCGCGCCGACGAGTACCTGCCGCGCCTGAAGCTGCGCACGCCGATCGTTCCGGCCGAACTGAAGAACGACGCCGGCATCGTCGGCGCCGCGCTGGAGATCGCGCTGAAGCACAAACTGGCGAAGTAACCCATGGCTGCAGCGGGGCCCGCGGTAGTCATCGTCACCGGCGCAAGCCGCGGGATCGGCGCTGCCGTGGCGCTCCGGGCAGCCCGTGCCGGGTACGCCGTGGTGGTGAACTATGCCAGAGACGCATCCGGCGCCGCCGCCACGGTGGAGGGGATCACCGCCGACGGCGGCACCGCGGTGGCCGTCCAGGCGGACGTCAGCGACCCGGCCGCCGTCGGACGGCTGTTCGATGCTGCGGCCGCGCTGGGAAGGCTCACCGCCGTCGTGAACAACGCCGGCATCACGGGGAACCTGATCGGCCCCCTGGTGGAGGTCCCGCCCGCAACCCTCCGGCGCGTCCTGGACGTCAATGTGGCCGGGCTCGCCTTCGTTTGCCAGGAGGCCGTCCGGAGGCTCAGCACCCGCCATGGCGGGGGCGGCGGCTGCATCATCAACATCTCCTCGACCGCCACCAAGGCCGGCTCACCGGACACTTGGGTGCACTATGCGGCGTCCAAGGGTGCGGTGGATGTGCTGACTGTGGGCCTTGCGGCCGAGGTCGCGGCGCAGGGCATCCGGGTGAACGGTGTGGCGCCGGGCAGCACCAGGACGGGACTGCACGCCGCCGCCGGCATGCCGGACCGGGTGGAGAGACTGAACCCCACCATTCCGATGGGCCGCGGCGCGGAACCGGACGAGGTGGCTGCAGCGGTGCTCTGGCTGCTCTCCGACGAGGCGGGGTACATCACAGGGGCGGTGCTGCCCGTCTCGGGCGGCCGCTGACTGGAGGCCAGGTGTGGTGCCGGTGGTGGCTTCGGCTTCCCCTCCGCTGCCACCACCGGAGTCTGTGCGCCTGAAGGCTAGAGCGGGCTCTTCTGCTGGCTGGTGCCCTCGCGCCCCTTGGTCTCGGCCTCATGGCGGAGCAGGGAAATCGCGGATTCAAAGTCCTCAAGGGACTCAAAGGCCTGGTAGACGCTCGCGAAGCGCAGGTACGCCACCTCGTCCAGCTTCTGCAGCGGGTTGAGGATGGCCAGGCCCACCTCGTGCGCATCGATTTCAGCAGCTCCCGCGGCCCGGATGGCCTCCTCGACTTCCTGGGCCAGCAGGGCCAGGTCGTCCTCGGTGACGGGGCGGCCCTGGCAGGCCTTGCGGACGCCGTTGATGACCTTGCTGCGGCTGAAGGGCTCGCCCACGCCGGACCGCTTGATCACGGTGAGGCTGGTGGTTTCGACGGTGGTGAAGCGGCGCCCGCACTCGGGGCACTGCCGGCGGCGCCGGATGGCCGAGCCGTCGTCGGCTATCCTGCTGTCGACGACGCGGGAGTCAGGGTTGCGGCAAAACGGGCAGTACACGTCGTTTTTCCTTCCCTGTCCCAAGTAAGCGGCACCGCATATATCTCGGCATCGCAAATTCCGGCATTGGCTAATACCGGCCGAGCGCTGATCGGCTCTGCCCTCAGTTTACGACTAGATGTAGCTGAATAACAAGCCTGTAATTACTACATGTTGTGGTCCGGGTCCCCGGAGAACCGGGCGGTGACTGCCTCGCCGTGGGCCGGCAGGTCCTCTGCCCCGGACAGGCTGACGATGTGCCCGCTGACTTCCGCCAGGGCGGCCCGGGTGTAGTTGACCACCTGGATGGCACGAAGGAACGTGGTGACGTTCAGCCCGGAGGAAAACGCCGCCGTGCCGCTGGTCGGCAGCACGTGGTTGGAGCCGGCGCAGTAGTCGCCCAGGCTGACCGGGCTGTAGTCCCCGACAAAGATCGCACCCGCGCTGCGGATCCGGCCCGCCACGGCCGCGGCGTCCGCCGTCATGATTTCCAGGTGCTCCGCAGCGTAGGCGTTGCAGGCCGCGATGCCCTGCTCCAGGTCATCCACCATCACAGTGCCGGACTGCGGCCCGGACAGCGCCTCGCGGACCCGTCCGCTGTGCTTGGTCGCGGCCGCCTGCCGGTCCAGTTCAGTCCGGACGGCGGCGGCGAGGTCCTCGGAGTCCGTGATGAGCACGGACGCTGCCTTGGGGTCGTGCTCGGCCTGGCTGATCAGATCGGCGGCGACCAGGTCCGGCTGTGCGGTGCCGTCGGCCAGGATGGCAATTTCGGTGGTGCCCGCCTCGGAGTCGATGCCGACGACGCCCTTGACCAGGCGTTTGGCCGTGGCGACGAAGACGTTCCCCGGGCCGGTGACAACGTCCACCGGGTCCAGCCCGGTGTGGTCCCCCGTCGCCGGGATGCCGTAGGCGAAGGCCGCGATGGCCTGCGCCCCGCCGATCGCGTACACCTCGTCGATCCCCAGCAGGCACGCTGCGGCCAGGATCGTGGGGTGCGGCATCCCGCCAAAGCCCTTCTGCGGCGGAGAGGCCAGCGCGATCGACTCAACGCCGGCCGCGAGGGCAGGGACGACGTTCATGATCACTGAGGACGGGTAGACGGCCAGGCCGCCGGGGACGTAGAGGCCCACGCGCGCCACGGGCACCCAGTTCTGGCTGACCACGGCCCCAACACCCAGTTCCACGTCGGTGTCGGCCGGGCGCTGCGCGTCGGCAAATTGCCGGGCACGCCGGATGGACTCCTCGAGTGCCGCCCGCACGGAGGGATCGAGGCCTGCCAGGGCCGCCGTCAGGGCTTCCGCGGGAACCCTCGGGTGCACCTGCTCCACACCATCGAAGGTCCGGGCCAGTTCGCTGAGCGCCTCAAAGCCGCGGGCGCGGACCGCACCGATGATGTCCAGGACTTTCTGCTCGGCATCCGCGATGGTGCCGGGCTGCGCCCGGGGCACGGCGGCCCGGAGCTCTGCGAGGGACAACCTCCGGCCGCGCAGGTCGACGGTGCGGAAGTGCACGCCGGCGGGAGCCGGGGGCGCGGCGGCGGAAGCGGTGCTGTCTGCTGTTGGGGTCACCCGTCCATTTTACGTGCCGCCCGGGGGTGCCCCGCGCCTGTTACTCCGGCCTGCATTTGTCCAGCCCGCATTTGTCCGGCCCGCATTTGTCCGGCCCGCACTTATCCGGCCTGCGGCCGGGGTGTTGCGAACACCGTGTTCAGGAAGATGGCCAGCGCGGTGGCAGCCGGCCAGATCGCGAGGACGGCCAGGGACCGCAGCGAAAAGGCGATGCTGGCACTGGCCGAGGTGTCCTCCGGCGTGCCCCAGACCAGGCCGCAGAGCACACCTGTTCCCCAGGCCGCCAGGGCCCCCAGCACCCCGGCGCCGACGGCGAGGAACACGTCCCGCCCGGAGGGTTCGGAGTGCTTGCTGCCGGAGGCCACCGCGCCGGAAATGCAGCCGGCGAGCAGGAACAGGGCGGCGAGCACAAGGTCGCGCGGCAGCCACCCTTCCGTGTTGCCGCCGCTGCGCAGGTCCGGATTCCCCGAGAGCAGGTTCAGCCCCGACGGCGCCAGGATCCACCACAGCAGCCCCACCACAATCCCGGCGGCGGCAATGACGGCGGCCTTCCGCCAGGACACCACAGGGTTCGCCGGCAGGCCCGTGCCCCCGTCCGGCCCGGCCCCGCGGCCCTCGTCGGGGCCGGAATGCGGAGCCCCGTCCAGCCCGGCTTCGCGGCCCTCGTCATGGCCGGGGTGCGGGACGCCGTCCCGGCCGTGCGGCCGGATGGCGTCCTGCGGGCCGTTGTGCCGGAACTGGCCGTGAACTGCTGGCTGTGTCATGACTCAAACCTTAACAACCTTTGTGCCCGGAGCACGACGCCGCGCGTCGGCAGGTGTCAGCCCGCACCACCGTCCGCGTGACGGCGTGCGGCACAGAAATTCGGCCGGCCGCCTCCGGCGGAATACGCTGGCAGGATAGGAACAACACACACCGGCAACAGGGAGTTGGATCGCAGTGGCCACAGAGGACCAAGCCTTCGAGGGGACCTTCCGGGAGATGTTCCGCCGGCACGCGGCCGGAGTGGCGATCATCACCGCCAACTACAACGGTGTTCCCTACGGCTTCACCGCAACATCCGTGGCCTCCCTTTCTGCGAAGCCGCCGCGGTTCACCTTCAACATGGCCCGCACCTCCAGCTCCTGGCCGGCCGTGGCCAACACCACCTACATCGGCGTGCACATGCTGGGACTGGAGAACCAGGCACTGGCCGACCGCTTTGCGCGGACGCGCGACCGGTTCGAGGGCGACCACTGGGCGCTGGGGCCCCACGAGGTGCCGATCCTCAAAGACGTGGCCGGCTGGCTGATCGGCAAGGTCCAGATGCGGCTCTCGTTCGAGAACAACGCCGTGGTGGTGGTTGAGGTCGTGGAAGGCGAGGTAGGCCCCGACGGCGCTCCCCTGCTCTACCACGCCGGCTCCTACGGCCAGCCCGCACCCCTCGACTACGAGATCTGAGGCCCTTTCCCCCGGGCGGGGTCAGTTGTCCAGGCAGGTAGGGCCGAGGAGGACCTTCAGGTCACCGAACAGCGACGGGCTGGGATTGACCCGCAGATGCACGGGCAGCCCCATGACCTCCACCCGGGAGTCGCCCTGCAGGTGCAGGCGCACCTCGGACTTGCCGCGGTGGGTCCGGAGCACGTCGCCGAGCTCGGTCACCACGGCCTCGGTGGCTTTGTGCGTCGCCATGGTGATCACCAGCGGGCCGCTCAGGCCCTCGCTAAGGTCCGGGACGGACAGTTCCATGCAGTTCAGGGCGACGGCGCCGTCGTCGCGGCGCTGCAGCCGGCCCTTGACCACAACAATCAGGTCCTCCGCGAGCACGGAGGCGATGGGGCCGTAGACCTGCCCGAAGAACATGACCTCGACGGAACCGCCCAGGTCTTCGATTTCCGCGCGGGCGTAGGCGTTCCCGCTGGCTTTCGCGATCCGGCGGCTGAGCGAGGTGATCATGCCGGCGATGGTGACAATCGCGCCGTCGTGCGGGCCGTCCTCGGCGATCAGCGACGTGATGGACTGGTCGGCGTGCTGGCTCAGCAGGCCTTCCAGCCCCTGGAGGGGGTGGTCCGAGACATAGAGCCCCAGCATGTCCCGTTCGAAGGAGAGCTTGTCCTTCTTCTCCCATTCGGGAAGGTCCGGGATTTCGATGCTCAGGGACGCCTGGGATTCCTCCTCGTCGAACCCGGCGAACAGATCGAACTGGCCGATCGCCTCGTTGCGCTTGAGGGTGATGACGGAGTCGATTGCTTCTTCGTGGATCATGGCGAGGGCGCGCCGGTGGTGGTTCAGCGAGTCGAAGGCGCCGGCCTTGATCAGTGACTCGATGGTGCGCTTGTTGCAGACGACGGCGGGGACCTTCATCAGGTAGTCCTTGAAGGACGTGTACGCGCCTTCCTTCTCGCGTGCGGCCACCATGGCTTCGACGGCGTTCACGCCGACGTTGCGGATGGCGCCCATGCCGAAGCGGATGTCGTTGCCCACCGGGGTGAAGTTCAGCGCGGATTCGTTGACGTCCGGCGGCAGCACGGTGATGCCCATGCGGCGGCATTCGTTGAGGTAGATCGCCGACTTGTCCTTGTCGTCGCCGACGCTGGTGAGCAGGGCCGCCATGTACTCCGGGGCGTAGTGCGCCTTGAGGTAGGCCGTCCAGTAGGAGATCACGCCGTAGGCGGCCGAGTGCGCCTTGTTGAAGGCGTAGTCGGAGAAGGGCAGCAGGATGTCCCAGAGGGTCTTGACCGCCTCCATGGAGTAGCCGTTGTCCTGCATGCCTTGGGAGAAGCCGGCGAACTGCTTGTCCAGCTCGGATTTCTTCTTCTTGCCCATGGCACGGCGCAGGATGTCGGCCTGGCCCAGGGTGTAGCCGGCGAGCTTCTGCGCCACCGCCATCACCTGCTCCTGGTACACGATCAGGCCGTAGGTGCCGCCCAGGATCTCGGCGAGCGGCTCCTCGAGTTCCGGGTGGATCGGAATGACTTCCTGGATGCCGTTTTTCCGCAGCGCGTAGTCAGTGTGGGCGTTGGCGCCCATGGGCCCGGGCCGGTACAGGGCCAGGACGGCGGAGATGTCCTCGAAGTTGTCAGGCTTCATGAGCTTGAGCAGGGACCGCATGGGCCCGCCGTCGAGCTGGAACACCCCGAGGGTGTCGCCGCGGGCCAGCAGCTCGTAGGAGGCGGCGTCGTCGAGGGCCAGGGACTCGAGGTCCAGGTCCACGCCGCGGTTCATTTTAATGTTCTCCAGGGCGTCGGAGATGATCGTCAGGTTCCGCAGGCCCAGGAAGTCCATCTTGATCAGGCCGAGGCCCTCGGAGGTCGGGTAGTCGAACTGCGTGATGACCTGGCCGTCCTGGAACCGGCGCATGATCGGGATGACGTCGATGATGGGGTCCGAGGACATGATGACGCCGGCCGCGTGGACACCCCACTGGCGCTTCAGGCCCTCAATGCCGAGGGCTGTTTCGAAGACCTTCGCGGCTTCCGGGTCGGTACTGATCAGCTGCCGGAAGTCCGCGGCCTCGCTGTAGCGCTTGGAGTCCTTGTTCTGGATGTCCGCCAGCGGGATGTCCTTGGCCATCACGGCCGGCGGCAGGGCCTTGGTGAGCTGCTCGCCCATGCTGAACGGATAGCCCAGTACGCGCGAGGAGTCCTTCAGCGCCTGCTTGGTCTTGATGGTGCCGTAGGTGACGATCATGGCCACGCGCTCGTCGCCGTACTTGCGGGTGACGTAGTCGATCACCTCGGACCGGCGCCGGTCATCGAAGTCGACGTCGAAGTCGGGCATGGACACACGGTCCGGGTTGAGGAAGCGCTCGAAAATCAGGCCGTGGTGCAGCGGATCAAGGTCGGTGATGCGCATGGCGTACGCCACCATGGAGCCGGCGCCCGAGCCTCGTCCGGGACCCACCCGGATGCCGTTGTTCTTGGCCCAGTTGATGAAGTCGGCCACCACCAGGAAGTAGCCGGGGAACCCCATGGAATTGATAACGCCGAGCTCGTAGTCGGCCTGGGTGCGGACTTTGTCCGGAATGCCCTGGGGATAGCGGTAACGGAGGCCCTTGTCGACTTCCTTGACCAGCCAGGACGTCTCATCCTCCCCCTCCGGGCAGGGGAACCGGGGCATGTAGTTGGCGCCGGTGTTGAAGGAGACTTCGCAGCGCTCGGCGATCAGGAGGGTGTTGTCGCACGCGTCGGGGTGGTCGCGGAAGAGTTCGCGCATTTCCTGCGGGGACTTCAGGTAGTAGCCGCTGCCGGAGAACGCGAACCGGGATCCGCCGTTGTCGTAGGTGGGTTCCAGCAGGGTGGAGCCGGACTGGATGGCCAGCAGGGCCTCGTGGGCCTTGGCGTCGTGCTCGTGGGTGTAGTGGAGGTCGTTGGTGGCCACCAGCGGCAGGTTCAGTTCCTTGGCCAGGCGCAGCAGGTCGCCGGTGACGCGCCGCTCGATGTCCAGGCCGTGGTCCATGAGTTCGCAGAAGTAGTTTTCGGCGCCGAAGATGTCACGGAACTCGGCGGCCGCCTCAAGGGCTTCCCGGTACTGCCCCAGCCGGAGCCGGGTCTGGACTTCACCGGACGGGCAGCCGGTGGTGGCAATGAGCCCCTCCGAGTAGGTGTTGAGCAGTTCCCGGTCCAGCCGGGGCCATTTGCCGAAGACCGAATCCAGCGAGGCGATCGAGGAGGCACGGAACAGGTTCCGCATGCCCACGTTGTTGTAGCTCAGGAGCGTCATGTGGGTGTACGAGCCGCCGCCGGAGATGTCGTCCTTGCGCTGGTGCTCCTCGCCCCAGCGGACGCGGGTCTTGTCCCCGCGGGCCGTGCCTGGGGTGACATAGGCCTCGACGCCAATGATGGGCTTGATGCCCTTGTCGGTGGCCCGCTTCCAGAAGTCGAAGGCTCCGAAGAGGTACCCGTGGTCCGTGGTGGCCAGGGCCGGCATGCCCAGGCGTTCCGTTTCGTCGAACAGCTCCCCCAGCCGGGCGGCACCGTCCAACATGGAGTATTCGGTGTGGTTGTGGAGATGCACGAACGATGCGTTGCTGGAAGTCACCGAACCATTCTAGTGCCGCGCACCGACAGATCAGGCCTGCCCGGACTCCAGCACGTCGAGGGCGTAGCGGAGGTCCTGCGGGTACTCGCTGGTGACGGTGACCGGCTCCCCGGTCCGGGGGTGGGCGAAGGACAGCTTCCGGGCGTGCAGCCACTGGCGGGTGAGGCCCAGGGTGGCGGCAAGCCGGGGGTCGGCGCCGTACGTCAGGTCACCGGCGCACGGGTGGCGCAGCGCCGAGAAGTGGACCCGGATCTGGTGCGTACGGCCGGTCTCAAGGTGGACCTCCACTAGCGAGGCCTTCCCGAACGCCTCAAGAACCTCGTAGTGCGTGATCGAGTCCCGGCCGTCCTCAATGACCGCGAAACGCCAGTCGTGGCCCGGGTGGCGGCCGATGGGCGCGTCGATGGTGCCCGCCAGCGGGTCCGGCAGGCCCTGGACGACGGCGTGATAGACCTTGTCCACGGTGCGCTCCTTGAAGGCGCGCTTGAGGGCCGTGTAAGCCTCCTCCGTCTTGGCCACCACCATGACCCCGGAGGTGCCGACGTCGAGCCGGTGGACGATGCCCGCGCGCTCGGGCGAGCCGGAGGTGGAGATCCGGTAGCCGAGGCCGGCGAGGCCGCCCACGACCGTGGGGCCCACCCACCCGGGTGAGGGATGCGCGGCCACACCGACGGGTTTGTCGATGACAACGAAGTCGTCATCGTCCAGCAGGACGGACAGGTCCTCCACTACTTCCTCCACAACTTCCAGGGGGTCCCGGCGGGCCGGGACAACGACGTCGAGCACGGCGCCGGGGACGAGCTTGAGCGACTTTCCCACGGCCTTGTTGTTGCTGCTGACGTTGCCTTCGGCGATCAGCGTGGCGGCCTGGGAACGGGAAACGCCCATGAGCTTCGCCAGCCCCGCGTCCACCCTGGTGCCCGCGAGCTCCTCGGGCACCACATAGCGGTCCGGCGCAGGGTCCGGCACGGTGTCCTCATGAGTCATGCTTCACCGGGTCCTTCGTCAGGTGCGAGCCGTCCAGGGCGATGCCGCGCAGCGTCAGCAGGCAGATGATCACCACGGAGGACACCACGGCCGAGTCCGCGATGTTGAAGATGGCAAAGTTGGGCAGCTGGATGAAATCCACCACGTGGCCCATGGCGAACGAGGGTTCGCGGAAGAGCCGGTCGGTGAGGTTGCCCAGCGCGCCGCCGAGGAGCAGCCCCAGCGCCAGCGCCCACCAGACCGACCCGAGCTTGCGCAGCTGCAGCAGGATCGCGATCGAGACAGCGGCCATGATGATGGTGAACACCCAGGTGATGTTCTCGCCGATGGAGAAGGCGGCGCCGGAGTTGCGGATGTAGTACCAGTGCAGCAGCGGGGGCAGCACGGGGATCCGCTCCCCCTCGGTCATGGTGGCGGTCACCCACAGTTTGGTGAGCTGGTCGAAGGTGTAGGCGAACACGGCCAGGCCGAAGAATACGGAGAGCAGCAGGACCCGCTTCGGCCGTGGCGTCAGGGGGCCCGTCTCGGCGGTCCCGGCGGGCCGGGCGGCGTCGGGTGAGGGTGCGTCAGTCATAGGGCTTTCGTTCACGGGCCAGTGCGGGGACTGGGGGCTGGATGCTTGGGCGCGGCCGCCGGCGGAACCTGCGGTTAATGCCGAAAGCCGGCGGCCGAGGAATCCTCAGCCACCGGCTATCAGAATACTTGCTTTGGGGCTTAGCTGTTCGCTTCGACCTCAGGGGCTGCCACGGAGCCGCGGGCGTCCAGGTCACGCAGCTGGCCTTCGATGTAGGCCTTCAGGCGCGAGCGGTAGTCGCGTTCGAAGCCGCGGAGCTGCTCCACCTTGCGTTCCAGGACGGAACGCTGCTGCTCGAGGGCACCGAGGATCTTGCGGGACTTTTCCTGCGCGTCGTTGACGAGGCTGCTGGCTTCGATCTGCGCTTCGGCGATGATCTTGTCGCGCTGCTTCTCGCCGTCGGCGACGTGCTTGTCGTGCATCTGCTGGGCCATGGCGAGCAGGCCTGCAGCCGATTCGGCGGCCGGGGTGGCGGAGGCGCGTGCCGGGGCAGCTGCTGCCTGCTCGGCTTCCTTCTTCTTCGCAGCCTCGGCGGCCTTGGCTTCCTCAGCGGCCTTCGCCTCGGCTTCGGCCTTGGCACGGTCTTCCTTCTCGGCCTTGACGGGTGCCGGAACCTTTTCCACGACGGGGGCCGCGGCGGCGGAGCTGGCAGGCGTGCCGGCGCCGGATTCGGCGAGCTTCTTGCGCAGCTCGTCGTTCTCCTGGTTCAGGCGTCGAAGTTCGACGACGATCTCGTCCAGGAAGTCATCAACTTCGTCCTGGTCGTAGCCTTCGCGGAACTTGGTCGGCTGAAAGCGCTTGTTGACAACGTCTTCTGGCGTCAAAGCCATCTGGTCACCTCGTTGGTCTAGTTAGTCAGGAGGCCTTCCGGCCGTCAAAACTACGGTACCTAAATATGGTCTGGTTCCTCTAATTCAACACCGCAGTGTCAAACCGGAGTTTCTTTCTGTGCGGCGGCGGACCCGGTCCGCTGCCTCGTTACGCCGTGATCGGCTGGGAGAACACCATGAACTTGGCGACTGCCATGGCGATCGTTACTGCCACGAACAAGAGCAGGAAGCCGAGGTCCAGCGACATGCCCCCCAGCCGCAGCGGCGGAATGAGCCGCCGCAGCAGGTTGACGGGCTTGTCTGTGACCGAATACACGGTGTGGGCGGTGACCAGCGCCACACCGCGCGGCCGCCAGCTCCGTGCGAACATCTGCACCCAGTCGAAGACCAGGCGGATGATGAGGGCAACCAGGAACAACAGCAGGGCGATATAGACGAGTCCGAAAACAATTCCCATGAGTTAACTCATATCTCCATGTTCATTCCGGATACCGCAGTGTCCTCTTGATGGTTACGCCTCTATTTCAACACGGATAATTCAGCAGTGATGCCAGGCAGGGTGTCCCTGCCTGGCATCACGCAAAAAATCCCGGCCTAGCTCTGGTTGAAGAAGCTCGCCGTTGTCTCGCTGGCCTTCTTGTCATCGCCAATGACTTCGACGTACGACGGCGAGAGCAGGAAGACCTTGTTCGTTACGCGCTCGATGCTGCCGCGCAGTCCGAAGACCAGCCCGGCGGAGAAGTCGACCAGGCGCTTGGCGTCTGCCTCGCCCATGTCGGTGACATTCATGATGACGGGGATGCCGTCACGGAAGCTTTCGCCGATGAGCTTGGCATCGTTGTAGGACCGCGGGTGGATCGTGGTGATCTGGCGGAGTCCGGTCTGCTCGTCGCGGCTCGATGCCGCTCGCTTGATGGGTGTCACAGGTGCGCGGTATTCCTCTTCAGCGGCGGAGGGCTCTTCCTTGGGGGCCTCGCGGACAGGCGCCGGTGCACGGCGCTCCTCGCGGTCATGCTCCATGGGATCGTCCTCATCCTTGTGCGATGTTTGGTGCTCGGACTCATAGTGTTCGTCGCCGTCGGCGAGCCCAAGATAGATCATTGTCTTGCGCAGAGCGCCGGCCATGGTCGACTCCTAATCGTGTCCGTGGGCGGGCCGATCAATGCCTTCACAGCCTTGGAATCCCCGCCATTACCTTCCAATACGTTGAACCTACCCCAACGCCGGACGCGGACCGAGAATATCGGAACCAACACGAAGGTGTGTCGCCCCGAACCGGATGGCCTGTTCCAGGTCCTGGCTCATGCCCGCGGAAATGCCCGTGGCGCCGGGATGGACGGCGGTCAGCCGGGCCGACAGGCCGGCGAGTTTCTCGAAGGCGGGGGCGGGATCCGCGCCCAGGGGCGCCACGGCCATCAGCCCGGCCAGGCGGAGCCCAGCGGAACCGGCCAGCTGGTCCGCCAGTCCGGGGATGGCGTCCGGTGCGGCGCCGCCCCGGTGGCCGGCGGCGCCGTCGTCAGCGTCGTTTAGGTTTACCTGGATGAAACAGTCCAGCGGCGGGCGTCCGGTGCGCTCCTGCTCGGCGGCCATGGCCTTCTCCAGCGCAGCGGCCAGCTGCGGGCGGTCCACGGAGTGCACGGCGTGGGCGTACTTCACCACGGATTTCGCTTTGTTGCTCTGGAGCTGGCCAATGAAGTGCCAGCGGAGATCCAGCCCGGGGAGCGCGGCGGCCTTCGCCGCGGCTTCCTGGTCCCGGTTCTCCCCCACGTCGGTGACGCCGAGTGCGGCGAGCCGCCGGACGTCCTCGGCGGGGTGGAACTTGGTGACCACAATCAGCCGGGGCGGACGTTCCTGCCGGCCCGCGGCGCCGGCGGCACGGTCAATGCGCGCCCGGACCGCGGCAAGGGCGTCCCGGAGCTGGTCCAGCCGGGGGTCCGGCCGTGCGCCGGCGGGCTGCTCCTCAGGCACTGGTGGCTCCGTCCGGCCGTCCGGCGCGGCCTGGCTGAGCCGCTGTCCACACCAGCCCGGCGAAGCGCCCGGTGCCCGGGTCCCGGCGGTACGAGAAGAGCCGGGGGTCCTCCAGCGTGCAGCCCCCGGTGTATTCAATCCGCACCCCGGCGTCCTGCAGCTGGCTGCGGACGGCCGCGGGCAGGTCCAGTCCGGGGGTGCCGCGGGAGGTGGTGCACCAGGCCGCGGGCACGCGGGCGGCCACGTCGTCGCGCATGGCGCCGGGGACCTCGTAACATTGCCCGCAGACCGACGGGCCGATCCAGGCGCTCAGGCCGGTGGCGCCCAGTTCACGCATCCGTGCCACGGCTGCCGGAACCACACCGGATGCGACGCCGGGGCGTCCGGCGTGGGCCACCGCCAGGACCGGGGCTTCATCCCCGGCCCGGTCCCCGACCAGCACCACGGGAACACAGTCGGCCACCATGACGGCGAGGGGCTCGCCCAGGGAGACCATGGCGTCGGCGGTGGGGACGTCCGTGCCGCCCCCGGCAACAGCGGCCGCGCCAACGCCGGCCACCTCGTTGCCGTGGACCTGGTTCATGTACCGGAAGGGCCTGCCGCCGAGCCCCAGGTCCGCTTCGATGCCGGCCCGCCGGTGCCGCACCGCCACCGGGTCGTCGCCGACATGGAGCGCCAGGTTTCCGGCCGCGGCGTCGGTGAAGGCCACCCAGACGCCGGGCCGGACTTCCGCCCGCCACGAAAACACTTATAACCCCACCACATCGTTGCCGGACTTGTTTGCAGAACTTAAATCGTACGAGAAAGCACCATGGCACTGCCATCCGGCAGTGCCATGGTGCTTTTCGGGCCTACTTGAGGAAGTCGGGGACGTCCAGGTCGTCGGAGTGGCGGCCGGACAGGTCCGGCTCCACAACCGTGGGCAGGTCGACGTCGAATCCGGAGTCAGCCGGGACGGCCGACGGGCGCTGCTGGCCCCATCCGCCATAGCCGGAGGCACCGACCGTTGCGTGCAGGGGCTGGACCTGGGCCGAGGACGGCGCCTGGGCCGGGGCAGGGGCCGCCGCCGGCGCTGCGGGGCGCTGCGGTGCCGCCTGCGGGAGGGACTGGTCCATGGACGGGGACGTGGCCTTGACGTCGTCGAAGCCGGCAGCGATGACAGTGACGCGGGCCTCGTCGCCGAGGGCGTCGTCGATGACTGCACCAAAGATGATGTTGGCCTCGGGGTGGGCGACTTCCTGGACCAGGCGCGCGGCCTCGTTGATCTCGAAGAGCCCGAGGTCCGAGCCGCCCTGGATGGACAGCAGGACGCCGTGGGCGCCGTCAATCGACGCTTCCAGCAGCGGGGAGGCGATGGCCAGCTCCGCGGCCTTCACGGCACGGTCCTCGCCGCGGGCCGAGCCGATGCCCATCAGGGCCGACCCTGCGCCCTGCATAACGGACTTGACGTCGGCGAAGTCGAGGTTGATCAGGCCCGGGGTGGTGATCAGGTCGGTGATGCCCTGGACGCCGGACAGCAGGACCTGATCGGCGGAGCGGAACGCGTCCAGTACGGAGACGTTGCGGTCGCTGATGGACAGGAGCCTGTCGTTCGGGATGACGATGAGCGTGTCGACTTCATCGCGCAGGGCGTCGATGCCGGCCTCGGCGGAACCGGCGCGGCGGCGGCCCTCGAAGGTGAACGGGCGGGTGACGACGCCGATGGTGAGCGCTCCCAGGGAGCGGGCGATGCGCGCAACGACGGGGGCGCCGCCGGTACCCGTGCCGCCGCCCTCGCCAGCGGTGACGAAGACCATGTCGGCGCCGCGGATGACCTCTTCGATTTCGTCAGCGTGGTCCTCGGCGGCCTGGCGGCCCACCTCAGGATTCGCACCGGCTCCCAGGCCGCGGGTCAGCTCGCGCCCGACGTCGAGCTTGACGTCGGCATCGCTCATCAGCAGCGCCTGTGCGTCGGTGTTGATGGCGATGAATTCAACGCCGCGGAGTCCCACCTCAATCATGCGGTTGACTGCGTTCACGCCACCGCCGCCGATGCCGACGACCTTGATGACGGCCAAGTAATTCTGCGGAGCTGCCACGTTACGTGTCCCTTGTTCGTGTACTAATGCGAAAACTGATGGAGTCGGGCTTGAAGCTTTGAACCTTAACCTTCGACTTGAAGGTTATAGTTATGTCAAGTAACTCATGCTGTGACGCTATTTCCTTGTGTGATGACATTCAATAACCGAGTGCGCGTGTCGCGGTAATACCGCGAAAATAGCCGATGTTTCGCACGGCTGGATGCCTGGGCAAGCCGCCGCCGCTACCGGGTGACGGGGTGCCGCGGGACACTCACGTCGTAGATCCGGACCGGGTTCTTTGGGTCCGCGGGAGCCTTCAGCAGCGCCTCCAGGACCTTGGCTTTGAGCTCCTTCTCCCCCGCATTCCCCCAGACGATCGTCTGCCCATCAACGAGCTTAAGCTCCACGGCATCCACCGATTTCGCCGAGGCGTTGGAGAGCCGGGCGAGCACGTCGGCCGGCAGTGCCCCCAGCACCCCGGTGATGGCATGGAACAGGTCCTTGGGCAGGGTGCCGCCGCCGCCGTCGATGACCGGCAGCTGGGTCGAGGCCGGGTCGGCGTTGTCGCTGAGCTTGACGCCGTCGACGTCGACCAGCTGGTGCGCCTCCCCCTGCTTGACCAGGGCCACCGGCACGCGCTCAGTCACCTTGACCGCAAGGGTCGACGGCGGCCGGGCCTGCGTGGTGACGTCCCTGACCTGGACCAGGGGCTGCAGGAGGGCTGCCACGTCGCCATCGCCGATCTGCGGCAGGGGTTTGCCCTGCAGCGGCGCCAGGGCCTGCTGGACCTGTTCCTGGGTCAGGAGCTTCGTCCCCTCCACGGTGACGGTCTGCACCGCGAGGACCGGCGAGTACACGGCTGCGGCGATGAGTGCGGCGACCACCGCCACCAGGGCGCCGACGGTGCCCTGGAGGATGCGCTTGCGGCGCTTGGCCTTCGGTTCGGGGAAGGACAGCACATTGTCGCGGGTACCGGCGGCTGGCCCGGCCGCCGGTACCCGGGAACCGCTGTCCTTGGACGCCGTGATGACGTCGGACGGCGTATTCCCGGCCTGCTGGTTCCCGGGAGCGGGGCTTCCCGGAGCGGGGCTTCCCGTCAGCTGGTTTCCCGGCGGGGGCAACGGGCGGCGCGCGCCGGGCGTGTAGCTGGGGCGGCGGGTACTAGGCACCGGCGGACCCTTCATCGAGTGATGCACCGTTCAGTGCGGCGACGATCAGGGGCCCGTAGGCCGTGACGTCGCCGGCGCCCACCGTGAGCACAATGTCCCCCGGTCCGGCCGCGGACACGATGGACTGCACGGCGTCCGCCCCTTCCCCGACCAGGCGGCCGCCGGCGCCGAGGTGCGCGGCGATCAGCCCGCTGGTGACCCCGGGGATGGGGTCCTCGCGGGCAGGATAGATGTCCAGCACCAGCGCCGTGTCGGCGGTGTTGAGTGCAGCGGCGAACTCTTCGGCGAATTCCCGGGTCCGGGAAAACAGGTGCGGCTGGAAAAGCACGTGCAGCTTGTGCCCGCCGGCCACGGTCCGTGCCGCGGAGAGGGCGGCGCGCACTTCCGTGGGGTGGTGGGCGTAGTCGTCGTAGACGCGGACGCCGCGGCCCTCGCCTTTGAATTCGAAGCGCCGGGAGGCCCCGGTGAAATTGGCCAGGGCGCCGGCGGCCAGGGCCGGTTCGACCCCCAGCTCCAGGGCGACGGCGAACGCCGCCGCCGCGTTGAGGGCGTTGTGCCGGCCTGGGACGTGGAGGTCGAGGGGGAAGCGGCCCGCGGGCGTGGAGATCGAGACGTCCCCCGGCCCGCCGTCGTGCAGCACGAACTCGGCGTCCGCACCGGTGCCGTAGAGCACAACACGTGTGGCGCCCCGCTCCTGCGTCCGCTGGGCCAGCGCCTTGGCCCCGGGATCGTCCGCGCAGGCCACCAGCACGCCGTCGGCCGGGAGCAGCTCCGTAAACCGGTCGAAGGACGCGTACACGGCCTCGGCGGTGCCGTAGAAGTCGAGGTGGTCCGGTTCCACGTTGGTCACCACGGCGATCTTCGGCCGGTAGTTCAGGAAGGAGCCGTCGGACTCGTCGGCTTCGGCGACGAAGACCGGTGAGCTGCCGCTGGCGGCGTTGACGCCCAGCGCGGGAACATTGGCGCCGATGGCGAACGACGGGTCCAGGCCGGCGCCCTGCAGGAGGACAGCGATCATGGACGTGGTGGTGGACTTGCCGTGCGTGCCGGCCACGGTCACCGCAGTGTCTTCGGCCATCACGGCGGCGAGGGCCTCGGAGCGGTGGAGCACCGGCAGCCCGGCAGCCCGTGCCGCGGCCAGTTCCGGGTTGTCGGGGCGGATGGCGGAGCCGGCCACCACGGTCTGCGCGTCGCCGAGGTGTGCCGCGTCATAGCCGACACAGATCCGGGCCCCGGCCGCGGCCAGGTCTGCCATGACCGGCAGGTCTTTGGCGTCGGAGCCGCTGACCGGCAGGCCGCGGGCCACCATGATTCGGGCCACGGCGGACATGCCGACGCCGCCGATGCCGATGAAATGCACCCGGCCCAGGGCTTCTGCGGTGGGCCCTGCGGCGGGAGTGTGCTGTTGTTCGGTCCGGGTCATTCCTCTACCGCTTCCTGCCTTGTGGGGTGTTCCGGCCGGCGCCGGCCGTGCCCCGTCGGAGGCCGCCGCCCCAAGGACAAGATCGGCCATCCGCCGGTCGGCGTCGCGGATGCCGAGGTGTTCGGCGCTGGCCGCCATGCGGGCGAGCCGGCCTGGGTCCTGCAGCAAGGGGATGATATTCGCCCGGACCCAGTCCGGGGAGAACATGCGGTCCTCCACGAGCAGGGCGGCACCGGCGTCGACGAGTCCGGCGGCGTTGAGCGCCTGTTCGCCGTTGCCGATGGGGAGCGGCACGAAGACGGCGGGAAGGCCGACGGCGGCCACCTCGCAGACCGTCGCGGCGCCGGAACGGGCCAGCAGCAGATCGGCGGCGGCGTACACGGTTTCCATGCCGTCGACGTACTCGCGCTGCTGGTAGCCGGGGGCGGTGAGCGGCTTGCCGTCGGCGTCGTGGACGGCTTTGCCGCGTCCGGTGATGTGCAGCGTCTGGATGCCGGCCTCCGCGAGGAGGCCAACGGACGCGGCGATGGTGCGGTTGATGCTCTGGGCGCCGGAGGATCCGCCGGTCACTATGAGGGCAGGGCGGTCCGGATCCAGTCCAAGGGCAGCCCGCGCGGCGGACCGTGCGGCGGCCCGGTCCAGGCCGGAGATTTCCTTGCGCATCGGCATTCCGACGTGGCGGGAGTCGCCCAGCCTGGTGGCCGCGAAGGCCACGGCCACCCGTCCGCCGAGGAGTGCCCCCACCCGGTTCGCCAGCCCCGGGCGGGTGTTCGCCTCGTGGATGACAATCGGGATCTTGCGGCGCCGGGCGGCGAGATACATCGGCGTGCACACGTAGCCGCCGACGCCGACCAGGACGTCGGCATGGGCGTCGTCAAGGATCACGCCGGCTTGCTTCACCGCACCGGCCAGGCGCCCGGGCAACCGGAGCAGGTCAATGGAAGGGCGCCGCGGAAAAGGAACCCGGCTGATGGTGGCAAGGTCAACCCCGGCGGCCGGGACCAGCCGCGCTTCCATGCCTCCCGGGGTTCCCACGGCCAGCAGACGCACTCCGGGGCGGGCCTCCCGGACGGCGTTGGCGATGGCCAGGAGGGGGCTGATGTGCCCGGCTGTTCCGCCGCCGGCAAGGACGACGGACAAGGACGACTCGGTGTTCATGGAGGGCTATCTGCGCTTTCGTGCGGGATTGCTGGGGGCGGGTGTTCTGGTTCCGGGCTTGCGGGGAGCCGATGTTCCGGGGGCCGCCGGACTGGCTGCGGCCTTGCTGGTTCCGGCAGTACCCGCTGCAGCCTTGCTGGTTCCGGCTGTCTGGCTGTTGGTCCTGCTGGTTCCGGCCTTGCCGGCTGTCTGGCTGCTGGTCTTGCCGACGCTCCCGGCCGGGTTCCCTGCTGCGGAACGGGCCCGGTTCCGCTTCCGCAGGGATGCCGCCAGTCCGGCCGGGCCGAACCTGAACAGCCGCTTCGGCTGGAGTCCGGGTGCCATCTGGGCCCGAGCCAGCGAAAGGACCACGCCGATCGCGCACAGCGACATCAGCAGGGCGGAGCCGCCGTAGGAAATGAACGGCAGCGGGATTCCCACCACGGGGGCGAGGCCCGTGACCACCGCCATGTTGACGGTGGCCTGGCCCAGCAGCCAGACCATGATGGTGCCGGCGAGGACACGGTGGAACATGTCCTTCTGGGCCACCACCACCCGGTAGATGGCGGTGCCCAGGATGGCGAACAGCACCAGCACCACGAACGTGCCAACGAGCCCGAGCTCCTCGCCGATGATGGCGAAGATGAAGTCGTTGTGGGCTTCCGGAATCCAGCTGTACTTCTGCCGGCTCTGGCCCAGGCCGACGCCGAACCATCCGCCCGAGGCCAGGCCGTACAGGCCGTTGGTGGACTGGTAGTTCAAATCGGAGCCGTCGGCACACGTCTGGCCGGTCCAGGACAGGATGCGGCAGACGCGGTTGGGGCTGGTGATGGCCAGGACGGCTGTGCCCGCCGCGAGGACAATGCCGGCGATCCCGAACAGGTACAGCCGTACGCCGGCGAAGAACAGGGCGGCCGCCGTGATCATCATGACGATCATGGCGGTGCCGAGGTCGTTGCCCATCAGGATGAGCCCGATCACGCCGGCGGCGCCCGGGAGCACCACGGGAACCAGGGCGTGCCAGGTGTGGGACAGCAGCCTGGCCTTCCGGTCCAGGACCGTGGCCATCCACAGGGCAAGCGCAAGCTTGGCCGCTTCGGACGGCTGGAACGTGAAGGGTCCGACGTCGATCCAGTTCTGGTTGCCGAGGGCGCTGCGGCCGACCAGCAGCACCAGCACCAGCAGGACGAACGCGGCGATGATCGCGACCCAGGCGCCGCGCTTGAGCCACACCACGTTGACCCGCGAGAGCAGGAACATGCCGAACAGGCCGATCCCGGCGAACAACCCCTGCTTCAGGGCGGCCGTGTACGGCGATTCGCCGGCGGCGATGGCCTCGACGCTGGAGGCAGAGAGCACCATCATGATGCCGATCGCCGTCAGGGCAAGCGTGGAACCCAGGATCAGGTAGTAGGTGGAGCCGTTGCGGGACTTGCCCGTCCCCTCGAGGGCGGACCAGAAGCCCCGGTACCAGCTCCGGACCTTGCGGCCGGCAGCCTGCGGGCCGCGGGCTGCCGGGGACTGTGTTTTGCTCGACGGCGGTTTGCCCGACGCCGTTTTCACCGGAGGTGTTTTGCCTGACGGCGTTGACGACCCTGATCGTGCCCGTGCCGGGCCTGTGGACGCGGCGGTACGTGTGGGCGTGCTGACCATTGTTACTCCTTGCTGGTCGAAGCCTGCCCTTCCACGAGCTCGCGGACCGCTTCGATGAAGGCGTCGCCACGGTGAGCGTAGGAAGAGAACTGGTCCATGGATGCAGCCGCCGGGGCCAGGAGCACAGTGTCCCCGGAGGCGGCTAGCTGCGCCGCCGCGGCAACGGCCTGGGCCATCACAGTCTCTCCGAAAATCGGTGAGGGTCCTGCGCCGGCGTCGGCCGTCCCGGCAGTCTGTACCTGTCCAGTTTCGCCTTTACCTTCCCCGATCACGGGGACATCGGGCGCGTGTCGCTGCAGTGCGGCCCGCAGGTCCCCGGAGTCCGCGCCGATCAGCACCACGGCCTTCAGGCGTTGCGCATGGTCCTGGACGAGGGCGTCGTAGTTGACGCCCTTGGACAGGCCGCCGGCGATCCACACGACGTTCTCGAAGGCGGAGAGGGACGCTGCGGCCGCATGCGGGTTGGTGGCTTTGGAGTCGTTGACCCAGAGGACGCCGTTATGCCGGGCGACCAGCTGGATGCGGTGGTCCCCCGGCAGGTGGTTCAGGAGGCCCTTCCGGACGTCGGCCGGCTCGACGCCGTAGGCCCGGACCAGGGCCGCCGCAGCCAAGGCGTTGGCCACCATGTGGCGCGGAGCCACCGGGCCGAGGTCGGAAACGGACGCCAGTTCGGCGGCACTGTCCTTGCGCTCGGCGATAAAGGCACGGTCCACCAGCAGCCCCTCCACGACGCCGAGCATGCTGACGGCGGGCGTGAGCGTGGTGAAGGCCACCGCGCGGCAGCCCTCGACGACGTCGGCTTCCTCGACCATGCGTTCGGTTTCGATCTGCTCCGCGTTGTAGATGCAGGCTTTCTGGGTGCGTTCGTAGACCTTGGCCTTGTCCGCGAGGTAGGACGCGTAGGAGCCGTGCCAGTCGACATGGTCCTCGGCGACGTTGAGGCAGACGCTCGCCACCGGGGAGACGGAGTCGCTCCAGTGCAGCTGGAAGCTGGAGAGCTCGACGGCGAAGACGTCGTAGTCCACCGGGTCCCGCAGGGCGTCGAGGATCGGAGTGCCGACGTTGCCGACCGCGATGGCTTTGAGCCCCGCCGCCTGCAGCATCGATTCGGTCAGCCCCACGGTGGTGGTTTTTCCGTTGGTCCCGGTGATGGTGAGCCAGTCGGCGGTCTTGCGTCCTGCCCGCCGCCGGACCCGCCAGGCAAGTTCGACATCGCCCCAGATGGGAATGTGGGCCCTGGCCGCGCCGGCCAGCAGGGACTGGTCCGGACGCCAGCCCGGGGACGTGACGATCAGGTCGGGCTTTCCGCCGTCGACCGTGGGAACGGTTTCCACGGCGTCCTCGCCCAGCAGGACGTCAGCGGCCCCGACGATCCGCAGGGTGTCCGCCTGGGCCTGCGCCCTGGAACCCGTGGCCGCGTCCACGACGACCACCCGGGCGCCGAGTTCGATCAGCGTGTCCGCGGCGGCGAAGCCGGAGACCCCGATGCCGGTGACCACCACGCGGAGCCCGGCCCAGTCGGAATCCCACGTGGTCAGGTCGCGGAGCCGGGGTGAGGTGGTGAGGGGCGCGGGAATCGGACCAGTCACAGGAGTACCACCCATTCGGCGTAGAAGATGCCCAGTCCGGCGGCGACGAAGAGGCCGCAGAGGATCCAGAAGCGGACCACGACCGTGACCTCGGCCCAGCCCTTGAGTTCGAAGTGGTGCTGGAGCGGGGCCATCTTGAAGAAGCGTTTGCCCTTGGTGAGCTTGAAGTAGCCGACCTGGATGATCACCGAGAGGGTGATCAGGACGAAGAGTCCGCCGATGAAGGCCAGCAGCAGTTCGGTGCGGGACAGGATCGCGAAGCCGGCGACGGCACCGCCGATGGCGAGGGACCCGGTGTCGCCCATGAAGATCTTGGCCGGCGAGGTGTTCCACCACAGGAAGCCGACCAGCGCCGCGCTGAGGATGGCGGCGAGCAGGGCCAGGTCCAGCGGGTCACGGACGGTGTAGCAGCCGGCGCCGGCCTGCCGCGGCGAACCGCAGGACTGGTTGGACTGCCAGATGCCCATCAGGGTGTAGGCGCCGAAGACCATGATCGAGGCGCCCGCGGCGAGGCCGTCGAGGCCGTCGGTGAGGTTCACGCCGTTGGTGGCGGCGGTGATGATCAGGTTCGACCACAGCACGAAGAGGATGGCACCGAGGAGGGTACCCGCGAAGGCGAGGTTCAGCCACGGGATGTCGCGCACCAGGGAGATCTGGTAGGAGGCGGGCGTCACCTGGTTTTCGTCCGGGAACTGCAGGGCCAGGACCGCGAAGATGATGCCCACCGCGGCCTGCAGGATCAGCTTTGCCTTGGCGTTCAGGCCGAGGCTCCGCTGCCGGGAGATCTTGATGAAATCATCCAGGAAGCCGACGAGCCCCATGCCGACCATCAGGAACAGCAGCAGCAGGGCCGAGGCGGACGGGCCCGGCGAGGATGGATTGATCATCCACATGACCAGGTGCGTGAGGCCGTAGCTCGCGAGCACAGCCAGGACGACGACGGTGCCTCCCATGGTGGGGGTGCCGCGTTTGGTGTGGTGCGTGGTGGGTCCGTCGTCCCGGATGAACTGGCCGTAGCCCTTCCGGACCAGAAAACGGATAAAGAGGGGGGTGCCCAGGAAGGCGAACAGCAGGGCAAGGCCCGCGCCCATCAGCAGTGCAATCACAGCAGCGCACTCCCTTCAGTGGCGGTCCGGCCGGGGGCCTGTGGGGGTAATGCTATCCGATCGCCCAGATGGCGCAGGCCGATGCCGTTGGAAGACTTGAACAGCACCAGGTCCCCGGGCTGCAGCTCTGCCTGCAGCAGGTCGTAGGCATCCTCCACGGTCTCGGCGAACACGCATTCGTTGCCCCAGGACCCCTCGTTGACGGCGGAGACGTAGAGCGAACGCGCCTCCCTGCCCACAACCACCAGCCGGGAGATGTTGAGCCGGACCACCTGGGTGCCGACCGCCATGTGTTCGCGGATGGAGTCCTCGCCCAGTTCGAGCATGGCTCCGAGCACGGCCCAGGTCCGGCGGCCCCTGCCAAGGTCGGCGAGGGTCCGCAGCGCGGCCCGCATGGACTCCGGGTTGGCGTTGTACGCGTCGTTGATGATGGTGACGCCGTCGGCCCGCTCGGTGCGTTCCATCCGCCATCGGCTGGCCGCCGCCTGGGCGCTGAGGGACTCGGCGATGCGGCCGGCGGGGACGCCGGCGGCGTGGGCCGCACCCGCCGCTGCCAGCAGGTTGGTGATGTGGTGGGCGCCGATCAGCTTGGCTGAGACGTGATGCCCGTTGGGGTCGCCGGGCAGGAAGAGGTCGAATTCGGGGCTGCCGCCGGGGGTCAGTCCGACCTGCCCGGCGCGGACCTGCGCGTCCCCCGCGCTCTGCGCCGTGCAGCCGAGCACGGTGGCCCGGGTGCGCCCGGCCATGGCGGCGACCCGGGCGTCGTCGAGGTTGAGGACGGCGGTGCCGGTGGCCGGGAGCGCCTCGACGAGTTCGCCCTTGGCCAGGGCAATGTTCTCGACGCCGCCGAATTCGCCGGCGTGGGCCGTGCCGACGCACAGGACCACGCCGATGTCCGGCCGGACCATGTCCGCAAGGTAACTGATGTGTCCCACGCCCGTGGCGCCCATCTCGATGACGAGGTAGCGGGTGTGGGCGTCGGCCTTGAAGACGGTCAGCGGCACGCCGACTTCGCCGTTGTAGGACCCCTGCGGCGCGACCGTCGGGCCCTCCGCCGCGAGGATGCCGGCCAGCAGGTCCTTGGTGGTGGTCTTGCCGGCGGACCCGGTGATGCCGATCACCGTCAACGGCTGGCCGTCGGCTTCCCGGGCCGCGCGGATGCGCCGGACGGTTTCCGCGGCGAGGGCGCCCATCGCCAGGACGGAGTCCTGGACGACGACGGCGGGATAGTTGTGCCCTGCGGCGTCGGCGACGTCGTGTTCGACAAGTGCCAGCACGGCTCCGCGGTCGAAGGCTGCCGCGACGAAGTCATGGCCGTCGGCCGTCTCCCCCGGCTTGGCGACGTAGAGGGATCCCGGGGTCGCTTCCCGGGAGTCGGTCACCACGGAACCGGGGATGATCCCCGGTTCGGCGGCCAGCCGGCCGTTGGTTATATCGGCGATTTCCGCCGCGGTAAATGCAATCATGTCGGTTTAGGACTCTATCCGCTGGTCTTCGAGAACGGTGAATCCCCGAGCTGTCAAGGCAGAGCGGAGCTCCACCCTGTCGTCAAGGGCGAGATTGACGCCCTTGACCTCCTGCCAAACTTCGTGCCCCCGGCCCGCGACCAGGATGGTGTCTGCCGGGCCGGCGAGTTCCACGGCTTTCCGGATGGCCGCGTCGCGGGGGAAGACCTCGAGGATGCTGCAGGCCAGGTGCTCACGCTCACGGGCCTCAACCGCGCCGGCCATCACGTCCGCGCGGATGGCCGCGGCGTCCTCGTCGTGCGGGTCGTCGTCGCTGACGATGACGGTGTCAGCGAGGCGTGCAGCGATCGCGCCCATCGCGGGCCGCTTGAGCTGGTCCCGCTGCCCGGTGGCGCCAAAGACGATGATCACCCGGGATCCTGCCTCCGGCGACCGGACCGCTTCGAGGGCCCGGGCCAGGGCGTCCGGGTTGTGGGCGAAATCGACCACGGCCGCGGGGGCGGTGGCCACGAGCTGCATGCGGCCCGGGACGGCGACCGTGAAGGGATCCCGCGCGTCGAGGGCGGTCTGGACGGCGGCGGGATCGTGGCCTGCGGCGAGCACCATGACGGTGGCCAGCGCTGCGTTGGCCACGTTGAAGCTGCCGGGCAGCCCGGTGTGGGCGCGGAGTTCGGTGCCGTCGCGGTGGCGGAGGGTGAAGTCCGTGCCGAGCCCGCGCGCGGCCGTGCCGGTGACCGTCCAGTCAGCCGCTGCAGCCGTCCCGCCGGTGCCGTGAGTGGCCAGCGTGGTGACCGGGATGCCGGCTGCGGCGGCGAGCCTGACGCCCCAGTCGTCGTCGACCGTCACAACGGCACGGCGGGCCCGTCCGGGGGTAAAGAGCTGCGCCTTGGTCTGGAAATACTCGTCCATGCTCCCGTGCAGGTCCAGGTGGTCCTGCGTCAGGTTGGTGAAGCCGGCGACGTCGAACTCGACCCCGTCCACACGGTGGAACGAGATGGCGTGCGAGGAGACCTCCATGGACGCGGCGTCGAGGCCGCGTTCGCGCATCAGGGCCAGCAGGGCGTGGACGTCCGTCGATTCCGGCGTGGTGAGGAGGCTCGGGATCGGCGCACCGCCGGCCAGGATCTCGATGGTGCCGATCAGCCCCGTCGTCTGCCCCAGGGCCTGCAGCAGGGCGTTGATGAAGTAGGTGGTGGTGGTCTTGCCGTTGGTGCCGGTGACCCCGTACAGGGCAGGCGCCGGGGCGTCCTGGGGCCGGCTCCGGTAGATGAGCGCGGACAGCCCGCCCACCAGGCTGCGGGGCTCCCCGGCCACCAGTACCGGGACCGCAATATCGTGGGAGAACGCCAGCAGGCGTGCCCCGGCCTCGTCGGTCAGCACGGCGGACGCGCCGGCCTCCACGGCCTGCGGGACAAAGTCCGCGCCGTGGCGGGCCGCGCCGGGCAGGGCGACGTACAGGTCCCCGGCCTGCACGGTGCGGGAGTTGAGGGAGATTCCGGTGACGGTCACGGAGCCGGAGGCGCCGGGCACCACGACGCCGATCGACTCGCCGATGGTTGCGAGCGGCACGGCCTCGACAGCAGCGGGCCGGAAGCCCGGGGTGGATCCGGTCCCGGACGGCGCGGCTGGACTGCCGGGGGCATTCTGATCTGACACGTGGATCTCCGTTGGTGGTGCTGGTGGATCTGGCGCCGCGCGCGGAGGAGTGCTCCGGCCGGCAGGCTCAGCTTCCGGGTACAGGGTTCTGGGTGGACGGGCTGGTGCTGGGTGGTTCTGGCGCTGGTGCTACTTGGCGTACTGCGGCAGCCGGACGGGCTCACCGGTGGACGGCGGAACGTTGTACGTCCGCAGCGCCTGGCTCATCACCGACCGGAAAACCGGCCCGTTCGAGATTCCGTAGATATCGCCTTTGGGCCGTTGCAGGACCACTTCAACAATAAACCGCGGATCGTCCATCGGCGCCATCCCCACCATCGAGGCGGTAAAGCCGCAGAACCCGGCAGTGCCGTCGTCGCAGGGCGACTGTGACGTACCGGTCTTCGCTCCCACCCGGTAGCCGTCGAGCCCGGCTTCCTTGATCTGGCCTTCCGTGACGGCGCTCTCGAGGATGTCCCGGACCTGGCGGGCGGTTTCCGGGGAAACGATCTCGCGGGGCTCCTTCGCCGGGACCTTCTCCTCCGTGCCGTCGGGGTTGATGTAGCTGTCGATCAGCCGGGGCTGGAGCATCACGCCGTTGTTGCCGATGCTTTGGAAGGCCCGGACGGTCTGCAGGGTGGACTGCGAGACGCCCTGGCCGAACAGCACGGTGTACTCCTGCCGGCCGTCCCATTGGTCGTACGGGGTGAGAATGCCCTTGGCCTGGGCCGGCAGGCCGACGTCGGGCGCCTCGCCGATGCCGAACTTCCGCAGCCAGTTGTAGCGCTGCTCCTTGGTGAGCCGCTGGCCGGCCATCACCGTGCCGGTGTTCATCGACCAGCCGAGGATGCCGGCCAGGGTCCGGTCCTCTGTCCCGTGCGCGAAGGCGTCGTTGAACGTCTGCCCGTCCACCGTGTACGACGACGGGATGGTGAACTTCTCCAGCGGGTGCGACTTGCCTTCTTCGATCAGGGCCGCGGCCGTGATCATCTTCTCCACGGAGCCGGGTTCATACGCTGCGGTCACGGCGCGCACGCCGCGGTCCTTGGCGTCGGACTTGCCGGGATCGTTGGGGTCCGGGGAGTTGGTGTCCGCCATGGCGACGATGTCGCCGGTCTTGATGTCCTGGACAATGACCACGCCCCACTCGGCGCTGAGTTTGTCCCGCTGGCTCTGGATGGCCTGCTGGGCGAAGTACTGGAGGTCGGAGTTCAGGGTGAGCTTGATGTCCTTGCCGTTGACGGCGGGCGTCAGCTGGTCCACGCCGACCGGGATGCGGAGGCCGTCGGCCCCGATTTCGAACAGCCGTTTGCCCGGGGTTCCCTTGAGGATTTCGTCCTGGGTCTGCTCGAGTCCGGCCTGGCCGGTGGTGCCGTCGACCAGGAACCCGACAATCCCGCCGGCCACCGAGCCGTTGGGGTACACCCGCTTGCTGGTGCCCACCGTGACGATGCCCGGAATCTGCAGCTTGGAGATGCGGTCCTCGACGTCGGGCTTCAGGTCCTTCGCCACGATGTAGTAGGGCTTGTCCCCGGTGAGGGCCTTCTTGACCTCGGCCGGTTCCATGCCGAGCAGCGGGGCGAGCTCGGAGATGCCCTGGTCCCGGGTGACCTGGACCAGTTCCTCCGTGCTCTCGTCGAAACGGCGGAACGTGTCGGTCTTGGTGTTGACCCGCTGGTCGACCACCACGTTGTAGCGGATGACGCTGCTGGCCAGTACGGCGCCGTTGGCGTCGAGGATGCTGCCGCGTTCTGCCGGCAGTTCGATCGGGGTGAGCCTGTTCTGCAGGGCGGCCTCGGCCATCCCGCCGACGTCGAGGCCCTGGACGAGGAACAGCTTTCCGCCGACGACGAGCAGAAGCGTCAGCATGAGTCCAAGGCCGAGGCGCAGACGCCGGGTCGCGTTCGGCTCTTTCGCCTTGCGTGCCTTGCCGGTGTTCTGCGCCACGATGTTTCCTTGCTGCTTGCCTGGCTGGTGGTCCGTCCTGCTTACTGTCCCGGGACTTTTTGCGCGGGGGCCGGGACGGAGCCGCCGTGGAGTTCGACGGCGGGTGCCGCGGGCGCGGCCGGGGCGGGCACGGCGTCGGCGGGTTCCGCAGCGGCGGCAGCTGCCGGTGCGGCGGCTCCACTTGCCGGCCCGGCGGTGTCGGCCGGCTTGCGGTTGGCGAGGGGCTCGTTGACGGTGGCCGGCGGAACGACCGTGAGCTGCCCGGCAACGGCCGGGGCGGCGATGATGGCGCCCGGGGCGTCACCCTTGACCGCAGGCTTGGCCTTGCCGGTGACAGTCAGGGTGGACAGGTCAATCTGGCCCTTGGTGGTGGAGGTAACCATGCCCAGCTCGGTGGCTTTCGCCGCGAGGTTCTGCGGGGCGTCGAAATTCTGCACCTGCTGGGTGAGGTCCTGGTTCTGCTTCGTCAGGGTGGAGTGCTCGGCCCGCAGCTGCACCAGCTGGTACTGCGCGGTGGAAACCGAGATGTTGAGGACCAGTACAGCCATGAGGGCGACCGCGAGGATGCCGAAGCAGAGCACAACGAACGGGGCGCGCCGCTTCCGCGGGGCCGACTGGACCAGCGAGAGCGGAGTGCGCGTTTTCCGGGAGGGGCCCGTGCCGGGGGTGGCCCCGGGCAGGGCGTGGGCAGTCGCCCCGGTGGCAATGGGGAAACTGCTGACAGCAGCGGTGCTCATGCGGCCCTCCTGGCTTTGATGCGTTCCACTGCGCGTAGTCTGGCGGAAGCTGCGCGTGGATTCTCGGCGATTTCGGCGGCGGTGGGCACTTCCGTGCCCTTCGTCAGGGTTTTCAGTTCGGCCTTGTGCTCCTCGAGCTCCACCGGGAAGCCCAGGGGGGCGGAGGACTTGGACCCGGCCTGGAAGAAGCCCTTGACGATCTTGTCTTCGAGTGAGTGGTAGGACATCACCACCACGCGGCCGCCGACGGCGATGGCGTTGATGGCGGCGGGGATGGCGCGTTCCAGGACGTCGAGTTCTTCGTTGACCTCGATCCGGAGGGCCTGGAAGGTCCGCTTGGCGGGATGCCCGCCGGACTTTGCGGCACCCGCGGGGACCACACGGCGGATCTGCTCCACCAGCTCCCCGGTCGTGGCGAACGGCTTCTCGGCGCGGGCTGCGACGATCCGGTTGGCGATGCGCCCGGCGAACTTTTCCTCGCCCCACTTCCGGATGATCCGGACCAGGTCCTCTTCGCTGTAGGTGTTGACGACGTCGGCGGCGGTCTGGCCGCGGCTCGTGTCCATGCGCATGTCCAGCGGGGCGTCGAAGGAGTACGCGAAGCCGCGTTCCCGTTCATCCAGCTGCAGCGAGGAGACCCCGAGGTCCATCAGGACCCCATGGACCTCAGCGAAGCCGAGGTCGTCCAGGACCTCGGGAATCTCGTCGTACACGGCGTGCACCAGGTCGGTTCGCGCGGCGAACGGCTTGAGCCGCTCCCCCGCCAGGGCCAGGGCTTCCTCGTCGCGGTCAATGCCGATCAGGTGGAGGTCCGGGAAGCGCTGCAGCATTGCCTCGGAGTGGCCCCCCATGCCCAGGGTGGCGTCGATGACCACGGGGGTCTCGCCGCGGCTGCGGGCCACTTCGAATCCGGGGGCCAACAAATTGATGCACCGGTCCCTGAGGACCGGTACATGCCGTTCGGACGTGGGCTTCGCCTGGTCAGGGTCAGTCATGCCTGCGTCCTCTCGTTGTCCGGCTGGGTCCTGGGGTGCCGTTGCCGGCGGGGATGCCCGCTTCTTGATCCAGATCCCCATCCGCGCCTACCCGTCGCAGGCCTGGCTCCGGGGAAGTGAGCCAGGACAACAACCGGTGGGCGGCTGGAGATCTCGGTCAAGAATCGTGCGGTACTGCGTGGTGCGGACGGGGATTCAGAGAATCCCCGGTATGGCGTCGTCGGTCTCCGAGAAGGCCGTCTCCTTTTCGGCGAGGTATTCGTTCCAGGCCTGGGCGTCCCAGATCTCCGCACGGGTTCCTGCACCGATGACGGCGAGTTCCCGGCCGAGCCCTGCGTACTCCCGGAGCGCCGGCGGAATCGTCACGCGCCCCTGCTTGTCAGGTACCTCGTCGGAGGCCCCAGAGAGGAAGACGCGGATGTAGTCGCGAGCCTGTTTGTTGGAGATGGGAGCCTCCCGCATTTGCTCGTGAACACGGCCGAATTCCGCCTCACTGAAGACGTAGATGCAACGTTCCTGGCCCCTTGTGAGAACCAGGCCGCCGGCAAGTTCCTCGCGGAACTTGGCGGGAAGGATGATTCGACCTTTTTCGTCAAGACGCGGCGAATGTGTGCCGAGAAACACGGCTCACCGCCCGTCTGTTCGTAGGAAGTCCAACGTCCCCTGTGCTGCCACTACCCTCTTACGTCCTCCACATTACTCCACATCCCTCCACAGTCAACGACACGCCGAGCGTTTCCGCGTCTATTTGTGGGACTTCCTGCCGCCCCGATCCTTGGTGTTGCAGGGGAACAGGCGCCGTGGTGCGAAGTGGAGGGAACGGGGAGGATCCGGCGCGGCTACCGGCAGGCGGTTGGCCGGCAACCGGCGGCGGACCAGCCGCTTAACGGCAAAAGACCCGCCGGAGCGGGTCTTTTGTGCCACCTGGTGTGTCCCGGTGGTGGGGAATGGAGGATCAGGGATCAGAACAGAGTTCAAGGTCCAGGTATTTCCAAACAGGGGGCCGGGGGTGCCCCGGCCGCAGGTCAGGGTTCGCCGCGGTGCCGTTCGTCCCAGCGTTCTTCCAGATTGCTCATGAATGAGCTTCTGGGCTTGCCCGGCTTCCTCGAGGTGCCGGCGTTCTTGGCTTTCCCGGCGGCGGAGCCCCGCATGGTGGCATAGTAGACCCCCGCCCCCATGACGACGAAGCCAAGCACCCCAACGAAAATGTTCTGGATCGTCACGCCCAGGAGCAGGAGGACGACGCCGGCCAGTGTGGTCAGAACGCCGATCACCAAATGGCGGGTTGACCATGAACGTCCCGCGTCCGAGCCCATCGAGCTGGCGAACTTGGGATCGTCCTCATGCAGCTGCTTCTCAAGTTGCTCCAGCAACTTCTGTTCGTGCTCCGAGAGCGGCACCACGACCTCCTTAAGTCGGCCAACGTCCAGACTGACGCGGCCAGTGTCCCTAAACCCACAACGTGCGGGATTCCCGCGTGGTTCCCGTTCGCCGCCATTGGTCGAAGCCGGATTTCCACGCCCCCTTGCGGGGTGATCAGCTGGTCCTGCATGAGTCCGAACGCTCGATCCGGTCGTTCCAAACTTACGTATAAATAAGGATAGTTTGTTACGCCCTGTTCTGAAAGATGCCGAACGTCCCCTTGACTTCGCCTGCGGGGCGGCGTCCAGGCCGCGGGTCAGCCCGCCGTGTTCCCGGGGTCCAGAAGCCGGGCCGGCAGCACCGATTTGGTGCCGAATTTCCGGGTCACCTGATCGAGCGCCTGCTCGGCGGCGCGCCAGTTGTCATCCCGGCGGTCAAGGCTCAACTGGAGGGGCGCCTGGGCCGCCTCCTCAAGCTGTTCGGCCCGGATGCCGACGAGCCGGACCGTCATGGGCCGGCTGCCCAGCGACTCCAGCAGTTGGACGGCGACCGCATAAAGCAGCTGGGCGCTGTCGATGGGAGTGCTGACCGTGCGGCTGCGGGTCACGGTTGAGAAGTCTGCATAGCGGAGCTTGAGGGCCACGGTACGGGCGTGCATCCCGGCGCTGCGGAGCCGCGACGCTGTCCGGTGCGAGAGCCGCAGCAGTTCCCGGTGCAGCAGCGCCTCGTCCGCCGTGTCCACTGCGAAGGTCTCCTCCGCGCCGATGCTCTTTTCGAGCCGGACGGGCGTCACCGGGCGGGGGTCGATCCCCCACGACAGGCGGTAGACGTGTTCCCCGGAGGCACCGAGCACTTTCCGGAGGGACGGCAGCGGGGACGCCGCGACGTCCGCGACGGTGCGGATGCCCATCCGGGCCAGGACCTCTACTGTTTTGGCGCCGACGCCCCACAGTGCACTGACCGGGAGGCTGTGCAGGTAGGGGACCGTCTCCTCCGGACTGATGAGAAGCAGCCCGTTCGGCTTGCACCGGGTGGAGGCGATCTTCGCCACGAACTTGCTGGCGGCGATGCCCACGGACGCCGTGATGCCCAGTTCACTGCGGACCTGGGTGCGGATGAGTTCGCCGATGACCCGGGGCGGGCCAAGCCGCCGGATCGCTCCCCCGACGTCGAGGAACGCCTCATCCACACTGAGGGGCTCCACGAGATCGGTGGTTGCACCGAAGATTTCCATGATCTGCCCGGACACCTCGTAGTACAGCTTGTGCCGGGGCTCAATGACTACTGCCGAGGGGCACATCCGCATGGCCACCGCCATCGGCATGGCGGACCGGACGCCGAAGCGCCGGGCCTCGTAGGAGGCGGACAGCACCACGGAACGGTCGGCCGGGTAGCCCACAATGACGGGCTTTCCCACGAGTTCCGGACGGCTGCGCAGTTCGACGGAGACAAAGAAGGCATCCATGTCGACGTGCATGATGCTGCTCCGCCGAAGGTCGCTTACCTGCGCTTCGCTGAGCCGCCCCGCCGCGTGCCCGGGAGCGAGCTCCCGCTGTTGTTTATCCTGGTCCGGCCGCACGACTTCAATCCTATGCCCCGGGACTGACTAAACTGGAGGCTGCATCCGGCGTCAACACCAGGAGGAATGTCCCTGTGAAGGTATTTGGACAGCACAAACGTGCTGCGGCAGCGGTTATGGCGGCGGGCACGCTGTTTGCCCTGGCCGCGTGCGCACCCGGCACGCCCGACGCCGCTTCCTCGGACTCCTCGACGGCTGCAGCGCCGTCCCCGGCCCAGCCCTCCACTACCGCGCCGGCCAGCCCCTCCGCCGAACCCGGCACGTCGGCCACCGTCGGTGCCATGGTCCCCGGGTTCCCGGAGACGCTCCTGCCCGTGATGCCCGGGGCGAAGGTGGTCTCCAGCAGCTTCGACAAGACCACGGCGCCCGCCACCGTGGCGCTGGTGGGCAGCATCTCCGCGCCGTCCGCCGAGGTGCTCGCCTACTACACCAAGGAACTCGAGGCGCAGGGCTTTAAAGCCGTTCCCGGCGAAACCGTGGGCGCCGTCCCCTCGAAGGACTTCCTCCGCGGCGACAGCGAAACGGTCAACATCTCGGTGCTGGAAACCGCCGGCGTTTCCACGTTCACCATCGGCGCGAACGTCGCCCCCGAGTCAGTCAAGTGACCCTCGCGGAGCAGCTGCGGATTGAGCAGGCGGCCTATGTTGCCGACGTCGCCGGCAAGCTCACCGACTTCCTGACCAGCCGCCAGGCGGTGATGTCCTCGATCTCCCCTGACATCGATCCGCTGATGGGATCCATCTCCAACCTGGTCACCGGCGGGAAACGCCTGCGGGCTCTGATGTGCTACTGGGGCTGGCGCGGCGCCGGCGGTGAGGCCGGAGCCAGCGAAGTGGTGACAGCCGGCTCGGCCCTGGAGCTCTTCCAGGCCGCCGCCTTGATCCACGATGACATCATTGACCGCTCTGACACGCGCCGGGGCGGCCCCAGTGTGCACCGGCGCTTCAGTGAACTGCACGAGACGCAGGGCTGGGCCCTGGACAGTGAACGGTTCGGCCACGCTGCCGCCATCCTGACCGGCGACCTCTGCCTGTCGTTCAGCGAGGAGTCCTTCACCGAAATCGGGGACAGTGCCGCGTCGGGGAGCCGGGCACGGCTGATCTTCAACCTCATGCGGGCCGAGGTCATGGCGGGACAGTACCTGGACATCCTCGAGGAAGTTGCCGGCCCCCGGCGGGACCGGGCAGGAGCCGTCAGCCGGGCCCAGTCCATCATCCGGTTCAAGTCCGCCAAGTACTCGACGGAACACCCGCTGGCGTTGGGCGGCGCCCTGGCCGGCGCGCACGACGAGCTGCTGCGGGGCTATTCAGCCTTCGCACTCCCCCTCGGCGAGGCCTTCCAGCTCCGTGACGATGTGCTGGGCGTTTTCGGCGATCCGGTGACCACCGGCAAACCCGCCGGGGATGATCTGCGTGAAGGCAAGCGCACGGTCCTGATCGCCTTTGCCCTTGACCTGGCCAGCCCGGCCGAGTCGGCCTTCATCGATGCGAAGCTGGGCAGCCCCCAGCTGGACGAGGCCGATGTGGACGAAATCCGCCGCATCATCATGGAGTGCGGCGCGTTGCAGGCCACCGAAACCCTCATCGAGGAGTTCGGACGGGCAGCCTATGCCGCTTTGGACCTTCTGCCGCTGGACGAACTGCCCAAGACGGCGCTCCGAAAGCTGGCCGAGGCGACGGTCAGCCGCGCGGCCTGACCCGCCGGCCAGCCACCGCAGTTAAACGGCCACGGCAGTTGGCAGGCACAACAGATAACAGCCACTGCAGCTCACAAAGCAGGCCCTGTACCTCCTCAACGAGGGACAGGGCCTGCTTTGTGGTTAGTAGCTGATGGCGGGGAACTCCGCGGCGCCTACCAGGCCAGGGACTGGGCGCGGCGACGGATTTCCGTTTTCCGGCCCTCCCGCAGGGCGTCAATAGGCCGGCCGCGGAGGGATTCATCCGCCGTAAACAGCCAGACAATCAGCTCTTCGTCGGAATAGCCGGCGTCCGCGAGGACCACAATTGTCCCCTTCAGGCTTTCAACCGCGTGGCCGTCCTGGATGAATTCCGCAGGAACGCAGCGGATCCGGCGCTCGCCCACCCGCAAGGCAGCCAACGCGCGTTCGTCAAGGAGCGCATGGACCTTGGTAATCGGAACGTCCAGGAGTTGTGCGACATCGGGCAGGGGCAGCCATTCGCCCACCAGGCTTTCTACATTGCTCACGGATCAAGATTGCCATGCCGGCGGGCTTTGCGCCTAGTTTGACGGCATCCCACCAGCGGACTTTCCCCGCTTTCCCCGAGTCTGCCCGGACGGTGTTCCGGCGATTCCGGCGGGCACCCCGCATTACTCCCGGTAAGCGGCCCTTCCCCGGTAAATCACAGACTTCTTGTGCTGGCAGGCAATTCGTGAGAGATTCTCATAGATCACATTTGTAACAGTGATAACTTTAATCACACTGTTACCAGCAGTAACAGGAATAACTTAAGTAACAGCGTTACCACAGGCCAGCCCCGCAGCGTTCGCCGCTGAGAAGAGGATCTTCCCCATGACGACGTTCCGTTCGCCAAAGCCCAACCCCAGGCCCAGCCTGCCGATGCTTGCGGCCACGACGGCAGCCCTTCCCGCCGTCGTTCTTTCCTCTCTGGCGATCGCGGAGCCGGCATCTGCTGTTGCGCCCCGCGCGCTGCCTGCCACGCTGGCGGCCGCCATCCAGGCCCAGGCTGCCACTACGCAGGCCCCGGCACTCATCCCGTCCGGGTCTGTCCCGGCGACTGTTCCTTCCGCGTTCCGCCCCGCCGAGGTCGCCGCTCCGGCGGAATACACCATTGCCCGCGGCGACACCATCAGCGCCATTGCCGGCAGGTTCGGCCTGGACACGCACCAGGTCCTCGCCCTGAACGGGCTGCAGGCGAACACCATTATCTACCCCGGCCAGAAGATCAAGCTCGGCGGAGAAGCATCCGCCCCCGCTCCGGCCGCCCCGGAAACACCCGCTGCGGCTGCAGCCGGCGGGGTCTACACCGTCAAGTCCGGTGACACCCTGGGCGCGATCGCAGACCGCCACGGCGTCAAGCTCTCCGAGGTCTTCAGCTGGAACGGGCTCTCCATGAGCTCCATCATCTACCCCGGCCAGCAGATCAAGATCGGCGGCGGCACCGCCGCCCCGGCACCGTCCGCCCCCGCACCGGCACCTGCCCCGGCAGCACCCACCGCTTCCGCCCCGGCGGGCTCGTACACCATCAAGTCCGGCGACACGCTCTCCGGCATTGCCGCGAAAAACGGCGTCAAGCTCGCCGACGTCCTCTCGGCCAACGGCCTGACCATGAGCAGCATCATCTACCCCGGCCAGAAGCTGGCCCTGTCCGGCGGATCCGTGGCACCGGCTTCGACTCCGCCCGCTGCTCCCGTGACACCGCTGGTCCCCAACAGCTTCCTTGGCTTCACCTACCCGGACGCCGTGGTCAGTTCCGCCAACCAGAACAAGGCCCTGCTGAACGCCGCCCCGGTGCCCAGCCGCGAAGAAATGAAGTCGATCGTGGCGGACACCGCCCGCCGCATGGGCGTCGATCCCTCGCTGGCTTTGGCCTTCGCCTTCCAGGAGTCCAGCTTCAACCACCGCTCGGTCTCCCCCGCGAACGCGATCGGCACCATGCAGGTCATCCCGTCCTCGGGCGAATGGGCCTCGGACCTGGTGGGCCGCCAGCTGAACCTCCTGGACCCCTACGACAACGCCACGGCCGGCGTCGCCATCATCCGCCAGCTGATCCGCACCAGCCCGGACCTCGACACCGCGATCGCCGGCTACTACCAGGGCCAGTACTCAGTCAGCAAGTACGGCATGTACGACGACACCAAGGCCTATGTCGCGTCCATCAAGGCGCACCAGAAGAACTTCGGCTAACAGTCCAGGCCGCCCCGGCGCCAGCCGACCCGCCGGCGCCCTGCCCACGCCCCGTCGGATAACAATACGGGTCCGGATCACACGTTGGTTCGGACCCGTTTCCGTGCAGCGATTAGGATCGTATAGTGCAGGAATACTCGTCGGACCCCCTCGTCGGCACCCTGGTGGATGGCCGGTACCTGATCCAGTCCAGGCTCGCCAGCGGCGGGATGTCCACTGTCTATGTGGCCACGGACCGCCGGCTGGAGCGCGATGTAGCCCTCAAGGTGCTGCACCCCCACATGGCCGGCGACCCGCAGTTCCTCGACCGGCTGGGCCGCGAGGCGAAAGCCGCCGCCCGTTTGTCACACCCGCACGTCGTCGGCGTCCTGGACCAGGGCGAGGACGACCGGGTGGCCTACCTGGTGATGGAATACATCAAGGGCCACACCCTGCGCGATGTCCTCAAAGACAAGGGCGCGCTGCCCCCACGGCTGGCGCTGGCCCTGATCGACCCGGTGGTTGAAGGGCTGGGCGCCGCCCACGACGCCGGCCTCATCCACCGGGACATCAAACCGGAGAACGTCCTGATTGCCGACGACGGCCGGATCAAGCTCGGCGACTTCGGGCTGGCCCGGGCCATTTCCACGTCCACCAGCACCGGTGCCCTGATCGGCACCGTCGCGTATCTCTCGCCCGAACTGGTGCTGGGCAAGCAGGCCGACGCCCGCAGTGACATCTATTCGGTGGGGATCATGCTGTACGAGATGATCACCGGCCGGCAGCCGTTCGAGGGCGAGGTTCCGATCCAGGTGGCCTACCAGCACGTCAACTCGGCTGTCGGCGCCCCCTCGGAACTGGTCCCCGGGCTGGCCGGCGAAATCGACGAACTGGTGCAGTGGTGCACCGCCAACGACCCGGACAAACGCCCCGTCGACGGAAACGCCCTGCTGTCCGAGCTCCGGCACATCCGGCGGAACCTCAGCGACGCCGATCTCGACCTGCAGCCCCCGGCGGCCCGTCCGGTCCTTCCCCCGGTGCCTCCCGCGCCTGCCCCGCCGGCCCGGCGCCCCGGCGGCACCGCCGAATCCCGTCCTGAGGCTGGCGCCACCGAGGTGATCGGCGTCCGGCAGCAGACCACCGAATTTATCGCCCGCGGCAGCAACCCCACCACGGTGATGTCCGCAGCCCCGCGGCATCCGGGCTACGGTCCGCTGTCCGCGCCGGACGAGGTGCCGTACCCGGACGGTTACGACGACGTTGAGGAGCCTGCCGCTCCGGCCAGCAAGAGGGCGCAACGCAAGTACGACCGGGACGAGGAAAAAGCCCGCCAGCGTGCCGCGGCCACACCGGTCCGGAGCCTGCGCGAGGGCAACCCGCGGCGCCGCGGACTGCTTTGGATCCTGGTGCTGGTCATTGCCGCGCTGCTGGCCGGCGGCGCCGGCTGGTTCTTCGGCATGGGGCCGGGTTCCCCCGGCACCATTCCCGAGCTCGCGAACAAGACCGTGGCCGAGGCCCAACAGCTGCTCCGCGCGGCAGGGTTCCAGTCGACCACCAAGGACGTCTTCGACGACGACGTCGCCGCCGGCCTGGTGGTGGCATCCGAGCCTGCCGCAGGCGAGGTCATCCGGAAATTCCAGCCCGTGTCCCTTGCCGTCTCCAAGGGCCCCGAGCTGTTCCCGCTGCCCGAGCTCACCGGGAAGTCACTGGACGAGGCCAAGAACGCCCTCAACGGCGCGGGTATGGCGCTGGGTAACATCTCCGAGACGTTCGACGAAACCGCGCCGGCCGGCACGGTGCTGGCCCAGGCGCCCCGCAGCGGCAACCCGGTGCGGCACGGCACACCCGTGGATCTCACCGTGTCCAAGGGCCCGCAGCCGATTCCGGTGCCCGACGTGCGTGGCCAGGAGCAGGGGGCCGCGGTCAAGGCCATTGAAGCTGCCGGCCTCAAGGCCGTGATCTCGCCGGAAACCGTCTTTGACCGGAACGTGGCCAAGGGCGGCGTGGTGGCTCAGGATCCGGCCTCCGGGAACCTCTCCCGGGGCGGGGCCGTGACGCTGACCATCTCCAAGGGGCCCCGGCTTGTTGACGTTCCGAGCTTCGTCGGTAAGCAGGTCGACGAAGCCCGCAAGGCACTGGAGGACCTGGGCTTTGAGGTCCAGGTGGAGGAGATCCTGGGCGGATTTTTCGGTACGGTCCGGTACCAGGACCCGGTGAACAAGCAGGTCCCGGAGGGCTCCGTCATCACCCTGACGGTGGTCTGACCGGACCAGGCCGGACCGGACCTCACCGGGACTGACCGGTCACGCTCCCTTAAACAGGCTCCGCCCGGCTGAAACCAGCCGGGCGGAGCCTGTCGTCATTTGATTCGTAGTTCCTGCCCTTAGCGCTTGGCCAGGGCGCCGGCCACCAGGAAGGCCATCTCCAGGGACTGCATGTGGTTCAGGCGCGGGTCGCAGACCGATTCGTAGCGGTCCAGGAATGCTTCCTGGTCCACGGGGTCCGCGCCGCCAAGGCACTCGGCGACGTCGTCGCCGGTCATCTCGACATGCAGGCCGCCGGGAACCGTACCGAGGGTGTGGTGGACCTCGAAGAAGCCGCGGACCTCGTCGATCACGTCGTCGAAGTTCCTGGTCTTGTACCCGTTGGGTGAGGTGACCGTGTTGCCGTGCATGGGGTCGGTTACCCACAGCACCTGGGCCCCGGACGCGGTGACGCGCTCCACGATCGGGGGCAGCTTCTCGCGGATATTGCCCGCGCCCATGCGGGAGATGAACGTCAGGCGGCCCGGTTCGCGGTCCGGGTCCAGCTTGTCGATCAGGCGCAGCGCGTCATCGCCGCTGGTGCCCGGCCCCAGCTTCACGCCGATCGGGTTGCGCACCCGCGAGAGGAAGTCGACGTGCGCGTGGTCCAGTTCGCGCGTGCGCTCACCGATCCAGAGGAAGTGCGCGGAGGTGTCGTAAGGGAAGCCGGTGCGGGAGTCGATGCGCGTCAGGGCGCGTTCGTAATCGAGCAGCAGCGCCTCGTGGCTGGCGTAGAACTCCACGCGCTTGAGCGCTTCGAAGTCGGCACCGCAGGAGGCCATGAACTTGATGGCACGGTCGATGTCGCGGGCCAGGGATTCGTAGCGCGCATGGGCCGGGTTTTCGGTGAAGCCTTTGTTCCACTGGTGCACCAGCCGCAGGTCGGCGAAGCCGCCCTGCGTGAACGCGCGGATCAGGTTCAGGGTGGAGGCGGAGGTGTGGTACGCCTTGAGCATCCGGCTGGCGTCGTGGGCGCGGGACTCCGGTGTGAAGTCGTAGCCGTTGACGATGTCGCCCCGGTAGGCCGGCAGCGTGACGCCTTCGCGCGTCTCATCGTTGGAGGACCGCGGCTTGGCGAACTGCCCGGCCATGCGCCCCATCTTGATGACCGGCATGGCGGCGCCGTAGGTGAGCACCACGGCCATCTGCAGGATGGTCCGGACGCGGGCGCTGATCTTGTCCGCCGTGGCGGCTTCAAAGGTTTCCGCGCAGTCCCCGCCCTGGAGCAGGAAAGCCTTCCCCTGCGCGGCGGCAGCGAGCCGTTCGCGCAGGATGTCCACCTCGCCCGCGAACACGAGCGGCGGCAGGACGGACAGTTCCTTGACGGAAGCTTCGAAGACGGCCTTGTCGGACCAGTCCGGCTGCTGGGAGGCGGGCAGCTCCCGCCAGTGATCCAGTCCCGGATAGTTTGCCGCACCGCTCTGGGCGGTGCTGGTCAACGCGGAACCCGCAAAAGGCGAGCCGCTCAGGGAACTGTTCAGGGGGAAGGCCGAAGGCGCAGATAGCTCAGTCACCCTCTAAGGATAGTTGCCCCGGCATCGATCGTCGGCCCCCGGCCGTCATTGACCGCGCCGGGTCCGTCACACGCCCGGCTTATGCACTTTCCGGTGCCGCGCCGCCGCCCGCCGCGCCATCGCCCGCCGTACCGTCGCCGGGAACCTCGGTGGCTTTTCCGGCGAGCCGGAGCTTAACGACGGCGGCGTACTCGTCGACGTATTCCTGGCCGGAGAGCCGCATCAGTTCGTACATGATTTCGTCAGTCACGGAGCGCTGGATGAGGCGGTCATCCTCCATGCCGTAGTACCGGCTGAAGTCGAGCGGCTCGCCGAAGATCATACCGATCCGCCGGATGTTGGGCATCCGTTTGCCGATCGGCTGGACCTTGTCGGTGCCGATCATTGCGACCGGGATCACGGGCACGCGGGCCTGCAGCGCCAGCCGGGCCACCCCGACTTTGCCCCGGTACAGGCGCGAATCCGGGCTGCGGGTTCCCTCGGGGTAGATGCCCAGGAGGGAACCGTTTTTCAGCACGTCCATGCCGGCGTCGAGTGAGCGGGCGGAAGCGGCCCCGCCGGAGCGGTCCATCGGCAGCTGGTTGGTGAGCCGGAAGAACGTTGCGGTCAGCCTGCCCTTGATGCCCCTGCCGGTGAAGTACTCCGACTTGGCAAGGAACACCACGGGGCGGGGCACCATCAGCGGCATAAAAATGGAATCGGAGAAGGAGAGGTGGTTGGAGGCCAGAATGGCGGCGCCCTCGGCGGGTACGTTGTCCAGGCCCTTGACCCAGGGCCTGAAAAGCGTCTTCAGCACCGGTCCGAGAACGAACGTCTTCATGAACCAATAAAACACGTGGTGAACCTCTCCCGAAGGCGTCTGGCCGGCCCTGCAGGGGAACCGGCCAGGACTTCAATGACACCCTACTCTAGTGAGTTTTGTCCGGAACAGTGACACGATGGGCACATGAGCCCAAGCACTCCCCTGGCGCCCGCAGCGTTCAGTTATTCCGGCCACGGCGAGAATGCGGGCATCGGCGTGGCCATCTGCCACGGCTTCACCGGCAGCCCCCACAGCGTGCTTCCCTGGGCCGACCATCTGGCCCGGCAGGGCTTCGCCGTGTCCGTCCCGCTGCTTCCCGGACACGGCACGGACTGGCGCGACCTCGCCCGGCACGGCTGGCGCGACTGGTATCAGGCCTTCGAGGACGCCTACCTCGACCTCGCCGCGGGATCCCGGAGCTGCTTCGTGGCGGGACTCTCCATGGGAGGGGCCATCGCGCTGCGCGCCGCGGCCCGCCACCCGGTCGCCGGCGTCGCCGTCGTCAATCCGGGGCTGAGCTTCTATGACCGCCGGGTGCGCTACGTCGGCCTGCTGAAGCACGTCCGGCGCACCACGGTTCCAGTCCAGGAACCGAATCCGGCGCCCGTCACCACCGAGGACGGCGACTACTCGCTCACGCCGCTGGAGGCCGTGCACCAGCTGAGCCGGCTCTTCAGGGCGGCGCGGCGCGGGCTGCCCGACGTCACGGCCCCGGCGCTCGTCTTCAAGTCGGCGTCCGACGTCGTGGTTCCGCCAACCTCGCTGGAACTGCTGCGGAAGCGGCTGGGGTCGAGGGAGCTGGAAGTGGTGGGTCTCCCGGACAGCGGGCATGTGGCCACGCTCGACGTCGACGCTCCCCTAATTTTCGACCGCTCTGCCCGGTTTTTCCTCCGCCACGCGGCTGCCGCGCCGCACGGGGCCCCGGACCCGGCACCAGCACCAGCACCAGCACCAGCACCAGCACCAGCACCAGGCCAGCCCGCCACCCGAGACCCGGAGACCCCATGACCGCTCTGCCGGACCACACCCCGTTCAGCAGCCCGTTCACCGGAACCGGCCCCCGGACCGGCGTCGTGGTGTCGCACGGCTTCACGGGCAGCCCGCACGGCGTCCGGGACTGGGCCCGCTCCCTGGCGGACGCCGGCTTCGCCGTGCGCATGCCGCTGCTGCCCGGGCACGGCACCAGCTGGCAGGAACTGGCCCGCACGCACTGGCGGGACTGGGCCGCGGCCATCGACGCCGCCTACGTGGAGCTCGCCGGCGAATGCGAGCACGTCGCCGTGGCCGGGCTGTCCATGGGCGGGGCGCTGGCGCTGCGGGTCGCGGCCACCCGCCCGGTGGCCGGGGCCGTGCTGGTCAATCCCGGCCTCGTCATCGACGATCCCCGGGCGCCGCTGGCCGGGATCCTCCGGTACGTGCTCAAGAGCACCCCTGCAATCGCCAACGACATCCTTAAGGAAGGAATCGACGAGGGTGCCTACCCGCGGACGCCGGTCGCCGCGGCGTACGAGCTGAACAAGCTCTTCAAGGACACGCGCCGGCTGCTCCCCCGGATCTCGGCCCCGGTACGGGTCTACCGTTCGACGGTGGACCATGTGGTCTCGGAGACCAGCATGGAGGCCTTACGGCGCGGACTGACCCGCGCCCCGCTGGAGGTGATCCGGCTGGAAAACAGCTACCACGTAGCTACGATGGACAACGATGCGCCGGAAATCTTCCGCGGCTCGGCCGAGTTCATCCGGTCGCTGGTCGCGGGAGGCACTCCGGGCGCCGCCCACGCTAGCCAGAAGGACACGGCAGATGACTAGACCGGACCCCGCTTCCCCTGACCCCGATTCCCCGGATCCGCGCGCCAACCAGGACGACGCGGTCTGGTTGGACCTGGTGGCGCGGCTGGAAGGCAAGGTTCCGGACGCCGGCCCCGGAACTGCGGAAGCCCTCGACGGCGGGAGCGGACCGGGTCGTCCTGCTGGATCCGGCACGGATGCCCCGGGCCCCGCGGCGCCCCGGCCCTTCAGCGACTTCGACCCCCTGGGCCTGTCCGTCGGGGCACCGGTTGAGCTGTCCGCCGAGGAGCGGCAGGCGCAGGCCCGGGCAGGCGCGGGAGTCCCCGACAGCGCAGCCGCCGGGGAGGACCGGCCGGCGGCATCCGGCCCGCGGGACTCCGAGGCCGGGGACGATGACCTGCAGCTCCCGGGCGACTTTGTGCCCGAGGAGCCGCCCAGCCTCGCCGGGGCCGACCCGATGACCGTGCTGGCCTGGCTGGGGGCCGTGGGCGGTCCCGTGGCGCTGGTCATGTCTGCCATGTTCTGGCGGTCCGCCCCGCTGATGGCCATCCTCGGCATGGTGGCCGCCTTCGCGGCGTCGGTGGTTTTCCTGATCATGAAGCTGCCGGGCGAAAAGGACGAATACGACGACGGCGCACGCCTCTAGGCTTGCCGACTGTCCGGCTGGCCAGTCCGCGGCTAGCCGTGCATGCGGCTGGTGACCCGGGACAGGTCCGCGGCACCGATGAGGCCGGCGTTCGGTCCCAGCGCAGCCAGCTCGATCTCCGCAGCGGGCCGGAAGCCGCGGCCGGTGAGGTTCCGGGCAAACGCCTTCCGCGCCGGGCCAACGAGGAGCTCGCCGGCGTCACAGAGTCCCCCGCCGATGACGAACTTGCCCGGATCCAGCGCGGCGGCAAGGTTGGCGAGGCCCAGTCCGAGCCATTCCCCGACGTCCTCGAGCAGCTCCCGCGAGGTGGGATCGCCCGCCTTGGCCAGCTCGGTGACCACCACGCCCGTGATGCGGTCGACGTCGCCGTCCACCGCCTTGAGCAGTTCCTGGGCCACCGGGGAATTGGCGGCGGCGAGTTCACGGGCTTCGCGTCCCAGCGCGTTGCCGGAGGCGTACTGCTCCCAGCAGCCCCGGTTGCCGCACTCGCACCGGTGGCCTCCCGGCATGATGATCTGGTGGCCGAACTCCCCCGCCACGCCGAAGCGTCCGCGTTCCAGCCGCCCGTCCATGACCATGGCACCGCCGATTCCGGTGCCGAGCGTGATGCAGACCAGGCGGTTTTGGCCCTGCCCGGCGCCGAAGCGCCACTCCGCCCAAGCCGCGGCGTCGGCGTCGTTGGTCAGCAGCACCGGACGGCGGAGCAGGCGCTGCAGGTTGTCCCGGAGGGGTTCGTTGCGCCAGGCCAGGTGGGGGCTGAACAGCACGGTGCCGCCGTCGAGGTCCATCCAGCCGGCCGCGCCGATGCCCACGGACCAGATCCGGTGGCCTGCGCCGAGTTCCTCGACCAGTTCGACGATCACACGCTCCACCGCGCGGGGGTCGTTGCCCGGGGTGGATCGCCGGGCCTGGGCCAGGATCCGGCCCTCGGCGTCGACCACGCCGGCCGCAACCTTGGTGCCTCCGATGTCGACGCCGATGGCCAAGCCTTTCCGGCCCAGCCGCAGATGCTCGCGGAACCCCTGTCCGGCCGGTGCCCCGGCCGCTCCGATGGCCCCTCCGCCAAGTGCCCGGCGCCGCCAGGCGGCCCTCCTGCGGTACGGGCCGGGCTGCTGGCCGGGCATAGGTGTGTGCATGGTTCCCCATCCTATTCTCCGGAGCGCTCCGGCTCGGCCGCGGGGCTGCCAAAATGGTAAGTTACTCGCCAGTACGTGTTGTAGAACACACATGCCTTGGGCCACATACTAGTGTTAGTCGTACCCCTTGCGGGTCTATGGATATCAAAGGAGCTACCGTGCGAGAAATCAGTGTCCCGCCCCTGGTCACCGTCCCCCCGGAATCGAACGTCACGGACTTGGTCCTGCGCCAGGCCGCCAAGGGATCGAACCCTGCCCTGTTCTCCCGCCTGGACGACGCCGGCCAGTGGCAGGACATCAGCGCCACCGAATTCCTGGCCGATGTCTCACTGCTCGCCAAAGGCCTGATGGCCAGCGGCGTCGGCGCCGGCGACAGGGTGGGCATCATGTCCCGCACCCGGTACGAGTGGGCACTGGTCGACTTCGCCATCTGGTTCGCGGGCGCGGTCTCTGTGCCGATCTACGAGACGTCCTCCCCCTCCCAGGTCGCCTGGAACCTCGGCGACTCCGGCGCCGTCGCCGCCTTCGGCGAGTCCGCCCACCACGAGAACATCATCCGGCAGGCCGCCACGTCCGAAGGCCTCACTGACCTCGCCCACGTCTGGCAGCTCGAAGGAACCGGCCTCGACGAGGTCCGTGCCGCCGGCGCGGCCGTCAGTGACGAGGACCTCGAGGCCCGTCGCAGCCTGGCATCCCTGACGGACCTCGCAACCATCATCTACACCTCGGGCACCACCGGCCGGCCGAAGGGCTGCGAACTGACCCACGGCAACTTCGTTGAACTCTCCGAAAACGCCCTGGCCACGTCGCTGAACACCATCGTCCACGAGCACGCGCGGACCATCATGTTCCTGCCCTTGGCCCACGTGTTCGCCCGCTTCATTTCGGTGCTGGCAGTCGCCGCCGGCGTCACCGTGGCGCACACGCCCGACATCAAGAACCTCCTGCCGGACCTGCAGAGCTACAAGCCGACGTTCATCCTGGCGGTACCGCGGGTCTTCGAGAAGGTCTACAACTCGGCGCTGACCAAGGCCGAGGACGGCGGCAAGGGCGCCATCTTCCACCGCGCCGCGGACACGGCGATCGAGTTCTCCCGGGCCCGCCAGGCCGGGAAGGTCGGCCTGGGCCTGAAGCTCAAGCACACCGTCTTCGACAAGCTCGTCTACAGCAAGCTCCGCGCCGCCATGGGCGGCGAGGTGGCCCACGCGGTGTCCGGCGGCGGCCCGCTGGGCGAACGGCTGGGGCACTTCTTCCAGGGCATCGGCCTTCAGATCCTCGAAGGCTACGGGCTGACGGAGACCACGGCCCCCGTCACCGTGAACACGCCCGACCTGATCAAGATCGGCACGGTCGGCGCCCCGATTCCCGGCAACGCGGTAAAGATCGCCGACGACGGCGAGATCCTCGCCAAGGGCGTGTGCGTCATGCGCGGCTACTACAAGCGCGAGGACCTCTCCGCCGAGTCCTTCGACGACGGCTGGCTCCGCACGGGCGACATCGGCCAGCTCGATGAGCAGGGATTCCTGACCATCACGGGCCGCAAGAAGGAGATCATCGTCACGGCCGGCGGCAAGAACGTGGTCCCCGCCCTCCTGGAGGACCAGATCCGCGCCGACGCGCTGGTCTCCCAGGTACTGGTGGTGGGCGACAACCGCCCCTTCATCGGCGCGCTGGTCACGCTCGACGAGGAGGCGCTGCCCGGCTGGCTGCACCGCCACGGGCTGCCCGCCTCGACCACCCTCGCCGAAGCCACCGAGCACCCCGTCGTCAAAGCCGCGGTGCAGGAGCTCATCAACAGCGCCAACCAGTCCGTGTCCCAGGCCGAGGCGATCAAGTCCTTCCGGATCGTCGCCGCCGACTTTACGGAGGCCTCCGGGCACCTGACGCCGTCAATGAAGGTCAAGCGGGCCCAGGTGATGAAGGACTTCGAGAACGTCATCGAGGAAATGTACGGCACACCGCGTCCCACGCAGGTCTAGCGCCCGCCACGCACCACACCAACGCGGGGTCACTTACCGCCCATCCGGAGTCCTTCGATGGGCGATATCTGACCCCGCGTTGCGGTTAAACCGGAAGGGCTCCCCCCTGCCGTGGTTCACGGCCGGGGGGAGCCCTTCTGCTTGTGCGCTACCGCTACTCGACGACCAGCAGCAGGTCCCCGCCCTGGACCTGTTCGATCGCGCCGACGGCGAGCCGCGAAACGGTGCCGGCCACCGGCGTCGTGATGGACGCCTCCATCTTCATGGCCTCGATGGTAGCGACCGTGTCGCCGGCCTTGACCGTTTCCCCGGCCTTGACGGTCAGGGTGACGGCACCGGCGAACGGTGCGGCCACCTGGCCCGGCTGGGACGTGTCCGCGCGTTCGGCGGCCTTGACGTTGCTGACTACGGAACGGTCGCGCACCACCACCGGCCGGGACTGGCCGTTGAGGGTGCACATCACGGTGCGCATGCCCTTTTCGTCCGGCTCGGACACGGCCTCGAGCGAGGCGATCAGGCGGACGCCCTTCTCCAGCTCGATCTCGTGCTCGGCCCCGCGCTGCAGCCCGAAGAGGTAGTCGCGGGTGTCCAGGACCGAGAGGTTGCCGTAGGTCTCCACGCTCTTCTGGTAGTCCTTCGTGGGACCGGCGAAGAGCAGCCGGTTGAGGGTCTGCTGCACGGTCTTGGAGTCGGACTTCAGTGCGGCGCTGTCCTCGGCGCTCAGCTCGACGTCGCGGACCTTGGTTTTGCGGCCCTGCAGCGCCTTGGTGCGGAACGGTTCCGGCCAGCCGCCGGGGGGATCCCCCAGTTCGCCGGACAGGAAGCCGATGACCGAGTCCGGGATGTCGTACTTCTGCGGGTTCTCGTTGAAGTCCGCGGGATCGGCGTTGAGGCCCACCAGGTGCAGCGCGAGGTCGCCCACCACCTTGGAGGACGGGGTGACTTTCACCAGCCGGCCCAGGATGCGGTCCGCGGCGGTGTACATGTCCTCGATCGCTTCGAACCGCTCCCCCAGGCCCAGGGCCATGGCCTGCTGGCGCAGGTTGGAGAGCTGGCCGCCGGGGATCTCGTGCTGGTAGACCCGGCCGGTGGGGCCCGGCAGCCCGGATTCGAAGGGGGCATAGACCCGGCGCACGGCTTCCCAGTACGGCTCCAGCGCGCAGACGCTGGCCAGGCTCAGCCCGGTATCCCGGGGCGTGTGGGCCAGGGACGCGACCAGTGCCGACGCCGAGACCTGGCTGGTGGTGCCGGCCAGGGATGCGGAGGCCACGTCCACGGCGTCCACGCCGGCCTCGACGGCCGCGAGCAGGGTGGCGAGCTGGCCGCCCGCGGTGTCGTGCGTGTGCAGGTGCACCGGGAGGTCGAAACGTTCGCGCAGTGCCGCCACCAGGCGGGCGGCGGCGGCGGGGCGCAACAGGCCGGCCATGTCCTTGATCGCCAGGATGTGGGCGCCGGCGTCGACGATTTTCTGCGCCAGCTCCAGGTAGTAGTCAAGGGTGTAGAGCGTCTCCTCCGGATCCAGCATGTCGGCGGTGTAGCACAGCGCCACTTCCGCGACGGCCGTTCCGGTTTCGCGGACGGCGCGGATGGCCGGGGCCATCTGGTTGACGTCGTTGAGGGCGTCGAAAATGCGGAAGATGTCGATGCCGGTCTTGGCGGCCTCGTTGACGAACGCAACCGTAACCTCCTCCGGGTACGGGGTGTAGCCCACCGTGTTGCGGCCGCGCAGGAGCATCTGCAGGCACACGTTCGGCAGCGCCTTGCGCAGCGCCGCGAGCCGGTCCCAGGGGTCCTCGCCGAGGAAGCGCAGCGCGACGTCATAGGTCGCCCCGCCCCAGGCCTCCACCGAAAGCAGTTCGGGCAGCAGCTTGGACACGGCGGGCGCGGCGGCGGCCAGGTCACGGGTGCGGACGCGGGTGGCGAGCAGCGACTGGTGCGCATCGCGGAAGGTGGTGTCAGTGACGGCGACGGCGTTCTGCTCGCGCAGGGCCCGGGCAAAGCCCTCGGGGCCGAGCTCCTGCAGCCGCTGGCGTGATCCGGGCCGGGCCTGCTCATCCTTGACGTCCGGGAGCTTGTCGGCGGGGTCGGTGTGCACAGTCAGCTCGCCGTTGGGCTTGTTGACGGTGACATCGGCCAGCCAGGTCAGCAGCTTGGTGCCGCGGTCCGCGGAGACCCGGGCCTTGAGCAGTTCCGGCCGCTCGTCGATGAAGGACGTCGCGACGTTGCCGGCGATGAAGTCCGGATCGTCCAGGACGGCCTGGAGGAAGGAGATGTTGGTGGAGACGCCGCGGATGCGGAACTCGGCGAGGGCACGGCGTGCCCGGGCGACGGCGGTGGCGTAGTCGCGTCCGCGGCAGGTGAGCTTGACCAGCATCGAGTCGAAGTGCGGGCTGATCTCGGCGCCGGAGTACACGGTGCCGCCGTCGAGCCGGACCCCGGCGCCGCCGGCCGAACGGTAGCCGGTGATCTTTCCGACGTCGGGCCGGAAGCCGTTGGCCGGGTCCTCGGTGGTGATGCGGGACTGCAGGGCGGCCCCGCGCAGCCGGACAGTGTCCTGGGACAGCCCCAGGTCCGCGAGGGTTTCGCCGGCGGCGATGCGCATCTGGGCCTGGACGAGGTCGACGTCGGTGACTTCCTCGGTGACGGTGTGCTCCACCTGGATGCGCGGGTTCATTTCGATGAAGACGTGCTGGCCGGCCCGCTCCCCCACGGTGTCGACAAGGAACTCCACAGTCCCCGCGTTGACGTAGTTCAGCGCCTTCGCGAACTTCACGGCGTCGCGGTACAAAGCCTGCCGGATGCCCTCGTCGAGGTTCGGCGCCGGGGCGATCTCAATGACCTTCTGGTGGCGGCGCTGGATGGAGCAATCGCGTTCGAAGAGGTGCATCACGTTGCCCTCCGCGTCAGCCAGGATCTGGACCTCGATGTGGCGGGGCCGGAGGACCGCCTGCTCCAGGAACATGGTGGGGTCGCCGAAGGCTGCGTCGGCTTCGCGCATGGCAGCCTGCAGCGCCTCCGGGAGGGCCTCGCGCGTGTCGACGCGGCGCATGCCGCGCCCGCCACCGCCGGCGACGGCCTTGGCAAAGATGGGGAAACCGATCTCGTCGGCCGCCGCGATGAGCTCGTCGACGTCCTTCGACGGGCGGCTGGACTTCAGCACGGGTACACCGGCCTTGCGGGCCGCCTCCAGCGCCGCGACCTTGTTGCCCGCGAGTTCGAGGACCTCCGCGGGCGGGCCCACAAAGGTGATGCCTGCCGCGGCCGCGGAGCGGGCCAGCTGCGGGTTCTCGGACAGGAAGCCGTACCCGGGATAGATGGCGTCGGCGCCGGCTTCCTTGGCCACCCGGACCACTTCGTCCACGTCGAGGTAGGCCCGGACAGGGTGGCCCTCGTCGCCAATCAGATAGGCCTCGTCGGCCTTCTGGCGGTGGATGGAATTGCGGTCCTCATGCGGGAAGACCGCCACGGTCTTGGCGCCGAGTTCGTAGCCCGCACGGAAGGCACGGATCGCGATTTCGCCGCGGTTGGCCACCAGAATTTTCGAAAACATACTTCTCCTGCATCATCGCGGGTGTATCGGTAATTGGTGACAGTGTCCAAGACCATCACGGGCAAACACAAACTATTGTGGCGACCATCACAGCGACGTGCGTCACGTACGCCGGATCAGGCAACCGCCACCGGCAGGGCCGGGCGCGGCCTTGGGGAAAGCTTATCCATGTTCTGCCGCCCCGGCACCCGATGAGACAGGTTTCGGCAGGGCGGCAACATATGATGAGGAGGTGGGTGGCGCACGTACGCCCCGGCTCCGGAGAACGCAGGAGCCGGCAGGACCCCGTCCCGGCAACCGGCGTTAGGTATTGGTTTTTCAAGTGCAAGTAGTCAGCATCAGCAGCCTCAAGGGCGGTGTCGGCAAGACATCGGTGACCACCGGATTGGCGTCCGCGGCGTTGGCCGCCGGCATCCCCACCCTCGTCGTCGATCTTGATCCGCACGCGGATGCGAGCACGGCCCTTGGAGTCCGGCCGGGCGACCAGCAGGACATCGGCCGGATGCTGAAGGCTCCCCGGCGGGCCCGGCTTGCCGAGAACGTGGTTCCCAGCGGCTGGGTGGAACGCGCCGCCCAGGGCGGCGCCCCCGCCGGTTCCGCGAAGCCCGTGCTGGATGTGGCCGTCGGCTCCGCCTACACCGGCATCTACGACCGCCCGGACCTCGGCCGCCGCGACCTGCGCCGACTCTCTGCAGTGCTTGCCGGCGCGCAGGGGTACGAGCTGGTCCTCGTCGACTGCCCGCCGTCCCTGAACGGGCTGACCAGGATGGCCTGGTCCGCCAGCGACAAGGTTGCCCTCGTCGCCGAACCGGGCCTGTTTTCGGTCGCGGGCACGGAGCGCACCATGCGTGCCATCCAGCTGTTCCGGCAGGAATTCGCCCCGAAGCTGGCCCCCGCCGGCATCGTCGCCAACCGGGTGCGCACGGGGTCCGCGGAGCACACCTTCCGGCTGGCCGAGATGGAGTCCATGTTCGGCGGCCTGCTCCTGTCCCCGCACATCCCCGAGCAGGCCAACTGGCAGCAGATCCAGGGCGCCGCCCACTCCATCCACCACTGGCCCGGGGAATCGGCCAAGAACGCCGCGGCACTGTTCGACGCCCTGCTCGAGAACCTGCTGCATCCGCAGGGCCTGGCCGCCGCCGGCAGCGTCCGCGACCGCAGCCAGCGCTGACCCCCTGGCCCTACAGCCGCCCGCCCGGCATGTCCGGCAACAGCAACGCGGGGTCACTTTGCGCCCATCCCGAAGGGATTAATGGGCGGGAAGTGACCCCGCGTTGTGTGGTGGCACAAACCTAGCCGGTTTTGCGTGCAGCGCGCCGCTTGCTCAGTTCGTCGTCGGGAAAGGACTGGTCGCTCGCGTGTTCGCTGGGCAGCGCCGCGAGGCTGCCTTCCACCTCGCGCCAGACCCGGCCGACGGCGATCCCGAACACACCCTGCCCGCCCTGGACAAGGTCGATAACTTCATCCGCGGACGTGCACTCGTACACGCTGGCGCCGTCGCTCATCAGGGTGATCTGCGCGAGATCCTCGACGCCGCGCTCCCGGAGGTGCTCGACGGCGGAGCGGATCTGCTGCAGGGAGACACCCGTGTCCAGGAGGCGCTTGACGACTTTGAGGACAAGGATGTCGCGGAAGCCGTAGAGGCGCTGGGAGCCTGAACCGGCGGCTCCGCGGACGGCGGGTTCCACCAGTCCGGTGCGGGCCCAGTAGTCCAGCTGGCGGTAGGTGATCCCGGCCGCTTTGCATGCGGTGGGGCCACGGTAACCCGCGTCCTCGTCCAGGACAGGGAGATCCTCGGTGAACAGCAGGCCCTGGGCACCGCTGGCGGGCACGGCAACGCCGGCCGTCGGGGTGTGCTTCAGCTCTCCCGCTTCGCCTTTCGGACTCACGTGGATCCTCCTTGTCTGGGCTCCCTGCGGAGATTGCAGCAATGACTGCTCATCCTTGGCGGTGCAGTCCACGGGCGGATAACATCATCCGTGTCATTCTGCCGGGGCTGCACCTTCCAGTGTGACCTGAGCGGTGCCTTGCGTGCAATGGGAACTTGTACTTCTGACGTTAGGCCCGCCGGGGCCCCAGGTCAAAGACGTTGGGGGTATTGCAGGGGCGTGTCGAAACTTTCATCCTCGGCTTTAACCTTTGCGGAACGTCAGCCGGCAAAATCCTCCGGCTCGACGTCGTCGAGGAACTCGCGGAACCGGCGCATTTCCCCTTCTTCGTCGACGGCAGGGCCCGGGTGGGTGTCTTCACCCTCGTCGTGTTCGGTGATGCGGACTCCGGCCTCGTCCATGACGGCGTCGGCGCACCAGATCCGGCATTTGGCGCGGAGGGCCAGGGCCAGCGCGTCGGAGGCGCGGGAACTCACGGTGGTCCCGTTGTCGAACTGCAGCTGGCCGTAGAAGATGTTGTCTTCGACGGCCACGATGTTCACGCTGACAATCGTGTGCCCCAGGGATTCGACGACGTCCACCAGCAGGTCGTGCGTCATGGGCCGCGGAGGCACCACCCCCTGCTGGGCCAGGGCGATGGCGCTGGCTTCGGGGGTCCCGATCCAGATCGGCACATGCCGTTCCCCATGGATCTCCTTGAGCAGCACCAGCGGCTGGTTGGAGGGAAGCTCAATCCGCACGCCTACAATCTCCACCTCAATCATCAGATGTCCATCCTCGATATGCGGTCCTGCACCAAAGCCCGGTGCAGCGTCAGGCACAGCTCGCTGATCTCCCGGGCGGCCTCGGCGGCACGGGCATGGGAGGCGGCGTCCTTGCGGGAGGTCAGCGTGGCCACCGCGCGTTCCACCAGCCCGAACTCGCGGTCGGCGGCTGCCTGGAACGGGCGCAGGTGCCGCGGCTCCAGCCCGTGGTTTTCCAGCTGGACGCAGGCGCGTGCCACCTGGAGCGCGTTCTCGTCGAATTTTCCGTTGACGTGGCCGATCAGCCCGAAACTGAGGAGCGATTCAACCAGCGGCACGCTGGCGCCGGACTCGGCCCGGAGCTGTTCCTCACTAAGCCGGCGGACCCGGTTCTGCAGCTCGGACGCCAGTTCCTCGGACACGATCCGCGGCGAGACGGTGACGCCCGGAGGCAAGGTGTCCGGGCGTTCCCCGCGGTCGATCGCGTCGAGGTAGTCCTTGATGACTTTCAGCGGCAAATACTGGTCCCGCTGCAGGGACAGCACAAAGCGCAGCCGCTCGACGTCGCTCTCGGCGTACTGCCGGTAGCCGGCGGGCGTCCGCTGGGGGTTGATGAGTCCCTTTTCCTCAAGGAACCGGATTTTCGACGCGGTCATGCTCGGGAAGTCATCGCTCAACTGAGCCAGGACTTCCCCGATGTTCAGAACCTGGGGTCCGCGCCGTTCCGCTTGTGCCATGGCCACAGGCAGCTACCCCGGAATCAGACGCTGCCTGCTGCGCGGGCAGGGCTCAGGTAGAAGGTGAGGCGGAACTTCCCGATCTGCACTTCGTTGCCGGACTTCAGCTCCACACTGTCGACGCGGTCGTGGTTCACGTAGGTGCCGTTGAGGCTGCCCGTGTCCACGACCTCAAAGCTCCGTGCCGTGCGGCGGAACTCGACGTGGCGGCGCGAGACCGTGACGTCGTCAAGGAAGATGTCGGCGTCCGGGTGCCGGCCCGCCGTCGTGATGTCCGAGTCCAGCAGGAAACGGGCGCCGGTGTTGGGCCCGCTGTGTGCGACCAGCAGCGCCGAGCCGTACGGCAGGGCCTCCACCGCGGACCGCTCCTCCGCCGAGAGCTTCGGGGTGATGGTCGGCTCATCGCGGACCGGGGTGAGGTTGATCGACGTGGTCTCCGAAGCCTTCACTCCACCCGTGCCAAAACCGTCACCGGTGTTGTTGCGTTCGCGCCCAAACATTGATTCCTCCATTCGCTGCAGGTGTCCCCCCTGCAAACAACGCTGCCGTCCGGAAAAGCCTGGCGATTCCGGCATTCAGCCAACCGGGGGGCGTGGTCCCGGCTGGTTTCCCAACCCATGTCCCAGCGCCCCAACCCGAAAAGGCTTTGCTTTAGCCTACCTGCTGTTCGTACTCCGATGCACTGAGGAGCGACTCGATCGCGTCGGCCTCCGCCAGCTTGATTTCCATCAGCCATCCCTCGCCGTAGGGATCTGAATTGATCAGGGCGGAATCCGTGTCCAGGGCCTCGTTCCGCGACACCACTTCACCGGACACCGGTGCGTAAATGTCGCTGACGCTCTTGGTGGACTCCACCTCCCCGATGACGTCGTTGGCCTTGACGGTGGTACCGGCCTCCGGCATCTGGGCATAGACGACGTCCCCAAGGGCGTCCTGGGCAAAATCGGTGATGCCCACGCGCACGACACCGTCGGCGTTCGGGGCGGAAACCCACTCGTGTTCTGCGGTGTAGGACAGCTCTTCGGGAATGATGCTCATGACGGGCCTTTCCTCGGGTCAATCGCCAGGGTCTTCGGCGGTCCGGTGAACGGGCCGCCGGTGAAAGTATAGGCATAACCCGCGGTGCCCGGGGAGGACTCTGGCATGATGAAGCGATGACGGAAAACGCCGGAATCGCCTAGGCCATGCCCGAACTTCCGGAAGTGGCTGCCCTCGCGGACTTTCTGGACCGGCACCTGCAGGGCGCCGTCGTCACGAAGGTCCAGATCGCCTCCTTCGCGGTGCTGAAAACCGCTGACCCGCCCTACACGGCGCTGGAGGGCCAGACGGTGACCGGTGTGCGCCGCTTCGGAAAATTCATCAGCCTGGAGGCCGGCGGACTGTCCTTTGTCTTCCATCTGGCACGGGCGGGCTGGGTCCGCTTTACGGAAACGCCGGCAGAGGGCCAATTGAAACCCGGCAAGGGCTACCTGGCGGCGCGGCTGTCCTTCTCCGGCGGTTCCGGGCCGCTGGCCCTCGATCTCACCGAAGCCGGCACAAAAAAGAGCCTGGCAGTCTATGTGGTCCGGGATCCCGCGGACGTTCCCGGAATCGCCGCCCTCGGCCCCGATCCGTTCAGCCCCGGATTCGACGCCGACGCCCTGGCCGGCATCCTCGCCGCCAGCCAGCACCAGATCAAGGGTGTCCTGCGGAGCCAGAGCGTTATGGCCGGCATCGGGAACGCCTACAGCGACGAGATCCTGCATGCGGCCCGGCTCTCGCCCTTCGCCCTCGCCGCCTCCCTGGACCCGGCCGCGGTCCGGCGGCTCTATGACGCCATCCACAGCGTTCTCGGGACAGCCCTCGACGAAGCCCGCGGCAAGGCGCCCCATGAACTCAAGGACACCAAGCGCAGCCACATGCGGGTCCACGGCCGGGCCGGCGAAGCGTGCCCGGTGTGTGGCGACACGGTCCGCGAGGTGTCCTTCGCGGACACGGCCCTGCAGTACTGCCCGGGTTGCCAGACCCAGGGCAAGATCCTGGCCGACCGGCGGACGTCGCGGTTCTTGAAATAGGCGCGGCCGGATACGGACCAGCCGGGTACGGGCATTCCGGCGCGTGCAGCCGGTACACCCCTTAAAGCAGAAAACCCCGCCATTCCCTGAGGGGGAATGACGGGGTACTTTCTGTTGGTCGGGCTGACAGGATTTGAACCTGCGACCCCTTGACCCCCAGTCAAGTGCGCTACCAAGCTGCGCTACAGCCCGCTGGTTCCGCCGTTCTCCGCTTGCGATTACTTCACTTGGTATCCCAAGCAGTTCATCGAAGCAGTCCGGCCGAACCACCTTGAAAAGCTTACACGACTCCGGAGGGTGCCCGTGACATTTTCCGGCTGTCACGGGAAGGTGTGTCGGAATTAACGCTTCTTGCCGCGCTTTTCCCGCACCCGCATGTTGACCTCGATCGGCGTGCCCTCGAAACCAAAGGTCTCACGGAGCCGGCGGGTGATGAAGCGGCGGTAGCCCGGGTCCAGGAATCCGGTGGTGAAAAGCACGAACTTCGGCGGGCGGCTGGAGGCCTGGGTGCCGAAGAGGATGCGGGGCTGCTTGCCGCCGCGGACCGGGTGCGGGTGGGCTGCCACGAGCTCGCCCAGGAAGGCGTTGAGCCGTCCGGTGGGGATGCGCTTGTCCCAGCTTTCCAGGGCGGTGTCCAGGGCCGGGACCAGCCGGTCCTTGTGCCAGCCGGTCTTGGCCGAAATGTTGACGCGCGGCGCCCAGGCGACGTGGGCCAGGTCTTGCTCGATTTCGCGCTCCAGGTAGGTGCGGCGTTCGTCGTCGAGCAGGTCCCACTTGTTGAACGCGAGGACCAGGGCGCGGCCGGACTCGATGGCCAACTGCAGGATGCGGACGTCCTGTTCGCTGAGCACCTCGTCCACGGCGAGGAGCACGACGGCGACCTCGGCCTTTTCCAGGGCGCTCTGGGTCCGGAGGGAGGCGTAGAAGTCGGCGCCCTGGGCCATGTGCTGGCGGCGGCGGATGCCGGCGGTGTCCACGAAACGCCACGTGCGGCCGCCGAGTTCGATGAACTCGTCCACCGGGTCGCGGGTGGTGCCGGCGGTGTTGTCGACCACGACGCGCTCGGAGCCGGCCAGCTTGTTCAGCAGGGAGGACTTGCCGACGTTCGGGCGCCCGATCAGGGCGATGCGGCGCGGCCCGCCGGAGCGTTCCAGGCCTTCGATGGTGGAGTACTCGGGCAGGGTGTCCATCACGTGGTCCAGGAGGTCGGCGACGCCACGGCCGTGCAGTGCCGACACCGGGTACGGCTCGCCGAAGCCGAGGCCCCAGAGCGTGGCCGAGTCGGCTTCCTGCACAAAGTCGTCCACCTTGTTGGCCACCATGATGACCGGCTTCTTGGACCGGCGGAGCATCTTGACAACGGCTTCGTCCGTGGCGGTGGCGCCGACGGCGGAGTCCACGACGAACAGGACGGCGTCGGCGAGCTCTACGGCCATCTCGGCCTGTTCGGCGACGCGGGCGTGGATGCCGCGGGCATCGTGCTCCCAGCCGCCGGTGTCCACCACGGTGAAGTTCCGCCCGTTCCAGGTGGCCGAGTACATCACGCGGTCACGCGTGACGCCGGGGGTGTCCTCCACCACGGCTTCGCGGCGGCCGAGGATCCGGTTCACCAGGGTCGACTTGCCCACGTTGGGCCGGCCGATGATGGCCAGGACCGGATCCAGCTTGACGGGACCGTCGAAGTCCTCGTCGCTGTACTCGCCGCTGAGGAGGGCGGCGTCGTCCTCATCGAGTTCGTAGTCGTCCAGGCCGGCCCGGAGGGAGGCCGCGCGGAGCTCTGCTTCCTCATCGTCCAGGGCGGCAAGGTGCTCAGCCACCTGGTCCGTGCCGGTGGGCGTGTATTCGTCTTCGCCGGCGCCGAACTGGCCGGAGGTTTGAGTCGTATCGCTCATTGCACATTCCTTAGGGGGTGATCTGCCGGCGTCCCGGCTACTGCTTCATGACGTTCTTGCGGGGAATCCGCGTCGGGCAGGGGCTGCCCGGTTCTTTGGATCGAGTCCTGGACGTGGCGGGCCAGCGCGGCGCGGATCTCGGTGCCGGCCCTGTCCATTGAAACACGCCCGGTCTCGCCGGGCCTGCGGCTGACATTGAGGGCTCCGCCGAAGCTGACGTGCAGCCGCCGGCGCAGCCGCGGCACGGCGTCGCGGTGTTCGGAGCCGGTCCGGGTGCCGAGGATGGCGACGGGCACCACTGTCGCACCGGAGTTCAGTGCGAGCCAGGCCACCCCCTTGTTGATGGCGGCGGCTTCGCCGTTCCCCCGCGTGCCCTCGGGCAGGATGCCGACGCAACGGCCGGCGTCGAGGATGCCCTTGGCCGCGAGGAGGGCGCCCCGGTCGCCGGTGCGGTCCACCGCCAGCTGGCCGGAGGCCTGGAGGACTTTGCCGAGGAAGCCGGAGAACATCTCCTTCTTCACCAGGATGTGCATGGCACGCGGGGATGCGCCGAACATCACCGGCCCGTCCAGGAAGCTGATGTGGTTTCCGGCGAAGATCACCGGGCCGGTTGCGGGGACGTTGGACCGCCCCGTGACCGAGGTCCGGTAGAGGACGTGGTCCAGGGCCCACCCCACGGGCCGGCTCCAGAGGGTGGTCCACCGGGCCGGCACCTCGACGTCAGCCTGGGACCGGGCGGCCGGCTGCTGCCTGGGATCAGTCACGGCTGAAGTCCTGGTGGTTGACCACCCGGTCCACGATGTTCAGTGCCGCGTCGACAGTCTCGGCGAAGTCCAGGTCCGAGGAGTCCAGCGTCACCACCCCGTCCGCGGCGCGGGTGAAGTTCACCACGGTGGAGTCTTTCGCGTCGCGCTGCGTGACCTGGGCGGCGAGCTGCTCGGCGCTCTGGCTGCCGCCGAGCTGGATGCCCCGGCGGCGGAGCCGCGCCTCTTCACTGGCGGTCAGCAGCATCCGGACTTCGGCGTGGGGCACGACGACGGTGGTGATGTCCCGTCCTTCCACCACCATCCGGCGGTGGTGCTGTTCGATCAGTGCTCGCTGCCGGCGGATCAGCTCCGTGCGGGCGCCGAGGGTGGTGGCGACGGCGCTGACGGCGGCAGAGATCGAAGGCTCGCGGATCGCGAGGGTGACGTCGGCGCCACCGACGCGCACGTACTCCTCCAGCGGGCTGGTGCTGATGTCCAGCTGGAGGCCCTCGGCGGCGGCCTCGACGGCGGCGGCGTCGGCCAGGTCGGTGCCGCTGTCCAGGCAGAACCAGGTCAGGGCACGGTACATGGCGCCGGTGTCGAGGTAGGCCAGCCTGAGCCGGCGTGCCACCTCTTTGCTGACGCTGGACTTGCCCGAACCGGATGGCCCGTCGATTGCGACGACAAGGCTTTTTCCGGGACGGAGGATGTCCACGGTTTCAAGAAGTTCCTGGGTCATTACTGGAGTACCCGCCATCCACGGTCATTGAGGGCTTCGATTAGCATTTCGTGTTTGTTGGGCAGCACGGAGATTTCCACCATGCCCACGTTCTGTCCGGAGGAATGGTCCAGCCGGAGGTCTTCGAGGTTGACGCCGATTTCGCCGATCTCGGTCAGGAGCCGGGCGATCTGGCCGGGGGTGTCATCCACCAGCACCGTCAGCCAGGAGTATGCCTGCGGGGGCCCGCCGTGCTTGCCCGGGATGCGGGACTGCCCGGCGTTGCCTTCGCTGATGAGCTGGGCGAGGTCGAGCCGCGCGCCGGGCGCGGCCGGGTCCTCCAGCGTGCCGATGAGCCGGTTGAGGTCCTCGCGGACCCCGTGCAGGATCTCCACCACCTTGCCGGCGTTGGCGCCGAGGATCTGCACCCACAGGGTCGGGTCGCTCGCCGCGATCCGGGTGACGTCGCGCAGCCCGTTGCCGGCCAGGGACAGCGCGTGCAGGGGCGTGCCCTGCAGCCGGCTGGCCACGAGGGAGGACACCACCTGGGGAAGGTGCGAGACGAGCGCTACCGCCTCGTCGTGTTCCTCGGCTCCGAATTCGGAGACAACGGCGCCCAGGTCCGCGGCGAGTGAGCGTGCGGCCTGCAGGGCGTGCGGCCCGGTCTCCTCCGAGGGGCAGATGACCCACGGCATCGACGTGAAGAGCTCGCCGCGGGCAGCGACGGGCCCGGACTTTTCGCGGCCCGCCATCGGATGGGTGCCCACGTAGCGGACCAGGTCGGCGCCGCGCGCGCGGAGGTCGGCCTGGATGCCGGCTTTGACGCTGGCAATGTCCACGACGGTGGCCTCCGGGTAGTCGGCAAGGGCCTTCGCCACCACATCGGCGGTGACGTCCGGCGGCGCGGCAACCACCACAAGTTCGGGCTGCTCGCCGTGAAGGCGCGCCAACGGCAGGCCGGCGCCGATATCGACGGCGACGGCCTGGTTGGTGGGCGACGGGTCGGACAGGAAGACTGCCACCCCGCGGCCCCGCAGCCCCAGCCCGATGCTGGTACCCAGGAGGCCGGTCCCCAGGACCACCACCGGGCCGTTGAGGTGGCCGCGGCCGTGGGTGCGAAAGGCGGACATGCCTACAGCCCTACGGATGCCAGCAGGTGGCCGACTTCCTGCTTGCCGAGGTTGCGGATGCTGCCCTGGCGCTGGTCGCCCAGGCCGATGGGGCCGACCTTCACGCGGACCAGGCGCAGCACCGGGAATCCGACTGCGTCGAACAGGCGGCGGACAATCCGGTTCTTGCCCGAGTGCAGCACAACCTCGATCAGCACGTGGCCCGGGGTGGAGTCCACCAGCCTGAAGGAGTCCACCGAGGCGATGCCGTCTTCGAGTTCGACGCCGGCCTTCAGTTCCGCGCCGATACCCTGCGGGAACGGCCCACGGACCTGCACCAGGTAGGTCTTGGGGACCTCGTAGGACGGGTGCGTCAGGCGGTTGGCGAGTTCGCCGTCGTTCGTCAGCAGCAGCAGCCCTTCGGTGGCGACGTCGAGGCGTCCGACGTGGAACAGGCGTTCGCCGTGGTTGTTGCGCACGAAGTCGCTGATGCACGGGCGGCCGTCCGGGTCCTCCATGGTGGAGACAACGCCCTTGGGCTTGTTGAACACCATGTAGACCATGTTCTCGTCGAGCTGGATGCGGAGCCCGTCGACGTGGATCACGGCGGTCTTGGGGTCGACGCGGACGCCGAGTTCGGTGACCACTTGGCCGTCGACCTCGACCCGGCCCTCTGCGATCATTTCCTCGCAGACACGCCGTGAGGCGACGCCGGCCGAGGCCATGACCTTCTGCAGGCGGATGCCGTCCTGGTCGTGCAGGTCGGACTGGGGCACCTCGGCGCGGGGGCCGCGCTTGCGGCCGGGCTTGCGCACGGGCCCGAGGTTCTGGCCGAAGCGTTCGCTGCCGAAGACACGTGAACCGGTGGCCTTGGCCGCTCCGGCGCCGACGCGGGGCTTGGGCTTGAGTGCTCCCGGTGTGCCGGGGGCCTTGCCGGCGCCGGGCTTGCGGGCGGCGGCTTTGCGGGCTGCTTCCTTGCCGGAGGGCGCCTTGGACTTCCAGTCGCCGGCGGATTTCTTTCCAGCCGACGCTGCAGAGGACTCGGGCCCCTGGAGGTCCGGATCGATGAAGGCTTCTTCGCGCGGCTTGGGGCGCTTGAACGGGCGGTCTCCGCCCGCGTAGCCTGCTCCCCCGCTGCGGCCGCCCTGGCCCTGGGTTCCGCGCGGCGCGCCGCCCTGTGCAGGGCGTCCTGCCCTGTTGTGTCCGGCACTGCCCTGTCCGGAGTTGGTGTGTCCGGCGCTGTTGCGTCCCGAACCGTTACGTGGTGAACCCTGGCGTCCCGCCTGTGTCATGACCCGTCCTTCGTTTGGTGGCCGGCGGCGGCTGTCTCCCGACAGCATCCGCCGGCCGGGGCGAAACGTTTCCGCCCCGGTGGATACTTGCGCGCAGGCCGTTGTGCCTGCATCTGTCCTGCCTACATTCGTCCTGCGTCGTAAAACTCTTCGATGCCTTCCAGCCCCGGCAGATGGGGGGAAAGTTGCGGCAGTTCCGCCACCGAGCCGATTCCCATCCGCTCGAGGAAATACGACGTCGTGCGGTACAGGATGGCCCCGGACTCGGGATCGGTTCCCGAATCCTCGATCAGCCCCCGCTGCGTCAGCGTCCGCACGACAGAGTCAACATTGACTCCTCGAATTGCAGACACCCGCGCCCTGGAAACGGGCTGGCGGTAAGCGATCACGGCGAGCGTTTCGAGCGCCGCCTGCGTCAGCCTGGCTGTCTGTCCCTCGAGCACGAACCCGGCGACAATGTCGGCGAACTCCGCGCGCGAATAGATCCGCCAGCCTCCGGCGATATTCCGCAATTCAAAACCCCGGGGGGTGGCCGTCGCGCCTTGGGAACTGGCGCTGTCCACATCCGGGGCCTTTCCAGTATAGCCGTTGTACTCCCGCTGCAGATCCGCGAGCAGCTCCTCGACGACGTCGACCGTCAGGTTGAGCCCGGCAGCGAGCCCGGCTGCCGTGGCCGGCTGATCGATCACCATCAGCACCGCCTCCAGCGCGGCGCGGGCTCCTCCGGGGAGGCTGCCGACGTCGGGGCCGTCGCCGGCGGCGGGGCCGGGGGAACCCGCCGCCGCCCCCTGGCCGGATGTCTGGCCGGCTGCCTGTCCGGGTCCGGTCTGGTTCACGGCTGCTCCTCGTACTCTTCGCTCAGGTGGTCACTGCTCCAGCCCTCGGCGCCGGCTATCCAGCGGACCGTCAGGTCCCCCAGCGGAAGCAATTGTTCGAAGGCTACCGCCTTGTCCCGGAACAGCTCCAGCAGCGCCAGGAAGCGGGCCACGACAACGAGGGTGGATTCGGCGTCGGCAGTCAGTGCCCGGAAGGTGAGCGGGGTGCCGCGCTGCAGCCGCCTGCCCAGGAGTTCCGCCTGTTCCTTGACGCTGACGGGGGTGCCGTGAAGGTGGGCCAGGCCAACCTCGGTGGGCGCGGCCTCCTTGGGCTTCAGCGCGGACTCCGCCAGGCGGGCGAACTGCTCCGGCGTGTGCCGCCAGAGCAGCTCCGGCAGCAGCGCGGCGAAGTGGCCCTCCAGCGCGACCTGCCGCGGATACCGGCCGGCCTCGAGGTCCAGGGTGTCACCCATCATGCCGGCTACCTGCTTGAACGCCTTGTACTGCAGGAGCCGCGCGAAGAGCAGGTCGCGGGCTTCCAGCAGCGCGATGTCTTCCTCGTCCTCGACCGCGCCGGCGGGCAGGAGCCGCGCTGCCTTGAGATCCAGGAGGGTGGCGGCGATGACGAGGAACTCGCTGGCCTCGTCAAGGGCCCATTCCTCCCCCAGCTGCTGCAGGCCCTTGATGTATTTGATGAACTCATCCGTGACGGTGGACAGCGCCACCTCCGTGATGTCCAGCTGGTGTTTGGAGATCAGGCCCAGCAGCAGGTCGAACGGGCCGGTGAAGTTGGCGAGCCGGACCTCAAAGCCCGGCTTCTTTCCGGCCGGCGGGAGCTCTGCCCCCGGCGGGAGCTCCGGCATGCCGGCGGCCTGGGTCACTGTCCCCTGGATGGCTGTCCCTTGGATGGCTGTGCCTTGAATAACTGCGCCTTGGATGGCTGTCCCGGGCAGGGCCCCGGCTAGGGCGCGCCGCCGCGCGAAATGAGCTCTTTGGCCAGGTTGCGGTAGGCGTCGGCGCCGACGTGGTTGCCGGCGTAGCTGGTGATGGGCTCGGCGGCGACCGTGGCATCGGCGAACTTGATGGACCGCTTGATGACCGTCTCGAAGACCTTGTCCCCAAAGGCTTCCACCAGGCGGGAGATCACCTCGCGGCTGTGCAGGGTGCGGGCGTCGTACATGGTGGCGAGGACGCCGTCCACCTGCAGCCGCGGGTTCAGCCGGTCCTGGACCTTGTCGATGGTCTCCACCAGCAGGGCGACGGCACGCAGGGCGAAGAACTCGCAGATGAGCGGGATGATGACGCCGTGGGCGGCGGTCAGCGCGTTGACGGTGAGCAGGCCCAGGGAGGGCTGGCAGTCGATCAGGACGACGTCGTAGTCGTCCTCGACCTTCTTGAGCGCGCGGTCCAGCACCTGTTCGCGGGCGACCTCGTTGACCAGCTGGACTTCCGCGGCGGAGAGGTCGATGTTGGCCGGGAGCAGGTCCACGTTCTCGACGCCGGTCTTGTGGATGGCGTCGCGGATGTTGACCTTGCGGTCCATCAGGACGTTGTAGACCGTCAGGTCCAGCTCGTGGGGATTGATGCCAAGGCCCGCGGAGAGGGCGCCCTGCGGATCGAAGTCGACCAGCAGCACGCGGCGGCCGTATTCGGCCAGCGCGGCGGCCAGGTTGATGGTGGAGGTGGTTTTACCCACTCCGCCCTTCTGGTTGACCATGGCGATGACCCGGGCGGGGCCGTGGGAGGACAGCGGCGCGGGCTCCGGAAAGTCGCGTTGAGGGCGCCCGGTGGGGCCCATAACGGCGTCTTCCAGATCGAGTTCGGTGCCTTCCAGAGTTGCTGAACCCTGTTCGCTGCTCACGTATCTATCCACACTTTCGATGACGGTGATGGTGGTGGTGGCTATTGGTGCTGCCTTGAAAAGGGTGCCCATATGCTGCCGCCGCTGGGCCCCCAGCCGGTTCTGTTCCTCCCAAGGTTACAGGGAACAGTGCGCAACTCCGCGGACCTGTACACCGGCCGTCCCGGGCGAGCCTCAACCTTCTGGTAGAACCCGAAGGTTGCCGGCGCCGCACCAAAAACCGCCCGGATGCTGGGCTGCATCCGGGCGGTTCCAGAGGGTTATGCGGCGGCGGGCAGCTGCGGCGGGACTACTCCCGCGCCGCAGCGCCGCTGCGGGTCAGGCGTTGGCGAGCACCGGGCGCGCGGGCTCCGGGGCGGCGTCCACCGCAGCATCGTCCGCGGCGTGGCCGGCGATCATGGTCTGCTCGTCGAACGGTTCGTTGCCGGCGAGGACCCGCTCCACCCGTCCGCCGTCGATCTCCTTGACCCAGGTGCCGATCAGGACCGTGGCAACGGCGTTGCCGGTGAAGTTGGTCAGTGCGCGGGCCTCGGACATAAAGCGGTCGATGCCGACGATCATGCCGACGCCGCCCAGCAGTTCCGGCTTGTGGGCCTGGAGCCCGGCAGCGAGGGTGGCCAGGCCGGCGCCGGTGACACCGGCAGCGCCCTTGGAAGCGATGATCATGAAGATCAGCAGGGAGACCTGGGCGCCGAGGTCCAGCGGGGTGCCCATGGCGTTGGCGACGAAGAGCGAGGCCATGGTCAGGTAGATGGCGGTGCCGTCGAGGTTGAAGGAGTAGCCGGTGGGGACCGTGACGCCGACAACCGGCTTGGACACGCCGAGGTGTTCCATCTTTGCGATCAGGCGCGGCAGGGCGGCCTCGGAGGATGAGGTGGAGAAGATCAGCAGGTATTCGCGGCCGAGGTACTTCATCAGCCGGAAGATGTTGACGCCGGCGACGACCTTGAGCAGGCCGCCGAGGATCACGGCGATGAACAGGGCGCAGGTGATGTAGAAGGCGCCCATCAGGGTTGCCATGCTGACGATGGCCTGGAATCCGGTGGCGCCGACGACGGCGGCAATCGCACCGAAGGCTCCTACCGGGGCGAGCCACATGATCATCACGAGGATGCGGAACACGAGGGCCTGGCCGTGGCCGACGGCCTTGAGGATCGGGGCACCCTGGGCACCCATCTGCTGGAGGGCGAAGCCAACCAGCAGTGCGGCGAGGAGGGTCGGCAGGACCGGGATGTCACCCGGGATGATGCCCAGCAGGAAGGCGACCGTGCTGTCGGTGTCCGCCTTCTTGTTCGGGTCATAGGGCGCCAGCTTGAGGCCCTCGCCCGGGTGGATCAGGTTGCCGACCACCAGGCCGATGGCCAGCGCGAACGTGGACATCACCATGAAGTAGCCCAGCGCCAGGCCGCCCACTTTGCCCACCGTGGCCGCCTTGGCGATCGAGCCGATGCCGAGGACGATGGTGCAGAAGATGACCGGGGCGATCATCATCTTGATGAGTTTGATGAACCCGTCACCGAGGGGCTTCATGGACTTGCCGACCTCGGGGAACATCAGGCCCACCAGGGCACCGAGGATCACGGCGGCGATGACCGCAATGTAAAGATAGTGGGACTTGTCGATGCGCCTGCGCTTCTTGACCGGCGCCGCGGCGGGTGCCGCCGACTCTCCTCGTTGAGAGGCCATGGTGTTCTCCTTGGATAGGCTGGGACGTCGGTGCGGCACGAGCTGTGGGCCCATCGCGTCCGTTCTGCGTGTTCCACCATCATTGGCGATGGAGTGACGCGCATCACCGTTGCGTTCATATTGGTCATGGGAGGTGCTGATGACCCACCGCTGGAGCATCGCCCGCAGGCTGTTCGTGGCCCACCTGCTGTTTATGCTGACCCTGACGGCCATCGTGGGCACGGCGACGTTCGTGGACGCACGCGACCAGGCCTACGACGAAGCGGGCCGCCGGATGGCCGCCGTCGCGACCACCATGGCGGACAACCCGCTGGTGCTGGACGCGGCGGGCGCCGCGGACCCCACTTCCCTGCTCCAGCCCTATGCGCTGAGGGTCATGGCCGACGCGGACGCGGACTTCATCACCATCATGGCGCCGGACCGCACCCGCTGGACCCACCCCCGGGACGAGGAGCTGGGCAAGCCGTACATCGGCTCCATCGAGGCCGCCCTGGACGGCAAGGTCTTCACCGAGATCACCGCCGGCACGCTCGGCCCGTCCGTGCGCACCATTGCCCCGGTCAAGGATGCGGACGGCAGGGTGTTGGCGCTGGTCGCGGCCGGCGTGACGGTCCGCACCGTGGACATCGCCGTCTCCGGCCGGCTGCCGGCCCTGGCCGCCATCGGGCTGGCCCTCCTGGCCGGCGGGTCCGCCGCGTCGTGGCTGCTTGGGCGGTACCTCAAACAGGTCACCCGCGGCTGGGGGCCGGAGCAGCTGGCCCAGCTCTTCGCCTACTACGAATCCGTCCTCCATTCGGTCCGGGAAGGCGTCATCCTCATCGACCCCAAGGGCAAGGTGGTGATGTACAACGACCAGGCCGCCGACCTCCTGGGTCTCGCGCCCCGGACGCCCGACGGCGGGGGCGCCTCGGGAGCCGGCTCAGCGTCCGACGGCGGGCGGCAGGACGCGCCGTCGCTCGCGGAACTCCCCCTGGCCCCCAGCCTCCGGGAACTCTTCGAATCGGGCCGGACCGCGCTGGACGAGATCCACCTGACCGGCTCGCGGATCCTGGTGGTGAACCAGGGACCCGCCGTCGGCCCCGGTCCCGCCACCGCCCGGGCCCGGGGCGCCGTCTACGGGACCGTGGCCACCATTCGCGACCGGACCGAGATCGAGTCGCTCGGCAGCGAGCTGGAGACCATGCGGACACTCTCCGACGCCCTGCGGGCCCAGACCCACGAGCACGCCAACCGGCTGCACACCATCGTCTCGCTCCTGGAGCTGGGGCGCGGCGCCGAAGCACTGGACTTCGCCACGGAGGACCTGGAACTCAGCCAGCGGCTCACCGATGATGTGGTGAGCTCCATCGAGGAGCCCGTGCTCGGGGCCCTCATCATGGGCAAGGCCGCCGAGGCGCACGAACGGGGCGTTGAGCTGACCCTCGTCACCGGCGGAACCCGGCCGACGGCGGCTGCCGGGCTGGCCGTGCAGGACCTCGTGGCGGTGCTTGGCAACCTGCTGGACAACGCCATCGACGCCGCGGCGGAGGCGCCGGCCCCGAAACTCGTGGAACTCACGGTGGAAGCGACCGACGCCGCGCTGGTGATCACCGTGGAGGACAGCGGGCCCGGTATCGATCCCGAAGCGGTGGAGGCCATTTTCCGGCACGGCTTCAGCACCAAGTCCCCGGGACCCTTCGGGCGGGGCCTGGGACTGGCGCTGGTGCGCCAGGCGGTGCAGCGGCTCGGCGGTACCATGACAATCGAGAGCCCGGCCGGTGCGCTGTTCCGCGTCACGCTGCCGACCTCACCGGCGGCGCCGGCGCAGGTTCCGTCCGCGGCAGCACCGGCGTCATCACCGACCAGCGAGGGACAGCAATGAGCGAGATCCGTGTACTCGTCGTCGAGGACGAGCCGATTGCCGCGGCGGCCCACGCCGCCTACATCGGCCGGCTGGAGGGTTTCACCCTGGCCGGCTCCGCCCCGGACGGGCAGTCCGCGCTGCGCCTCATGACCGAGTTCGCGGCCGGGGGCACACCGGTGGACCTGGTGCTGCTGGACATGAACCTCCCGGACCTGCACGGACTAGACATCGCCCGCCGCATGCGGGCCGCGGGCCTGTTCACGGACATCATTGCCATCACCGCCGTCCGGGAACTGAACATCGTCCGCAGCGCGGTGGCCACCGGCGTGGTCCAGTACCTGATCAAGCCCTTCACCTTTGCCACGTTCGCGGACAAGCTCACCAGCTACCGGCAGTTCCGCGACCAGCTGGCCTCCCCCGCTGCAGGGCACGCCGGCCCCGGGGCCTCGCAGAGCGACGTCGACCAGGCCTTCGCCAGCCTCCGGGCCCCCTCCGAGCTGCCGCTGCCCAAGGGCCTGGCAGCGTCCACGCTGGATTCGGTGCAGGAGTTCATGAAGCAGCAGGTGGGCGCCGTGTCCGCCAGTGAGGTGATGGACGCCCTGGGCATGTCCCGCGTGACCGCCCGGCGCTACCTGGAATACCTCGCCGACGCCGGCACGGTCTCCCGGACGGCACGCTACGGCGCGCCGGGCCGTCCGGAGAACGAGTACCGCTGGAGGCAAAACTAAGCGGAGGCCCCTCCGCTGACGACGGGTAGCGCCACATTGACTGCCTGCCATTTTCAGCACTCCCCTGCCCTCCTCGCCGCCCCCGCTCAGCACTTCCCGCTTTTAGGGACGTTTTGGTTCGGCCGCCCTGCGTTTCCCACGTTCGATCGCCCGGTAAACCGTGGAGCGACCGACGCTAAACAGCGCGGCGAGCTCTGCCTTGGTGTATTCCCCCGCCGCGTGTAGCTCGAGCAGGTGGTTTTCCTGTTTGACGGTAAGTTTCGGTTGTTTTCCGCGTAGCCGGCCCTTGGCCTTGGCAATCTTCATTCCCTCACGGGTGCGCATGCGGATGAGGTCGCCTTCGAACTCGGAGATCATCGCCAACACGTTGAACAACAATTTGCCCATCGGGTCAACGGGGTCATGAACGGATCCACCAATGCTGAGTTTGATTCCGCGTCTAGCGAGGTCATCTGAAATTTCGTGGGCATCCCGGACGGAACGCGCCAAGCGGTCAAGTTTCGTGACGACGAAGGTATCCCCCGCCCGACACGCGGCCAGGGCTTCGCGAAGTCCGGCGCGGTTCTTGTTTGTGCCGGTAAAGCCGTGGTCAACATAAATTCGATCGGGCTCAACGCCAAGGGCAGCCAGGGCATCCCGCTGCGCAGTGAGGTCTTGCGCCTCGGTGGACACTCGCGCGTAACCGACCAATATTTCGGACATGGGGAAAGTGTGCCATATCATGCCCCGTCACCGGTCGGTTCAGCGGACGTATCTTACGGGACGCCGATGTCGCCGGGTTCGTATTCCTGCAGTTCAGCGGCGGGTGCGACCGGTGGAGGACCCGCTTTCGGGACGACTTTGAGACGAGTCTTTTTGAGGATGGTCATCCCAAATGCGATCCGAGATGGCGTGGTTAGACTTTGGCATGAGTAAGAGAGAGATCCGCACCATCGTTCTGCTCATCGTTATCTCGTTGATGGCGGCCTCCTTCTCCGTCCTCCTCCCCGGCCCAGAACTATGGACGTTGGCCGTCCTCGGGATAGCCGTCCTCGCTTCAGTCATCATGCTCGTGGTGCTGTGGAAGGCTGTGCTCAGACAGCGCTCAGACTCCTCGCGAGGGGGACGACCTCCCACACGGGGTAAAGCTGAGTCCTGATCCGCATTCCAGGAGACAACGGGTCCGATGAGGGTTCGGTCTGGCCTAACACCTAGGTGCCATAACCCCGATGGCCGGACTCCGTCCGGTGGACCAGCAGGTCGATAAACAAGCTCAGATCACTGCCACTTTGACCGTAATCGAAAAGCGTTGTGGAGACTCGAGGCCGGCACATCGCGTTGACTTCGGTGCCGTCTGCCGTCTCGGTGAACATGACCTCGATGACCTCACCCCAGGTCCAGAAATTGCCGCGGACAAAAATATTTATGCGGCCCGGAGCCTCTTCAATTCTTGAAAACCTCCTCTCGCTTTGCACGACGGAGCGAATCTTTCACGCAACATTTCGGATGAGACTCCCAATTTCAGATCCTTGGATGCCGTTACACCTTCAACGCGGATTCCGTCGGTTTGAGCGGTTGCCCTCTCACGCTGAGTGCGGAGCATCGCCATCGGAATCAGCACAACTAGGATCAAAAGGCACACTCCAAGAGTTGCCAGGATTGGAAATGCCCACTCCGGAATGAATGGCTCTTGCCCCAAATTGGCCTCCTTCGCGAGGACCTCATGCTACGTCTGCAGCGGCCGTTCGCGCCTCCAATGCCCAACATTCTCCCCGCCAAGTGGTCAAACGTCCCGTTCACGGATCGGTTTAGGGACGCGCCGATCCCTTTCAAGTGCTAAGAATTTTCCGAGCAAGTTCGATGAGGACCGCCATTTTTCGCTGTGATTCCTCTTTGAAAACCTGGTTAGTCTTTGCATCGAGATACCAGCCGAGCCGGTCATAGGCATGAACAACCGCCTCAGTACCCGTGGTCGTCTCGTTCAACGTGATGGTCATTCCCACCGGAATACTCCTTCGGCCCCACGGCAGCCACGTTCCCCATAAACGAACAGGAAAGTTCGATCCCTCACGCACGGAGACCGACTCGCCTTCGTTGCGCGGAATGTAGCCGGCAGCCTTCAAGCCCGCCATCAGCACCGCAATCGATTCTGGCGCTGTCGTTCGAACGGGAAATGATTCGCGTAGCTCATAAATGCTCTCCATCGGGATCCCCTTGTCTCGGCACAGTCACATTGCTCGGCTCGACACATCCCTAAACCGTAGTCGTACTGGGAATCCTATGGTGGCGTGCAAAGAAACGATCAGCTTCTGTTCGTGCCCATCAAAAGCCGTCCGCTTAGGGTTCGTGTTTCGGGCAACTTCAGCACGGCTTACCCATGGTGATGCTCAGGACGGGTTTGCAGTTTGAGCTTAACGCCGGGCAGGAACGATGCGGTGTCCTCCGGCTTGAGAGACCACTTGCCGGCTGAGTCGTTGTCGACAACCAAATCCCAGGCCGAGCCAAGGTTGGGAATCAAATCAGTACCCAACAGCGAAGAGGCTCGTTCCGCAGAAGTCTGCGACGACAGAGCCGCAGCAGGATCCTGCACCGGGCAATCTGCAGGGCCCGTTTGGCGTGCCCTGGTCACGCTATCCAAGAATCCAGGCGACGCGGATAATGACTGACACCATCGCAATAGATCGATAGCCGCTACCTAGAGTTCTTCGGTCTGGAACGGCCGGCAGCCCGGCTAATGGAGGCAAGGTGGCAACAAGGGAAGAACTGCAGCGGAGGCTTCAACGCATCTTGAGCTGGTTCCTTCCAGTAACGATCATCATGCTGATCTCCACCGTTCTAAGTCTTGTTGGTGTCGATTCGGAGCCGTGGTTCTGGACTCGGAGCATTCTCTTCGGCATCGCCGCCGTCGTATTCTGCGTCCAAGTCACCAGATTCTCGCTGTGGCAGCGGGACGAGTACTGGCGGGAAAAAGGACGGGATCCTAAGCACCCGGACCGCTTCCCCTCGCGTGGCACTGCTGATTAACCGAATGCTTGAATAGCCCTCAGAAAGCGCCCGGTGAAGGTTCCCGCCCGGACATCACAATCACCCTCGCTACCGCCGTGCTGGAAGCGGGATTGGCGGCCGTAGATCGATCGTTCATCGGGCACCACGGCCGAGAGCTCTTCCGATCGCCTGCAGGGCTACTGCCCTGGGAGGTAAAGGCATGCATTGCAGGGATGACATTGCAGCCGATCATCAAAATCCGCACATGCGCGGAGAGCGATCCCGATCGTCATACTAGATTGCCAGGCAAACTAGACGATGTTACCTTCTAGCCATGAGTGATGATCCAAAGTGGCCCAGCGATTGGATCCGGGCTGTCCTGGCACCGTGCATCCTGCAGCAGGTCCAGGCCCGGAACGAGTCCTACGGCTACCAGATTGTGCAGGATCTGGGCGCGCGGGGCCTGCCCGGCCTCGGCGGCGGCACCGTCTACCCGGCACTCAACAGACTCGAGGCCGACGGACGCGTCCGTTCCGAATGGCGCGAAGGCAACGGAGGTCCCGGCCGCAAGTTTTACAGGATCACCCCCGAAGGGGAGACCTGGCTACGCGAGACCTCCGGTGCTTGGCAAGAGTTCACGGCAAAAGTAGCGGCGATACTGATAATCGAAGGGAACCCGGCATGACCACCCTGGAGTACTTTAGAGCCCTTGCGCTGGGACTCCGTCAGCGAAAGCTCAGCGAGGACCAGGTCGCCGATTTGCTCCGGGAACTCCAGAGCCACCTGCAGGAGACGGGTGCGCGTCCTGAAGATGCTTTCGGCAGCCCCAAGGAGTACGCGGAGCGGTTTCCGAAGGGGAGCACGGTTTCCCGCGGTTCCAAGGTTGGCTACCTTGCTGCCGCCGTGCTGATGGTCCTGATCGGCGCGAAGGTTTTCACAGGCCAGGTCCTAGGCATCTCCCTCGGTTTCCCCGGGACATTGATCTATCTTGGGGCGACTGCCCTTCTGACATTCTCCCTGGTCGCGTGGAGCAATGTGCTGCAGCGGCGGCTTCCCGAACGGATAGCTGAGGATCTCAGCCGGCAGGACACGTGAAAACGGGGGATGGAAAATGATCCACAACAACATCCTGGCGGGTCCGTCAACCCGGCCTTAGACGCCCGGTACCGGATGGCTAAGCGGAACGCCAGGAAGCTTTCGCCACATCCCTGACAATACCCGGAGCGAACGAAGCCCAAGTCCGGGGGCGCGCCGCTGCGAAACGCAGCGAGGGCACACACGCCCGTGCGGCCGTCATCAAGGGCAAGAGCGCAGCCAAGGCCAAGAAGACCCACACAGGGGCACTAGGCGCGGAACGGGCCAAGAGCGGCCCCGCTCGCTAAGCCGTTGCCCGGTAGGGTTGCCGGGAAGACTAGTGAACAGAGCACCTCCCGATATTGGGGAGCTGGAGGAGACCTGTGGTGAGAGACCCAAAGTTTGGGGACGTCTTTGTCATGCCCACGGGGGACGGCCGGGCCGGGGTCGGACAGGTGGTTGCGACCTACGGCAAAGACGCATACTTCTTCGCGATCTTCGACTTTGTGCTGCCTCTGGACGAGGTGGCCGAGCGAGCCGTTGAGGGTCTCTCGGCGCCAGTGCTGTTTCTCGCCCTGTCGATGGACGCCAAGCTTTACGCTGGCCACTGGACTGTGGTGGCTCAAGCGCCCGTCAATCCAGCCATCCCGATGCCGGCCTACAAGGAGGCGGTGGACTCAGCCACAAACATCGAGGTTGTCGATTTCTCGGGAAAGCGCAGGCGGCCAGCGACTGCGGCAGAGGCAGCGTCATTGCCGAATCGAAAGATCGTTGCGCCCGTGCGGCTCGAACGGGCGCTGCGGGCCGCGCTCGGCCTGGAGCCATGGCTCGCGCCGTTCGATGAACTCAGGGTCGAGAACATCGTGCCGAGCGCTTCTGTATTCGGCTGAGCCGCCGGCTTAGACGGTGATGAGCCGGAGTTTGGGTTTTCATCACAAGTGCGTCGATGGACGTTGGTGATCCCTTACCGGACGGTGTCTCGAGCTCGTCATCAAGGCTTGGGTGCCTCGATGGAGTTCGACGCCCCTCATCTTCCCGTCTTCCGTGCCCGGAGAAACGGAGTTCCAGCACCATCGCGATCGAGCCCATCAGACTTTGAGTCTCCCGGTCATCCATTCCTCGAGATAGCGCATGACCGTCGGCGCGACCCATGTCCGACTGTCGTCCTCGTGGTTCCAAGCGTAGACCTCGTGGTTTCCGCTGAGAGAAACGGCAAATTGGTCACCGTTGCCGGCGTCAGCAAAGAAGACGAGTCCGGCGAACGGCATGAAGGATGCCCGGACGTCAGCGTCGTTTCGGAAGTAGGCGTTATCGCTAGCGATCCGCTGCGTGCTCCAAAGCAGGCCAAGTCCGTACTCACCGTCGATGCCATTCGTCTCAATCAGGAGTTGCCGAAGGTGTTCAGGGAGTTTGTGCCCGAGTTGGGCTTCGCACGCTTGGATAGCGTCCGCTGATGCTGGGGCGCCAAGGGTGACATTTCCCCAGCGCTGAATCTCGTCCACGAGCATGGCACCATCATGCCGGACCGGCGTCTCGCTCGCGTGCCAATGCCGCCCGGACACCCAAGGAGCGGGCATTGACCCCCTTAGAGGATCGGCTTACGGGGCGTCAGATCTGATCGGACGCCGCGATTAGGCGTTCAACCTCATCCGCTAGTTCTGGGACCGGTCGACGGCCATCGAGTTCGAGGGTCGCCCCGTTTCGAAGCAGCGGTTCGACGTCGAGAACGTGTTGGCGGATCGCGGACTGGTCAGCCGCTGAGCTGCCGTAGGTATTCTTCGTACGAACCGAGACTCGCTCGATGAGGACTTCTACAGGCGCGCTTAGGAGAACAACAACGGAGAAGCGGTCATAGAAGCGACCTTGATTCTCGACAGTCCCCGAGACAACTAGGGACGAATCCGACGCGAGAAGTGCCGACATGCGCGGTTCGTCCCATGTTCCGTCAGGAAGCACCCAGGCGTAGTAGTCGGTGTCGATCGTCCGGTATCCCCGCCGGGACAACTCATGCAGCACAGTCGACTTTCCCGCCCCTGACATGCCGGTGATCAGAATTCGAGACATGAGAGCCAGCGTAACCGGTGCGCCAGGGTGGCCGTAAGCCGATTCTTCGCTGGACGTCGCTGCCGATCACCCCGAGGTCGATGAAGGAGGCTGGTGCAAGGGTCCTGCACGTTCCGCGCGGTCGATCCTTAGGTTGTTGACGGCCGTCAGGAGGATTGCTAGCAGCAAGATTGCGGGTGGCCAATAGCCAAATCGGCTGTGATCTGCGGCGATAAACACGCCGACATCCACGATCCCGAACAGGATGAACGTAACAGTCGGCGTTTTCTTGTCCCAAAACCTAGCCACTGATCCCCAACTTGCTCGGCCATCAGAAGAGCGTCGATTCCGCGATCCCCGCTCGTGGCCAAGTCTCCACGGCCCGAGCCTAGATGTCGATGGGGACATCATCGCCGGCGGAGTGCCCGGAACGGGTTCCCCACTGGACATTTTGGGATCGCGCAGGCGACGGCGGAAACTGGCACTGCCCTTGGTGCCTCCGGAAATTAGGCGTCGCTCAATGCAGAAATTCGCCGCTAACGCCCGGCCCCGGCAACGCAATGACGCCGTCGGAGTTATGGGGCTCCCAGAGCCCGCTCAGCGTGCCATGGAACACCGCTTCTCCGCCGCTACTCCCCCGCGGCTGCGGGGCGCAAGGTCCCGATGAGCTGGTCGATCACGCCGGCATCCTCGATGGTCGAGGGCACCACATAGTCGTCGCCGTCGGCGATCTGGCGCATGGTCTTGCGCAGGATCTTTCCGGAGCGGGTTTTCGGCAGGGCCTCCACTACGGTGACGTGCTTGAAATCGGCCACCGCGCCGATGTCGCGCCGGACCAGGGCGATGAGGTCCTTCACCAGGATCTCCTCGGGCACGTCCACCCCGGATTTGAGGACCACGTAGCCGCTGGGCCGCTGGCCTTTCAGCGGGTCAGCGAGACCGATCACGGCGCATTCGGCGACGGCCGGGTGCTGGCCGATCACCTGCTCCATGGCGCCGGTGGACAGCCGGTGGCCGGCGACGTTGATGATGTCGTCGGTGCGGCCCATCACGAACAGGTAGCCGTCCTCGTCCCGGTAGCCGGAGTCGCCGGTGGCGTAAAAACCCTCGAAGGCCTGCAGGTAGGAGGAAATGTAGCGTTCGTCGTTGCCCCAAAGCGTGGTCAGCGTGCCGGGCGGCAGCGGGAGGGCCAGGACGATGTTGCCCTCGGTCCCCGCCTCGACCTCCATGCCCGCCCCGTCGACGATCTCCAGCTTGAAGCCGGGCATCGGCACACTGGGCGAGCCGGCCTTGATCGGCAGCCCGTCCAGCCCGCGGGGGTTGGCGCAGATGGCCCAGCCGGTCTCGGTCTGCCACCAGTGGTCCACCACGGGGACGCCCAGGACCCGCGAGGCCCAGTGGAAGGTGTCCGTGTCCAGCCGCTCGCCCGCGGCAAACAGGGTGCGCAGGGTGGAGATGTCGTACTTCTCGGCCAGCGCCGCCTCGGGGTCCGCCTTCCGGATGGCCCGGAGGGCGGTGGGCGCGGTGAACAGCACGTTAACCTTGTGGTCCTCGATCACGCGCCAGAAGGCGCCGGCGTCGGGCGTTCCCACGGGCTTGCCCTCATAGAGGACGGTGGTGGCGCCGGCCAGCAGCGGCCCGTAGACGATGTAGGAGTGGCCCACCACCCAGCCGACGTCGGAGGCGGTCCACATCACATCCCCTGGCCCGACGTCGTAGATGTTCTCCAGCGTCCAGCTGAGCGCCACGGCGTGGCCCCCGTTGTCCCGCACCACGCCTTTGGGCGCGCCGGTGGTTCCCGACGTGTAGAGGATGTAGAGCGGATCCGTGGCCTTGACGTCCACCGGCGCGGCCGGCACGGCGGTGGCCACCTCGGTGTCCCAGTCCAGCCAGCCGGCGTAGTCGGCGGATGAGGAGGCGAAGCCGTCACGGGCCTTGACCAGCACGGGGGTGTCCGGCGCACCGGCCAGGCTGAGCGCCTCCTCGACGGCGGGAAGGTACTCGATCCGCCGGGAGGGTTCGATGCCGCCGGAGGCCGTGACCACGGCGGAGGGGGCGGCGTCGCGGATGCGGGCGGCAAGTTCCTTGGGCGCGAAGCCGCCGAAGACCACCGAGTGCACCGCGCCGAGGCGGGCCGTGGCGAGCATGGCGATGGCTGCTTCCGGGATCATGGGCATGTAGATCACGACGCGGTCGCCCTTGCCGACGCCCTGGCTGCGCAGGACGCCGGCGAAGCGGGCCACCAGGTCCGTCAGTTCGGCGTAGCTGTAGCGCCGCTGCGTGCCGAGCATCGCGGAGTCGTAGACCAGGGCGTCCTGCGCACCGCGGCCCTCCGCCACATGGCGGTCCAGCGCGTTGTAGGACGTGTTGAGGACACCGTCCGGGAACCAGCTGTAAAGGGGCGCCCGGCCGGCATCAAGGGCGCGCTGCGGAGGTATGGTCCAGGAGATCTTCGCCGCGGCGTCCAGCCAGAATTCCTCCGGCGCCTCAAGGCTGCGTGCGTAAGTGTCCCGGTAGTTGTTGGTGCCCATGAATCCGTCCCGTCCACGACGTTGTGATGGAGCCCATGGTAGCCCTGCGCGGCTGCCGTGCACAAGAGTTATGTATACACAGGACCCTCCCTATCTGAAGATTGGCGGAAAATGCTGGGCAAATGACCGATGCGTGTATACACTGGAGGCTGTCAGTCAACGAAGGAGTCGGGATGCGCGCCAGCGACAAGGCCTATGCGGCCCTGCGCGAGGACATCATTGAGTGGCGCTTGGCGCCCGGAACGGTCCTGGCCGAAGTGGAGCAGTCCGAGCGGCTAGGCATCTCCCGCACCCCGTTGCGGGAGGCCCTCAGCCGGCTGACCGCCGAAGGCCTGACGACGGCGGCAGGCGGCCGCGGCGTCGTCGTCACCGGCATCTCGCTGGAGGACATCGACGAACTCTTCGAACTGCGCGAAACCCTCGAGGGCAAAGCCGCAGCCCTGGCCGCCGAACGCGGCGACGCCGCCACCTTCGAGCGGCTCCGCGACGAACTCCGCAAGGCCCCGGCGCTGATCAGCGGCGAGGATCCGGCCCGGCACGCCTACTACGGGCTGGTGGGCCGGCTGGATGCGGCCATCGACGCCGCGATCCACAACTCCTACCTTGCCCAGGCGATGCGCAGCCTGCGCGTCCACCTGGTCCGGGTCCGCCGGCTGGCGGCCGACGACGCCGAACGGCTCACCGCCGCCGCCGCCGAGCACGCGGCCATCGCCGAGGCGATCGCCGCCGGAAACCCCCGGCTGGCCGAGGCCGCCACCACGCTTCACCTGCACCGCAGCCTTACCCACGTCAAAGCAACCCACGTACCTCACTAACCAAGGAGCATCATGGTCAAGGAACACCACGTCCGCGTCTACAAGAGCGAAGAGAACCTGCCCCGCGAGGACCAGCTCGCCTACAAGATCGCGACCGTCGCCGCGGATCCCGTCGCCGTCACCGACGAGGTCACGGACATGGTGATCAACCGCGTCATCGACAACGCCTCGGTGGCCATCGCTTCGCTGAACCGCGCCCCGATCGTCGCGGCCCGCGCCCAAGCGCTGACCCACGGCCCCACCACCGGCGGCAAGGGCTCGAAGGTCTTCGGCATCGAAGAACGCGTGGCCCCGGAGTGGGCGGCGTGGGCCAACGGCGTCGCCGTCCGCGAGCTCGACTACCACGACACCTTCCTCGCCGCGGATTACTCCCACCCGGGCGACAACATCCCGCCGATCCTCGCGGTCGCCCAGCACGTAGGCTCCAGCGGAGCGGACCTGATCCGCGGCATCGCCACCGGCTATGAAATCCAGGTCAACCTGGTCAAGGCCATCTGCCTGCACAAGCACAAGATCGACCACGTCGCACACCTCGGCCCCTCTGCCGCCGCCGGCATCGGCACCCTGCTGGGCCTCGACGTCGAGACGATCTTCCAGTCGGTCGGCCAGGCGCTGCACACCACCACCGCCACCCGGCAGTCCCGCAAGGGCGAGATCTCCACCTGGAAGGCGCACGCCCCCGCGTTCGCCGGCAAGATGGCCGTGGAGTCCGCGGACCGCGCCATGCGCGGCCAGACCTCCCCCGTGCCGATCTACGAGGGCGAGGACGGCGTCATCGCCTGGATGCTGGACGGCCCGGATGCCTCCTACATGGTGCCGCTGCCCACGCCCGGCGAGGCCAAGCGCGCCATCATGGACACCTACACCAAGGAGCACTCGGCCGAATACCAGGCGCAGGCGTGGATCGACCTGGCCCGGAAGCTCCACGGCGAGCACCCGGAGGTCACCGACCCGGCCAACGTGGAGTCCGTGCTGATCAAGACCAGCCACCACACCCACTACGTGATCGGCTCCGGCGCCAACGATCCGCAGAAGTACAGCCCCACGGCCAGCCGCGAGACCCTGGACCACTCCATCCCCTACATCTTCACGGTGGCGCTGCAGGACGGCGCCTGGCACCACGTGGACTCCTACGCCCCGGAGCGCGCCGCGCGCCCGGACACGGTGGATCTCTGGCACAAGGTCACCACGGTGGAGGACGCGGAATGGACCCGCCGCTACCACTCGCTCGACATCGCCGAGAAGGCTTTCGGCGGCTCGGTGGTTATCACGCTCAAGGACGGCACGGTCATCACCGATGAGATCGCCGTCGCGGATGCGCACCCGCTGGGCGCCCGGCCGTTCGCCCGGGAACAGTACGTGAACAAGTTCCGCACGCTGGCCGCCGGATTGGTCGCTGAAGAGGAAATCGAACGCTTCCTGGCCGCCGCTGCACGCCTTCCCGAACTGGCCGCCGGTGAGCTGGACCAGCTCAACATCAAGGCCGCCGACGGCGTCATCGACCTCACCGCCGCACCGAAGGGGCTCTTCTAAATGCTGTACTCGAAGGTCACGCCGGAGCAGAAGCGGATCCGGTTCCGCGAGCTCCTGGCCTCCGGCACCATCCAGCAGTTCCCGGGCGCGTTCAACCCGCTCTCGGCCCGCCTGATCGAGGAGAAGGGCTTCGCCGGTGTGTACATTTCCGGCGCCGTCCTGGCCAACGACCTGGGCCTGCCGGACATCGGGCTGACCACGCTCACCGAGGTGGCCACCCGCGCCGGGCAGATCGCCCGGATGACCGACCTGCCGTCAATCGTCGACGCCGACACCGGCTTCGGCGAGCCGATGAACGTGGCCCGCTCGGTCCAGGAACTCGAGAACGCGGGCCTCGCCGGCCTGCACATCGAGGACCAGTTCAACCCGAAGCGCTGCGGCCACCTCGACGGCAAGAACGTGGTGGACCTGGACACGGCCACCAAGCGCATCCGGGCGGCGGCCGATGCCCGGCGCGACCCGAACTTCCTGATCATGGCCCGGACCGACATCCGGGCCACGGAGGGGCTGAAGGCCGCGCAGGACCGTGCGCAGGCCCTGGTGGAGGCCGGCGCCGATGCCATCTTCCCGGAAGCCATGAAGGACCTCAGCGAGTTCCAGGCCATCCGGGACGCCGTCGACGTGCCGATCCTGGCCAACATGACCGAGTTCGGCCAGAGCGCGCTGTTCACGGTCGAGGAGCTGGCCGGCGTCGGGGTCAACATGATCATCTACCCGGTGACCCTGCTCCGTAGTGCCATGGGTGCTGCGGAGCGTACGCTGGAATCGATTAAGGCTGACGGCACCCAGGAAGCCCAGGTCGGGAACATGCTGACCCGGGCCCGTTTGTATGACTTGGTGGACTATGAGGCCTACAACCGCTTCGACACCGGGGTTTTCAATTTCCAGATCCCGGGACAGTAGACCCCGCATCGGGATTCCGGCTCCGGCCGGTCCAACACAGGCGACAGGAACAAAGGAGTTTCAGCATGGCTGAACAAGAGATCAAAAAGGGCCTCGCCGGCGTCGTGGTGGATTACACCGCGGTCTCGAAGGTGAACCCGGATACCAATTCGCTGCTGTACCGCGGATACCCCGTGCAGGAGCTGGCTGCGAACTGCAGCTTCGAGGAAGTCGCCTACCTGCTGTGGAACGGCGAGCTGCCCACCCCCGAGCAGCTGGCGGAGTTTACGGCGCGGGAACGCGCGGGGCGGGCGCTGGACCCCGTCGTGAAGCAGGTGGTGGACGCGCTGCCCACCACCTCGCACCCGATGGACGTCTGCCGCACGGCGGCGTCTGTGATGGGCGCCCGGCATCCGCTCGCGGAGGATTCCTCGCGGGAGGCCAACATGGCCAAGGCGGTGGACCTCTTCGCGGCAATGCCCGCCGTCGTGGCCTACGACCAGCGGCGCCGGCACGGCCAGGACGTGGTGGAGCCCCGCGACGATCTGGGCTACTCCGCCAACTTCCTCTGGATGGCCTTTGGCGAGGAGCCGGTCCAGGAGGTCGTCGAGGCGTTCAACGTCTCCATGATCCTGTACGCCGAGCACTCCTTCAACGCCTCGACCTTCACCGCCCGGGTAATCACCTCGACGCTCTCGGACCTGCATTCGGCCGTGACCGGGGCGATCGGCGCGCTGAAGGGCCCGCTGCACGGCGGCGCCAACGAGGCTGTGATGCACACCTTCGACGAGATCGGCATCCGGCCGGAGGAGTCTTTGGAGGAGGCCCACACCCGCGCAAAGGCGTGGATGGAGGACGCCCTGGCCCAGAAGAAGAAGGTCATGGGCTTCGGCCACCGTGTCTACAAGCACGGCGACTCCCGGGTGCCCACCATGAAGGCCGCCCTCGACAAGATGATCGCGCACTACGGCCGGCCTGAACTGCTGGGCCTCTACAACGGCCTGGAGACGGCGATGGATGAGGCGAAGGCCATCAAGCCGAACCTCGACTACCCTGCCGGACCCACGTACCACCTCATGGGCTTCGACACCCAGACGTTCACTCCACTGTTCGTCGCCAGCCGCATCACCGGCTGGACCGCCCACATCATGGAGCAGCTTGATTCGAACTCCCTGATCCGTCCCCTGAGCGAATACAACGGCGTCGAGGAACGGCACCTGCCGTAGCCTCACTTCCTGCAGTATGAACGACGGCGGGCCGGTCACCTTGAGAGGGGGCCGGCCCGCTGTGCTGTCCGCGGCTGTTCCGCTACCCCGCGGTGAGTTTCAGCGAGGTGATCATGCGCTTCGCGTTGAGGTACTCCGGGGTCTCCATGTAGGCCCGGGCGGCGTCCATCGACGGGAAGGCTTTGGCGCCCTTCCGGCCCGGGGTTTGCTCCGGGTCCCCGGCACGGACCTGGAAGGCGTCAGCAAAGGTGTAGATCGGCGTTTCGGCCGTGCCATTGACCATGTTGTAGAACATGCAGGTGGTGCCGTTTTGCCCGGCCGGAACGCTGGTCAGTCCATAGGAAGCCGTGACGCGGTCTGCTTCCTGCAATGCCCGGAAAGTAAACCGCGGCGTGACGGAACCCTTCGACGGCTGGTACGGAAGGTCGACCTCCACCGAGTCCAGCACCGAATAGGGAACCTGCCCCTGGCACGCGCCGCCGAAGCCGCCGGCCGGCCCCAGGTGCAGGGACGCCACCACCACGCCGGCCTCGTCCGAAACGTCAACGTCAACGTCCCCGTCCCCGAAGGCGCCCGGCGGTGTCGCCACGGACCAGCTCCCCGGATGCTCGAAGCTGACCCTGCCGTTGGAGCTCGTGAAGGTCCGCCACTCATCCGGCGGTGGTGCCGGCGTCGACGACGGCGTGGCAGCCGCCGTCGTGGGCGCCGCCGGCGTCGCTGACGGCGGCGCTGGGCTCGGCGTCACATCGGTCGTCCCGGTAGCAACCGGCGCCACCACACCGCCTGCTGTGCCGGCCGGCGTGGGGTCCGACGTCAGGTTGCCGGCCAGCAGCACCCCGGCGGTGACGGCGGCCCCGGCAATGACGGCAATCCCGGCCACCCACGGCCACCGCCGGCGGCCAGCCTGCGCGGCGGGACCCGGCGGCACGCCGTCGTCGCTGAAGACGGATGTCTCCTTGTTGGTGTTGTTGATCGAATCCATGTCTCCCCCTGGGGCCGGCCGCTACCTACCCGTTGACCTTCAGCGACATCACAATGCGCTTGAGCGTAGCGAACTCTGCGGTTTCCATGTACCGGCGCGCCTCATCCATGGACTGGAACTTCAGGTCATTCTCGCCGCCGGTGTTGTAGTTCTGCGCGAAGAAGTATTCGCCGGAGGCCAGGCCGCTCACCACATTCTGCGGATCGCACGTGGTGCCGTCGGTTCCCCAGCTTTCGTCCGCGATGCCGAGGTTCCCGACGAAGGGAACTGCCGGCTGGCCGAGCTGGCTGACGTCCCACACCCGGAAAATGAACTGCGGCGGTATGGCTCGCTCCCCCTGCCGGTTCGACGGGAAGTCCATGGCGGCGCTGTCCAGGACGGTGTAGGGGGTGCAGGGCGAAATGAGGTTCGGACGGTTTCGCGTCTGGTTGAAGCCCAGGGTCAGCAGCACGCGTCCGGACTGGTCGAACACATCCGTGTAGCGGCCATATTCGCGGCTGGACACGTTCCAGTTGCCCGGGTAGTCAAAAGTGGCGAGCCCGTTGGCGGTGGTGTGTTTCTTCCAGACCGGCGCTTTCTGGATGGACCGCAGTTCCAGTGAAATCAGCATCCGCTTGATGTCCTGGTATTCCTGCGAGGACATATAGGCTTTCGCTTCCGCTACCGACGCGAACTTCAGCTGCGGGTCCCGGCCGTCCGCGGCCAGCACCTGGCCTGTGCCGAAGGTGATGGCGGGGACGCCGTCCGGAGTCCGGATCGAGGACGGCAGCATGCCTGCCCTTCCCGAGGCCGGCAGGCCGCTCGAGTCGATGGTCAGGGCGCCCTGGACTGCCGCCGCGCCGAGGACACGGAATTTGAACTGCGTGGGCCCGGTGGGGGCGCCGACAGACTGCGGAATGTCCAGGGTCACGGCGTCGAGCGTCTGGTACGGCACAGCCGCCGGGGCAGGCCCGGACGCGTGCGGGGCCGCCTGCAGCCTGGCCATGACCTTTCCGGCCGCGTTCGTAACGGTGATGTCGCTTGGCCAGACGTCCGTGCCGCCCTGGGCGCCCGAAGGGGTTTCGGTGACTGTCCAGTCCGCCGGGTGCTCGAAGGTGGCCTGCCCGCTGGAAGCCTTGAACGCGGTCCAGACGGCAGCGGCTGCCGGCGGCGCCGTGGTGGCGCTGGGGGTGGCGGACGGCGTGGGTGCGGGCGCACTTGTGCTTGTGCTCGGGGCCTGCGTGGCTGACACACTGCTGGCCGGTTCCGGCGCGGGGGCGGGCGATCCGAGGTTGGTGGCAATCAGGACGCCTGCCGCCACGGCAGCCACGGCAACAGTCATGGCGCCGGCCAGCCGGGCACGCCGGCGCCGGCGGACTTCGTCGAGGGACGCGACGCCGGGAAGGCCGTCGTCGCTGAAGGCTTCCGGCTCGGCAAACATCCGGTGCAGCGCCGCCTCGCCATCCGGCACAGGCCGGGCATCATGAGTCAACGGATCGGTGTCCGCGACGAGCTTTTTAATCCGGTCCATGTCATGCCTCCAAAGTCTGGTTGATCGGGGTGGCGAAGGCAGGCATCTGCTTCCGGAGCGCGGCGCGTGCGCGGTGCAGCCTGACTTTGGCCGCGGAATCACTGCACTGCAGGACCACAGCGATTTCCGCCGTCCCCAGTTCGTCCCAGTAGGCCAGTTGGAGGATCTCCCGGTCTTTGTCGCGCAGCTGCGCCATGGCGTCCTGGACGGCGGTGTTTTCGGAGTCGCCCCCGTAGCTGAGGAGCGCTGTGGCCCTGAGCTTGTCCTGCAGAGCCTGCTGGCGATCACGGCTCCGGTAGGCGTTGCCCACCAGGTTCCGCGCCACCGTCAGCAGCCAGGCCGGGTCCGTCCGGGCATTGTCGTCCCATTTCTGCCACACCACCCGGAATACATCGGCCGCGAGTTCCTCCGCCATCTCGGCGGACTCCACCCGGCGTCGAACAAAGCGGTAAACCCGCGGATAGCAGTCTTTGTGAATGGCGACAAACGCCAGTTCGCGCTCCGAAAGCACGATTCCCCCTGAAAAATGTTCTGTCCTGACGTGCAGGCTACCTGGTTAGTTTCCGGCGCAGCCGCCGCGGTTACATCCGCGGCGGAATTTTCTCGACCGACGCGACGGTTTCGTTGTCCTCGTTCAGGACGACGACGATGTTGTGCACCTCGCCGGCCAGCGCGGGCGGCAGCCAATGCTCGGCGTCCTGCCACATAAGCTGTAACGGGAGCGCCCCGACGTCGAACCATTCCGGGGTGATCTCCGGGCTCTCGGCCGGTTCACCTCCCCAGCGCCGCGCGGTGAACAGTTTGCAGGACATGTTCCATTCGGGGCGGGAGGGAAAGATGAACTCGACGACGCCGGCATGGGCCAGGTCCTCCTGGCGGACCACCACCCCGGCTTCCTCCCAGACTTCCCGGACCACGGCCTCGGCGTTGGTCTCCCCTGCCTCCACGTGGCCGCCGATGCCCACGATCTTGCCCCGGCCGAACCCCGTCCGCTTCAGCCCCAAGAGCACCTCGGTGCCACTCGCCGCGTCGCGGAGCAGGAAGCAGAGGGTGACTGGCGTGGACATCATGTGCTCCACCTTATAGCTGGCGCAGGACGCCGAAGCTATCCGGCGGCGGGGCCTTCCCCAACGAGCTGCGGCCGCAGTTCGACCGGGATCCCCTTGTCCGCAAACTCCTTGTCCATGGCCTGCTGCGGCGTGAGGCCCTGGTTGTTCAGCGCCTGGAACTTCCAGTTGAAGACGCTGGACCATTCCTGCTGGAAGTCAGCGAGGAAACGCCCGTTCTGAAGCTTGGCGATCTGGTACCACGCGTTGCCGCCGTCGAGCTGGAGCGCCTGGACACCTTCATCGGAGATGGAGTAGGCGAGCCAGCCGTCTGCGCAGCCCAGGACGGTGTAGTAGGCCTGCTCATTGGCGGGAATGGGCCTGATGGCGCGCACCTGGTCGTTCCATTGCTGGTCGATGTTGGCAGGAGTGCACTCGACTCCGCCTGTGCTGAGGACACCGGACGCGGGCTCCGAAGAGGACGTGGGTGTGGCTGTGGTTGAATCCGGCGCGCTTGGCGAGGGACCGGCGGTCTCTGTCGCAGCGGGGTTGGCGCTCTGGGCGGGCCCGGGCGCCGGTTCCGGCATGAAGTTCCCTCCAACAATTACTGCGCCGACAACGACTGCGGCGGCCAGGACAACTGCACCCGCAGCCCGCAAGGCAGTGCGACGCCCCTGGGCGTGCGGTATCCGGCGGACGACGTCGGGATGCGCGGAAAATACGAGCGAAGCTGCGGAAGCGGCCCCCGGCCGGACGCCCGGTGGTGCCCCCACGTCTGGTTTGGCATCTTTCATGAGCCGTTCGATGCGGTCCATAGCTAGTCCTTCCGTTCGGTCATGAGATGTGAAGGCGCAGCTTTTGCGAAGGCCCGGCGGGCACGGTGGAGCCGGACCGCGGCGGCCGACGGGGAGCACCCCAGCGCCTCGCCCAGTTCCGCGGTGGTCAGGTCGTCCCAGTAGCTGAGCATGAGGACCTCGCGGTCCCGTTCCCGGAGCCGAACCAGCACCTCTGCCACGGCTGCGCGCTCCTCGGAGTTCGTTGCCGGCCCGCTGCGGACCTCATCCTTCAGCCGTTCGACAAGTTCCAGGCCGCGGCGGCGTCCCTTGTACTCATTGCTGATGACATTCCGGGCGGTGGCCAGCAGCCAGCCGATGCCGGGCGGCTCCGACAGTTGCTTCTGCCAGGCAATCCTGAAGACATCCGCCGCCAGCTCTTCTGCGCGGTGCCGGTCATTGATCCGGCAGGCAATGTAGCCGTAGACCCGCGCGGAATGCTGGGTGTGCAGATCGATGAACGCTTGCTCTTTGGCAGCCAGCATGATGTTTCCCCCGGACATCGGATAACAACTTCTTCCTGATAAGTAAGTGTCCTGTGAAGAGTTCTTCCTTACACACGGGGCGAGGAAACTTGGCGGAGTCGGCATTCTGGCAGGATGTGGTGACGTCATTCGCACTGCACGAAGCCACACTCCCGGACGCACCGCATATCGCTGAACTTCACGTAGCCAGCTGACGGGAGGGTAGTGCCCATCCTAGATCTTGCGGGTCCGTTTCCGGTTCAGGTTCCTGGCCATCGGTGAACTGAAACCAATCCGCGAACGGGTCCGGAGGCGGTTCCATGTCGGCGCCCCATCCGGGGTCGAGTGGTGGTCCCAGATCAAACAGGTCGCCAGGTTCCAGGCCAGGGAACCCAGTCGCGAACTGATCCCAGTCCGCGCCAGAATCCGGGCACCAGCCCTGGTCCAGCGGCGCGCCGGGTTCCGGGCACCAGCCCTGCATCAGGGGCGTGCCGGGGAACGGGCTTCTGCCGGTGCGCGGGATGGTGTCCGGCCAGTGGGGTGGTTCCCAGTCCTGGTGTTCGCTGGGGTAGGTCCGTCCGGTCGGTGAGGTCCAGCCGGGCGGGCTGGTCTTGGTGGCTCCGGTGGGTGTCCAGGCTGTGGTGTGTTTGAGGCGGTGGTGTTTGCGGCACGGCTGGCCAAGGTTGGCGATCCCGGTGGTCCCTCCGTCAGCCCAGGCCAACAGATGGTCGGCGTCGGTGTCGAGCGAGGCGTTGTTACAGTTCGGGAAGGAGCATTTGGCGTCGCGCAGGCGCAGCCATTGCCGCAGGGCCTTGGTGACCCGGTAACTGGTCCGCCCTATCTCCAGCGGCGCCCCGTCCCGCGGATCCACCAGGACCCGGTGGAACGAATCCGCGCCATCAGCCACCAGACGCCGGGCCATGGACGGCGGAATCGGCCCGTACCCATCCAGCATCGCCGGTTCCTCCGTCACCCCCAGAAGCGACATCACCGGCACAGTAACCAGAACCTGCGCCCGCGGCACCGGCACACCACTGTTCCAATCCCGGCCGTCAAGATGCCCGCTGCCAGCCGTCCCGCGCTCAGCTGCACCCCCGCCCGGCCCATCCATCATGCTCCCGGTGCCAGCCCGGGCGGTGCCGGCCCGGGCGGTGCCTGCGCCGCCGGCCGTCCCTAAATCTGCGCTGTCTCCGCTGCCGTTGCCGGTGTTGGCTCCGAGGAGGAGGGTGGCGGCGATGTCGGCGCGGAGCTGGGTCAGGGTCCGGGACTCCTCCGGGCCCTGCAACGCCCTCGCCCCGGCGGTGGTCCGGTTCCAGATCCCTGCCGCGGTCTCCGCCGGAAGGTACGCGTTGAACCAGGCCATCCCGTCGTTGTCCGGAACGAACTCCACCCGCCGGTCCGCCGCGCACTTTCTGTGGCGGGTTTCGATGCTCACCGGGTGGTGGCGTTCGCGCCACGTGCGGGCCTTGGCCCGGAACCGTCCCGGGACCAGTTCCCCGGCCGGGCACCCCCGGGCCGGGTCCGGTGCGGCCGGGCCCAGGAAATGCGCCTCCAAGGCCGCGGCGCCGGCGGCGTCCAGATTCGCCGTCTCGTCCACCATCACCCGGGCGTGCTGCCACGAGAGCGTCCCGTCCCCCAACGCCGCCAGCGTCAGCGGCAGGCGCGCGGTCAACGCCACACACTCACCCAGAAATACCCCGGCGGACCGCTCCGAGACGGTCAGCACACCGGCGACCTCGGCGACCTCCGCCATCTCCTGCGCCGTGCCGGACGCCTCGGGTGCTGCCAACGCCTCGGAAGCCTCCAGATACTCCCCCGCGACCAGGACCTTCAACGCCGCGGTCTGCGCCTCCACCCGAGCAAGCCCCGCCAAACCGTCCAGGCACGCATCCGCCAGATCCCGCAACGGATCCCCACCCTCCAACAGCCCAGAACGGCCATCGGGAGGGCCATCGTCAGGAAGACCGGACGGACCCGCGCCCATCGAGGCAGCCAGCGCCGCAGCTGACGCGGCCAAAGCCCGCGCTGCCTCCCGAGACTCCGCACTGAAAACCACCCTGTTTTCCATACCCATATCGTCCCGCGAGGCACTGACATTAAAGCGGCCCCCGCCGCCGTCAGGCAGAACAGAGCGCTCTCTGAGGAAGCCGGTGACTCAACCCGACGCAGCAGACGCCGGCGGCTCGGCGGCACCGACCTCAATGCGGAAGGTGCGCTTACCCCGCCGTCGTCGGGCAGAAACGGGCACTCCATGAAGGAGTCGGTGACTCAACCCTGCGCAACAGACGCGGGCGGCCGGGCGGCCCGGCGGCACCGGTCTCAATGCAAAAGGTGCGCTTAGCCCAGCGCCCTCGGGTGTGCGGCGGCGTAGACTTCCCGCAGGGTGTCCGCGGTGACCAGGGTGTAGACCTGAGTGGTGGTCACTGAAGCGTGGCCCAGCAATTCCTGCACCACACGGACGTCTGCCCCGCCTTCCAGCAGGTGCGTTGCGAAGGAGTGGCGCAGGGTGTGCGGCGAGACGTCCTTGGTGATGTTGGCTTTCTCGGCGGCGGTCTTGAGGATGGTCCAGGCGCTCTGCCTGCTGATCCGTCCTCCGCGGGCGTTCAGGAACAGCGCCGGCGTACCTTTGCCCTTAGCAGCCAGCAGCGGACGGCCGCGGACGAGGTAGGCGTCCAGCGCGCGGGCACCGAACGAACCGAGCGGGACCAGCCGTTCCTTGGACCCCTTGCCGAAGAGCCGCACAATCGCCGGGCCGGGCTCCCCTTGGTCGGGCGCGGGCAGGGAGATGTCGTCGACGTCGAGGCCCACGGCCTCGCTGATGCGCGCGCCCGTGGAGTAAAGGAACTCCAGCAGTGCCCGGTCCCGCAACCCCGTCGCCGTGTCCGTCCCGGCCGCTTCCAGGATCCGGGTGACTTCATCGACACTGATGGCTTTGGGCAGGCGTTTGCCGGGCATAGGCGGGTGGACGTCGCTGGCCGGGTCGGTGGGAGTGACGCCTTCGAGGGCCCAGAACTTGTGCAGTCCGCGCACAGCCACCACCGTCCGGGCGGCCGACCTGATGCCCAGGGCCGATCCGCCGTCGGACCCGTCCGACAGCGCCTGCACGAACCCGGTGACGTCGTGCCGGGTGATGTCCTCAGGCCGACGGCGCCCTGCCCCGTCAAGGTGCCGGGCGTAACGGGCCAGGTCCCGCCGGTAGGCGGAAAGGGTGTTGGCCGCCAGTCCCCGTTCCACCCCCATGTGCTGCAGGTAGTCCGTGATGGCACGGTCAATTGCTGTCAGCGGCCGCACCGGCGGCTGTGCGCGGGCGGCGGCCTGCGCGGGCGCCTCGGCAGCCGGCGGCTCGGCGGCCTGCGCGGGCACCCCGGCAACCTGCGGCTCGGCAGTCAGCGGCTCCGTCATCAGCGCTGGCTGGGATGCGCGGGCCACGGCGCGCTGCCCGGGCGGAGGCCCTTGAAGTCGTTATCGCGGGCAGCGGCGGCGGCAAGGACCCCGACGACGGCGGACGGGTTATGCAGGCGGCCCTCCAGCACGGCGGCCACGGCATCATCGAGCGGAATCCAGTGCAGCTCGATTTCGGCTTCCTCGTCGGTGCGGACGTGGAGCTCGTGGCCGGGCACGTCGCTCAGGTCCCGGGCCAGATAGATGCGGATGGCCTCGCTGGAGGAACCGGGCGAGTTGAAGAAGTCGGCCAGCACGTTCCAGGTCCCGGCGATGAGGTCTGCTTCCTCGGCGAGCTCGCGTGCCGCGCCGGCCACGAAGTCCTCGCCCTCCACGTCGAGGAGACCGGCCGGGATCTCCCACAGGTCCATCCCGACGGGGTGCCGGTACTGCTTGATCAGCAGCACCTCGCCGCGGTCGTTCATGGGCAGGACGGCCACCGCACCGGGATGGTCGATATAGTCGCGGACCAGCGCATCGCCGTCGTCGTTGAGCTGGAAACTGTCACTGACAACATCCCAGATCCGGCCTTCGTAGACCGTCCGGGACGACAAAAGACGGCGCGGGCTCGGTTCGTCCGAAACCTGCCGTGCAGCATTGGGGGTCTCAGGGGTACCGGGCATCGCGCCGTCCTTTGATTCAGTTGGGGTTACTTCGACGCTGCCGGGGAAGCCTTGGCTGCGGCGGGCTTGGCCTCGGCAGCGGCCGGCTGGCCGGCGCCGTGCTGGTGCTCCAGGGCGGCCTTCACCAGACCCGAGAACAGCGCGTGCGGCCGGGTGGGGCGTGAGCTGAGCTCCGGGTGCGCCTGCGTGGCGACGTAGTACGGGTGGACTTCGCGGGGAAGCTCGACATACTCCACAAGCTTGCCGTCGGGTGACGTTCCGGAGAACACCAGCCCCTTGGCGGCAATCTGGTCGCGGTACTTGTTGTTAACCTCGTAGCGGTGGCGGTGCCGTTCGCTGACGGTGGTGGTGCCGTAGGTCTCCGCGACCACGGAACCCGCGTCGAGCTTGGCCTCGTACAGCCCCAGGCGCATGGTGCCGCCCAGGTCGCCCTTGCCGTCCACGAAGTCCAGCTGCTCTTCCATGGTGGCGATCACGGGGTACCTGGAGTCCGGCTCGAACTCCGACGAGGAGGCACCCTCGAGGCCGACCACGTTGCGGGCGTATTCGATCACCATGCACTGCAGGCCCAGGCACAGGCCCAGGACGGGAAGCTTGCTTTCGCGGGCGTACTTCAGTGCGCCCAGCTTGCCTTCGAGGCCGCGGATGCCGAAGCCGCCCGGTACGCAGATCGCGTCGGCGCCTTCCAGGGACTTGAGTGCGCCCTCGGGGGTGGCGCACTCGTCCGAGGGGACCCAGCGGATCTTGACCTTGGTGTCGTTGGCGAAGCCGCCGGCGCGCAGCGCCTCGGTGACGGAGAGGTACGCGTCCGGCAGGTCGATGTACTTGCCGACCAGGGCGATCTCGACCTCGTGCTTGGGGTTGTGGACCGCGTCGAGGAGCTTGTCCCAGCTGGTCCAGTCGACGTCCTTGAAGGGAAGGTCGAGGGCGCGCACGATGTACGAATCCAGGCCCTGGGTGTGCAGGGTCTTGGGGATGTCGTAGATGCTCGGTGCGTCCGGGCAGCCGATGACGGCGTCGATGTCGACGTCGCACATCCGGCCGATCTTGTCGCGCATGGCCTGCGGGACGTCACGGTCCGAACGGATCACGATCGCCTCGGGCTGGATACCGATGGAGCGCAGCGCGGCGACGGAGTGCTGCGTCGGCTTGGTCTTCAGCTCCTGCGAGGGGCCGATGTACGGCACCAGGGAGACGTGCAGGAAGAACACGTTGTTCCGGCCGATGTCCTGGCGGACCTGGCGGGCGGATTCGAGGAACGGCTGGGACTCGATGTCGCCCACGGTGCCGCCGATTTCGGTGATGATCACGTCGGGGGCGTGCTTGCCCTCGGCGGGAAGCCGCATGCGCCGCTTGATTTCATCGGTGATGTGCGGGATGACCTGGACGGTGTCGCCGAGGTATTCGCCGCGGCGTTCCTTGGCGATCACGGTGGAGTACACCTGGCCGGTGGTCACGTTGGCCGAGCCTTCGAGGTTCTCATCGAGGAAGCGCTCGTAGTGTCCGATGTCGAGGTCCGTTTCGGCGCCGTCGTCAGTGACGAAGACTTCGCCGTGCTGGAAGGGGTTCATCGTGCCCGGATCCACGTTCAGATAGGGATCGAGCTTTTGCATTGTTACAGACAAACCGCGTGCCCGCAGGAGGTGACCGAGGCTCGAAGCCGTCAGTCCCTTACCGAGCGAGGACGCCACACCACCGGTGACGAAGATGTGTTTGGTCGTCTTGGACGAGTCCGGGAACCGGGAATTTACACGGGAATTTGATCGCTGCACCACGGGGTTCGAGCCTATCATCAATTCGTCCTTCAGGGGGTCTGTTCGCGGGAAGCCGCTGTGATTGTCATCCCAGCTGTGGCCTGCCGCACTGATCGTGCCTGCGCTGATCGTGCCTGCGGCGGTCAGGACTGCTGCGGCAGGAGCCTGGCGTCGTCGAGCAGTTCCTGGGCATGGGCCTGGGCGGATTCAGAGTCCTCCTGGCCGGCGAGCATGCGCGCCAGCTCCCGCACCCGCTCCGCGGCGTCGAGGAGCTGGACGTCGCTGGAGGTGAAGCCGCTGGCCGTGGCCCCGTCGGCGCCGCGCACGGACGTCTTGGTGACCCGGATGTGCTGGTCAGCGAAGGCCGCCACCTGCGGCAGGTGGGTCACCACGAGGACCTGGACGTGCCGGGCCAGCATCGCCAGCCGGCGGCCGATCTCGACGGCGGCGCGGCCGCCCACACCGGCGTCCACCTCGTCGAAGACGAACGTGGGGACGGGATCGACGGCGGCGAGGACCACTTCGATGGCGAGCATTACGCGGGACAGTTCACCTCCGGAGGCGCCCTTGCCCAGCGGACGGGCGGGGGCCCCGGAGTGCGGCTGGAGCAGGAAGGCAATCTCGTCCGCGCCGAACGGGCCCAGCGGACCGTCGGTTTCGACGTTGATGACCAGGGTGGCGTCCGCCATCGCCAGGGCCTTGAGTTCGGCGCTGACACGGGCGGAGAGGTCCTTGGCGGCCTTCTTCCGCAGCTTGCCGAGGGCGGTGGCCTGCTTGCGCAGCTCCGCCTCGCTGCGGACCACCTCGGCGTCCAGCGCCTCGATCCGGGTGGAGTCGTCCTGCAGCTCCAGGAACCGCGCCCGGGCCTGCTCCGCCCAGGCCAGGACTTCGTCGATGCTCGGCGCGTACTTGCGCACCAGCTTCGCGAGGGCCGCGCGGCGCTCCTCGATCTCTGCGAGCCGTTCCGGGCCCTCGGTGTCGAGGGAGGCCTGGTAGCTGGCCAGTTCGGTGGCGATGTCGTTGAGCAGGAAACCCACCTCGGCGAGGCGGGCGGCCGCCGACCCCAGTTCCTCGTCGTGTTCGGCGACGTGCTCCAGGGTTCGTTTGGCGGCGTCCACCAGGGCCGTGGCGTCGTTGCCCTCGCCGAAGTCCTCGGCGATGAGCGCCTGGTGTGCCGTGGTGGCCGCGATCCGGAGTTCCTCGACGTTGGCGAGTTTGACGGCCTCGGCCTTGAGGGATTCGTCCTCCCCGGGCTGCGGGTCGATCGCGTCGATTTCGGCCAGCGCGGCTTCCAGGGATTCTGCCTCGCGGAGGCGCTCCCGCGCGGCGCTGCGGAGCTCGTCCAGCTCGGCCTGGCTGGACTTCCAGCGGGCATGGAGCTCCTGGTAGCTGGCAAGCGCGGCTGCGAAACCCTCCCCCGCAAACTTGTCGAGGGCGGCGCGCTGCGCCACCGGGCTCTTCAGCCGGATCTGCTCGGACTGGCCGTGGACCACCACGAGGGTCCCGCCGATTTCCGCCAGCACGCCCACGGGTGCGGAGCGCCCGCCGAGGTAGGCACGGCTGCGCCCGTCCGCGCTGACGCTGCGGGCGAGCAGCAGCTCCGCGCCGCCGTCGAACTCCTCGACCTCCGCGCCAGCTTCACCGGCCCGCTCCAAGGCCGGGTGCCCGGCGTCGAGCCTGACGGTCGCCTCGGCGGAGGCGCTTTTCGCGCCGCTGCGGACAGCACCGGCGTCGGACCGTGCGCCGAGCAGCAGCCCGACGGCGGTCACCACCATGGTCTTGCCGGCACCTGTTTCACCGGTCACAACGCTCAGCCCGGGGCCCAGCGGCAGCGTGGCGTCGGTGATGACGCCCAGGTCGCGGATTCTCAGTTCTTCAAGCATGGGTCACTTCGCAGTCGATGGATCGGGCGTGTCGTCCGGCCCGGCGGAAGCTGGGCCGGCCTGCGGCGGAGTTGGAAGCGGGGGCATCGGCCGGGGCGTGCGGATCACCGGAACCGGGCCCGTATGGATGGTGGCCGCCTGCGGCATGGGTCCGCGCCAGCCTTGGATCGGGAGCTCGAACTTGCGAACCAGGCGGCCGGAGAAGGGGGTCTGGTGTGTCCGGGCGAGCCGCACCGGCGTGGCGGAGCGGGTCACCTCCACCCGGGCGCCGGGCGGCAGGTCCACCGAGCGCCGGCCGTCGCACCAAAGGACGCCCTGCGCGTCTGTCCGGCTCAGGATTTCCACGGCGAGCCGGGAACGGGGCGAGACCACCAGCGGCTTGGCGAAGAGCGCGTGGGCGCTGATGGGCACGATCAGCAGCGCCTCGACCTCGGGCCACACCACCGGGCCTCCGGCGGAGAAGGCGTACGCGGTGGAGCCGGTGGGGGTGGCCAGGACAACCCCGTCGCAGCCGAAGGAAGTGAGCGGCCGTTCGTCGACTTCGGTGACCACCTCGAGCATCCGCTCCCGGTTGCCCTTTTCGATCGCGGCCTCGTTAAGTGCCCACGTGTGCCAGATTTTCTGTCCGCGGACCCAGACCTGGACGTCGATGGTCATCCGCTCTTCCACCGTGTATTCGCGGCTTGCGATCCACTCGACGGTCTGGGCGAGGTCCGCCCGCTCGCTTTCGGCCAGGAAGCCGACGTGGCCAAGGTTGACGCCGAGCAGCGGCACGTCCACCTCGCGCACCAGCTCTGCCGCGCGGAGGATGGTCCCGTCGCCGCCGAGCACCATCACGAGCTCGACGTCGGGCAGCATCACGTGGTCGTGGAGGATCTCGACGGGCTGGTCGAGGCGTCCGAAGAAGCGGACCATGTCGCCAAGCTCGGTCTTGAGCATCACCGGGATGATGCCGGAATCGTGGAGCCGTGCGCACGCTTCCCAGGCAGCTTTGAGGGACTCCTCACGGCCTGTGTGGGCAAGGATGAGGACGCGCCTGCTCATCGGGTTCCGCCTTCTAATGCTTCTCGTGCTGGGGCCAGATCGTTCCGAGTAACGCAGCAACGGCCGCGTCCCGCTCTTCGATCTTAGGCAGGTCTGTGCCAATACCGCGCTTTATCCACAGGAAGTACTCGACGTTTCCGTCCTGGCCGGGCAGCGGGCTGGACGCGAGGCCCTGCAATTCCAGCCCGGCGTCCATGGCCGCTGCCGCGACTTTGCCGACGGCGAGCCGGCGTTCCCGCTCCGAGGTGACCACGCCGGTGCGGCCCAGCCGGTCCTTGCCGATCTCAAACTGCGGCTTGACCATCAGCACCAGGTCCCCGCCCGGATCGGTGCACGCGGCGAGCGGTGCCACCACCAGGGTCAGGGAGATGAAAGACAGGTCAGCCACCGTCAGGGCCACCGGTCCGCCGATCTGCTCCGGGGTCATATAGCGGACGTTGAGGCCCTCGTGGACGGAAACCCGGGGGTCGTTCCGGATGACCGGGACCAGCTGGTCATGCCCGACGTCGACAGCCACCACATGGTCCGCGCCGCGGCGCAGCAGCACTTCGGTGAATCCGCCCGTGGACGCGCCGGCGTCGAGGCACCGCTTGCCCGCGACGGCGACGGCGGGAAAGGCGTCCAGCGCACCGGCCAATTTGTGCCCGGCCCGGCTGACGTAGTTGTCCTCGCCGGAGGCGGCCACGTCAAGGCTCGTGTCGTCGCCGACCTGGAGGGACGCCTTAGCCAGCACGTTGCCGCCGGAGCTGACTTTTCCCTCGGCAATCAGCCGCGCTGCGTGGGTTCGGGACCTCGCCAGTCCGCGGCTGACGAGGGCCTGGTCAAGCCTGCTCATTCGTGCTGTCCCCCGGATGGCGTGGTGGTGGCCGACTCGTTCAGCGCTTCCAGCAGGTCGTCGTGGAGCCCTGCGTAGACCTCCCCGTGCCGGGCTACCGGCAGCTCCGGGAGTTCCCCGAGGCGGTCCAGCAGGACGTCGACGGCGGAGTCCCGGGTGCCGGTGCCCGCGTCGGCTCCAGCCGGAGCCTCGGGCCAGGTGGCGCGGGCTGCTCCCCCGGCGTCCGGCTCGGCAGGGTCCGGCCCGGCAGGGTCCGTCTCGGCTGGGTGGTGCGGCTCGGTCATGGTCCCCAGTCTAGTGATCCAGCCATTCAAGGACCGGCGCCAGAGCGGTGCCGGTCTCGGGGTTGGCCGTCCACCAGGCCGCACACGCGGCCCGCCACGCGTCAAGGTCGGCGGGATCGCCGCTGATCCGGACTGTCTGCCCGTCCACGGCGGCGGAGGCGGCGCCGCAGCGGTGCTGCCCGGCGTCGGACACCACGGCCGGGTAAGGGCGGTAGAGGTCCGTGAGGTCGTTGATGATGTAGCGGGGCCGTTCCAGCGTGCGGGCGGCGAGGATGGACTCCCTGGTGTCGACGCCGGTCAGCACGGCGACTGTGGCGAAGCCGGCGTTGTTGCCGCCGAGGATGTCAGTGTCCAGGCGGTCGCCGACCACCAGCGGCCGGTCTGCGGCCAGCCGCTTCGCGGCGGCATGGAACAACGGAGCTTCCGGTTTCCCGGCGACACGGGGCCGCTGCCCGGTGGCGGCCGCCACGGCGGCCACGAGGGTTCCGTTTCCCGGCGCGATGCCCCGGGCCTGCGGAATGGACATGTCCGTGTTGGTGGCCACCCACAGGGCCCCGCCGGCAACGACATACGCCGCTTCCGCCAGGTCCTTCCACCCAAGGTCCGGGTGGAACCCCTGCACGACGGCGACGGGCTGCTCCGATTCGCTGCGGACCGGCACCAGCCCGGCGAGTTCGATCTCCTGGGCCAGGGAGTCCCCGCCCGTGATCAGGACGCGTGACCCCGGCGGCAGCAGCGAAGCCAGAAGTTCGCCCGCCGCCTGCGAGGAGCTGACGACCTGCTGGTCCTCTGCCGGGGCGCCCAGGTCGCGCAGGTGTTGCGCCACCTGGGCGGGTGTCCGGGAGGCGTTGTTCGTGACGTAGCCCAGGCCGACGCCGATCCCGGCGAGGCGGCGCAGGGATTCCACGGCGCCCGGGATGGCGTGGGCGCCGGCGTACACCACGCCGTCCAAGTCAGCGAGGAGGGCGTCAAAGGTCGAGATCAGCTCCGGTGCGGCCACGTCCGGTCAGCCCTCGGAGCGTTCCTGGCTGCGGAAATCGTCGCCGTGGGAGTCGTGGTCGTGGGACTCGTGGCCGTCCAGTCCGGTGTCGCCGGAATCCTCGCCGCCCAGCACCTCAGAGCGGTCCAGTGCGTCCTTTTCCACGGAGTCCTCATCGGACTCGGCGTCGTCAGACTCCCAGAAGTCGGACTCGACGTCGTCGGTGCCGTCGTCCAGGGCGCTCACCGCGGTGGCCTGCGTTTCCGGCAGACCGGCAACAGCCTCGGCGCTGGCGCTGGCGGGAGCCTGCTCCTGCTCAGCCGCGGCGGACCGCTGGGCCGCCTGCTCGGCCAGGACCCGGCGCTGCTGCTCGGCCTCGCGGGCTTCCTCTTCCTCGTCCCAGCCGAGGTCGATGATGTCGGGGTCCTCTTGAACGTCGAGGCCAAGGGCGTGCTCGGCAACAACGGCCTGGCGCTGCCACTTCTCCGCTTCGGCCGTGCGGCCCACCGCTGCCAGGGCCTCAGCGTAGGCGCGGAAGAGGCGCGGGCTGTAGGAGAACGCGCGGTTGATGTCCAGCTGCGTGATTTCCAGTTCGGAGACGGCCGCGTCCAGCTGGCCCAGGTCCGTGCGGGCGCCGGCGGCCACCATGGCCAGTTCAGCCTTGCCGGGGGCGTCGAGGTCCTTGGCTTCCTCGGAGCGTGCCATTTCCAGAGCGCGGTCCGGACGGCCGAGCCCGCGTTCGCAGTCCGCCATGACCGGCAGGTGCATGTTGGAGCCGCTGATCCGGCGGTAGGTGCGGAACTCGCGGAGAGCTTCGCCGTAGTGGCCGGCAGCGTAGGCGGTGAGGCCCACGGCTTCGCGGACGGCGGCGAGGCGGCCGCCGCGGCGGCTGGCTGCGAGGGCATGCTGGAAGGCAAGCTCCGGTTCGTCGTCGATCAGGCGTCCGGCCATCACCAGGTGGCGGGCCACCCACTCGGCACTATTGTCCTCCAGGGTCTTGATCTGGTGCTGCGTGGCGCGGTCCAGCTCCTTGCCCGTAACGTCGTCGTCGATCTGCGGCGAACGCTCACGGTCCGGTCGGTTGGCGCTGCGGAGGTCCCGGGCGTTCGGGACTCGGACCGGGCGGTCTTCTGCCCGGTCGCGGCCGAATTGGCGGGGGCCGGAGTCGCCACGGTCAAAGCTGCGGGCCGGACGGTCATCGCGGTTGCCGAACGGTTTGCGGTTGTCGCCGCCGCTGTACGGCTTGCGGTCACGGTCGCCTCCACCGCTGTAGGGCTTGCGGTCGCTGGTACCGCCGGCACCAAAGCTGCGACGCTCCCCGCCACCCTCACGCGGACCACGGTCACCATACGGCTTACGATCACGATCGCCACCACCGCCATACGGCTTACGGTCACTGGTACCGCCGGCACCAAAGCTGCGACGCTCCCCGCCACCCTCACGCGGACCACGGTCACCATACGGCTTACGATCACGATCGCCACCACCGCCATACGGCTTACGGTCACGGTCGCCGCCACCGCTGTACGGCTTGTCACCTTCCCGCGCCGGACGGTCACCATACGGCTTCCGGTCACGATTGTCGGAGGAACCCCGGAATCCGCCGGTGCCGCGGTCGTCGCGGGCACGGTAGCCACGGGGGTCGCCGCCGGAGTTGTTGGTGCCGCGGAAACCGCCGCCGCCGGATGTGCGGCCGCCGCCAAAGTTACCGCGATCGTTGCCGCCGCGATGTCCGTCGTTGTGCTCAGCCATGCTGGATTCCTCCTGTTGCGAGCCCCCGACTGGCACGCTGGCAGCCGTACTACTCCTAGTTGCTTCTTGCCTGACGAGCGCATACCCGTGGTGAACGGGAAGCCTCGAGGCCAGCCTCTATTGTAGTCGAGTCCGGCGGCCTAGATTTTGGCAGACTCCGCCAGCTTCTTCATGACCGCCAGCCCTTCGGCAGGCTCCCAGGTGGGCGTGTTCGTGGGCTGCGAGACCAGGAATCTCCAGACCTGGGTTCCCTTGGCAACGGCCAGGACATGTTCGGTCGATTCGCTGAGGCGGTTGGTGGCGTAGCGCGCCTCACCCCAGAGGCCGGTCACTTCTGTGGGCGACATCATGGCCTCCCACGGGTCCGCACCCGCCCGGCTGGCCTCGTCCGGATACGTCACGACTTCCAGGATGACTGCGTGCGTTGTGGCCCCGGATGCATCGAGCGGATAGATGCAGTTTTCATTCCGGACGCCTTCCGGCGTCACGGTCCCGGCAACCTCACCGGTCTGGATCTCCTGCGCGGCATCGCCGAGGGCTTGCCGGATCTGGTCGGCACCCAGGAGGGAGCACGCCCCCACCTCGGTGGTGGGAAGTAGCGACGATCCGTCCCGGGCGGTGGCGGGTCCGGAGCTGGACGGGGCCGCCGTCGTCGTAGTTTCAGACGTCGCCGTCGCACCGGCGTCGGGGGACGGCGAGGATCCGCTGCACCCGGACAGCCCCAGGACGACGGTCAGCGCGAGGCCCGTAAGCGCCGCCTTGTCTTTAGCTGAAAACATCATCTCCAACTCCCATGATGATCCGGTCGCCCCGTACGGCACCCTGCTGGAACCTCACAACATCTGCCTCTGAAAGGGAAATGCAGCCCCACGTGGGGACGCGGTTTGCGTGCAGGAAGATCGCGAAGCCGGCGTTCATCTGGATGGCGGAGTCCGGAGGCCGGTTGTAGTTGATAACAACCCCTTGCCGGTAATCATGCGACGGACGCGTTGCGTAGTACCACATGTTCTCGTCCGGGAAGATGTCGGCGCTGGATTCAAAGTACTTGTTGTAGTTCGAGTTCAGCCGGCCGCCCCAGCGGGAGTAAGGGTTCAGCTGGCGGTAGGACAGCGAGGTGCCCGGGTTCCCGAGGCCGAATGCTTCAGTCACCGTGAAGGAGCCGGTGGGAGAAAACTTGTTGATGGTGGGTCCGGAGGCGACGCCGGGACGGGCGAATCCGCTCTCGCCGGCGTAGCCGGGTACCGTCCACTCGACCTGGTAGGCGCCGTTGACCCGGACACAGGTGGTGAACGTAACAGGGGTAGCGGGGTAGCTTTCGGCAATGGCGAACGATACCCGGGCCGAGCCTCCACCCGTGTAGCGCACGGCGTTCCGGTTCAATGACTCGCAGTAGCCGGCGGACCTGAGGTGGTACTTCACGCCCAGGCCGGCTGTCCAGGTGAACCGGCCGTACTGGAACTCCTGCGAGCACACCGTGGAGCTGGAGCAGGACTCGGCTGCCACCGGATACCCCAGCGATCCTGCTTCCCAGGACCTTCCGCCGTAGCTGGCGAGGATGGCTCCCCACATGGGCTGGGCGCCGCCGAAGGGCGACCAGTAGAAGACGCCCCCTTCGAAGCGCTGGACACAGCCGTCATTGCGAAGACCGCAGGTCTCGCTACTGACGGGATAACCCATGCGGCCGGACTCCCAATTCATCGTGGCCCACCGCGCGGCGATGGCTGCCCAGGTTGCGTGCGCACCGGTTCCGCTGGACCAGTGCACGGCCCCGCCTTCGAAGCGCTGGACACATCCGCCATTCCGCAGGCCGCAGACCTCATCGCTGACGGGATAGCCGAGCCGGCCGGACTCCCAGTTCAGGGCGGCCCATTTGGCGGCGATCGCTGCCCACGTGGCGAAGGCTCCGGTGGGCTTGGACCAGTGCACGGCCCCGCCCTCAAACCGCTGGACGCAGCCGGCGTTCTTCAGCGTGCAGACCTGTTCGCTGACGGGATAGCCGAGGCGGCCGGACTCCCAGTTCAGCGCTGCCCATTTGGCGGCGATGGCCGCCTGGGTGGCGTGGGCACCTGTCGCCTCGGACCAGTGAATCGCTCCCTTTTCGAAGCGCTGGACGCAGCCACTGTTCCGCAATTCGCAATACACCGTTGATGCCACGGGACCCAGCGAACCGCTGGCGCCGCCCAAAGCTGTCCAGTGCGCCTGGATTGCTGCTTCGCCGTCTCCGACTGCAGCCGCGCCCGACGGCGGCTCCGCGGCAGCTGACTTGCTGTCCGATTCCGGCGATGCCGGGGGTGTTGGCGTTTCCGTGGGGGCAGGGCTTGTCACGGAGCCCGGTGCGGCCGTTGTCGGCACGGAAGGCTCCGTTGGCGCAGCAGGCGCCGGCGCAGTCGGGGCCGCAGATGTGGGCGGGGTGGAACCCTCCGGGTCTGCCGCAGGCGACGTTTGGACGCTTGCAGCGACGGATGGCGTGGTGGTGGGCAATTCATCGGCATAGGCCGGCACGATTGACGTCGCCGTTGCCGCGGCCAAAATCGCCACCACGGCAACCAGTTTCGGAATCTTCACTAGTCAACTCCCCCAATATCGAATAGTGGAAGCTTCCGTTCCACCCTGGCCCGCAATCGACGAACCACACCAAATCCTAACCGGGGCATGTAGTGCCGGGGCAAGGGCGCACCGGAATGGACTTTAGATGTCGCGGCCCGCGGAATCATACGGGATTGCCCAACACGATGTGAGGGGGCGTCCTGGCGTGGTGGGTGTTTTAAATGCGGGAGGACCCCAACCTGGTGGTTGGGGTCCTCGACCTAATGATGTTCCGGCGGTGACCTACTCTCCCACACCCTCCCGGGTGCAGTACCATCGGCGCTGTGGGTCTTAGCTT